>NZ_JBHSMH010000005.1:0-570079 GCF_042655365.1 Cohnella suwonensis | reverse complement strand
AATTTCAGAAAATTCAGATCACCTTCCAAGGAAGGTGTACGGGGATTGACATGTGGCTCTTCTTTTAATGCAATGCTAATGGAAAAAATCGACTAACTCGTGCGTAAAGGGCACCGCGGTCGGCAGTTACTCGAAAAAATCGACTAACCCGCGCTTAAGGGCTACCGTATATTCGGAAGAAATGAGCTAAATAACCTGCATTTTTGCAGGTTGTCGGCGCAAAGGCGCGAAAACCGCCAAGAGGGAACGGCGGTTCCCAAAAACGAATCCATGTTTTCGAAACATACGGACTTTTTCGACAGCCTTGGGGGCTCCCAAAAGGGGTCCTCATTTTATGTCCAATAACTGACCGAACAAAGCCAGCGCACCGAACCAGGCCAACCGACCGAACCGGTCAGTGGACGACATGGTTCGCAAAGAAACAATTCCCGTCTATTCCGCGCCGTTGCGCTGATAATCGTGCGTTTTTAGACATTAGTTATAATTGACACCCTCTAGGTTACTGTCTATAATTATGCTGAGATTGAGAATTATTCTCACCGGTTTAAGCTATCATTTCATCGCAATAGGGAGGCAAACGCAATGAAGAGCATGGACCGGAGCAAGCGGATCGCGGCGGCGCTTCTCACGACGGTTTGTGCGTTTATATTGTTTGCGGCATTTTCGTTTACTTACGGACCGGTCGCGCACGCGGAATCCGCGACGGGCAATAAGGACGTCGGCGAGATCGTCGCGAGCGCGGAACAAATGAACGCGGATCTGGAAGCCGGCAAGCTGGAGCAAGGCGCCGAGTCGTTCGGACAGATCAAGAAGTGGTGGACCGCGAACAAAGCGGAGGCAAAGCGGCAGTCGCTCGACATGGCGCTCGAGATCGACGGGAAGATCGCCGCGTTATCGCTCGCCTTCGTCGGCAAGGACGCGAAACAAGCGGCCGCGAACGCCGCGGATTTAAGGTTCTCGCTGCAAATGTACGCGGAGGGCGCCTTCGCGGACAACGACGGCAAGATGAATCTTACGCTCGGCACATACGTCATGAAGCTTCGCCAGACGGGCGACCTGATCTCCCAAGGCAAGTGGGAAGAAGCCCAAACCGAAACGAAGCTGCTGCAACGGCAATGGCTCGCGGTAGAAGGCGACGTCGTCAGCCAGTCCCAATCGGCGTACGACGCATCCGAGCGCGACTTGGTCATACTTGACGCTTATCTGTCCAGCGAGAGCAAGAGAGACGGGGCTTCCGCCATCGTCGACCGGATGGTCGAATCGCTTACGCCTCTCATCGATGCGCAGTACACTTGGATGGACGCGGCGCTTATTCCTATTCGCGAGGGCATCGAGGCGCTGCTCGTCGTCGGCACGTTGCTCATGTTCGCGAAGAAAGCGAACTCCGCGCCGGCGAAGCGTTGGGTCATCGGCGGCACGGCGGCGGGCGCCGCGGTGTGCGTCGCGGTCGGTTTCCTCGTCGCGTTGCTGTTGTCCTCGAGCGCGTTCGGACGGAACAATTCGCTCATTAACGGATGGACGGGCGTATTCGCGAGCCTGCTGCTCCTCTACGTCAGCTACTGGCTTCACCGCAACTCGGACGTCAAACGCTGGAACAAATTTCTCGCCGACAAGAGCGCTCGGGCGCTGTCGGGAGGCAAGATGATTTCCCTCGCGCTGATCGCGTTTTTCGCGATTACGCGCGAAGGGCTGGAAACGGTCATCTTCCTGATCGGCATGGTCGGCAAAATGCCGGCAGGCGAGCTGTCCGGCGGCATCGCCGCGGGATTCGGCGTGCTCGTCGTCTGCGCGTTCGTCATCATCAAGGCGGGGAAGAGGCTTCCGGTTCGCCCCGTGTTCCTCGCGTCCAGCGTGATTGTCTTTTACTTATGCTTCAAGTTCATGGGCTCCGGCATCCACAGCTTGCAGATGGCCGGCGTCATCCCTTCGACGGTGCAGGATTACTTGCCGGAGAAAGCTTCGTTCAGCTTGTACCCGTCTTGGTACAGCACGCTCCCGCAGCTTCTGTTCCTTGCGGCCGGCTTATCGGTCGTCCTTCTTCAAGCGTTGCCGTTCAAACGGAAAAACAATAAAATCATGGCTTAATCGTCAGATTAAATGGGGGTAGTCCAGTTTATGAACGCCAGAAACCGCAAAAGCTTTTCCAGGTTAAATTACGTCCTTATCGCTTCCATGCTCGTCGTTATGATTGCCGCTTGCGGCAAGAACGATTCGAACGAGCCCGCGGCCGCCGCTTCCGGATCCGCGGAACAAAGCGCTTCTCCTTCCGGAGATTCGAGCGCGATCCAAGACGGCACGGCGAAGCTGCAGGAAGAAACGACGAAGCTGCAAGACGCCATCGGCAAGAAAAACCTCGACGAAGTGAAAAAGCTCGGCAAAGCGGTCAACGACGCTTGGCTCGCTTACGAGAACTCCGTCCGCCAAGTTTTCCCTCTCGAATATACGGAAGTGGAGAAGTACGTCATGCCGATCTTCTCGGCATCGGCTTACGATAAAGTCGATTTCGACGCGCTGACGATTACGGCGACGAAGCTGCAGGAAGCGTTGACGGCTCTCAAGAACGCCAAGCCGACGACGGCGAACACGAGCGAGCTGTTGACGAAAGCGGTAGACAACTACAAGAAGTTCGTTCAAGAGCAAGCCGACGGTCTCGTTAGCCAATCGAAGCTGTTCGCGGAAGCGGTCAAAGCCGGGAACGCGGACGAAGCGAAGCGCCTGTACCCGCAAGCGCGCGTCTACTTCGAGACGATCGAACCGATCGCCGAAAGCTTCGGCGACTTGGATCCGCGCATCGACGCCCGTCTGGCGGACGCGGAAGACCCGAACGCTTGGGGCGGCTTCCACCGCATCGAGAAAGCGCTCTGGGCGGACAACTCTCTCGGGGGCATGGACAAATACGTGGATCAACTCGTGAAAGATACGCAAGAGCTTCAATCGAAAGTCGCTACGTTCGAGCTCGAGCCTAAAGCGATGGTAGCGGGCGCGATGGAGCTGCTGAACGAAGCGGCGACGTCCAAAATCACCGGCGAAGAAGAAATCTACTCGCATACGGACTTGGTCGACTTCGCGGCCAACGTGAGCGGCTCCAAAACGGTGTACTTGGCGATCATTCCGGCGCTGAACGAGAAAAACCCGGATCTGGGCAAGCAACTCGACGCCCAGTTCGTGAAATTGGAACAAACGCTCCTCGGCTACCAAACGACCGGCGAATACGTCGCTTATGACAAGCTGACGACGGAACAAATTCGCGAAATCAGCGACGAGCTGAGCCAATTGTCCACGTTGATGTCCCAAACGGCAAGCATCCTTTAACAGCGAACGAGGAGGTCCGACATGGGAGAGCAAACGAATAAAGGCGGCATTTCCAGGCGCGATTTCCTGAAAATGTCCGCGGTGGCCGGCGTCGGCCTCGCGATCGGCGGCGCGGGTATGTCCGCGATCGAACGGGCGATCGGCACGGACGGCACCGCCCAAGCCGTAGGCAATCCCGCGGGCGAGCAAGTGCCGATGTACGGCGTCCATCAAGCGGGCATCGTTACGCCTCAGCAGACCTACATGTATTTGGCGAGTTTCCGGATCACGGCGCCGAATCGGGACATCTTGATCCGGCTGCTGAAGGATTGGACCCGGTTCGCCGATTTGAGCACGTCGGGAGGCTCGATGCTTACGGGCGACAATCCGAACCTTCCGCCGAGCGACACGGGCGAATCGCTGGACTTGCCCGCATCGCGGTTAACGGCGACTTTCGGGTTCGGTCCGTCGCTGTTCGGCATCGGCGGAACCGACCGCTTCGGCATAGGAGGCAAGCTTCCGAAGCACTTGAAGGATATTCCTCGCATGCCGAAAGATAACCTGGACCCGTCGCAGTCCGGCGGCGATATCGTCGTGCAGGTGTGCGCGGACGACCAGCAGGTCGCTTTCCACGCGATCCGCAACTTCATTCGCCTGTCGACGGGCTCCGCGTCGCTGAATTGGATGAACGAAGGCTTCATCAGCGGGCAGCCGGGCAAGACGGCGCGCAATCTGTTCGGCTTCAAGGACGGTACTGCGAACGGCTTGCACCAGACGCCGGCCGGTTTCGACGAGGTCGTGTGGGCGGCCGAAGACGAGCCTTCTTGGATGAAGGGCGGCAGCTACTTGGCGTTCCGCAAAATCCGAATGCTGCTGGAAGTATGGGACCGCTCGTCCCTCGCCGACCAGCAGGACACGTTCGGCCGTTATAAGGAATCGGGCGCCGCATACGGCAAGAAAGGCGAGTTCGACGCCGTCGACGCGTCGCAAATGCCGGATACCGCGCACGTTCGCCTGGCGAAGGAATCGAAGCAACAAATTCACCGCAGGGCGTTCTCCTTTACGGACGGCGTCGATCCCCGAACGGGCAACGTGAACGCGGGACTGCTGTTCCTGAGCTATCAACGCGACCCGGACATCCAGTTCGTGCCGATGCTCAAGATGATGCAGAGCAACGACAAGCTCAACGAGTACACGCTTCACGTCGCGAGCGGCATGTATGCTTGCCCGGGCGGCGTTCGCGAAGGCGAGTATATCGGACAGAAATTATTCGAATCTTAATAGAACGTAGACAAGGCAGCTCCTAAGCGGGCTGTCTTTTTCGGGATTGACATTTCTATTTCATATGTTCATAATGAAAATATCAAAACGACATTATGTAGAGCGAGTGACCGCGATGGACGAAACGAACAATCGGCAATCCGGATATTCCGCAAGTTCCTATCGAACGCCCGACGGCGCGCCCGCGGATATCGTCATTTTCACGATTACGTCGACGGAACGCCGGGCGGCCAAGAAATCGCTGCCGTTAATGGAGTTGCAAGTGCTGCTGATCGAGAGGAAGGGATGGCCCTTCGAAGGGCAGTGGGCGTTGCCGGGAGGATTCTCGAAAGACACGGAATCGATGTACGAGTCGGCCAGACGCGAGCTACGGGAAGAGACTTCGATCGAAGACGTTCATTTGGCGTATTTCAACGTGTACAGCGAGCCGGGCAGAGATCCGAGAGGATGGATGATCTCCCACGCGTTCTTCGCGCTAGTCAACGAAAGGCAATTGATGAATCGCAAAGCGGCCGACGACGCGGCGGACGTGAAGCTCGTTCCCGTTGAAGAGGCGCTTCGGATGCGACTCGCTTTCGATCACAACGCGATTCTCGCGGATGCATGGGAACGCGTGCGGCATCAGATGCTAACGACGACGATCGCGAAGGAGTTTCTCCCGGAACGGTTCACGATCAGCGAACTATACCAAGTCATTCGAACTGTCGTTCCCGAGTTCGAGGAGAAGAATTTTATTCGCAAAATCACGTCCACGCAAAGCCGCAACGGCATCATCGAGGAAGTACGGGATTCTCGTGGCGAGCCCGTCACGTCGAACCGTTATTCCCAACGGGCCGCGCAGTTGTATCGATTCACGGACTATCAGCCTCGGCTATCTATTTACGGATAGTTTCGATTTCTGGCACTTGATATTGTCGAAATAATAGTATCAATTCGAGGGGGAAAAGAGCATGAACGCATTGATCGTCATCGATTACACGGTCGACTTCGTCGTCGGCAAGCTGCCTTGCGGCCAGCCCGCGATCGATATCGAGATGAGAATCGCGGAATTGGCGGACCGGTTCGCGAAGCAAGGAGATTTCGTCGTATTGGCGGTCGATCTTCACGAAGAAGATGACCCGTACCATCCGGAAACGAAGCTGTTCCCTCCCCATAATATCCGCGGAACGGAAGGAAGGCAGTTGTACGGCAAACTGGACGAATGGTATCGGTCCAACGGGCAGAGCGCTTACTGGATGGACAAAAAGAGGTACAGCGCGTTCGCCGGAACCGATCTGGATCAGAAGCTAAGGGAAAGAGGCATCGAAGAAATCCATCTCGTGGGCGTGTGCACCGATATTTGCGTTCTTCATACGGCGGTCGATGCGTACAACAAAGGATTTCGAACCATCATACATGAAGACGCCGTCGCGAGCTTTAACGAGGCCGGGCACGAATGGGCGCTCGGGCATTTCTCCGGCGTTCTAGGAGCCCTGGTCGAACGCGGTTAACGATAATGATTGACGGGAGGAACGACGATGACGAACAAACAACGCGTGATCGCGAATGCGCTGAAGGTGAAACCGACGATAGACGCCCGCCAGGAAATTCGGGAAAGGGTCGATTTTCTGAAAAAGTATTTGATCCGTTCTGGCGCGAAAGGTTACGTGCTGGGGCAATCCGGGGGACAGGATTCTACGCTCGCCGGCAAGCTAGCGCAGCTCGCCGTTAACGAGCTGAACGCCGAGGGCGGGGATGGCTCCGACTACGTATTCATGGCCGTTCGTTTGCCTTACGACGTGCAGGCCGACGAAGAAGACGCGCAGGACGCGATCCGATTCATCGAGGCGAATCGCGTCGTGACGGTGAATATCAAAGCGGCGGCGGAGGCTTCGATCCGGGCATTCGAGGATGCGACGGGCGAGAAACTCAGCGATTTCCTGCGGGGCAACGTGAAGGCGCGGGAAAGAATGAAGGCGCAATACGATCTCGGCGCTCATTATCGCTTGCTCGTCATCGGGACGGATCACGCCGCGGAGGCAATAACCGGCTTCTTTACGAAGCACGGGGACGGTGCTTGCGACGTCGCGCCGATCTACGGGTTGAACAAGCGGCAAGGCAAAGCGTTGCTCCAAGCGCTCGATTGCCCGTCGCATTTGTATACGAAGAAGCCGACCGCGGATTTGGAAGACGACAAGCCGGGCCTGCCCGACGAGGACGCCCTTGGATTGACTTACGAACAACTGGACGATTACCTGGAATTGAAGCCCGTTTCCGAGGACGTCGCCCGCAAGATCGAAGAGCGCTACGACCTGACGGAGCATAAGCGGCAAGGGCCGGTAACGGTATACGACGAGTGGTGGAAGGCGTGAGGACATGGGAGACAATTTAACGCTTCATACGGATAAATACCAGATCAACATGATGTACGCGCACTGGAAGAACGGCTCGGCGAACGAGCGGGCCGTCTTCGAGGTTTACTTCCGCAAGCTTCCGTTCGGCGGCGGCTACGCGGTGGCCGCCGGGCTCGAGCGAATCGTCGATTACATTCGCGATTTAGCTTTCGACGACGAAGAGATCGCATACTTGCGCACTCAGGAAGAGAATTACGACGAAGGGTTTCTGGCCGAGTTACGGGCTTTCTGCTTCACGGGCGACTTGCACGCGGTCCCGGAAGGAACGCTTGTCTTCCCGAACGAGCCCCTCGTCCGGGTCGACGCCCGCATCTTCGAAGCGCAGCTCGTCGAGACGGCGCTGCTGAACTTCTTGAACTACCAGACGCTGATCGCGACGAAGGCGTCGAGAATCAAGAGAGTCGCTCCGAACGATCGGCTGCTCGAATTCGGAACGCGGCGGGCGCAAGAAGCCGACGCGGCGGTGTGGGGAGCGCGAGCTGCGTACGTCGCCGGATTTCACGCCACGTCGAACATGAGGGCGGGCATGCGTTTCGGCATTCCGACTTCCGGTACGCATGCCCATGCATGGGTGCAAGGCCACGACAGCGAAGAGGAAGCTTTTCGTAAGTACGCGGAGGCGTTGCCGGATCACGTGACGCTGCTCGTGGACACTTACGATACGCTGAAGAGCGGCGTTCCGAACGCGATCAAGGTCGCGAAGCTGCTACGTGAACAAGGCAAGGAGTTGAAGGGCATTCGGCTCGACAGCGGCGACTTGGCCTACTTATCGAAGCGAGCCCGGGAAATGCTCGACGAGGCGGGGTTCCCGGACGTACGCATCGTCGCTTCGAACGATCTGGACGAGAACATCATCGCCGAACTGAAGGCGCAAGGGGCCCGAATCGACATCTGGGGCGTCGGCACGCAGCTTATTACCGCGTTCGACCAACCGGCGCTCGGCGGAGTCTATAAGTTGATCGCAAGGGAGAAAGACGGCGCCCTCGAACCGGTCATCAAGATATCGGGCAATCCGGAGAAAATCTCGACGCCCGGCGTCAAAGACGCGTACCGGATCGTAAGCTTAGAGACGGGAATGGCCGTTGCTGACTACGTCTGCATGCCGAAAGAGGGCGAGGCCGTGAGGAGCGGTGCGCCGTTAAAGCTGCTCGATCCGCTCCACCCGCACCGCTTCAAGGAGATCGAGAATTACGAGGTGTTTCCGCTCTTGCACCCTGTTTTCAAAGAAGGCGAACTCGTCTATGAACTGCCCGCCTTGCCGGACATTCAGAAGTTCCACGAACGGCAGATCGCCCTGTTCTGGCCCGAACACCTTCGCAAGCTGAATCCCGAGCCGTATCTCGTTAACGTCAGCCGCGGCCTATGGGAGCAACGTGCCAAGCTGATCGAACGCTATCATCCTTAATCAAGAACGTTTATCGGAAGCTCTGAGCGAAGGGTATAACGGCGTAAGGGAAATCGGGAGGAGGAGGAAACCGGATGGGAGATTCGAGCTTGCTCGATAAAATCAAAGGGGGACTCTACGGCGTTGCTATCGGGGATGCCCTTGGCGGGACGACGGAGTTCATGACGGCAAGCGAGGTCAAGCGGCGGCACGGCTACTTGACCGAAATCGTCGGCGGAGGCGTATGGCGTCTCGAGCCGGGAGAAGTGACCGACGATACGATGATGACGTTGTGCGTGGCGGAAGGCATCCTCGCGAATCCGGGTTCGCCGATGACGTCGATCGGCGAGCGATTTCTCGAGTGGTACGCGTCGAAGCCGAAAGACATCGGCAATATCGTCAGGCGCGTTTTGAGCTCGTACGACGGCAGCTGGTTCGAGGCGGCATTGCTGACGGACCAGGATCTCGGGCGAAGCGGGGGCAACGGAACGCTTATGCGTTGCATCCCGGTAGCGCTTGCCTACGCGAGGCTCGAGGACGTCGAGCGTGTTTCCGTTATCCAATCGAGAATGACGCATTACGACGAAAGGTGCGATCAAGCTTGCGTGTCATACAACCGCATCGTTCATCGAATTCTGCGCGGGGAAGAGCTATGCCAAGCGATCCGGGCAGAAGTTACAGGCACCGAATACGAAGAGTCGCTGGACGGCGATCCGGGATGCGAGCCGAGCGGCTTCGTCGTCCATAGCTGGAAGTGGGCGCTCCATTTCGCCTATAACGCGGATTCTTTCGAAGAGACGGTCCAACTCGCCGCGAATAAGGGCGGGGATAGCGATACGATTGGCGCGATCGCCGGCGGATTGGTCGGTGTCTATTACGGATTCGAGCGACTTCCCGATCGTTATCGCAACGCCATTCTCGTTCGCGACCGCTTGGACGATATCGCCGAGAGACTATTCGCGCTTCGCGTCGCGGCAAGCGGGAATTGACAAGGCCTGCTCTCCGTAATAAGGTTGGCTTAATCGAATAAGCGGGCGAGGGCCGGTAACGATGAAGAAAATCACGATGAAAGACATCGCGAAGGAAGCGGACGTATCGACCGCGACCGTCTCGTATATTTTGAACAATGTCGGCAATCAATCGATCTCCCCCGAGACGAAGTCGAAAGTGCTGAAAGCGGCCGAGAAGTTGAAGTACGTTCGCAATTTGAACGCGCGATCGCTGAAGCGGGGCAAGTCCGACCTGATCGGGATCATGCTGCCGCGTTCGCCGGAAGAACCGTACTGGTCGACGCTCCGATACGCCAATGGCGTATTTCTCCTTGGGGAACGATTGAATCGGCACGGTTACCAGATCGTCGTCGCTTCGTTCGATCACGAGGAACCGAAGCTCGACGTCATTCTCGAAAGGGAACTCGACGGCGTGTTCGTATGGAACACGAGCCCCTCGGCCTTCTACCAAATATCGAATCGTTACGGCATGGGCGTCCCGGTCATGGGGATCGATAGCCGGCTAGACGACGAGCTGTTCAGCAAAATGATTCCCGATTTCAAAGCGGCATTCGCGGAGGCGGCATCGATGGCTGGGCAAGAAGCGGACTACGCCATCGTCGACGTCTACAACGATCCGGGGGTTATCGCTTATGTCAAGGAAGCATCGGGCGTCTCGGAATCGAACTTTCACGTCTATTCGGGCGAAGCAGAATTGAAAAGCTTCCTCATCGGCCGCGAGCAGGACGTCGGCTTCGTCGCGAACGAGTTTCTATGCGCCGCCGCGCTGCGAACGGTCGGACCTGGCCAGCTCGTCGCGTTATGCACGTCGGACTGTCCGGAGCTGTTGCCGGACAACGTGAAGAAAGTCGTCTTCGACTCCGAAGTATACGGGGTCATCGCAGAGAAAATGGCGAACATGATCGGGAACGGCGAGGCGTCGGATCCGGCTGGCTTTATCTTCAAGGAACCGTTATTGCTTTCGGAACGTAAGAGATAATAGACAACACGAATACGTTCTCGACAGTTCGGGACGGATTCGATCAACTGGCGAAAGCAGGATGACCTTTTGGCCTCCATAAAAATCGTGACGGATTCCACCGTCGACTTATCGGACGACCTCTTACGGCAATACGGCATCGAAGTCGTGCCGTTATCTTTATGCTTGGACGGCCGCGTGTATTTGGACCGCGTCGACATTACCCCCGCGCAGTTCATGATCGAGATGAAGCAAGCGAAGGAGCTGCCGAAGAGCTCGCAGCCTCCGGCGGGTGCCTTCCTGGAAGTATATGACCGGCTCGGAGCCGATGGCAGCGAAGTGCTGTCGATCCATATGACCGGCAACATGAGCGGAACGGTCCGTTCCGCGCAGATGGCGGCGGATATGACCGACACGAAAGTGACGGTCGTCGATTCGAGGTACATTACCCAAGCGCTCGGGTTCCAAGTCGTCGAAGCGGCCGAGATGGCGCGCGCGGGCAGAAGCGTAGAGGATATTTTAGCGCGATTGGACGTCGTCCGCGAGCAGACGCGGCTGTTCGTCGTCGTCGACACGCTTGATAATTTGGTGAAGGGCGGCCGGATCGGCAAGGGAACGGCTTGGATCGGATCGCTGCTGAAGATCAAAATCATCGCCTCTCTCGACGGAGGAGAATATACGCCGGTCGCAAAGGTCAGAAGCCGCTCGCATATCGTCGAATACTTGGCCAAGCAATTCGTCGAAGACGTTCGAGGCCGTACGATCAAAGGCGTCGGTCTCATTCACGCGGACGGCTACGAGTTGGCTTCGAAGCTGAAGGATGCGATTTTCGAGCAGACGGGTTACGATCGGATCCGCATCGAAGACACGACGCCGATCATCAGCACGCATACGGGACCCGGAGCGATCGCGTTCGTTTACTACTTCGAATAGATTGGCAATCATACGTACAAGAGGCTTTCCGCGCGGGAAGCCTCTTTTTTTGCCGTTCAATGCATTCTAACGGCCCGTATTTTCCCTTTTGTACTGCGACGGCAGCGTTCCCGGCTTGATCTTCCGGATCATCCTGCCAGTATTGAAGCCCGGCGATCACGACGATAGCGGTACACGCCTTCCTCAGTTGCTGGAACGAATTCATCATGGGCGTCATGGGCGTCTCGTACTTCAATACGGACAGGCTGCGCACGCTTCCGTTCGCCATCGTCTACTTCATGACTAATACTCGTCCAACTACGGCGCGCATTTCGCGGTACTCGCGATAATCTCGATTCCGTCGATCGTCATGCACCTGCTGATCACCGACCAAATCTTCCACGGCATTACGGCAGGCGCTCGAACAAACGATGCCGAACGCCGCTAAATTCGCTCAATGACCTGGTTCGCCGGAATAACATCGCCCCGCGCCGCTAAATCGTCGCAATGGCTCTTTTCGCCGGAATAACATCGCCCCGCGCCGCTAAATCGTCGCAATCGCTCTTTTCGTCGGAATAACGCCGCCACACGCCGCTAAATCGTCGCAATCGATCTTTTCGTCGGAATAACGCTGCCACACGCCGCTAAATCGTCGCAATCGCTCATTTCGTCGGAATTACATCGCCACACGCCGCTAAATCGTCGCAATCGCTCATTTCGTCGGAATAACATCGCCCCGCGCGGTTAAACCTCGTCGGTTTTCTTTCAGGTTATGCCAAATTGCAATAACGATTGAGCCAGATTGGTTATGCCGAACAATGCTAGAGTAGTAATTAGAATTGACCTAAACAGAATGGACGAGGAGCGAGATTCATTCCATGAAGAAGATCAAGGTGGGCATGATCGGCACGGGCAACATCAGCGGCATCTATTTTCAGAACGGCAACCGTTTCGAATCGATGGAGATCGTCGCGTGCGCGGACATCGACGTCGAGCGCGCGAAAGCGAAAGGCGAGGAGTACGGCATTCGGGGCTGCTCGGTCGAAGAACTGCTGAACGATCCGGAGATCGAGATGATCATCAATTTGACGATTCCCCAAGCGCACGCCAACGTCTGCCTTCAGGCGCTAGAGGCCGGCAAGCACGTCTACGTGGAGAAGCCGCTCGCGGTTACCCGCGAGGACGGGCTGAAAGTACTCGAGCTCGCGAAGCAAAAGGGACTGTACGTCGGCTGCGCGCCGGATACTTTCCTCGGCGGCGGCATCCAGACTTGCGTCAAGCTGATCGAGGACGGCTGGATCGGCACGCCGATCGGCGCGACGGCGTTCATGTTGGGCGGCGGTCCGGAAGATTGGCATCCGAACCCGGAGTTCTTCTATCAAATCGGCGGCGGTCCGATGTTCGATATGGGGCCTTACTACTTGACGGCGCTGATCGCCTTGCTCGGTCCGATCAAGACGGTGACTGGCATGTCGAGAATTTCGTTCCCGGAACGGACGATCGGCAGCGAGCCGAGGAGAGGCCATGTGATGAAACCGGAGATCGCCACGCACATCGCGGGCGTCCTGCAATTCGAAGCCGGTCCGATCGGCACGCTGCTGACGAGCTTCGACGTGAAGGGAGGCACGCAATTGCCGCGCATCGAAGTATACGGCAGCCAAGGAACGCTGATCGTACCGGATCCGAACACGTTCGGCGGCCCGGTGTACATCCAGCGCGCGGGTGCGAATAGCTGGTCCGAGATTCCGCTGTCTCACGGCAAGTCGGAGAACGCCCGCGGCGTAGGAGCGGCTGACATGGCGAAAGCGATCCAAGCCGGGCGCAAGCACCGCGCGAGCGGACAACTGGCGTACCACGTGCTCGAAGCGATGCACGGGTTCCACGACGCGTCCGACGCGAAAGCCCACTACGAGATGAAAAGCACGTGCGATAAGCCGGCGGCGCTTCCGATCGGACTCGCGGATTACGGCTTGGATTAAATGAACGGAAAGAGGCAATCCCAACGTCGATCGACAGAGGGGTTGCCTCTTTTTTCGTTGGAGGTGTTTTCATCGAGAATGTGGGCTGCGCGAGGAGGGTTTATACGCGAGACGAAGTATCTGCCCGAGAATCGCTCTTTGTCATACATAATTTTACCAGCGGTCGCCCACACTGATGAATAGTAAATTCATGGAAATGGGTGATTGACCGTGTGCAATCGTTTCTCGTTGACGGCGGAGTTGGCCGATTTGACGGAGAGCTTCCGTATCGATCGGGTTCATGTTCCCTATCTTCGCAGGTTCAATATCGCGCCGACGCAGCAAATTCCGATCATACAGCAAATCGGCGAGGAGCGCTGCCTGAACCAACATCGCTGGGGGCTTATGCCGTATTGGGGGAAAAATTCGATCAACGCGAGCCTCGATATGCTAAGCGACCGTAATTACTTGCGTCTCATGCTGCGCAAGAAACGCTGCGTCATTCCTTGCAGCGGATTTTACGTATGGCGGACGGAAGGCAAAAGCAAGAGCGCGTGGCGAGTCGTGCACCGGACGTTATCGACGTTCGCGATGCCGGGCATCTACGACGTATGGCTCGATTCGGAGAGAAACGAGTTCCCGATGAGCACCGTTATCACGAGAGGAGCCTTGTTCGAAACCGGAGATCCGCTCCCGGTCATTCTGGACGAGGAGTCGATGGACGCCTGGCTCGACCCCCGGGAGACGAGACCCGAAGTGCTGCAATCGTTGCTTCAAGGGCTGCCGGACGCGGATTTCAGAATGTATCCGGTCGCGCCGTTCGTCGAGAACGCGGAATGGGAAGCGCCGGAGTGCATCGTCGAAGTGTCGCCCGAGCTTAGCTGGGTGAAGCATTAAGTCCCTCCGCATGAATCGAAAGCCCCCTGTTAGGACCGATGTGGCAACGTCGGCTTAACAGAGGGTTTTTCTGCGACAAAACAATGGACTAATCTGATCATCCGGCTACTGGGTTGCGCCTCGCCATCATCCTATCGGATCGGATATTGCCGGCCATCCTCCATTCCTTATTTTGGGATATCCCGCTTGCGAGCGCGGGAGGGGGGCATGCCCCTATACTGCTTGTACAGCTTCGTAAAATAGTTCGGGTTGCCGCAGCCGACCGCGTCCGCGATTTCCGTGACGGACAGGCCGCTTTCTTGCAGCAACCGATCCGCCTTTTCGATTTTGCACAGGTTGACGTAATCGACGAACGTCCTTCCCGTCGCTTTCTTGAACGTCTTGCAGAAGTGAAAGACGCTCATGTTGACGCGAGCGGCCGCTTCTCCGACCGACATCCGTTCGTCGCAACGGTCGGCCACGTGGCGAATGAGCCGTTTGAATGGCTCCCAATCCCTCGTCCGGGGAGCGTCGGAAGGCTGAACGCGAGCCGGGGCCAAGCGGGACAGGCGGATGAACAGCAACAACAGGTTCGCTTTGACGGCGAGCCGGTAATCGGGCTTCTTGTCCTCGTATTCCCGGCATGCGGATTCCAGCAGCGCTTGCGCGGCAAGGGAATCCGGATGGCCGCTATCGAGCTTCGAAGGACCGAGCGGCTGTCCGTCCACGAGAGGGCGAATCAATCCGCGGTAAACCGGATCTATCGAGAACTCTTGGAAGAGAGCCGGACTGAAGACGACGGATACGTATCGAACCGGGCCGTCAGCCAAGCAATACCCGACGTGGAGGGCGCCCGAAGGCACGATAAGAATGTCGCCCGTCCGGACGTCGTAGGGCTCGCTGTCGATGTGGAACACCGCGGATCCTTCCCGCATGATGATCATTTCGAGATGCTCGTGCCAATGCAGGAACAGGACGTTCTGCTCCTGGGCGACGAAGGCGTTCCCGTTATCGAAAGCGTGGAACGGAAACGTTTTGTCGGGCAGCCGGGTGTTCTCTCGGAGTTGGCTGTCGGAAGTCATCATCCATCGGCCTCATTTCGAACAAGATACGACTAGTTTAACACAGGATTACATAGAGAATTCGAATTATTCACCGTTTATAATGAGTGTATCACGAGTCCTCGGAACAAAATCGGAGTGTTCCCCGGGGCGCAAGGGGAGAAGAACGAATGACGGCAACTTATCGAATCGCCATAGCGGGATGCGGCGGCATGGCTAATACTTGGGTCCGCTACGCGATGGCGAGACCGGACGCGGAGATCGTCGCGCTCATCGACATCAAGCTCGAGTTCGCGGAAGCGTTGGCGGAGAGGCACGGATTGGTTTGTCCGGCGTTTACCGACCTTACGGAAGCGATCCGGCAGACCGGAGCGAACCTTGTTTTCGACATTACGATTCCGGCCAGCCATCACGCGATCGGCACGACGGCGATGACGCTCGGCTGCGACGTGCTCGCGGAGAAACCGCTCGCCGAGACGCTGCCGAAATGCTCGGACATCGTCCAAGTCGCGGAACGTACGGGCCGAACGCACGCCGTCATGCAGAATCGCAGATACGATCCGAGAATCCGCGCATTGAAGGGAATGATCGACGGCGGCGCGATCGGCAAGCCCGGATACGCGGGAGCTGATTTCTTCATCGGGCCTCACTTCGGGGGATTCAGGGAAGCGATGGACAGTCCGCTGCTGCTCGACATGGCCATCCACACGTTCGATCAGGCGCGTCTCATTCTCGGCGCGAATCCGGTATCGGTCTATTGCCAGGAATTCAATCCCGCCGGCTCTTGGTACGCCGGACAAGCGGCGGCCATCTGCATCTTCGAGATGTCGGACGGCTCGGTGTTCTGCTACCGCGGTTCCTGGTGCGCGGAAGGCGCGCCGACGTCATGGGAAGCGTCATGGCGGATCACGGGCGAGAGAGGCACGATCTTGTGGGACGGCGCGGGCAACCCTTATGCCGAAGTCGTTGCTCCCGGCAACCAAGAGGGCAAGTTCATCCGCGATTACGCGCGCGTGGAAGCGGAGCCCGCCGAAATCGGGAATACGTTCCACGACGGCTGCCTGGACGAGATGTTCGCCGCGCTCGCCGAAGGAAGAAAAGCGGAGACGGATTGCCGCGACAACATCCACAGCATGGCGATGGTGCTCGGAGCGATCGAGAGTTCCCGGGAAGGCCGCAAAATCAAGATCGCGGATTTGTTGGAGGCGGTCGCCGCAATCCGATAAAAGCTGACAAGACTCCCTATTACGGGGAGTCTTTCTCATGTATAATGGTGGCTATCGATCATCATTGCGGAGGTTGCACAGTGGCACAACTTTATTTCAAATACGGGACGATGAACAGCGGCAAGTCGTTCGAGATCATTAAAGTCGCGCACAACTACGAGGAGCAAGGCAAGCCCGTGCTCATCTTCACGCCGTCCATCGATACGAGAAACGGATCGGACCGGATCGGTTCCCGGGTCGGCTTCACGCGTCCGGCGATTCCCGTCGACGAGCGCACGAACCTATATGAAGCGGTCAAAACGCAGCTGTCCGGATCCGGCCGATTCTTCTGCGTGCTCGTAGACGAAGCCCAGTGGCTGAAGAAGCATCATATCGTGGAACTGACGAGGGTCGTGGACGAGCTGAACGTGCCGGTCATGGCGTTCGGACTGAAGAACGATTTCCAGAACGAATTGTTCGAAGGAAGCTATAATCTGCTCGTGTACGCGGACAAGATCGAAGAGATCAAGACGATCTGCTGGTATTGCGACCGCAAAGCGACGATGGTCATCCGGTTCAAGGACGGCGTCCCGGTCAACGAGGGCGAACAAATCCAAGTCGGCGGCAGCGAAGACTACAAGCCGGTATGCCGCAAGTGTTACAATAAGGCGTTCCAGGGAAAATAAGGGATGCCGAGAGGGCCGCGACGAACGAACCGTTCGCTTGCGGTTCTTTTTTTTCGTCGCATCCGCCATTTCGACAAACTTAGACAGGATTAGCCGTTGCGGCCTGAGAAGGGCGCATGATATAACGAAGGCAAGAACTTTTCTAAACGATTAAACGAGAAAGTGCGGCCGTTGACGGAGATCGGCATCAAACTTATCGCGGCCACATCCAACGTCAAGACCGCCACCGTGATCTTCGTGCTGAACGGCACCCGCAACGTCAAGCTCAATACCCGGGAAGAGTACTTCGCGTCATCGGGGATATGAATGACAGCCGAGCAGGCGGATAACCGGCCGATGCCGGGCTGTGCGCTGATCGAACGTGATACGGTTGCGGCTTGCGGGCAATGCTGAATTCTTTTAAGCAAAAATCTAAACGTTTAGATTTTCGAAATCGGCGGAAAGGAGGTGATGAGGGCGGCGCCCGCATTGGCAAAGAGAGAAGACAGGGACATCCAGAAGGAGAAAACCGGCTGAAAAACGATAACCGAGGAGGAATGGATCATGTTCTCGCAGGCCATCCTGCCGAAAACGAAACGAATGATCGTATTTGCGGCAAGTCTATTTGTAAGCGCTTTATTTCTAATCGTTTATCCGAAGCTGGCGTCCGCTTATACGATTACGAACGGGACTTTTAACGTGCAAACCGGATCGAACGGCGAATTGACGTCGATCCAGCTCGTGGGCGACAATTTTCCGACGAACTACGTCATGAACGGAACGAACGCTCCGAACCAGAACACGGCCGACCATCAGTGGGTCGGTGAACTGATGTTCAAATACCGGCTCGGCTCCGGGGCATGGACGACCGCTCTCACGAGCAAGTCCGCCGACGGCAGAACGCAAAGCCAGAGCGGCAGCACGGTGACGGTCACCTATCAGAACTCGACGAACGCCGAAGGCGTCAAAAACTTCAAAGTCGTCGAGACGTATTCGCTCGTGAACGACGCGCTAGTCTGGTCGATCAACTTGACGAATACGAGCACGCAGACGTTGGAGATCGGCGACCTAGGCTTGCCGCTGCCGTTCAACGAGTTCTGGTCCGGCGGCAACAACGAACAAATCTACGAAACGCGGGTCGTTACGCACTCCTTCGTCGGTAACAACAGTTCTTACATTACAGCTCAGCGCCCAAGCGGCATCGGTCCTTCCTTGCTCATGATCCCGGACGCGACGACGGGCGCCGGCTTCGAGTATATGGACAACTGGCGCGTCGAGGAGCATCCGGGCAGCAATTGGTCGGCCGACCAAGGCGGCTGGCCGGAAGGGCTTACCGTGTACTATATCCACTCCAACGTCATCAAGAGCACGAACCGCGGTTACTTGCCGAACACGAGCCTGACGCTCGCGCCGAACGCGAGCAAAACGTATTCGTTCAAGTTTTTCAAAACGGCGAACGAGCAAGCGCTCAAAGATAAGCTGTATACGGAAGGTCTCGTCGACGTCAACGTCGTGCCGGGCATGATCGTGCCGACGAACCAGACCGCGAAGTTCGACCTGCACACGTCGAAGGCGATCACGTCCGTCGTCGCCCAATATCCGTCCGAGACGACGATCGCCTCGCTTGGCACGACGGGCACGGATCATAAGCTTTACTCCCTGACGATGAGCCGTCTCGGGCCGAACAACGTGACGGTCACTTACGGCAACGGGGAGAAGACGGTGCTTCAATTTTACGCGATCGAGCCGATCGACGCGGCATTGCAGCGCCACGCGACGTTCATGGTCAATAACCAGCAGTGGAACGTTCCGGGCAATATCAAGGACAAAGTGTTCGACGACTGGATGATGCAGAACAACGCCAAGCGCAACAATTTCGCCGGATACTGGGGCTGGGGCGACGATTGGGGCTACACCCACGCGCAGTTCCTGGCGGAGAAAAACGTTCAGACCCCGGTCGCGACGGAAGTTACGGCCCTCGACGACTACTTGACGGTCGCGATTTGGAACAATCTGATGGCGACGAACCATTCGGACTATCTTATCTACGACTTCCTCATGGCGGTGCCGAATACGACGCCAACGTACCGGGGCTACGCCTACCCGCACATTTACAACACGTTTTTCAGCATGTATAAAATTTCCAAGCTGTACCCGAACTTGATCACGTACGACAATCCGCGGACGACGTATTTGCTGCGGGCATACAACATTTTCAAAGCGCTGTACGACGGACCGGTCGCTTATAACTGGAATACGGGATTAATGGGCGAATTGACGACGCCGGAAATCATCAAAGCGCTGCAGGACGAAGGGTATACGACGCAGGCGAACGACATGATCTCGAAAATGGCGACCAAATACAACAATTTCGCCAACACGACGTATCCTTACGGCTCCGAATACAACTACGACAACACGGGCGAAGAAGCGGTGTACACGCTCGCGAAGATGAACAACAACACTACGATCAAAAGCAAAATCAACACGAAAACCCGCGCGACCCGCGGCCAGATGCCGGTCTGGTATTTCTACACCGATCCGGTGACGATTACCGGAGAGCCTTGGTGGAACTTCCAATACACGGTATCGCTTGCCGGCTATGCGATGGACGATTGGACCCGCAACCACTCGACGACGCCGGAAGTCGAACAAAGGCTGTCGTACGCGGCAAAGATCGCCAACGTCAGCGCGATCAACTCCGGGCAGATCAGTTCGGACGCGGCGGACATCGGGGCGGTGTCTTGGACGTACCAGTCGAGCAAAGGCAACAACGGCGCGCTCGGCTTGGACGGCGGGCCGCTCTTCAACGGCTGGCGCGGCATGTCCGGGGAAGCGGATCTCGGCTTGTTCGGCGCGATCAAGATCTTGAGCGCCGACGTCGCGGTCGACCCGATCTTCGGCCTGTACTGCTACGGTTGCGACGTGACCTCTTCCGGCGGCAATTATGCCGTGACGCCGAAGGACGGCGTATTCCAGAAGCTGAATCTCATTACCGAGAAGTTCGGCATGGAGCTCGAACGCGACAAATATACGGGCGCGACGATCGCCATCGCCAAAAACGCCGTCAATTTCACGCTGGCGAACGCGACGCCGGGAACGGCGCATACGACGAAAGCGACGTTCAGGGGATTGGCTGCAGGCACGTATAACATCCTCGTCAACAACGCCGCCGTCGGCTCCGTCAATGCGACCGCGGGCGGAACGACGACGGTCAACCTCAGCATCGGTACCGCCGCGACCTATGACATCAAGCTGCAACAGGGTACGCCGGTCAACAATGCGCCGATCGTCGACGCAGGCTCGAACGCAACCGTTACGCTGCCGGCCGCTATCACTCTGGCAGGTACCGTGAGCGACGACGGATTGCCGAGCGGCGCCGCGGTGACGACGACATGGAGCCTGCAAAGCGGACCGGGCACGGCTACGATCGCGAACGCAAGCTCGCTGAACACGACCGCGACGGTCACGGCGGCGGGAACGTACGTGTTCCAACTCTCCGCTAGCGATACCGCGTTGACGGCGACGGATTCGGTGACGATCACCGTTCAAGCCGCATTGCCGGATCAACTCGTCCGCTATCAGTTCAGCGAGACGAGCGGCACTTCGGCGGCCGATACGTCCGGCAACGGCAAGACGGGCACGTTAAACGGCGGGGCGACTTGGGCAGCGGGACAGAGCGGCAACGCCGTTAGCTTGAACGGCTCGACCGGTTACGTGAGCATGCCGAACGGCATCGCGAACGGCGCGACGAGCTTCACGGTCGCGGCGTGGGTGAAAGCGAACAGTCTTAGCAACTGGACGCGCATCTTCGACATCGGCACGGGCACGACGAATTATATGTTCCTGTCGCCGCAACCGGGAGCGGCCGGGCTTCGATTCGCCATCACGACGAACGGTAACGGGTCGGAGCAGCAAATCAGCTCGACGACCGCGTTCCCGACCGGCGTCTGGAAACACGTCGCCGTCACGATTTCCGGCTCGACGGGCAGGCTTTACGTCGACGGGGTGCAAGTGGCGACGAACGCGAGCATGACGCTTAATCCGTCTAGCCTCGGCAATACGACGCAAAACTGGATCGGCAGATCCCAGTATTCGGGAGATCCTTACTTCAACGGGTCGGTCGACGACTTCCGCATGTACAGCCGCGCGCTCAGCGCTTCGGAGATCACGGCCTTGTACGGCGGCACGCCAACGCCGTCCAACATCGCGCCGCTCGGCACGGCATCGACGTCCTTCGTCTCGTCGTGGGAGAGCCTGACGGGACTGAACGACGGCTATACGCCGACGAGCTCGAACGATCGCGGGCACTCCGTGTACGGCAACTGGGACAATCCGAACACGACGCAATGGATTCAATACGATTTCAGCCAGAATTACACGATATCGAGCGCTGACGTCTATTGGTTCGATGACGATGAAGGCATCGATCTTCCCGCTTCCTGTTCCATTCAATATTGGAACGGGACGGCTTGGGTGAACGTCGCCAGCCCCGTCGGATTGGGTCTGCTCGCCAACCAGTACAATACGACGACGTTCACGCCGGTGTCTACGAACAAGATCAGGCTGAACATTACGGCCAAGGCCACCACCTCGACGGGAGTGGAAAGTTGGAAAGTGTACGGTAATTAAAATAGCTGCATGCCGCGTTCGAGAAAAGAAGACTCCCTGCTTTCGGGGAGTCTTTCTCTTTGATTTGGTTCATTTTCGCTTGCGCCGCTCATTCCTCGGCCTGCAAAATTTCCCTGAATATGAGCGCCAGCTTCAATTGAAGCAGATCGCTTGTTTTTCGCAAATCCACGCTCAGCAGCTCGCTAATCTTCTCAAGCCGGTACAGCACCGTGTTGCGGTGGACAAACAACTGTTTCGCCGCATCGTTGATATAGCCTTCATTGGCGAAATAAGCTTCGAGCGTATGCAGCATCTCGGTTGCGTAATCATCGTCCTTCTGCAGAAGGGGCTGAAGAAGGTTTAAGATGTATTTCTTCACCGCATCGCGGGGGATATGGCGGAAGAGGGAGATATGCTCAAGATCCGAGAACATCGTAACCTTATGACCGATGGACAAGCGCTCGCTGAGGGCTATCGCTTCCCGGCACTCCTGATAAGCTTCCCGTACCGCTTCCAAAGCGAATTTCGGTTTGCCGATCGAACAGCGGAATCCGGGATCTTCCGTCTCTTCCAGTACTTCCTTGTATATTTTCGCGATCCGGTGCAGGTGTGCGGTGACGGAAATGTCTCCTTCCGGAATGGAAAAAATAGATACCATGCCGGAATCGAGAAAAAGGTGATGGGAATCGATCCCCGTCAGATAGGGGTGGTACATCAAATCCCGGCGGATCTTGCGGAGTCCATTATGCAGATCGGATTCCGGAAGGAGCTGTCGCACGGGGATGGTATTCACGCACAGATAAGCGGCCTTTTGAGCCGTATTGCGCGTCGCCTTGACTTGTTCAATAAAGTGTTCCGGCGTCATTTTCCCCTGTAGATAACGCTCAAGCATTAATATCCAGCGATGCCCGGATACGGTCAGCGCTTCGTCCTGCAGCCGATTCATCTGAAAGGACAAGATTTCGGCGGCTTGGTGGAAGAGTCCTACATCCTCTTGGGCAATGGCGGCATCCAGAGGAATCACAAGAAGAAACCCGCAGCATTCCCCTTCCTGCATCAAGGGGAGGGTATAACGCAAACCGTTCGGCGTACGGGTTTTCTCGGATTTAGAGCTCCAAGGCCAGCCTTTGAGAATCTCGGCTTCCGGCCAATCGCTCGTGCAATACAGAATTTGCCCCCGCGCTCCGATGACGACGATCGGATGCGACAGGACCTCTCCGATTTTCTGGAAGTGGTTGGGCGAATCCCCGGGTTGAATGGCGAAGCGGATCAGATTTTTTTGCTTATCGAGCGCGTCGTGAAGCTGTTTCGTGTTTTTCTCGATCTCGGCTTTCACCAACGCGTTCATCTGATCGGAGAACGTAAACTCGAACGGCAATTCGATAAGGGGGAAATGAAGCCGATCCGCTTCTTCGACCACGATGGAAGGGATTTCTGTCCAGTAGCGTCCGAGCTTGATTCCGAGACCGGCCGACCCCCGTTCGTTCAGCTTCCGAAGCATCAGCAGGAAGTCGTCGGGCGTATCTTTGATGGCGAACGCCGTCGTGAACAGCATTTCGCCCGATTTCACCCAGTTGAAGACGTCCGGGGCATCCATCATATTCACCGATCGTATGACGCGATTCGCGCCTTTGGCGCCCGCGACAAGCTTTGCTTTGGATAGAGGATACAGATGAAGGGCTTCCTCGACAGTAAGATCCAAGAATGTCATCCCCTTTCCTCAGGAAGATTGCATGGTCGTTTGAGTTAATACATGATCATTCCGCCGGTAACGTTAACGGCTTGCCCCGTCATGTAGCGGGCATCTTTGGAGGCGAGAAAATAAGCGACGTCGGCCACGTCCTCCGGTTGTCCGAGCCTGCCTAAAGGCGTTTTGTCCAGCCAGCAATCCGCCGGTCTTGGCGAATCCTTCCCGATTTCCGATTTGATGATGCCCGGACATAGGCTGTTCGCCCGAATGTTATAGGGGCCAAGCTCCATGGCCATTACTTTCGTAAGCTCGATAACGGCTGCTTTGCTGGCGCAATAGGCCGACTGAAGCGTTGACCCCCATTTTCCTCCCATGGATGCGATATTAATGATCGCGCCTTCTCTTCGTTCAACCATCTCGCGGACAATCGGCTGGGTGACCAGATACAAGCCTTTGACGTTGACGTTAAAAGTGCAATCGAAATCTTCTTCCGTTGTCTCCAGGAAAGAGCGCCATCTCAGAATTCCCGCGTTGTTCACCGCGACATCGATGAAGCCGAATTGATTAAATATCGAAGCGATAACGCTGTCCACGGCGGATTTGACGGAAATATCGCACGAGAAGTAGCCGCCGCCGCTCTCGGCGATCAGGCTGAGCGCTTCGGGACTCGGCTGATCCGGCAAGTCTAACAAGACGACCCGATCCCCTTCCCGGCTAAATTTCTTGCCAATGGCGAGACCGATGCCGCGGTTGCCTCCGGTAATCAATACCGTTCGTTTCGTCATCCTAAGCCGCCTACCTTTCTTCCTTCAAGTCAACTTCACGTCTTAATAACTTACATAAACCTCTCTTAAAATAAAACATACATTCAATTTTGTTACAAGTGCGTCACATAATCGTTCGTTTTCAAAAACAAAATTTAATTTATTTTTGTTTTTCAGAATAAAGATGATCATTTATGTGAGTAAAACTGACACAAAGAATTGACACATCGAAAACCGCGAAGCTATGATTACATCACATTACCGACTACCTATGAGGAGGATTTCGAAATGCGTAAATGGATTTCATTGCTCGGTCTGATTGTTGTGATGGTTATGGTCGCGACGGCGTGCGGTTCCAACGATACGAATAATTCCGCGTCGAGCGAGCCTGCGTCTAGTGCGCCTGCTTCGAGCGCACCTGCCTCGAGCGCGCCTTCCGCTTCGGCTTCGGGCGATGCGGACAAACCTTTAACGAAGGTGACCCAAATTGTCGGATGGTTCCCTCAGCCCGAACATGGCGGACAGTACGCGGCTCTGATGAAAGATTTCTATAAAGAAGCGGGATTGGATATGACGATCGAGCCGGGAGGTCCGCAGATCAATCCGGTGCAATTGCTGACCTCCGGCAAAGTGCAATTCGCCATGTCGAAAGCGGACGATCTGTTGATCGCGAGAGCGGAAGGCGTTCCTGTCGTCGCGTTGGCGGGCATTTTCCAGAAAACGCCTCAAGCGCTGATGTATCACAAGGAGGAGCCGGTTAGGGATTTCTCCGAACTGAACGGGCGCAAAGTGTACACGCAAGCCGGTATCGCTTACTGGGAATATATAAAGAAGCGGTACAAGCTCGACGACGTTGAAGAGATGGTCTACAACGGCCAGATGGCCAACTTCACCGCGGATTCGAAGGCCGTCACGCAGGTTTACGGAACGAACGAGCCGTTCTATGTCCAGCAGGAAGGCGTCGAAGTCGGCTTGATGTGGGTTGCCGATTCCGGGTATGCGCCATATGACAACGTTCTGATTACGACCGAGTCGTACTTGAAAGATCATCCCGATATCGTGAAAGCGTACGTGCAGGCCTCCATTAAAGGGTGGGACTACTACAAAGACCAATTCGAAGAAGTGAACCCGTTTATTAAAGAACAGAACCCGGATCTGAATGCGGAGGCAATGACTTATGCATCCAATACGATGAAGGAACTCGTGTACGGAGGCGATGCGGCGGCGAACGGGACGGGGTACATGTCGCTGGAGCGGTGGGAAACGCTGAAACAGCAGATGACGGAGCTGGGTCTCTTAAAAGAGGATTTGGATCTTTCCAAAGCGTTCACGACGGAATTTTTGCCGAAATAACGAACGGAAGGCCGAAGCCGGAAGCCAAGCGCGGGAACGATGCGCTTGGCTTCGTTTCAATCGAAGCCGGGAAGGGGGAACAGTCATGCGGTTCGGAAACGTAACGCTTAAGCAAAAGGTTCCATGCGCGATGCGGGACGGGGTTACTCTTTATTCGGATATCTACATGCCGGAGGAATCCGGAGAATACCCGGTGCTGCTCTTGCGTCAACCGTATGGCAGGAAAATCGCTTCGACGGTCAGTCACGCGCATCCGGTCTGGTATGCCAGCAAAGGTTACATGGTTATTGTGCAGGACGTGAGGGGGAGGGGGGATTCCGAAGGCGAATTCGTTCCCTTCGTTCACGAAGCGGAGGATGGATTCGATACGGTGGAATGGGCGGCTTCCCTGCCGCATTCGAACGGACGGGTCGGCATGTACGGATTTTCCTACCAAGGCATCGTGCAATGGGCCGCGGCTTCGCTTCGCCCGCCCGGCCTGATCGCCATCGTTCCGTCGATGACGACGGGAGATCTGCACCGATGGGTTTACCCGTTCGGGAGCTTCTCTCAAGGGATGTTGATCTGGGCGTACCAGTTGGCGCGCGACTCCGCAAGACGCGCGGGCGACACGGGAGCGGAGGCCGTATGCTCGAGAATCCTGAACGATCCGCAGGAAATGCTTCGGCGTATGCCTTTGAACGAACGGGATCCGATATTGGTGGAATACTGTCCGGCTTACTTCGACTGGGTGAACCATTCGGAATACGACGGGTATTGGGACGGGTTAAACTGGCTGAAGAAGTTCGTCGAAGCGCCGATCCCGACCTTGCATATCGGCGGCTGGTACGACTTTCTGCTGGAAGGCACGCTGCAGTCCTATCAGGCGCTGCAGAAGCTGCCGCGCACGCCTGAGCTATTTCACCGTCTGGAGATCGGACCGTGGGTGCATATCCCATGGGGGCGTAAGCCCGGAGGGATCGATCACGGTCCGGAAGCCGACGGGGACATGCACCGGAAGCAGCTGCGCTGGTTTGATTATTGGCTGAAGGGAGAACGGGACAACGGCGTGTTCGACGAGCCGCCCGTCCGTTATTTCGAATTGGAAAGCATGCGCTGGAGAGAGGCGGGCCGGTTTCCCGATGGGGAGGGTGGACGCCGTTGGTACATGACGGGTTCGGAAATACCGGCCAACGGGGCGCTTGGCGGAGGAGGCTTGACCGAACGGAAAGCGGCAATCGATCATTCGGCGGCGTCGGACGTCTTCGTGTATGACGCCCGCCTGCCCATGCCGCTCGCCGGTTTCGCGCCGGTGGATCGCAGCGCGCAGCAGGATCGGTATGAAATCCTCGTTTATTCCGGAGAACCGCTTCAAGAAAGCGTACAGGTGTTCGGGGCACCGAGCGTCAACGTGACATGCCAGTCGATGGACGGTCCGACTGACCTTGTGGCGATCTTAAGCTTGTTGCTCCCGGACGGCCGCGCCAAATTCCTGTCCGTCGGCAGAATCGAGATCGGGGTCGGGGGTGCAGGAGACGAGTGGCGGGCGGCGCGGATCGAGATGCGTCCGTTTGCCGCGGAGTTTCCGGTCGGGTCGGCGCTTCGGCTGGAGTTGACGGGCAGCGCGTTCCCGACGCTGTTCCGGCATCCGAACGGGCTTCCGATGAAGGAGGCTCATCGGGCGGAAGACGGCGATTTGAATATCGCCGTGGTGGCGGTCGTAAGCCGGGAAGGGATGGAATCGTGGATTGAGCTTCCGGTTGCGCCATGAGAAGGATGCTGCCGACGGTATATTTAGAATCGGATACAAAGACGTTGGGTTGCGTCAGGTTTTATAACAAACAGAGGTAGATGATGTAACACGAAAGGAAAATTCATTTTATAATGAACGTATCCTCATACGGACTTGGTATACGTTGATGGATCAATGAATCGAAATCTGACTGCTGGATAACGGAAATAAAGGAGTCGGTCCTATGACGCCGGGCGAATGGATGCTGGTGAATGCGAGTTTGCCGCTTCGCGACGAGAAGCTTCTGTATACGCTGACGATCCGCGACGGAATATGGCTTGCCGTTGAACCGCAGGAGGGGCCTGTATATATTCCGGATGCGGTGCCGATCGACGGCATGCAGGGGGATCGACCGGACGAGCGGATCGTGGACCTGGGCGGGAAAGTGCTCCTTCCGGGTCTCGTAGACGCTCATATGCATCTGGATAAGTCGTTCTGCCTTCCGCAAGTCGGGAATGCGTCGGGCACGCTGGCGGAAGCGGTGAACAACTATTCCGCGGCCGTTCCGGGATTTTCCAAGGAGGAAATCAAGGCGCGAATCGTGCGGTCGGCGCTTCAAGCGGTATCGTTCGGCACGACCGCGATCCGGACGCATCTGGACTTCCACGCGAGATGGGGGGCCGAAGTCGCCCTTCGTACCGTGGAGGCGGCTCTGGAAGCGAAGGAGGAGCTGGCTCCTTACCTGGAGCTGGAGCTGTTTCCGCTCGCCCCGTATTTCCGATTCGCGGATAAGGAGACCGAGGTGCTGGAAGAAGCGATCCGGATGGGGATGACCGGGATCGGAAGCGCGCCGCATCTTTCCCCGACGCCGGAGAGGGACATCGACAGCTTGTTCCGGTTGGCGGAGAAATACGATCTTCCCCTCGATTTTCATACCGACGAGAGCGACGATCCGAACAAGCGAACGCTCGAATATATCGCGAAGCGAACGGTAGAGCGGGGGTGGTCGGGACGCGTAACGGTCGATCACCTATGCTCGCTGGCGGCCATGAACGATATGGACGCAGGCAAGCTGATCGAACGAATGGTCGAGTCCCGGTTAACCGCCGTGACCTTGCCGGGCGCCAATCTGTACTTGCAGGGGAGGCACGACGGTTTTCCCGTCCGCCGGGGCGTAACCCGGGTCAAGGAATTGCTGGCCGCAGGGATACCGCTGGCTTCGGCGTCGGACAACATTCACGATCCGTTCCATCCGTTCGGCCGGGGCGATCTGATCCAGATCGGACTGATTACCGCGTATGCCGCGCATATGGGAAGTTCGGCGGACATCCGGACGATTCTGCGAATGATCACGGAAATTCCGGCGGCGATTCTCGGATTGGAAGGATACGGCATCCTTGCCGGCAACAAAGCCGATTTCGTCGTATTGGACGGGATGACGCCCGAGGAGCTGTTCACGATGCTGCCCGAACGGCGCTGGATTTACCGCAGAGGCGGTTGGCTAAGGCTGGCCGCCGGACGCGCAGGTTGGAACGAGCCCCGATTGGAGCGATATTGGAATGAAGCCGCGCAGCGGCTGCCGTTCGGGCAATTCCGCGCGGGCCGGGCGTAACCGAATCTTCGCCAGGAAGGAGAGAGCCTTATGACGAACATTCTGATCATTTATTACAGCGCGTACGGCCATGTGTTCGAGATGGCGCAGGCTTCTGCCAGAGGCGCCGCTTCGGCGGAAGGCGTCGAAGTAAAAATCGCGCGCATTCCGGAGATGGAGTCGGAGAACAATCGGACCCCGTATCTGGATAAGCGAAAGAAGCAGGATGACAATGCCCTTGCCGTCAAATTCAAGACGGTCGGCCGCTTCGCGAAATACGAAGCGTCGCTTGAAGCGCAGAAGGATATACCCGTGGCGACGATCGACGATTTGCGGTGGGCGGACGGCATCGTCTGGGGATTCCCCACTTATTTCGGGTCGATGCCGTCGCAAGTGAAGCTGTTCCTCGAATTTGCCAGCGAGCTGTGCGGGGGCGGCGATCTGGAAGGAAAACCCGCGGGGCTGATGACGAGCGCGGGTTCCATTCACGCCGGTCACGAGGCGACGCTGCTGACTTCCATGGTGCCTCTGTTTCATTTCGGAATGATCATCGTCGGGTTGCCTTATTCCGAGAATCCGGAATATTTAACGGCGGACGCCATCGGCTGCTCGCCTTACGGCGCTTCCACGGTGGCGGGGCCGGACAGCTCGAGGACTCCCGACGGGCGGGAGCTGATCATGGCGGGAAGGCTGGGCAAGCGGGTCGCCGCGGTAGCGGCGGCGCTGAAGAAGGATGGATTTCTGAAAGGCTCTTCCGCCTAACGGAAGAAACAATAGGAAGGAGAATCCGGTATGGGTATTCCGCTTAGGAATGTGTATGAGCAATCGCCGGCGCAAGCTCGACCTGAAGCAGCCGAAGCTCTGGTCTGCCTGCAGGATGTCGGCAAAATCTATCCCAACGGAACGGTAGCCGTCCAGAATGCCAATCTGCTTGCCGGAGAAGGAGAGTTTCTTTGTTTTGTCGGACCGTCCGGGTGCGGGAAGTCGACGATCTTTAACATGATTGCCGGCCTGACCGGCCACACCTCCGGCAGCTTAAGCGTGATGGGAACGACGCCGAAGGAGGCGCGCAAGCGCAGCGAAATGGCTTTTGTTTTCCAGGAGCACACTCTACTGCCTTGGGCGAGCTTGATCGACAACGTGACGATGCCCCTGACTCTGGCGGGAGTCCCGAAGAAGGAAAGGAAGGCGGAAGGCGAGCGGGTGCTGGAGCTCGTAGGGTTGAAAGATTACGCGAAGGTGCTCCCCCGACAGCTGTCGGGCGGCATGAAGATGAGGGTATCGATCGCCCGGGCGCTGATCTCTAATCCGAAGCTCCTGCTCATGGATGAGCCGTTCGGCGCACTCGACGAGATTACGCGGCAGACGCTTCAGGACGAGCTACTGAATATCTGGCATCAGAACAAGAAGATGACGGTCCTGTTCATTACGCACAACGTATTTGAAGCGGCATTCCTGTCGACCCGCGTCGTCGTTATGACCCCGAGACCGGGAAAAATTTCCGATATCGTGGACGTCCCGTTCCCCTTCCCGAGAAACGAAGATTTCAGGACTCTTCCCGAGTTCGGTGAGTATGTCCGTCAAATCTCGTCGTCTCTCAAACATTAATCGGCTAGTACCAGGTTCAAGAAAGGAGACCGGATCCGATGTCACAAACGGCTATTTTAGCAAAACGGATCGCCCCTCCTCTGTTCGTGTTCATTTTATTTATTGGCGGTTGGGAGCTGATCGTGAAGCTGGCGGATATGCCTCCTTACTTGCTGCCTACGCCTAGCGACATCTATCGGGCGGCGAGCGACAATTGGAGCAATCTGATGGTATCGGTCCGTACGACGACACTTGAGGCGCTTATCGGATTTGCGCTTGCCGTCGTACTCGGAATCGGAATCGCCATCCTGCTGGCCTTGTCGAAAGTAGTGGAGCGAAGCGTCTATCCGTACGCCATCGTTCTGCAGACGATACCGATCATCGCCATCGCTCCCATTATCGTCATCTGGTTCGGAGCCGGGATGAATGCGATCGTCATCATTACGTTCTTGATGACCTTCTTCCCGATCTTGTCGAACACGCTGATCGGTCTGAACTCGACGGAGCAAAATATGAAAAACCTGTTCTACCTGTATAACGCGACGAAGATGCAGACGATTTGGCGGTTGCGCTTTCCCGCTGCGCTGCCTTATATCATGGCAGGGCTGAAAATCTCCTGCTCGCTCTCGTTTATCGGGGCGATCGTAGGCGAATTCATCGCCGGGATCGGAGGCGGAGACGGCGGTCTGGGGTACGCCATCACCGTTGCCGCATCTCGATTAAAGACGCCCTACCTGTTCGCGTGCGGCCTGTCCTCTTCGTTTCTGGGCATCGGCTTCTACTTGATCATCAACGCTTTATCGAACCGGCTTCTGAAATCTTGGCACGAATCCGAAATGCACAATTAACGCCGCTGCGAGAAAGCGGCAAGCGGGTGAATAGGATGCAAAAACTAGGGAACCGAAAACGCGGCTGGAAAGTTTCGCGCGAGAGAGTCGATCTGCGGCGCGTCGCGAATCCGTCCATTCCGGTCACGATCGAGGCGCTGCCTCAGCGGCTAACGCTCGATCTGGAACGTACGGCGATCATCGTCGTCGACATGCAGAACGATTTCTGCACCGTCGGCGGCTGGCTGGATTCAGTCGGCGCGGACACGACTCCGCTGCAAGGGCCGGTCGAACCGCTGAATCTGCTGCTGCCGATGCTGCGCCGGTTGGATGTGCCGGTCATTTGGCTTAATTGGGGCAATCGGCCGGACAGGATCAATCTAAGTCCATCGGTGCTCCACGTGTATAATCCGGATGGACAAAGCCCGGGCATCGGGGATACGCTCCCCGGGAAAGAGTCCCGGATATTGGAAAAGGGCAGCTGGGGAGCGGCGGTGGTTGACGGCTTGCGGCCGGATTCGTCGGATATTCATGTGGATAAATTCCGGATGAGCGGATTTTGCGACACGCCGCTCGACAGCATTTTGAGAAATATGGACATTCACACGCTATTGTTTGCCGGAGTCAATACCGACCAATGCGTAATGCATACCCTTCAGGATGCCGTAAACCTCGGTTATGACGCCATTTTGCTGGAGGATTGCTGCGCGACGAGCTCGCCTCAATATTGTACGGACGCGACGTTATACAATGTTAAGCAATGTTACGGATTTATCGCGCGGTCATCTTCATTGTTGAACGAAATCAGGCTGGCAAACGGAAAGGATGAGGAAAGATGAGTATTCCAGGATTGGTATTAAGCCATTATCGGGACTGCCCGGTTCATCAAATCTCGAAAGGCGACTCGAACAAATTCGTGCTGCTGTGCGACGGAACGCAGGTTCCGTTCGTATCGGTCGTGGAGATCTTCGACGAAGGCGGGCAGACGCCGCCGAACGAGCACGCGGGAGCGTTCGAGTATTTCTACGTGCTCGCCGGGGAAGGCGTGGCGAAAGTCGGCGACAAGGAAGCATCGATCCAAGCGGGCTCTTATTTCATTGTGCCGCCGGGCAATAACCATCAAGTGCGCAATACCGGTAAAGGACGGCTCTACGTGCTTACGACGATGGTGCCCGACGAGAAATTTTCCGATCTGATCAAAGCCGGTCCGGTTGCGAGCCTGGATGAAGAAGATTTGGCGGTTTTGAACGGTGTGCGAAGATTAGGATAACCGTCGATAATCATTCATTCGGTAAGGAGGGGCGGCAATGTCCGAACATTGGAATGCTTTCATTAGGGAGGATGTCTCGGTCGATCCTTCGGGAGAAGGAGATCTCGACGGACTGACGTTTGCGGTCAAGGACGTATTCGAAATCCGGGGACACGCGAACGCGGCCGGCAACCCGGACTGGTTTAGGACGCATGGCGCCGCGATCCGCAATGCGCCTGCCGTCGATAATGTTCTTAAGAAGGGGGCCAGGCTGAAAGGGGTGACCCATACCGACGAAATGATGTTCAGCCTGAATGGGGAGAACCTGCATTACGGCACCCCGGTTAATCCGAGAGCGCCGGGCCGAATTCCGGGAGGATCATCCAGCGGATCGGCCGTTGCCGCCGCCGCCGGGCTTGTCGATTTCGCGCTGGGCACAGATACGGGCGGCTCCGTCCGCGTTCCTTCCTCCTATTGCGGTGTATATGGCTTCCGGCCGACTCATGGCATCGTTCCGATAGAAGGCGTTATTCCGCTGGCCCCAAGCTTCGATACCGTCGGATGGATGGCGCTGGACGCCAAAGTGATGCGGGATGTCGGAAGAGCGTTGCTGCCTGAATTCCGGGAAGGGCAGACGGCGCCGTTTACCCGGTTCTTTTTCGCCCGCGAGGCGTGGGAATTGATTGACGAAGCGTGCAGGGAGGCTTTATCCAAGGCGGTTTCCGGAATTGCGGTTGAAGGCGGGCACAGCGAATGGATCTCCCTCTCGCCCGAGGGGCTTCCGGCATGGTTCGGTACCTTCAGGACGATCCAAGGCTACGAAATATGGCAGACGCACGGCGAATGGATCGAGCGCGAACATCCCGTTTTCGGTCCGGATATTGCCCAGAGGTTCGCTTGGACCCGCACCTTGCAACGGGAGGATTACGAGCGAGAAAACGCGGCTCGGCAGAAGATCCGAACGAAAGTCGAGGAGCTTCTCGGCAGCGGCGGTCTTCTGGTTATCCCTACCGCTCCTTACGGCGCGCCGCGGATTGGACTGGCCGGAGAAGAAAGCGACCGAATACGGACCAAAGTGATGCAGTTGTCTTGTCTTGCCGGTCTAACCGGCCTGCCTCAGGTCACGATACCGGTCGCGGGCGAGAAGGGGATCCCCTTCGGCTTGTCGCTGATTGCGGGAAGCGGCCAAGACATTCGGCTGCTGGAGTGGGTTTATCGGAAAACGGCGAACGTGTCGGCGAAGCAAAAAGCGGCTGCTCAACTTTAAGATTAGGGTGATGACGATGTTTCATAGATACGAGGGGCCGGCTTGGGAGGAACGATTTCTGCCCCGGCTTACGAGCAAGCAGGTGAAGGAGCTTCCCAAGGAAGAGGCATTGGTCATTCTGCCTGTCGGCGCGGTGGAGCAGCACGGTCCGCACCTGCCCGTGATGACGGATACGTTGATCGCCGAAGCGACGTTAACCCTAACGCTGGAGAAATTGGACGCTAACGCTCAGGTGTGGATGCTTCCGCCTGTTTCCTACGGTAAGAGCAACGAGCATCTGGGTTTGCCGGGTACGATTTCGTTATCCGCAGCCACGCTGCAAGGGATCATCACCGACATTGCCGACAGCCTTCATCTAAGCGGATTCGGCAAGATGCTGCTGTTCAACACGCACGGCGGCAATACGGATTTGTTGAATATACTTTCCCGGGACATTCGCATTAAGAACGGGATGACGGTGTTTTACCTCAGTCCGGGCAGCCTCGGCGGCGCGGAGGATCTGATCTCGCCGGAGGAGCTTGAATACGGCATTCACGGCGGAGATTACGAGACGTCCGTCGTTAAGGCGATCAAACCGGGCTGGGTACAGGATGAATTTGCCGTGAAGGAAATACCGGACATGTCCCGATACGAGTTCTTGACGCTAGAGGGCAAAATCCGTTTTGCATGGAGGATGGCGGACATCTCCGCAAGCGGGATCGCGGGAGACGCTACGCTCGCTACCCCCGAGAAGGGCCGGATCATCATGGACCGGGTATCCGACAAATTGGCGCAAGCGCTGAAGGAATTATGCAAATTTCAAGTGTCGGATGTCAGAAAATAACGGCGATCACCGCGCGATGGGAAGATGGAAGAATGAGAATAGCCTCCATAAAGATAGACGGAGCGGAAAAAGCGGCGATCGTTGCCGGAGACGGTCTTGTTCTGATCGAAACCGTCAACGCTGCGCAGAACAAGATCTGGAGCGGAGATCTTCTGGGATTGCTCGCGAACGGCGAACTGACGGAGTTGAACGCGTGGTACCGTAACGCCGGACGTTCGATTCTCGATCAATTGGAAGCGATCCCGTTCGGTTCAGCACGATATGCGCCTTTATTCCGGCAGCCTCCGAAAATCTGGGGGATCGGCGCGAACTATATCGCCAAAGCCGAGCAAATGGCGGTGACGCCTCCGGACGGGGAACCGATCTGCTTTATGAAACCGGCCACGAGTTTGATCGGGCCGGGCGACGCCATTATCCTGCCCGAGCAATCGAATCGCGTAACCGCGGAGGCGGAGATCGGCATCGTTATAGGCGCAACGTGCAAACATGTCTCCGAAGCGGATGCGATGAACGTCATCGCGGGCTTCGCGCCGACGCTGGATATGACGGCCCAGGATATCCATGCCCGGAATCCGCGTTTTCTCGGCAGGGCGAAATGCTTCGATACTTTCTTTAGCTTCGGTCCTCATTTGGTTACGCCGGACGAATGTCCAGTTGGGGAGCAATGGACGGTCGAGACGGTATTAAACGGAAAATCGGCATATAAGAGCGACTCGACGAACATGATTTATTCGATTCCGTTTATCGTATCGTACTTTTCCCGAATGATGACGCTCCAGCCCGGAGACGTCATCATGACCGGAACGCCGGGGTCCGTCCCTTTGAGCCCGAATGATATCGTAGAATGCCGAATCGGCGGTTTTGAACCGCTTCGCAATCCCGTAGCCTTAGCGTAACATCTTCGTGAACATGAAAAAAAGAAGGCAGGTGCGTTATGGCCATCGTTTGGATGGACGACATGCTGCGGTCGATAGGCAAGTCCAAGCTTGTAACGGAAGAAGCTTCCGTGGAGAAGCTGTCCAAAGATTATTTCTGGTATTCTCCCGTGCTGGATCGGCAATTGAAAGAGAAAAAAGCCGACGCCGTGATCGTTCCCGAGACGGAAGCGGACGTGGCCGAAGCGTTGGCGCTCGCCTACCGTCTCCGCATCCCGGTTACCGCACGGGGAGCGGGAACCGGGAATTACGGGCAGGCGGTTCCGCTCGAAGGCGGAATCGTTCTGGATCTGAGCGGTCTCGACCGCATCGTGGAGATCGGCGACGGTTATGCGCGCGTTCAGTGCGGCGTGAAGTTGGCCGTCCTGGACAAGACGGCCAGGGATAACGGCCAAGAGCTGCGAATCTATCCGAGCACCTATGTCAAAGCGACCGTCGGAGGATTCGTCAGCGGCGGCTCCGGCGGGATCGGCTCCGTGACGTGGGGAAACCTGTGGGACGGCAACGTGCTGGAAGCGGTCGTCTATACGCTGGAAGAAACGCCCCGCCGCCTGGCGGTCAAAGGCGATGAGTTGTTCGATTATATCCATAATTACGGTACGACGGGGATTATGACGGAAGTGACCGTACCGCTCGCTCCCCGAACGGAATGGGCGCAAGCCGTATTTCAATTCGACGATTTCGCGGCCTCGCTGCAATTCGGCGAAGCGCTGGCGAACGAGGCCTCCATCCCCAAGCGGCTGGTAAGCCCGATGGAGTGGCCGCTGCCCTCTTACTTCAAGCCGTTGGCGAAGTTCTTGGCGTCCGGCCAGGCTGCGGCGTTGACGGAAATCGCGGAATCCTCACTCTCCGCGGCAGCCGAGCTCGCGGAACGGTTCGGAGGCCGATTGGGACACGTAATCGAGGCGTCCATGTACCGCAGAACGATCGGGGTGTCCGATTTCACTTGGAACCATACGACGCTCTGGGCCATGAAGTCCGACCCCGCTTACACCTATCTGCAGGCCCAATTTTCATGCGACACCTACTTGGAGCAGCTTGGCGACATTAAATCCAAGTACGGCGACGAGGTTCTGATGCATTTCGAATGGATGCGCAGCGGCGGCGTTCTGGTACCCGCCGCGCTGCCGATCGTGCGTTTCGGCACGGAGGAACGACTGTACGAGATCATCGGTTATTTCGAGTCGATCGGCGTGCAAATCTTCGACCCGCATACGTGGGTGCTCGCGGACGGCGGGCGGAGCGGGGGAAACCGCATGCTGACCCGCAAGAAAGCGAACGATCCTCTCGGCCTGCTGAACCCCGGAAAGATCTGAAACGGAACTCTTTGTCGTATTGTCGTTTCCCATGGTTGGCTTTACAATAAACGTTAATAGCCATGAAGAAACGTTTCGACCTAGGGGGAAAACAAATGATGGAATCGAATAACGAGTGGATCAAGCTTTGGCCTAAGGGGGCACCGCTTGCGCAAGGAAGCGGCGACGAAGATATTCCGGCGATCAAATTTTACCCGGCGAAGGAAACGGGCAGGGGCGCGGTCATCGTCGTGCCCGGAGGCGGCTACGGCATGCGCGCCGACCATGAAGGCGAACCGATCGCCTTGAAGCTGAACGAATTCGGTATCCCGGCGTTCGTGCTTCGATACCGCGTCGCCCCGTACCGTTACCCTTGCGCGTTAAACGACGCGCAGAGAGCGGTTCGCTATGTGAGGCATCATGCGGGGGAGTGGGGCTTTCGCGCCGACCGAATCGGCGTGCTCGGCTTCTCCGCCGGCGGACACTTGACCGCTTCCGCGGGCACGCATTACGATTCGGGCAACCCGGAAGCGGATGATCCGATCGATCGGCATTCGAGCCGTCCGGATGCGATCGCGCCGTGTTATCCGGTCATCAGCTTGCAGTCTCCTTATTATCACGAAGGCTCCCGTATCAATCTGCTCGGGGCAGAAGCGGACGAAGAGCTCGCGGCTAGCCTGTCCTGCCACAACCGGGTTACGTCCGATACGCCGCCGACGTTCCTCTGGCATACGGCGGACGACGGCGCCGTGCCCGTCGAGAATTCGCTTATGTTCGCCGCCGCGCTCGGCAAGAACAAAGTACCGTTCGAGCTGCACGTATACGAATCGGGACGCCATGGCCTAGGTTTGGCCGAAGAAGATCCGCACGTCGCGACGTGGGCGGAGTTGTGCGGAGAATGGCTGAAAAGGCATCAATTTTGAAGCAAAGGGAGACAATCGCCAGAGCGGTTGTCTCCCTTTGCTTTGCTTGCGAGCGGAAGCGGAAAAAGAATAGTCTTTGTATTAGGGTTGCAGAGTTTTCCATAAGCGCAATAGCGCCACTACGGATTCTGTCCGCGTTGTCATGGCATCCGGCGCAAACCGGTTACTACCGGAGCCTTGCATGATCTTTCGAGCGTAAACTTCTTGTACGAATGACTTGCTCCATAAAGGAATGTCTTTATCGTCGGAGAATGTTGTCCGGGATGTGCTGGCCGAGCTCCATTTCATCGCCTTCACCAGCATTACAGCCATTTCAGTACGACTAATAGGCGCTTGGGGTCTGAATGTTTCGTCGGGGTATCCGGCCGTTATCCCATTATCGACCGCATAACGGACCGCGTCTACCGCCCAGTCGGGAATATCTCCGGCATCGTCAAAAGGGACGGGGGCCGTTTTCGAGTGAAGAGGAACGCCCAGAACCCTTAGCAGCATGACCAGAAACTCTGCTCGCGTTACCGGACCATCGGCTTGAAAAGCGTTGGATGAAACGCCTTGGACGATGCCGGCCGCTAATACTTCGCAAACATCGGCTTGTCCCCAGTGACCGCTCAGGTCGGTAAACGTACATGCCGATTTCCGTTCTATCGTAATCGTATAATTCTGGACGGATCCATCTTGCGCCCGTAAGGAAAACACGATGACATTGTTACCGATATTAAGCCGTATCGTCTTAGCGCCTTTAACCGTTTCGTTGTCGCTCGTAACGAGGGTAAGAGGATCGTCGGCCGTCAGCGCGATTTCAATTTGTTCCGCTTCGGTGACTGCCCTATATTCCGTTGTCCCGACTGCGAATTCGGGGATCAGCGTTAACTTGTCTTGTCCGTTCGCGCGAAGGACCAGTTCCTTGATTTGCGCGTTTCCGGGGAGCGGGTTCGGCGTGCTTGGAGGCATCTGAGCCAACGTCGTAATCGATTGATTTAGCGCAGCGCTCGTATTATTCGCAGCATCCGAAGCTTTAATGGCGAATGAATAGGCTGTATTGGCGGTTAGGCCGGTCACAGGGTACGAATATACGCTGCCGCTTACCGTAGCAAGGGGAAGGATACTGCTTGTTTCGTACACCTCATATTGCGTTACGCCCACATTATCCGTCGCGGCGGGCCAAGTTAGCGTAAGTCCTGTCTGCGAAACGTTCGATAGGTTTAACTGACTGCCGGTCGTCCACGCAGGCGAATCCGTATCCGTCGGAGCATCGTCATCCGTGACGGTAAGTACCGCTGTCGATGGGGAGCCTAGGATGGCGCCTGAAGAGGCATTCCCGATCGTGATGTTTATGGTTTCATTCCCCTCGTAAGCGGAATCGCCAAGGATAGGAATCGCAAAGGAATTGTAGGTTTCTCCGTCCGCGAAGTTAAGGGTTCCGCTGGTTGCCGTATAGTCGCTCCCGGCCATAGCCGTTCCGTCAGCGATAGCATAGCCCAATGAGGCCGCCCCATAGCTGCTTCCGTCGCGGTAAACTCCGATCGTCGCGGAAGTGCTGTTTTCCGCCGTAGAGAAGGTTGAAGCGGACAATCGGAAACTCCCGCCGAAAGAGGAATTGAATACTTTGAGGTGGGAAGTGGAGTTATTTAAGATAGTAAGAACGACAAGGTCGCTATTATTGTCGCCATTCAATTTGGCGCTAACTAATCGAGAGACGAAATTAGTACCCGATTCCGCAGCATAATTATCGGCCGTTTGATAGGTACCGTCACTGTTGCCGTTGCCATCTTTGTTGCCAAGCAGGATGGAGATGTCGTTCGTATTCGAACGAACGGCCAAATCGAGTGTGCCGTCTCCGTTATAGTCGCCGTGTCCGATACTCTTCGGGTTGGAGATGACGGAGTATGGGGTAGCTGCCCCGAAAGTGCCATCGCCGTTGCCATTACCATCACCATTGCCTAGTAAAACAGAAACCGTATTCGAGCCGGAATTTGCGACCATGATGTCTAATATGCCATCTGCGTTTCCGTCAAATGCGTCAATGGCCGCTGGACCACTGCCAACCGCAAAGCTTGTGCTGGCCGCAAAAGTACCGTCGCCGTTGCTGATCATGACTGAGACGGTGTTCGAACTGTTGTCCACGTAAGCCAAATCCGTGTTACCGTCACCCGTGAAGTCTGCCGCCTTGAAATCCATCATGAATGCCCCGATATTCGTTTGGACCAAACTCTGGAAAGTACCATTAATATCGCCGTTCCCAAGCGACACATATACGTTATAGTCTCCTCGCATGACCAAGTCAACTTTGTTGTCCCCGTTGAAATCACCGGTCATGAATCCATCATAGATGGTCGACGCGCTAATAGAGTTTACGTTAAGAGCGGTTTCGTCCTTAAAGGTGCCGTCCCCGTTTCCAAGCGCCAACCAGGATAAATAATAGTTGCCGCTGCTGTAGAACGTCGCGAGGTCAAGCTTCCCATCGCCGTTGAAATCACCGGTAACCAGATGATAGGGACTACTAATTACATAGCTGTTCCCGACAGAGAAAGTGCCATCTCCTATTCCTAGCATGATCTGTACCCTATTTAAGCCATATACGCTGACAGCCATGTCCGGTTTGCCATCTTCGTTAAAGTCTCCGGTTACAACATTCGTAACTTGACTTGGCATAGAGTAATCGATGGGAGGTTGGAATAACCCCGCAGCGAATACGCTCGTTGGCAATCCTAATGTTGAAAGCGTAATTCCGAGCGCAAGCCCTATTTTCAACCCATAAGATCCATAAGATTTCTTATATGTTCGTTTAGCTACCATTTCTGCACATCCCATCCCAATATTTCGAATAAAGATAGTATAAAGGGCGGGGTGTAATTGTTAGAGTTATATTAGGGGTTATATTAACGTAAAGGCTCTTCCCGTCGTGCCCATTGTACGGCTTGCTCGCGGTTGTCTACTCTCAGTTTCTTGTATATTCGGTTTAAATGGATTTTTAGCGTGCCGATACTGATGAACAGTTGATCGGCGATCGATTGATTCGTTTCCCCGGCTGCGACTAGCTTCAAGATTTCCCATTGCCTTGGGGATAAATCATAGGAAGTTTCCTTATCCTCGTTTGGATAAGTTTCTTGATCCCCGTCGCGGTCTCCCTTGCGTTCAGTAAAGCCTTCAAGCAGCATGCGAACGTACCGAGCAGAGGCGTGGCGAAGCTCGCCCGCGACGATTCGATCGAGCGTTAACAGCAGCAATTCCTTCATGGGTTTCCCTTCATCGATATAGAGGCGAACGTATCCGTCACGCTCGGCAAGTAGGAGCCCTTCATGCAAGGTCACCGTAGCTTGTCCGAGTTGGCCTTGCTCGTAAAGAATCATGGCTTGTATGTTTAGAAGTTCAATTTGACTGAGCGTACGTCCTTCTTTCTCGGATGAATAGAGCAGCCGTTCGATATGCTCTAAGGCTTCTGCCGTTCTTCCGATCATTCGCAGGGCGCGAATCTTCGTCGTATGCTCGAACTCGTGGACAACGAAAGTGCCTTCTTGCAGTGTCATGCCTTTATTCTCCAGCCAATCGGACACGGCTTGAAGATTGCCTTCTTGAATTTGCAGGGTGATCGCATATGCATCCGCGATGGAACGCCATCTGTCGTTCGAGGCTTCGGACAAGGGCCGAATAAGTTCTTGCAACAGATCGGCTGCCTGATTGGGTTTGCCCTGCGCGATTTTGACTTTGACAAGAGTCAAATACGCGGGAACCAATAGACCCCAATTCCGGGAGAGCTCGCCGATTTTAATGCCCGTTAGCAAATATTTCTCGGCTTGCGGCAGCTTGTCCCACTCGTACATGATCTCGCCGAAAACCACATGACTGTAACCGGTAGCCTGCGTGTTCTCGGGGTCCTTCTCGACGTCCGGTTCCATTTGCTTAATATAGGAAGCCGCTTTACGCAGATGACCGTTCATACCGAGCATTCCTCTTGTCAAAAAGGCTTCATGAACGTTAAAGTCTATCCCGATCCGGATAAAATCGCTAATCGTAGTCTTGCGCTGAATCGATTCTTTGGCATAGGTCAGCGCTCCTCGTATATCTTTACGGAAAAACGCGGCCATCATCCTTACGATCGAGGCTTCGCCAAGCCAATCATTCTGCAGCTCGGGAATTTGTTTCCAAAGCTCGGTCTTGGTCAGCGTTCGGCCGGCCTTCCGAAGAGAAGCCTCCGCTTCGCTGCTTTGACCGGATAGCAGAGCAGACCAGGCATAGGCGATGGACAGTCGTTCTGACTCGTAAATCCGTAATTGCGGGAAGCTGGACAACCAACCGTTCAATAAGCCCCATGAGCCTTCCTTCAGTAAGAAGGGAGCTGCTTCCCCAATAAGCTCGGCCGCTTCGGCGTAGCTTTGCGCTTTAAGCAAGCTCGCGATCGCTTCCGTAGGGTATCCGTTCTCTATTTGCCAGTCGGCGGCTTGCCGGTATAAAGCGCGCGTGCGCTCGCCGTCTTTTCTCAGCAACCTATCCCGTAGAAATTCGGCGAACAAGTGATGATAACGATACCACCTTCTCTCTTGGTCCAAAGAGACGATAAATAAGTTCGTTTTCTCCAGGTATAGCAGAACTTCATTGCCATCTACTTGTCCGGTTAATCGATCGCATAATGCTCCGGTCATCCTGTCCAGAATAGAGGTTTGCAGCAGAAACGACTGTACATGCTCCGGCTGGCGAAGCAGCACTTCCTCGGCCAAGAAATCCATAATATAGCGCTGACTTCCATTTATGGAGTCGATGAATGAGGATGGATCGCTATGACTATTCAACGATAAAGCCATCAGCTTCATCCCCGCGATCCAGCCTTCCGTCTTCTGCATAAGCAGTGCTATATCGGAAAGCGAAAGACTGGAATGCATCTGACGTTTAAAATACAGTGCCGTTTCCTCATGCTGAAATCGCAAATCGTTCATGTTCAGCTCTAATAGCTGATCTCTGGCTCGCAGTCTAGCGACAGGGAAGTCGGGTTCGCTACGGCTGATTAGAATAAGATGTATACGCGGGGGCAAAAAGTCGATCCAAGCTGCAATCTTATTGTGGATAGCAGGGTTGTCGATCAGATGATAATCGTCAAGAACGATCGCGAAATCGACATCGAGCTTATATAATTGTTCCGTTATCTGGGCAATGCATGCCTCGATTGGATATTGAGGCAAGGAAGTCATAGCTTGCAGGATAGATTCGCCGAATGATGATCTGACAGCCTGAATGGAAGCAATGATGCCATGCCAAAACCGCATCATATCGTTATCGTCCGCATCAAGCGACAACCAAGAGACGGATCGGTTTCCTCGGCGAGCCCAATTCGCGACTAGTGTCGTCTTGCCATAACCGGACGGTGCCGTTACGGTCGTTAGCCTATGCGACGCATAACGATCCAATTGATCTTCTAATCGCCGTCTACCCTGTGATTCGCCGCTCTGCACGGGAATGCTTATTTTGGTCAATACGATAGACAATAAAGCTTCGTTAAGGGGGCTTGCTTCCGTAGATTTCTGTGCCATAAGTCCTCCTCGTCCGAAGTCGCTAGCATTTCTTTACATTATATCAGTCGGTTAAGCGGCAGGTAAGATGAGTTATTGTCGGTTCCGATAGTTGGGTTTACAATGGACGTTAATAGCTTTGGAAAAGGAACGGTTCGCCAATAGAACGATCTAGGAGCTGAACGATGCTATTCGTCTGGATTGCTTTATGGTCGGTCGGGCTAATCCTGCTGCTGGCCGACCCTCGTTCTTCCGTGAACAGATGGCTGAGCGCGGTCGCTTTGTTCGGCGGAGCAGGGGCGCTGGCCGCGACACTGGACAACGTCATTGTTCCGTACATTCACGAGCACCGGCAGAGCCGGGAAATGGAGCAGATCCTGTTTCGCGCGCAGGGAATCGCATCTTTGTCGTCGTATTACGGGCTGCCCTATGCGTTTATGATGTTCGCGATGGCTTACCGGCCGATCATCGCTTCTTCGCGCGTTCGCCGTTTCGCGTCCCTTACGTTGCTGCTGCCCGTCGCCGGTTTTCTGATCTTCACGCCATCATATAACGAAAACTCGCCGATTACGTTCACGGCCGTCGTCTGGTGGGCGGTGCCCTGCATTCTCGCGGGGACGGCGATTATTCTACTCGGCCGGAGCAGTGGGGGCGACTTATCCCGCGCGCATTGGCTGATCGTATTCGCGGTGCTGCCGCCCGTCTTGTTCACGATGGCGATGAGCTACGTTCTCCAGGCGATGGGATGGCTAGGCATGTGGCGGTACAACGTCTGGTTCGTCGGCATCGGCGTCGGGGTATTCCTGATTGGGCTGTTTACGTACGGTTTTCTCGGAATCCGCGTGCTCATCGACCGCCGCAGACTCGATTCGACGCTCCGGGCGGTCACGTCCGGCACGTCGATTCTTCATCACGCGATCAAGAACGACATCGGGAAAATGCGGCTGTTCACCGACAAAATGGCCGCGTACGCCGTAAAGTCGGGGCAAGACGAGCTGCTCGAGGATATTCGCGTCGTTCAGAACGCCTCCCGCCACATTCAGGAGATGATCGCGAGAGTGCATCGCCGGACGGAGGATTTGATCGTGCGTCCGGAGGAGATCGAGCTCGGCGCGCTCGTCCGCGCGACGCTGAAGCCGTTCGAGCCGCGGCTTGGCAACATCCGTCTGCAAACGACCGTTGCCGAGGGATGGGTATGCCGGCTCGATCCGGCGCAGGTCGGAGAGGCGCTCGGCAACTTGATCGGGAACGCGCTGGAGGCGATGAACGGAGAAGGTCGCCTGTTCGTGACGGTGCGCGAAAGCAAGCGGGAGCTGACGGTAGAAGTGCGCGACACCGGGCCGGGCATGGACCGGACTCAAACGGCGAAAGCGCTCGAGCCGTTCTATACGACGAAGGGCGGCAAGGAAACGAGCTTCGGGCTTGGCTTGCCCTACGCCTATTACGTCATGCGCAAGCATGGAGGATCGCTTCGCATTCGCGGCAAAGTCGGCGTAGGGACTCGCGTTTACTTGACGTTCCCGAAGCGGAGCGTGAAAGCCGTGCGGCTCGGCGAGAATCGGTATGCGGAAGGGGGAGTCGGAGCGCATGGATAACGGAACGGATATCAGAAACGTATGGATCGTCGAAGACGACCGGGACTGGCTTCGAGGGCTGCGCGCGTACTTGGACGAGCAGCCAGGCATCGCGGTCGCGGGAACGTCAGTTAATCCGGACGAAGTCCAGCAAGCGCTGGAGGACGGTCGACTGAACGCCGACGTCGTCTTGATGGATATTATGCTGGACGGCTTGCCGGCTGGCATTACGCTGGCGGAAGAAGTCTCTTCGCGGACGGGCGCGAGGGTCATCATGCTTACCTCGATGGAGGAGAAAGAGTTTATTTTCCGCTCGTTCCAAGCCGGGGCGATCGATTACCAGGTGAAGTCCGATTACGAATCGCTTCCTGAAGCGATCCGGGCGGCGGCGCGCCGCGAATCCCCGATCAGCCCAGCGGCGGCGGAGCGGATGAGGGAGGAATTCCGCCGGCTGAAGCGGCTCGAGAAGGAGTTCGAGACGCGGAAGCTGCGGGACCTGATCACCCCGTCGGAGCTGGAACTGCTTAAGCTCGTCGATCAAGGCTACACCCAGTCCGAGATCGCGAGCAGGCTCGTCGTCTCGATCCGCACGGTCAAAAACCACGTCAACCACGTGCTGAAGAAGCTCGGCGTCCAAGGCTCCAAGGAAGCGGCGAGGGAAGCGAAGGACAAAGGGTTGTTCTGAGCGGCGAGAATAACGGGAATGTTGCCGCTTCTGAACGAACGGGATAACTTCGTAAGGGGAACAAAAAGATCATCGAAAAGCGTTTCGAACTTCTCCCCTCACGTAAGCGGACGATCCCATACGGGTTTACGGCGCCCTTGCCAGGAGGGCCTTTTCGTCGTTCGCCGGGCAGAGGGGTACCATGAAAAGTTGGAACTATTTTTCGCAAGCGAACGGTCTAGAATGTAAGGTGTAAGGCGATACGGAGCATCGGAAAAGAGGGGCTGGACATGGCGTTCGAAGCATACTCGTGGGCGCATGGATTGGGAGTCGCGATGGCGGCCGCGATCGTCGCCGGCATCGTCGGTTTTCGCGGCCGGCTGCGCAGCGGCGCGAAGACGAACCGTTATGCGAGGTACGCCCTTGCGGCGATTCTCATCGGCAGCGAATTGTCGCTGCAAGCGTGGTACGGCATCACGCGCAATTGGGGCGTCAATTCGCTGCCGTTCCAGCTATGTAGCATCATGATTTGGCTGTCGGCGGCCGTGCTGCTGACGCGCAATCGTAAGCTGTTCGAGGTAAATTTCTTTCTCGGTATTATGGGCGCGTTGCAAGCGCTCGCGACGCCGAACCTCGACGTCTCGTATCCGCAGTTCCGTTTCTTCCACTTTTTCATCGCCCACGGGGCCATCATCGGAGCGAGCGTATTCCTTGCGGCGACGGAAGGTTACCGGCCGACTATCGTATCCGTATTCCGAGCGCTCGGTTGGCTGCATGTGCTCGCAGTACCGGCGGCGATCACGAATGCGCTGACGGGTTACAACTTCATGTTTCTCGCCCGCAAGCCGGATACGCCTTCGCTCTTGGATTTGCTCGCGCCTTGGCCCTGGTACTTGCTCGAGCTCGAGATCGTCGCCCTTGTTCTGTGCATCGCGATGCTCGGCGTCATCAGACTCGTCGATTACGCGTATCGCGCCGGTCGCTCGCGCCAGGCGCCCCCGCTAAAAGGAGAATAGTAGCCTCTTGATCCGAAGACGCAATTTCGGACTATCCGATTACCGTTCCGCCGTGTAAAATGAGATTGTTTGGACATCGGCATAACGATAGGCTATCGATAGGAGGACGCGGACATGTTGTTGCAACAAGGGGAAAAGCTGCTTTTCATTGGGGATTCGATTACGGATTGCGACCGGCAAAGACCGGACGGAGAAGGGTTATTCGGCGCATTGGGCAAAGGTTACGTGTCGATCGTCGACGCATTCCTGCAAGCCGTGTATCCGGAGCTCGGCATTCGGGTCGTGAACATGGGCGTCAGCGGGAATACGGTCGTGAACCTCCAAGAGAGGTGGGAGCAGGACGTCTCCGCGCGCAAACCGGACTGGCTATCGATCATGATCGGCACGAACGACGTATGGCGGCAATACGACACGCCTTTCATCAAGGAATGGCACGTATACGCCGATCGTTACGAGGCGACGCTTCGCGAACTCGTAGGCAGGACGAAAGCGCAAGTCGGCCGCATCGTGCTGATGACTCCTTTTTATTTGGAAAGCAACAAGGACGACGCGATGAGACGGACGATGGACGAATACGGCGCCATTGTGAAGAAGGTCGCGGAGGAAGAGGGCACGCTGTTCGTCGATACGCAAGCCGCGTTCGACCGGGTGCTGAAGGAGTTGTACGCCGCGACGCTCGCTTGGGATCGCGTCCATCCGACGCAAGCCGGCCACGTCGTGCTCGCAAGGGCTTTCCTGAACGCCGTCGTGTTCGATTGGAACAAAGCGTAAAGAAAACAACAAACAAAACGCACCTTCGGCGCGGGAATGGCGCCGCGGGTGCGTTTGTTTGTTTTGCATCCGCCGCTATTCGTTATCGTCGGATTCCGGCCGCAGCCGGAAACGGTCGATATGGTCGTACAACCGCTCCCGCCGCAGGACGGCAAGTTGCCGATCTCCTATCAGGTCGAAATGGGGGAAAGGGGGCCGGTTATGAATATAGCGGGGATTCAGACCGTTCGCGGCGCACCAGGCTTCGAGCCGCTTCAGATCGGCATTGCCGACTTTCGTGACGGTACGGAATCGGGGAAACCTCGGATCATACCAATAATGGGTGAGGAACGCGGTTTCTCCGCGGCTGACGGCAGCTTTCCAAGCGTTCAATTCCTCTCTTTTGACGCCGAACGCCAAGCGATCACGTCCTTCCCGCAAAGTTTGCGCCGTGCCGGCACAGTGCTTTTTCCGTATTATATCACGCAAACGAGATGGTCGCTCGCGTAACGCCGAACGGCATTGACGGATGAAGGCATGGGGGGCATAATGGACGGCATGGACATTTTTCTGCATATTTTATGGAACAACGTGCTTCCATTGTCGGTCATCATCGGGCTCGGCGCGTTTCTGCACCGCATGTTTACGCTCGATATCAAGACGCTGTCGAAGCTGAACTTCTACTTGTTTTCTCCCGCGATCATGTTTCAATTGCTGTACGGGACGGCGATCTCGCTCGGGCTGCTCGGCAACGTTCTGCTGTTCTTCACGGCGTTCATGCTCGCGCAGTACGCGGTGACGGAAGCGGTCGTCAGGCTAAGGGGATACGACGGCGGCAAAAGAGCGGCGATGAGAAACAGCGTGCTGTTCTACAACAGCGCCAATTACGGCATCCCGATCAACCAGCTCGCGTTCTCGGGCAATCCTTACACGCTTTCCGTGCAAATCATCATCATGATGATGCAATCGCTCGTCCCGAACACTTACGGCATCTATAGCGTGAACGCGCACAAAGCCGATTGGCGCCGCATTCGCAACGTCATCCTGTCGATGCCCGTCATCTACGTCATTCCGGTCGCGTTCGCGATGAGGGGATTCCACGTGCCGCTCCCGGGTTTCCTCGACATCTCGATCGGATATTTGGCGAATGCGTTCATCGGAACGGCGTTGTTCACGTTAGGCGTTCAGCTCGGCAGCATGAAAGGCGGCATCGACCGGGGGCTCGCGCTCGACGTCGGTCTGTCCGTATTATTGCGTCTCGTCGGCGGGCCGCTTCTCGCCTGGGGCGTCGTGCTGGTGCTCGGTCTGGACGGCATGCTCGCTTCGGCGCTGATCGTGTCATCCGCGGTGCCGACTTCATTATCGAGCGTTCTGCTCGCCGTCGAATTCGATAACGAGCAACAGTTCTCGTCGCAGACGGTGCTCGTCTCGACGATCCTAAGTATCGTGACCGTTACGGCAACCATCTATTTGCTTCGCGTCGGTTGAGCGCTTCAGCGCTTCCGGCGCTCTTTTTTTGCCCTCGGCCGGAATAGATAGTAGACTCACAGTTAAATGAGGCCCGATTTCCCGTTCCCGTGATCAAGTTCATCCACGGTTAAAGATGATACAATGGGTTTAGTGAATAAATGACCAATGAAAGCAGGCGAACACGTGATGGATCAAGTAAGAATCGGCATCGTCGGGCTGGGCAACATGGGCACGGGCCATGCGCAATATTTGATCGAAGGTCAAGTGGAAGGCGCGGTATTGGCGGCCGTGAGCGACATGCGTCCGGAGCGGTTGACGTTGGCGACGAAGGAGTGGGGCGATCGCATCCGCACGTTCCTCGACCCGGAGGAGATGTTCCGGTCGGGTGCCGTGGACGGCGTCCTATTATGCACGCCGCACTACGACCATCCGCAACAAGCAATCGCGGCATTCGCGGCGGGGCTTCACGTGCTCGTCGAGAAACCGGCGGGCGTCTATACGAAACAAGTTCGCGAGATGAACGAAGCGGCGGCGGCCGGCGGTAAAGTATACGGCATCATGTACAACCAACGGACGAACCCGCTTTACGGCAAGCTACGGGAGTTGATCGCTTCCGGCGAGCTTGGCGAAATCCGCCGGACGAACTGGATTATCACGAATTGGTATCGTTCGCAAGCTTACTATAACTCCGGCGGCTGGCGCGCGACATGGGCGGGGGAAGGCGGCGGCGTGCTCATTAACCAAGATCCGCACCAGCTCGACCTGTGGCAGTGGACGACGGGTCTCATGCCGAAGCGCATTCGGGCGTTCTGCCAATTCGGGAAGCACCGAGACATCGAAGTCGAGAACGACGTGACCGCGTACGTGGAATACGAGAACGGCGCGACGGGCGTGTTCGTGACCTCTACGCACGAATGTCCGGGAACGAACCGGTTCGAGATCAGCGGCGACCGCGGCAAAATCGTCATCGAAGACGACAAGATGACGTTCTGGCGCCTTCGCCAGCTCGAATCCGAATTCAACGCCGTCAACGAGACACCGTTCGACCAACCGGAAGTATGGAAATTCGACGTCCCCGTTCAAGCGGGCGGAGCCCAGCACCTCGAGATCACGAGGGACTGGACGAACGCGATCTTGAAAGGGACGCCGCTGATCGCGCCGGGAGAAGAGGGTATTAAAGGACTGACGATTTCCAACGGCATGCTGCTCTCGACGTGGACGGACGACTGGGTCGACCTACCGATCGACGAAGAGTTGTTCTACGCGAAGTTGCAGGAAAAGATCGCGCAATCCAAGCGCAAAGGAGAATGACGATGTCCCGTTCGAACGGAATGAACTACGCGCCTCAAGGCAAGCCGAGCCCCGTCGTCGGCCGCGGCGAATTCGTCTTCGCGGCGACGGCTCTCGACCATGGGCATATCTATGGCATGTGCAACGGCTTACAGGAAGCGGGGGCGACGCTGAAGTGGGCTTACGATCCCGATCCGTCCAGGCTCGCGCGATTCATCGAGACGTATCCTCGCGTGAAAGCCGCGGCGTCCGAAGACGAGATCCTTCAAGACAAAGAAGTGTCTCTCGTCGCGGCGGCAGCGATTCCGAATTTGCGCGGCCCGCTCGGCGTGAAAGCGATGGAGCACGGCAAGCATTATTTTACGGACAAAACGCCTTTCACCGATCTCGGGCAGCTGGAACGGGCGAAGATCGCCGCCAAGGAAACGGGGCGCAAATACTCGGTCTATTACAGCGAACGGCTACACGTGGAAAGCGCGGTATACGCGGGACAGCTCGTGAAGGATGGCGCCATCGGACGCGTCGTTCAGGTGCTCGGGCTCGGACCGCACCGGCTGAACGCGCCTTCGCGACCGGATTGGTTTTTCAGCAAAGAACGTTACGGCGGAATCCTGTGCGACATCGGCAGCCATCAGATCGAGCAGTTCCTGTACTACGCCGGTTGCAAGGACGCCGAGGTTCTTCATAGCAAGGTCGCGAATTACAACAATCCGAACTACCCGGAGCTCGAAGATTACGGGGACGCCACGCTCGTCGGCGACAACGGTGCGACGAACTATTTCCGGGTCGACTGGCTGACGCCGGACGGCTTATCCACTTGGGGCGACGGCAGGATGGTCATCTTGGGCACGAACGGTTATATCGAGCTGCGCAAGTACGTCGACATCGCGAGGGAATCGAACGGGGACCAACTGTACTTGGTCAACGGCGAAGGGGAATTCAGGCTCGAGCTCGGCGGGAAAGTCGGTTATCCGTTCTTCGGGGAGTTCATTCTCGATTGCTTGAACGGCACCGAGAAAGCGATGACGCAAGCCCATACGTTCAAGGCGGCCGAGCTTTGCCTGCAGGCGCAGGCGAAAGCGGTTCGAGTAAGCGGATGATCGATCACATAACAAGGGGGCATCGCCAATGAAATTATCGGTATTCACGGTGGCGACGCCGGATATGACGCCGGAAAAATTAGCCGCGGCGGCGAAAAAAGCCGGCTTGAGCGGAATCGAATGGCGGTATACGGAAGTACCCGCCGACGTACGCGGCTCGGAGCCGTCTTTCTGGGGCAACAACTTGTGTACGATATCGCCGTCCGGCGGTACGGCGGAGCTTGACCGGTTTAAGCGGGCCGCCGAGGAAGCGGGGCTCGTCTCGCTGAGCGTGACGCCGTATTTGCGCGCGGGCGATCTCGAAGCGACGGAGAAGGTTCTCCAAGCGGCGAAGCATATCGGCGCCTCGTACATCCGGGTCGGCGTGCCGGGTTACGACCGGACGAAGCCGTTCGAAGAACTGTTCAAGCTCGGCAGGGAGTATTTGGCCGAGGCGGAGAAGCTTTGCAGGAAGTATGGGGTGAAAGGTCTCGTCGAAACGCACCACGTCACGATCGCCGCTTCCGCGTCGGGGGCTCGCAGACTCGTGGAAGGCTTCGACCCGAACCATATCGGCGTGTTGTACGATCCGGGCAACCTCGCGCACGAAGGCTACGAGAACTACAGGATGGGGCTCGAGATTCTCGGTCCGTATTTGGCGCACGTTCACGTGAAGAACGCGGCGTGGAAGCCCGCGGAACGAGCGGAAGACGGCAGTCTCGGCTGGAGTAGCGACTGGGCGCCGATGAAAGATGGGGTCGTTCCGTGGCGACAAGTGATCGGCGATCTCGCGGCGGTTGGTTACGACGGGTATGTCGGCATCGAGGATTTCAGCAAGCAGTTCGCGGATTCGGCGGACATGCTACAGTACTTCGCGGACTATATCGGCGGGCTAATCGCCGAATTGTCCGTATCCGCCGCCGATGTTTGAGTTTACGCACCGGACGGAAGGGCATTACGAGGCGGAATTCCATTCGCATACGTTCTACGAGCTGTACTATTTTCACGAGGGCAAGTGCAATTACTTGATCGGGGACCAGATCTACAATCTGGGCCCAGGAGACTTGATTCTCATGTACGGCATGACTCTTCACTGCCCGAAAGTCGATCCGTCCGTGCCGTACATCCGAACGATCGTCCATTTCGATCCGGCGTTGCTTCGGCCTTACTTGGACGCTCCGAACGCGGTTCCGATCCTGCAGCCGTACGAACGGTTCCGGAATTACCGACTTTGCTTGCGCGGAGAGGACAAGGAAGAGATCGAAAGGCTGCTGCGGACGATGCGCAAGCATCAGGAGCGGGGAACCAAGGTCGGAGAAGGCCGCATGATGCTCGCTTTCGTCGATATCCTCCACTTCGTCTACGAGAAGTGCTTGGAGCCTCTGAACGAGAAAAGGGAGTTTTCTTCGGACAAGGAACGGACGGTACAGGACGTCATCGCCCTGCTGGAGCATCGTTATACGGACGAGGAATTGAACATGGAGCGACTGCAGAAGGAGCTGCATCTGAGCAAGTCGTACTTGGCGAAAATATTCAAGGAAGTGACCGGCGTCACGATCTTCGACTACGTGTACCGGAAACGGGTGAACGAGGCGAAGGTGCTGTTCCTGCTGCATCCGGGCATGGCGGTAACGGAGGTGTCGTTCCGTCTCGGGTTCAAGCATTTGGCGCATTTCAGCCGGTTATTCAAGCAGCAGGTCGGCGAGACGCCGGAAAAATACAAGAGACGGCTCGGAGTCGGGCGGTCATCGGACGGAAAGGCGGAACGATCGTGAATTTATTCGATTTGACGGGTAAGACGGCGGTCGTCATCGGCGGATCGTCCACGCTGGGGGGCTCTTTGGCGGAAGCGCTCGCGGCGTACGGGGCGAAGGTCGCGCTGACGGGGCGGCTGGCGGACAACGCCGAGCCCGTAAGGAAGAGGATCGAGGAAGCGGGCGGCGAGGCGCGCTGCTTCGCGGCCGAAGCGACATCGGCGGAAGATTTGAAGAGGCTGCTGGGCGACGTGATCGAATGGACGGGCGGCGTCGATATTCTATTGAACTGCCCGGGCGTCAATAGCGCGACGCCGTTCTTCGAGATCGCGGAAGATGAGTGGGACCGGATCATGAACGTGAACGCGAAGAGCGTCATGCTCGCATGCCAGACGTTCGGGGAGTATATGGTGTCCCGCGGGGAAGGGGGCAGCATCATCAATCTGTCCTCGGTATCGTCGGGACCGCCGCTCTCGCGCGTGTTCACGTATTCGGCTTCGAAGGCGGCCGTGAACAGCATGACGCAATTTCTCGCGACGGAATTCGCGCCGGCGCGCGTTCGGGTGAACGCGATCATTCCCGGATTTTTCCCCGCGGAGCAGAATCGGTCGATTCTTTCTCCGGAACGGGTCGCTTCCATCATGGGGCATACCCCGATGGGACGCTTCGGAGATCCGGCCGAGTTGCAGGGAGCGACCGTGTACTTGGCTTCGGACAAGGCGTCCGGCTTCGTGACGGGATCGTTGCTGAGAGTGGACGGAGGCTTCGGCGCCATGACGATCTGAGAGGAAGTTCAAAAAGTCCGATTTTGATCACGAAGTGAATCAAGAAGCTTATTCGACTTCGAATCTTGAATTCAGCCGGGACTTCCGGTTCTCGCGTAGGTTTGCCTACGCTCCGATCCTCATTCCCTAGCTTCTTTCAACCTTCTCGGTGCTGAAAACCGGACTTTTTGAACAAGCAATATTAAATTGCAAAAACGAAGAAAAGGGGGCATTCCGCATGTATATGACTTTCCGCTGGTACGGGGAGTCCGATCCGGTGAAGTTATGGCAAATCCGGCAAATTCCCGGCGTACGGGGCATCGTCAGCGCGATCTACGACGTGCCGGTCGGCGAAGAATGGCCTCACGGGAAAATCGAAGAGCTGAAGGCGACGGTCGAAGCGGCCGGTCTCGAGCTCAGCGTCATCGAGAGCGTTCCGGTGCACGAGGATATTAAGCTCGGTTTGCCGACGCGGGACCTCTACATCGACAATTATGCCAAGACGTTGCGCAATCTCGCGCAAGCCGGCATTCGCATCGTCTGCTATAATTTCATGCCGGTATTCGACTGGACGCGTTCCCAGCTCGATTACGAGCTGGAGGACGGCTCGAATGCGCTTATCTACGAAGAGGAAGTCGTTCAACGGATGAATCCGCTTAGCGGCGAGCTGCAGCTCCCGGGCTGGGACAGCAGCTACCGCAAGGAAGACTTGCGCAGGCTGTTCGATCATTACGCGGAAGTGGACGCGGAGAAGCTGTGGGACAATCTCGGCTACTTCGTTCGCAAGATCATGCCGGTCGCGGAAGAGGTCGGCGTCCGAATGGCCATCCACCCGGACGATCCGCCTTGGCCGATCTTCGGCTTGCCGCGCATCATCACGGACGGCGAAGCGCTCGATCGTTTCCTGCGGCTCTACGACAGTCCGGCGAACGGACTTTGCCTGTGCAGCGGCTCTCTCGGAGCGGATCCGGGCAACGACATGGCGGCGCTGGCGAGGCGGTTCGGGGCGGAAGGGCGAATCAACTTCGTTCATGCGCGCAACGTCAAGCATACGGGAGAGAAATCGTTTCAAGAATCGGCGCATTTGTCTTCCGCGGGTTCGATCGACATGGCGGAATTCATCAGAGCGTTGCGGGACGTCGATTTCGACGGTCCGTGCCGGCCGGATCACGGCCGCATGATCTGGGGAGAGACGGGCAAACCGGGATACGGTCTTTACGACCGGGCGCTCGGAGCGGTGTATTTGAACGGGCTGTGGGAGGCGTACACGAAAGAGCGGGCAGCTGCGGCGTCGGGAGTACTAGAGTAGCAACCCGGCGGTTGACGTTCGTAGCTGTGGGGGAGGAAAAAGCATCGATGCACGGTGTTCAGAAGCTTCCGTCGGTGTTACAATGATGGCGTGAATGAACCGGACGGGCCGTTGAAGCCGAAATCTCTTGCCGACGCGAGAAGGAGTTTGACTATGTCTTCCCCATTGATGCAACAATTGACCCAAGAGAAAATCATCGCCATCGTACGGGGCATTTCCCCGAACGACGGCAACGCGACCGCGAAGGCGCTTGCCGACGGAGGCATCGTCTTCCTGGAAGTAACGTTGAATACGGACGGCGCGCTCGGCATGATCTCGCGCTTCCGGGAAGCGTACGGCGATCGCATGCGGATCGGCGCGGGTACCGTTATCGATCTATCGCAGGCGAAGGAAGCGATCGCCGCGGGGGCCGAATATTTGATCGCGCCGAACTTGGACGAGGAAGTCGTCCGTTACGGCGTCGAGCGCGGCGTAGAAGTGTGGCCGGGAACGATGACGCCGACCGAAATCGTCCGCGCGCACAAAGCGGGAGCTTCGGCGGTGAAGCTGTTCCCGATGGGCTCGCTCGGCATTAACTACCTGAAAGAAATTCGCGCGCCGCTCAATCACATTCCGATGATCGCGACGGGCGGCGTCAACTTGCAGAACATTAAGTCCGTGCTGGATGCCGGAGCGATCGCGGTCGGTCTCGGCGGCAATCTTATCGACAAGCAGCTCGTGAAAGACGGCAAGTTCGACGAACTGACGAAGCTCGCGCGCTCGTTCGTCAACGAAGTTCAAGGCGCGAAGCTCGTATAGGCATGGTGGAAAAGAAAAGGCGCCGCGACTCCCGGCAAGGGAGCGCGGCGCTTTTTTACTTGGTTGTTTTGTGCTCTTGCGATGTTTTTCATCGTATGGCGTACGAGAATGGCATTTTATTGAGCTGCTGCGATGTTTTCCATCACAAGGAGAAGTAAAATCGGATTTTTCGGCGCAAATGGACTCTATTGTGATGTTTTTCATTCGTATGGGGCCAAGGATTTCCGTTGTGTAGAGCTGATACGGTGTTTTTCATCACGACAGCTCCGCGCTCCGCAGGCCGGACGCGACTACTCGATCGCCCAATTGCCGGCGCGGAAGATCGGCTCGACGGCGCCGTCCGCGGTAATGCCGTCGATCTCGAGATCGGCTCGGCCGATCATGAAATCGACGTGGGTCAAGCTGTGGTTGACTCCGCGCTGCGCCAGCTCGTCTTTATCCATTTCGAGACCGCCTTCGAGACAGAAAGGGAAGCCGAAGCCGATGGCTAAGTGACAAGCGGCGTTCTCGTCGAACAATGTGTTGTAGAAGATCAGGTTCGTATCGGAGATCGGCGACCGGTGGGGAACGAGCGCGATCTCTCCCAAATAATGCGATCCGTCGTCCGTCTCGACGAGCTGCTTGAGCGCGTCGTAAGCTTGGTCGGCTTTGTAATCGACGATACGTCCGTCCTTGAACGTGAACGAGAAGCCATCGATAAGCTTGCCGTTATAGCTCAGCGGCTTGCTACTCGACACGGTGCCGTTGACGCGTTCCCGGTGCGGCGTCGTGAACACTTCCTCGGTCGGCATGTTCGGAATGAAGACGTTGCCCGCCGCGTTGCGGGCGCCGGCGCTCGTCCAGAGGTGGCCGTCGGTCAGCCCGATCGTCAAGTCCGTGCCGGGAGCGCGGTACCGAAGTTCCTTGTAACGGCGCTCGTTGAGCCGCTTCGCCTTGGCGCCGAGCGTGTCCGCGTGCCGTTTCCACGTGTCGACCGGAGTCGGGTCGTCGACGCGCGTCGCTGCGAAGATCGCGTTCCATAGCGCGTCTACGCGTTCCGCTTCCGGCAACTCCGGAAACACTTTGCTCGCCCACAGCTCGTTCGGGCAAGCGACGATCGACCAAGCGACTTGATTTCCTAACGTAAAGCGGCGGAAGGGCTGGAGCGCGTTTTGCTGCGCCTTGGTCATTCGGCTGATCCGGTCCGCGTCGATGCCTTTCAGCAGATCTGGATTCTCGGAGGAAATCCTTAGGAAGGCCGCTCCGGCTTCCGCCATCTCTACCCGGCCCTTGGCGTGCCATTCCGGATAGTGGGACAAACCGTCTTCGGACGATAGTTCAGCGCGCGCGCGAGCGACTTCATCGTCGCTCCAGTCGACGTGGACGTATTTCGCGCCTAACTTATAAGCGTGCTTCGCGGCTTCCCTAACAAGGGGTGCAGCGGAAATCGGAGAGATGATGCATAATTGCTGGCCGTGCTGCACGTTGACGCCGACTTCGACGGCTAGAGCGGCGTATTGTTCCAATCGTTGCTGAAAAGTGGTCATATGTATCGCTCCTTTGCGTCCATTATAGTCAATCGGCGCATTCGCATGCAAAAAGGCGCTTCCCGAATCGCGTTGTCGCGATCGCGGGATGCGCCTCGATGTTCCGATATGTTCGATGCGCTAGCGGTAGCCGAAGATTAGTGAATTTCGTAAAGGCCCATTTCCGCGAAGATGCTCTCGAAGTCGCGCTTCAGCTCCGCTTTCTTGTCGCGCTCCAAGAACGAAGCGTCGACGCCGTTCAGAATGATCTCGGCGATCTCGCGCGTCGTGAAGCCGAACTTCTCGGCTAGTACCCGGTATTCCTTCGTGATATTCGTGCCCGATACGCCGGGGTTGTCGGTGTTCACCGTGAACAAGATGCCTTGATCGTAATATTCCCGGATCGGATAGACGTCCCAACCGGCTACCGCCTTCGTCTGAATGTTGCTCGTCGGGCAGAGCTCGAGGGGGATGCGTTGCTCGCGAATATAATTCAGGATGCCGCCGTCCTCCTTCAGGCGCACGCCGTGTCCGATGCGGCTCGCGCCGAGCCGAAGGACCGCTTCTTCGATGTTATGGGCGCCGGAGGCTTCGCCGGCGTGGATCGTGATCGGAAGTCCGAGCTCCCTGGCGAGGGCGAACACGTCACGGAACAGATGGGTCGGGTATCGCGATTCGTCGCCCGCGAGATCGACGGCGACCAAGCCTTGGCCGGCGAAGCCGGCGGCGGCGCGCACGACTTCGAGGTTGACGTCGGGCTCGTGGTTTCTCATGCAGATCGCGATCGCCCGGGCGATGACGCCGGTATGCGCTTCGCCGAGCTGCAGACCGCGAAGGACGTGGCGAATCGCGTCGTCCGCCGATAATCCCGACGCGCGGTGAAGTTGGGGCGCGAAGCGGACTTCGATGTACTTGATGCGGTGCTCGGCGGCTTGCGCGACCGCTTCGAATGCGACTTGTTCGAGCGCCTCGCCGGTTTGAAGAAAGGGCAGCACGAAATCGAACTTGGTCAAATATTCGGTTAAGCTGGCGCAATTCGAGCCGACTTGGACATAGGGCAACAATTCGGATTCGGTTTGGGCTGGTAGGGGAATGCCTTGGCTTGCGGCGAGCTTAACGAGAGTGTCCGGCGTCACGCAGCCGTCGAGGTGAACGTGCAGGTCGACCTTCGGCAATGCCGACAACAGATTTGCGTTATCCATCCCAGTTCGCTCCCTTCGAAAAAATATTGTTAAGTAATATAACATAAACAACCGAATTTCAAAAGGGGGAATCGGTTATTGTTACATATATGTTATATATTCTCACTTGATGAAGAGGTGATGAGGAAGGATTGACTGCCATAGTCCGATACGACATAGTAGGATTAACGAGAAATGACGATTAACGGAATAACCGTCTGGAGGTAGCGATGGGACACGGAAGCCTTTTCGACCGCCGGTTGTTGGGGGAATCCCCGTATTCGCCGCGTATTTACGCGTATTACTTCAAGCAGTGGGAACGGTTCAACATGGACAGCCATCGGCATGATTCGACCGAGATCATGTACGTCATCCAAGGAGAATGCGTCGTCGCGTGGGAAGGGGAGGACGGCAAGGAACGCTCGGACAAGCTGGCCAAGGGCGATTTCGTCGTCTTGGACGCGCTCGTGCCTCATCGTCTCGTCGTCGAAGGGGCATGCCGGATGCTGAACGTCGAATTCGGTTTCGCCGAACGAAGCCCGGATGACGGATTTCCGTCGATCGGCGAATTGGCCGCGCGGGAGCTTAGTCTACGGGAACTGATCTCCGCATCGGCCCGGCATCTCGCGCTTAAAGATCCGGACGACGTCTATCATGCGCTCAGAAGCCTCGTCCTGGAACTCGATCGCAAGGAAACGAACGACGGCGGCGTCATGGAACGGTTGCTGCTCTCCCAACTGCTCATTCGGATCGCAAGGCTGAGGGGGGAGTCGCAGCTGAGCGGAGGCGCCGGCGATACTTACGTGAAGAAATGCATCGGCTTCCTCGGGCAGAACTACGACCGACCGCTATCCGTGCAAGAGGCGGCCGCCCACGTGAATGTCCACCCGGGTTATTTGCAACGCATATTCAAGGCGCAGACCGGACGGACGCTCGTCGCCTATTTGACGGAGCTGCGCATGGAGAAAGCGAAGATGCTGCTTTTGCATACCGACATTCCGATCGCGGACGTGTCGGATTACGTGGGGGCGGGAAGCCGGCAATATTTCCACGAAGTATTCAAGAAGCATACCGGGCTGACGCCGCTTGCGTTCAGGAATTCGATGGACAGAATGGTGCGGACGTACGAATAGTTAGAATAGCTGACAATTCGAAGCGAATCTGGTCCGTTTTCCGATAACGCTTTCTTCATGGCGCTTGCTACAATGGTCTGGAAGCGAGTATCCATGATGAATATGAGTAGGGGGCGTATTCGGTGAGTTTCAAAGTCGCTTTCATCGGTGCGGGGAGCATCGGATTTACAAGGGGATTGCTGCGGGATTTGCTTTCCGTCGAAGAATTTCGGGGAATCGAAGTTGCGTTTACAGACATTAACGAGCATAACCTGGACATGGTGACGAGACTTTGCCAGAGGGACATCGAGGAGAACGGTCTCGACATCGAGATCCGCCCGACGACGGACAGGCGCGAGGCGCTTCGCGGCGCGAAATACGTCTTCTGCACCATTCGCGTCGGCGGCTTGGAGGCGTTCGCCACGGACGTCGATATTCCGCTCGCGTACGGAGTCGACCAATGCGTCGGGGATACGCTCTCCGCCGGGGGCATCATGTACGGACAGCGCGGCATCTCGGTCATGCTCGATATCTGCAAAGACATTCGTGAGGTAGCGGACAAGGACGTCCTGCTCCTCAACTACGCGAATCCGATGGCGATGCTGACGTGGGCATGCAACAAGTACGGCTGCGTGCGGACGATCGGGTTGTGCCACGGGGTGCAAGGCGGCCACTGGCAGATCGCCGAAGCGTTCGACTTGAACAAGAAGGACGTCGATATCGTCTGCGCGGGCATCAACCATCAGACCTGGTACGTCCAAATCCGCCACGACGGTGAAGATATGACGGGCAAGCTGCTCGAAGCGTTCGAGCAACATCCCGACTTCAGCCGGACGGAGAAAGTTCGCATAGATATGCTTCGGAGATTCGGCTACTACAGCACGGAGTCTAACGGGCATCTGAGCGAATACGTGCCGTGGTATCGCAAGCGTCCGGACGAGATCGCGGAATGGATCGACCTCGGCAGTTGGATCAACGGCGAGACGGGCGGCTATTTACGCGTCTGCACCGAAGGCCGCGATTGGTTCGAGACTGACTTTCCGAACTGGATGAAGGAGCCTGCTTATCGTTACGAGGCATCGGAGCGCGGAGAGGAGCACGGCTCTTATATTATCGAAGGGCTGGAAACGGGGAGAGTCTATCGCGGGCACTTCAACGTCGTCAATCGGGGCGTCATCTCCAATCTGCCGGACGACGCGATTATCGAAGCGCCGGGATACGCCGATCGCAACGGCATCTCGATGCCGCTCGTCGGCGACTTGCCGCTCGGCCCGGCGGCGGTATGCAACGTCAGCATTTCGGTGCAACGGCTCGCGGTCGAAGCGGCCGTCCAAGGGGACGACAAGCTGCTGAGGCAGGCGTTCATGATGGATCCTCTCGTCGGAGCGGTATGCAACCCGAACGAAATCTGGCAGATGGTCGACGACATGCTCGTCGCCCAGGAGAAGTGGCTGCCGCAATACGGCGACGCGATCGTCGCCGCGAAAGCCCGCCTCGCGTCCGGCAAGCGCGTCCCGACGAAGGAAGGCTACCGGGGCGCCGCGCGCCTGCACGTGAAGACGGTCGAGGAGATGCAAGCGGACCGGGAAGCGGCCAACCGGAACGCCGGCGAGTCGGATAAAGGCAAAGACCGGGCCAAGGCGGGGCACTAACCGGAACCGGCAAGGCGTAACCAGGTATATACTCGGGAACGAAAGCCCTCATCGGCGGCGATGAGGGCTTTTATATCGTTATATATCGAATATTGAATTTGAATATTGTGACCTATATCCGTTTGTGGTATACCATATTTATCGACTTATGCACCATCTTTGATAGAAAGGAGCGGAACCGCCATCGAACTCACCGCACGACAAATCGCAATCGTCGACCACGTGAAGAAGAACGCCCCGATTACCGGCGAACAAATCGCCGAATATTTGGGCATAAGCCGTCCGACGATCCGTTCGGACTTATCCGTGCTCGTCATGCTCGGCTATATCGACGCGAAGCCGAAGGTCGGCTATTTTATCGGAAAAGCGTTAAGTCCGGAAGGCCGACAAGGAGAGAAGTTCCTTAGCTTGAAGGTGAAAGACGTCATGAACCGTCCGGTCGTCATTTCGGAGAACGCCACCGTGAACGACGCCGTTATCGCCTTGTTCGTCGAAAGCACGGGCCATATCTCGGTAACGGACGAACACGGCGCGCTCGCGGGCATGGTCAGCTTAAAGGATCTATTGAAGATTACGCTAGGCAATCCCGGCGCCGCGGCCGTTCCGATCAGCATGGTCATGACTCGTTCTCCGAGAGTCGCCTACGTGTTCCCCGACGATTCGGTCATCGACGCGGCAAGGAAGATGCTCGATCACCAGGTGAGCGGATTGCCAGTCGTGCAGACGGGCGGAGACTCGGGCCGGCTCGACATCGTCGGCCGCATCACGAAAACGAACATGACCCAGGCGCTTGTCGATCTGGCGTCGGGTTTCATCGCGGAGTAGGGGGAAGAGAGCATGGCGGAAGAGCGTCAAAAAACGATATTCGTCTGTTCGGACGCGGTCGGGGAGACGGCGGAGGCGGTCGCGAAAGCGACGGCGCGCCAATTCGCCACCGAACAGGTGAAGATTCGCAGGTACGGCAATATCAAGCAAGAGGACGAGATCAAATCGATCATTCACGAAGCATCGCGGGCAGGCGGATTCATCGCTTATACGCTCGTTCAACCGGAGCTCAGGGAAACGATGCGAGAAGAGTGCATCCGCAGCGGCGTCAGGGCGGTCGACGTCATGGGGCCGATGATGCAGGCATTCATCGATACGTTCAACGATTCGCCGAAATACCAGCCCGGCCTGCTTCACGAGATGGACGAGAATTATTACCGCAAGATCGAAGCGATCGAGTTCGCGGTCAAGTACGACGACGGCAAAGACGCCCGGGGACTTTTGCAGGCGCAGGTCGTACTCGTCGGGGTGTCGCGCACGTCGAAGACGCCGCTCAGCATTTATTTGGCGCACAAAGGCATCAAGACGGCCAACTACCCGCTCACGATCGAAGTGAAGCCGCCGCAGGAGCTCTTCTCCCGTGCCGATCGGCTTATCGTCGGGCTGACGATGCAACCGGAGAGGCTGCTGAAGATCCGCACCGAACGTCTGAAGGCGCTCGGGCTGCCGAGTCAAGCGAAGTACGCTTCGATGGAACGCATCGAGAAGGAAATCGAGTTCGCCGCGGGTATGATGAAGCTGCTTCGTTGCCCGATCATCGACGTATCGGAAAAGGCGATCGAGGAGACGGCCGGACTCATCATGGAGATGCTCGTCTCCTAGCGAACGCGACAAAGCCTGAGTCGACCGGGAAGCGATACTTCCTGGTTCACTCAGGCTTTGTCTTTGAACGACCTCTTCAATTAACGGTCCATCAATTCGCGGATCAGTTGTTGCTTCCTCGCGGAGCATGGCAGACGCTTGGAGGTATCTCCGAAGAACAGGTGGTGGTCTCCGACGACGGAGATGTTCCTCACGTTGACGTAACAATCGGAGGCGATGCGGAAGAAGGTGGCGGAGTCGGTTACCAAGCGGTTTCTTTCATCGGCGGACATTCTCTTTTTGATGTTATAGTTCCGTCCGTGAAAGCTGATCAATCCGTGCGCCCCGACTTTGAAAAACAACGTGTCCTGGCGCGGGTCGAAATCCTCGTATACGTTTTTGTGCTGTAGCGCTACAGTCATCGTTCCAAATCCCCCTCAGAAAGATGTTTTTGTGGTAGCGCTTACAGTATAGCACGGCTCAGACCCGTTTGTGAATACTTCCGAAAAAAATGATAACAAATGACAACGACGGCTTTCGGAAAAGAGGGCGGTAAGCCCGTCTTCCGAAAGCCGTCGTCGGCGTTACGCGAGCGTCGTCTTGACGCGGATGACGTTCCAGGACGCTTTCCCCAGAACGGAGGAGACTTTGGAGCCGTCCGCTTGCGCGTTCCCGCGCGCGTGCGGCGCGACGTTGTCCGGATTCCGCGCCGTGTTCGTCGCTTTCAGATCGGCGTGCTCGAGCACGAGATGCTCGATAACTTGGCAATTGCCGAAGCTTCGCAAGTCAGCTTCGAAAGGCAGCGATTCGTTCAGATCGCGGTTGACCGCGAAAATGGTCGCTTCGCCGGCTTCTTCGTTATAGACGGCGATGGATTCCAGGTACGGAATGTCCGTAATGGCTTTCGTATCGTATTTCGGGGATTGGACGAGCGGCACGAGAGCGGTGCCTCTTCCGAATACGGACGCGTGCATGAACGGATAGAAGATCGTCTGCGCCCACGCGTCTCCGCCGTTCTCCGTCATGATCGGCGCGATGACGTTAACGAGCTGCGCGAGACAGGCCATGCGGACGCGGTCTGAATGCTTCAGCATCGCGATCAGCAAGCAACCGACGACGAGGGCGTCTTCCATCGTGTACACGTCTTCGAGCTGCGGCGGCGCGATCTGCCAAGGGGCGATTTGTTTGTCCGCGTCGTTGGAGTGGAACCAGACGTTCCATTCGTCGAAGCTGAGATACATCGTTTTGCTGCTTCTTTTCTTCGCTTTGATATAGTCGCAAGTCGCGGCGACGCTGCGGATGAAGTCTTCCATCTCGAGCGAGCGGCCGAGAAACGTCGGCGTATCGTTCTCGTGGTTGCCGTAGTAGGTATGCAGCGACAAGTATTCGACGTGCTCGTACGTATGGTCGAGCACGGTCGCTTCCCATTCCGGATACGTCGTCATGAACTTGCCGGAGCTGCCGCAGGCGACTAGCTCGATAGTGGGATCGACCCATTTCATGACTTTGGCGGATTCTTGGGCGACGCGGCCGTATTCCGCAGCCGTCTTGTGGCCGATCTGCCATGGGCCGTCCATTTCGTTGCCAAGGCACCATGTCTTGATGTTGTGAGGATCCTTGTAGCCGTGCGAGACGCGCAGGTCGCTCCAATACGAGCCGGACGGATGGTTGGCGTATTCGACGATTTGGCGGGCTTCTTCCACGCCGTGGGTGCCGAGGTTGATCGCCCACATGACGTCGGAGCCGGCCGCTTTGGACCAGTCGGCGAATTCGTTCAAACCGAACAGGTTCGGTTCGACCGTTCTCCAAGCGAGCTCAAGCCTGCGCGGCCGTAGCTCGAGCGGTCCGACGCCATCCTTCCAGTCGTAGCCGGAGACGAAGTTGCCGCCGGGATAACGAATGATCGGCACGCGAAGCTTGCGGATAAGGTTCAGAACGTCTTTGCGGTAGCCGCGTTCGTCGGCCGATGGATGCCCGGGTTCGAAAATGCCGCCGTACACGGCGCGTCCAAGATGCTCGATGAACGAACCGTACAGTCTTTCGTCGATCTTGGAAATGGCGAAGTCTTTGTCGATGATCATCGTTGCTTTGCGGGACAGAGGGATCACTCCTAAGTTAATGTTATTATTAACCGATAAACAAAAACATGTTTTCAACTCCTATTAAAACCGAAAATATTCAATTTGGCAACCTATTTACTTGTGGAAAGTGTTGATTTTATTAGGATTTATATTTATATTAATTGTATAGGATGAACAAGAGAGTAGGAAGCGAACAAATGATTAAAGCGAACACCGATCGGAAATGGCTGCCTTTGTACGAGGCGCTCGCGAGCGACGTGAGGCTGAGATTGCTCGAATTGCTGGCCGAGAAGCCGATGAACGTGAAGGATATTGCCGAGCGGCTGTCGCTCAGCAGCGCGATCTTGACGATGCACGTCCGCAAGCTGGAGCAGGCCGGATTGATCTCCGCGAAGATGGTCCGCAAAGAAGGGGGCACGCACAAAATGTGCGCGCTCGCAGAAACCGCGGTAGAAATCGAGCTTCCGCACGCCGAGGCGGCCGACAAGCCCTATTACGAGCAGCACATACCCGTCGGCCATTACACGTCGTTCGAAGTGTTTCCGACGTGCGGGCTCGCGACGCGGGAGAAGCTCGTCGGCCAATACGACGATCCGCGGTATTTTCTCGATCCGGAGCGGGTGAACGCGGCGATCCTCTGGTTCGGGAAAGGGTATGTGGAATACAAGCTGCCGAATTACTTATTGCCTAGCCAAGAGGCGGAGCAGCTGGAGATCGAGTTCGAGATCGCTTCGGAGGCTCCGGGCGCGAACGACCAGTGGCCGTCGGACATCCGCTTTTACTTGAACGGCGTTCCGCTCGGGGAATGGACGAGCCCCGGGGATTTCGGCAGCCATGCCAAAGGGCGGTTCTCGCCGGATTGGTGGCATCCTTCGATGAACCAGTACGGATTATGGAAGTCGCTACGCGTGAACCGGGACGGCACGTTTATGGACGGGCAACGGTTATCCGACGTCACGTTGGACGATTTACGGCTGGACGACAAGTTCTGGACGCTGCGGTTCACGGTCGAGGACGACGCGACCCACGTCGGCGGGCTGACTTTGTACGGAGCCGGGTTCGGCAACTATAATAAAGACATACAATTTCGCTTGCACTACAGCCAGAGGAGATAAATTCGACCATGATCAATCGTACCGTCACCCCGTCCGAGAGCGGGAAGCGACTTCATCGCTATTTGAGGAACCTGATGCCGAACATTCCCCTCGGGCAAATCTATAAAATGATCGACAACGGCAAAGTGAAGGTGAACGGCAAACGTAAAAAGCAGGATTACGAGCTTGCTGCAGGCGACGAGCTGTCGCTGTACGTGGAGGAATCCGCATATCAAGAAGCGAGCATCGGCCAGAAAAAACAAAAGTACGTCGGCGTGAACGCGAACGTGGACGTGTTGTACGAGGATGCCGAGCTGCTCGTCGCGAACAAGCCGGTCGGCATGTTGACGCACCCCGACCAGACCGACCAGAAAGATACGCTTGTGAACCGCGTGCACGCTTATTTGTATCGCAAAGGCGAGCTGGACAGCCCGCTGTTCATGCCGGCGACAGCGAACCGGCTCGACAGGAATACGAGCGGCATCGTGCTCGTCGGCAAGACGGCCGGAATGCTTCACGGTCTCAATCAAATGATCCAGAAACACGAGCTGCGCAAGTTCTACGTGACGATCGTCGAAGGAAGGCTGACCGGCGAAGGAACGCTTGCCGACGATCTGATCCGCGACGATAAGAACAACCGGACCCGCGTCGTGGACGGGAACTTGGACGTCGAACGTCTGGGCGGCGCCGGACAGGTCAAGTCGGCGGAAACCCGCTATCGCGTCCTTCAGACGGGCGGTTCGCACTCTCTCGTGGAAATCGAGCTGATCAGCGGGCGTACGCACCAGATTCGGTCCCATTTTCAACATATCGGCCATTCGTTGCTCGGCGATATCAAGTACGGCGGGCATCGGTTCGGCGACGTCAACCATCAGTTGTTGCACGCGTGGCGCATCGTGATGCCGGACGGAAGGGAATTCAAGGCGCCGGTTCCGCCCGATATGAGAACGGCGATGGCGAAGGCGGGGCTAAGCTTCAACGAATAAGGAGGGCGAGACGGTTGGCGACGGAGGCGGAGAGGTACGCAAGCGATCTGGCCGCGTGGTTCAGGCGGCACGAGGATAGGGGAACGGCGATCCCGATGGAAAATTACATGCGCGGGCAGTATCCGTTCCTCGGCATCAAGACGCCGGAGCGGACGCGGCTGACGAAGGCGTTCTGGGCGGAGCGCGGCTATCCGGCGGACGAAGACGTGCTGGAGATCGTCAACCGGCTATGGGCGTTGCCCGAGCGGGAGTTCCAGAACGTCGCGATGGCGTTCCTCGAACGATACAAGAAGAAGGCGAAGATCGGGGACATCGAAGCGTTCGAGAATCTGATCACGACGAAGTCGTGGTGGGACACGGTCGATTATTTGGCTGCACATACGATGGGAACGCATCTGACGCGGTTCCCCGAGCTGCTATCGGAATACCCGGAACGTTGGATTCGCTCGGACAATATGTGGCTTCGCCGCACGGCTATCCTCTATCAGCTCGGCTACAAGGGCCGCACCGACGCGGACAGGCTGTTCGCGTACGTCTTGCGCTGCAAGGACGAGAGCGAGTTCTTCATCCGCAAGGCGATCGGCTGGGCGCTGCGCGAATACGCCAAAACCGACTCAGAGGCGGTGCGGCGGTTCGTTGCCTCGAACAAGCTTTCGCCGCTCAGCGTGCGGGAGGCTCTCAAGCATATCGGTAAAGGAACGGGATAGGTCGAATAAGCCGGGTAAGCCGGAATGCCGTGAAAGCTGTGAAAGCTGTGAAAGCTGTGAAAGCTGTGAAAGCCCGGTAGGCCGATAAGCCGGTTAAGCCGAATGAGTCGGTTAAGCCAAAAGTATGCCCCCTCGTTTCCCTCCCTTCGGGCAATTCCTGCGAAAGTGCATCTTTTCGAAGACGAAAGACGCCGTAGAATGATAATTCCTGCGAAAGTGCAGGAAAATTACCAATAAACGCCTCAATCGCGTATGCGCTCGGTAAATTGCTGTATTTTCGCAGGAATCGATCGCTCCGTTATGACGGGTACGCAAATAACTGCACAATTGTAGGCTTTTTCAAAAATATTCGCTATTCTGCATCGAGCTGACGCAAGCAAGTCCGCCTTCTACAACATACGCAACGCTACCGGGCGAAGCACGTAACGCACGACGTGTTTGCCTTCCGTGCCGGCGACGGGCGCGAACAACTCTTTCTCGCACAACGCTCGAAGCGTCCTAACGGCAGTGCGGTGGTTCAAGCCCAGGTGTGTTTCCACGTCGATAGGGCGCAATGATCCGGCCAACCTGCAAGCGAAACGGATGATTTCCTTCTACAGCAACGTTACCGTGTCCACGGGAGAAGCTTGAGAGTGAAATCGACTGATGACCATGCGCAACAAGTTGACGCAAAGTTCGGGGCGTTGCGCTACGTCGTCGTAAGCGAACGAGACGACCTGGAATCCCATCGCGGTCAAGAAGGTTTCCCGATTCAGCTCGATGCAGTATTTCGGCCTGTCCATATCCTTGACGTGCGGGACGAAGCCCTTGATTTCGATGACGAGCTTGACGCTTGGCGTTAACCAGGCAAAGTCGCAAAAGTACGAATGTCCGCGCCAATCGAGCACTTCGAATTCGGGATGCAACGCGTCGAAATGTCCGAAAACGGGCCGCCACACGTTCTCGCAAAACAATTTCTCGGCTTCGCGGTGACCGCGTTCAAGTCGTCCTTTTCTCTCTCCGGTCCGACGTGACATGTGATGCCGAATGAATGCCTCATGCGCATGGTCGAATGACATCAAAACGAATTCCTCCTTTAAAAAGAAAAACGTCCCGTCTCCATGTTAGGCATGGAGCGGGACGTTCTTCGTCTCGTTGGGAACAGTATAACGCATTGGGAAGACGCTCGGCAATCGCTTACCGATTCGGCGGTCATTTGTTTTCCGTTCATATTCCGTTCATAATGTTAGCATATTATATTTTTTACATATGAAGATATGGCATTATCGATTAACGGACAAGGAGATGATGGAGTCGATGCTTAAGCTTTTTCGTAATTTAGGTCCGTACCGCTGGGCGGTGGCCGCGGTCATGGCGCTCGTGCTGCTGCAATCGCTAAGCGAGCTTTATTTGCCCACGCTCATGGCGGACATTATCAACGACGGGGTCGTCAAAGGAGATATTCCTTACATTTGGCGCATCGGCGGCTTTATGCTCGGCGTAACCGCGATCGGGACGATCGTGTCCATCGCTTCGAGTTACTTGTCCTCGCGAGTATCTTCCGCCTTTGGAAGGGACGTTCGGCGCAAAGTGTTCCGGCACGTCGAAAGCTTCTCCCTTCAGGAGTTCGACAAGCTCGGCACGGCATCGCTTATCACGCGTACGACGAACGATATTACGCAAGTGCAATCCGTGCTCGTCATGATGATGCGAATGATGATTTCCGCTCCGATGATGTGCATCGGCGGCTTGATCATGGCCGTATCGAAGGACGCCCACCTGTCCCTCGTCTTCGTGGGGGCGCTCCCGATTCTCGCGCTGACGATCTACGCGATCGCGAGCCGGGGTATTCCGTATTTCAAAGCGATGCAAAAGAAGGTCGACAAGCTAAACCTCGTGCTTCGCGAAGGGCTTACGGGCATTCGCGTCATTCGCTCGTTCAACCGATTCGAGCACGAAACGGCCCGGTTCAAGGAAGCGAACGGCGACCTGACGCGGACGGCGATCAAGGTCAACCAGATCATGGCTTCCATGTGGCCGCTGATGATGCTGATCCTGAACTTCTCGTCCATCGCGATCATCTGGTTCGGCGGCGTCCGGGTCAGCGAAGGGCAAATGCAGGTCGGCGACTTGATGGCGTTCCTGCAATACGCGATGCAGATCATGTTCTCGCTGCTGATGGTATCTATGATGTTCGTTATGGTGCCTCGCGCTTCCGCTTCCGCTGTCCGGATCAACGAGGTGCTGGAGACGATGCCCGTCATCGAGGACGTCGAGAAGGAACGGAAACGCGCGTCGGAAAATAAACCGGCGGAGTCGGCGGCACGGGGAACGGTCGAGTTCGACAACGTGACGTTCCGCTATCCGGGCGCCGAGAATCCGGCCGTCTCGGGCATCTCGTTCCGGGCGCTGCCCGGCGAGACGACCGCGATCATCGGGGGAACGGGCTCCGGCAAGTCTACGCTCGTCAGCCTGTTGCCTCGTTTCTACGACGTCGAAGAAGGCGCGGTTCGCGTCGACGGCGCCGACGTCCGCGACTTGTCGATAGAGGAGCTGCGCGAGAAGATCGGCCTCGTCCCGCAGAAGGCGCTTCTGTTCACGGGAACGGTCGCCGACAATATCCGTTTCGGCAAGGCGGATGCGACCGACGAAGAGGTTCGGCATGCGGCGGCGACCGCCCAAGCGAGCGACTTCGTCGAGGAGATGCCGGAAGGCTACGGCTCCGCCGTTGCCCAGGGAGGAACGAACTTGTCCGGCGGACAGAAGCAACGGCTGTCGATCGCCCGCGCGCTCGTTCGCAAGCCTCGAGTGTATTTGTTCGACGACAGCTTCTCGGCGCTCGACTTCAAGACGGACGCGAAGCTCCGGGCGGCGCTTAAAGCCGAGACGACGGAAGCGACCGTCATCATCGTCGCCCAACGCGTCAGCACGGTCATGGAAGCGAACCGGATCATCGTGCTCGACGAAGGCAGGATCGTCGGCAGCGGAACCCACCGCGAGCTGATGCAAAGCTGCGACGTCTATCGCGAGATCGTGTCATCCCAGCTTTCCGAGGAGGAGATCGCATGAGCGGACCGCAGCGCGGAGGACCCGAAAAGGGAGGGCCGCAAGGAAGAGGCCCTATGGGGGGCGGCTTCGGCGGCATGGGCGGTATGGGAATGCCCGTGCAGAAGGCGAAAAACTTCAAAGGAACGTTGCGCAGGCTGATGGGGTACTTGCGTCCGCAGCGCGTCAAATTAATGGCGGTGCTCGTCACCGCGATCTTAAGCACCGCGTTCTCGATCTATAGCCCGAAAGTGCTCGGCGAAGCGACGACGAAGTTATTCAAGGGCATGATGGGCAAGTTCAACGGCGATCCGAACGCATCGTTCGATCTGCCGGGCATATGGCAAATCATCGTCTTTCTCGCGGCGCTGTACCTCGTCAGCTCGATCTTCAGCTATATTCAGCAATTCCTGATGGCGGGCGTCGCGCAGAAAACCGTATACGGGCTTCGCAACGAAGTGAAGGAAAAGCTCGGCAGGCTGCCGCTTAAATATTTCGACGGCCGACCGAACGGGGAAATCCTGAGCCGCGCGGTGAACGACGTCGATAATATCAGCAACACGCTGCAGCAAAGCTTGACGCAGCTCATCACGTCGCTTATTACGATTATCGGCGTCATTATCATGATGCTCACGATCAGTCCGTGGCTTACGTTGATATTACTACTGACGCTTCCTCTCTCCATGATCGTCATCAAGGGGGCGGCCGGACGATCGCAGAAGCATTTCAAGGCCCAGCAAATGGAGCTCGGCATGCTGAACGGTCACGTCGAGGAGATGTTTTCCGGACACCAGATCGTGAAAGCGTACGGACAGGAGAAGAACGCGGTCGAAAAGTTCGATCAAGTGAACGAGCGGCTGTACGAGTCAGGCTGGCGCGCGCAATTCGTCTCTGGCAACATCATGCCCCTGATGAACATGGTCAGCAATATCGGCTACATGTTCATTAGCGTCGTCGGCGGCATCATGGTTACGAAAGGCTCGATCTCGATCGGGAATATCCAAGCCTTCATCCAATACGCGAGACAGTTCTCGATGCCGCTCGTCCAGACGGCGAACATCGCGAATATCATTCAATCGACGATCGCTTCCGCCGAGCGGGTGTTCGAGCTGCTGGACGAACCGGAGGAAACGCCGGAAGCGGCGGACGGCGCGGATGCGAAGCTCGTCTCTCCGAAAGGGGACGTCTCGCTGCGCGGCGTCAGCTTCGGCTACAAAGAGGACGCGCCGCTTATAGAGAACATGGACATCGACGTGCGCAGCGGACAGATGGTCGCGATCGTCGGACCGACGGGCGCCGGGAAAACGACGCTCGTCAACCTGCTCATGAGGTTCTACGAAGTGAACGCGGGATCGATCACGGTGGACGGGGTAGAGATCACGCGGATGAAACGCGGTCATTTGCGCGGTTTGTTCGGCATGGTGCTGCAGGACACGTGGCTGTTCAACGGCACGATCCGCGACAATATCGGCTACGGGCGCATCGGCGCGTCGGAAGAGGCGATCGTCGAGGCGGCTAAGGCGGCGCACGCGGATCATTTTATCCGTACCCTGCCCGAAGGCTACGATACGGTGTTAAATGAAGAAGCGTCCAACTTGTCGCAAGGCCAGAAGCAGTTGCTTACGATAGCCCGGGCGATTCTCGCGAATCCGTCGATTCTCATTCTGGACGAAGCGACGAGCAGCGTCGACACGAGGACGGAAGCGCACATTCAGAAGGCGATGCACGACCTGATGCAGAACCGCACGAGCTTCGTCATCGCGCACAGGCTGTCCACGATTCGCGACGCGGACTTGATTCTCGTCATGAATCATGGCAGTATCATCGAGAAGGGCACGCACGAGGAACTGCTGGCGAAGGGCGGCTTCTACGCCGACCTGTACAACAGCCAGTTCGTAGGCGGAGGCCTTCGGCAGAGCGCGGGTTAATCACGCCGCCACAATAGGTTGCTTAACGGGGAGAGGAACGATGGATATGGCAAGCATAGAAGAAGTCATCCAAGGAAGACGAAGCATAGGCAAAGTCAAGGAGGATGCCGTTCCGAAGGAATTGCTGGAGCGGATCATCGAAGCGGCGACGTGGGCGCCGAACCACTTCGGATCGCAGCCTTGGAAGTTCGTCGTCATGACGGGCCAAGGGCGCCGCGTGCTCGGTCAAGCGTACGCGGACGTCGCGGCCGAGAAGCTGGGGGATTTGCCGGAAGCGGAGCTTAGCGACAAGCTTGAGAAAGCCGTCGCGCAAGCGTTCCGCGCTCCGGCGGTCATCGCGGCGATCTGTTCGCCGTCGGACGACGCTCGCGCCGTCGCGATCGAAGAGTTGGCAGCCGCTCACGCCGCGGTGCAGAACCTGCTGCTGTCGGCCCACGCGAACGGCTTGGGAGCGGTATGGCGCACGGGCGAGCCTGCGTACCATCCGAAGATGAAGAGCGCCTTCGGTCTCGCCGAGGAGGAACAGATCGTCGGCTTGATCTACGTCGGCTACCCCGACATGGCGATCCCGGTCGGCAAGCGCGTTCCCGCCGCGGAGAAAACCGTATGGCTGGAAAGCTAAATAAAGCGGTTTGCAAGGAAATGGGCCAGTCTCCCGGGCGTAAACCGGCCGAGACTGGCCTTTTGGCATGCGTTCTCTCCCCGAAGTATACCAACTATTCCCAATATGGATATGCTACACTGGAGTCCTATTCGCCGAAAATGGAGGTTGTCGCATGACCGTTCGACCGACGTTCTTGAGAAGCATCGTTTTGGACCGCGACTCGATTCCGGATCACCGGCGTTATCCGTTTAACGTTCCTTCCATCCGCGGCTTGGATAAGCTCGACTTTCACCCGAAGGTGACGTATATCGTCGGGGAGAACGGCATGGGCAAGTCGACGCTGATGGAAGCGATCGCCGTCGCATGGGGGTTCAACGCGGAAGGCGGCACGAAAAACTTCTCGTTCTCCACGTCGGCCACCCACTCGGAGCTGCACGAATACGTTCGTCTCGTCCGAGGAGCGTATAAGGCGCGAGACGGGTTCTTTTTCCGGGCGGAAAGCTACTATAATCTCGCGTCCAACATCGACGAGCTGGATCGGGAGGGCGGGCCTGGGCCTCGAATTAAGGATTCCTACGGCGGGAAGTCGCTTCACGAGCAGTCGCACGGGGAATCGTTCTTCTCGGCGTTCATTCACCGGTTCGGAGGCATGGGGCTTTACCTGTTGGACGAGCCGGAATCGGCGCTGTCTCCCTTGAGGCAAATGTCGATGCTCGCGCGAGTCCACGAGCTGGTCGGTCAGGACTCGCAGTTCGTCATCGCGACGCATTCCCCGATCTTGATGGCGTATCCGGATTCGGTCATGTACGAGCTGACGTCGGGCGGCATCGGGACGACAACGCTGGAGGAGACCGATCATTATACGATTACGAAGCGTTTCTTGAACGACAAGAAACGGATGTTGGAAGAGTTGTTCGCCGATTGAAGCGGGATAAGCTTGGCGGCAGAGCCGGAGGGAGCCGTAGAGACAAATGGGCATGAAATTACCGGAATGGATCATAGAAAAGGATATCGGTACGTTGCAAGCGGCGATGGAAAAAGGCGAGTTCGACTCGGTGGCGCTCGTCGGCGCGTATCTCGATCGGATACGGAAGTACGATCCCGCCATCCGTTCGGTATTGGAGATCAATCCGGACGCGCTCGAGATCGCGAAGTCGCTCGATCGCGAACGGGAAGAGCGGGGGAGCCGCGGGCCGTTGCACGGCATTCCGATTCTGCTGAAGGACAATATCGATACGGGAGACCGAATGCATACGAGCGCGGGCTCGATCGCCTTGGCGAGTTCGTTCGCGGCCGAAGATTCGGCGGTGGCAGCGCGTCTGCGCGAGGCGGGGGCTGTGCTGCTCGGGAAGACGAACATGACCGAGTGGGCGAATTTCATGTCGTCGACGATGTGGTCCGGCTATAGCTCCAGGGGAGGCCAGACGGAAAATCCTTACGGACCGGGCGAGCTGTTCGTCGGCGGCTCCAGCTCGGGATCGGGCGCTTCGATCGCCGCGAGCTTCGCGGCTGCCGCGATCGGCACGGAGACGATGGGGTCGATTATCAGCCCGTCCTGCCAGCATATGCTCGTCGGAATCAAGCCGACCGTCGGGTTGGTCGGCCGATCGGGCATCATTCCGATCACGAGCAGCCAGGATACGGCGGGCCCGATGGCTCGGACGGTCGCGGACGCGGCGGCGGTGCTCGGCGCGATCGTCGGGGCGGATGCCAGGGATCCGGCTTCTAATGCCGGTATCCCTCTCGCTCAGGGATATTCGGCGGACAGCGTGCCTATGGCCAATATCCCTTTCGCTCAGGGTTACACGGGGAACAGCGTGCCTATGGCCAATATCCCTTTCGCTCAGGGTTATGCGGAGTGCTTGGATGAGGCGTTCTTGAAGCAGTCCGTTATCGGTATTCCTCGGCACTACGTTCAAGGGCTGGACGCGGAGAGATTGTCGATTTTCGAGGCGGCGATCGAAACGTTAAGAAGCCGCGGCGCGACGATCGTCGACCCCGTCAGTCTTCGTTGCGAGGATAAGGAATGGAACGGGGACGTGCTGCGTTACGAGTTCAAGAAGGCGCTTAACGATTACTTGGGGAAGTTGCCAGAGCATGTTCCGGTCCATTCGTTGAAGGAAGTCATCGCATATAACGAGATGAACGCCGACCGGGCGCTGAAATACGGGCAAGGGACGCTGATCTGGTCGGAGGAGACGAGCGGCACGTTAACGGAGCCCGAGTACGTCGCGGCTTTGGCGATGAACGTCGAGGCGCGCCGCGCGATCGACGAGGCGCTTCGCGAGCATGGCTTGGACGCCCTCTTGTTCTTCGGAGCGGACGACGGAACAGATCTGGCGGCTAGAGCCGGATACCCGTCCATTTGCGTGCCCGCGGGTTACGCGAAGACGAGCACCCGCCCTTGGGGCGAGGCGCCGACAAGCGGTCCGCAAGGCGTCAGCTTCGTCGGAACGGCATTCAGCGAAACGACGCTGATCAAGATCGCCTACGGTTACGAACAAGCGACGAAGCATCGGTTTGCGCCCGACTTGAAAGCTTCGTCCGAGGATTGAACCGTTTTGACCGTGTAACGCTATTCAACGGGGATCGAGGTGTTTTATGATCGGATTGTTGATCGGTTGGATTGTCGGCATCCTCTTTTTCTTCGTTATTTTGTACAACGTCATTCAAGCGGCGATCGACAACTCGAAGCTAGCTAAGGATGTGCGAACGCTGAAGAAGCTGTTATCGGGCACGGACAAGGAAGATATATCAGACGAAAGCGACGACGCGACTTACGCGGATTGCCCGTCCTGCGGGCATCGGGTCGCTCTGAACGGGACGGACTGCTCGGAGTGCGGGTTGCGGTTGGGCTAGTAGACCGGAGGGCGAAGCGGAACGGTAACCCGTCGAATTAGTCGCTTTGAACGACTAACTCAGCGCTGCCCATCATAACGACTATTTGCACATTTTTCTCCTGAGAGACGGGGATACTGTCATAAGAAAGCAGGTCATCGACATCGCCCTACCGAGGGTTCTATCGAGGGCCTGCTTTTTGCATTATTTCGCATCCGCGACCGACCGACGCACGATCAAATCCGCCGGAAGCACGATTTTGCGCCATGGCTGAGGGGATTCGCCGCCGCGTTCTTGGATGCGCTCGACGAGCATCTGCATGCCCAGGTAACCGAATTGGTACGCCTGTTGGGCGATGACGGTCAGGAACGGATCGATCTCCGAGTAAGGCCCGAGATCGTCGAATCCGACGACCGAGACATCGTCCGGTACGCGCAAACCGCGGCCGTGCAGCGTGCGGATGACTTCGACCGCGAGCACGTTGTTGCCGGCGACGATCGCGGTCGGAGGCGGCGTCATCCCGTCGAGCCAGCTCTCGATTTCGCTCAGGTCGTTGCGAAGCTGGAACGCCATTTCGTGGACGTAGCGCTCGTCGTACGCGAGGTCGTTCAGCTTCAGCGCTTCCCGATAGCCTTCGTGGCGCAGACGGGCGCTCGATATGGTGGGAGAGCCGTTGATGAGCGCGATCCTTCTATGCCCGCGCGACGTGAGATGGTCGACGAGCTTGCGAGAGCCTTCCTTCGAATCGCCGAGAACGACGTCGCTGCCTACGCCGGGCACTTCGCGGTCGAGCAACACGAACGGCACGTTGTGCATGCGCAGGCTCTCCAAGTGGGGCAACGAAAGGTCTCCGGCCGGGGCGACGAGCACGCCGTCGGCTCTCGTCGCGAGAATCGCGTCGACGTAATCCTTTTCCTTGTCGACGCTTTCGTCTGAGTTGCCGAATAACAGCCGGTAGCCGTGTTTCTTCGCCGCGTCCTCCGCGCCCCGGGCCAACGTCGTATAGAAAGGGTTCGTGATGTCCGTTATGAGCAGGAACAGCAGCTTGCTCTGTTGCAGCACGAGGCTGCGGGCCATATGGTTCGGCACGTAATTCAGTTCTTCCATGACCCGCCGAACTTTCGCTCGCGTCTTATCGCTGATCTTCCCAGTGTTATTGATAACCCTGGAAACAGTCATGGCGGACACGCCTGCTTGGGCGGCGATATCGTAGATTGTAACCATTAATAAAGCTCCTTGCCCGACAAATGTTACGTTTATCTTACCGAAATCCCCGATTGACAGCAAGCGCTTTCCCTGATAATTTAGGGTTATCGGTAACATTATTTTGATCTATGGAGGCTTAATCGAATGGCAGAGCAAACTTTCAGATGGAATGGCGCTTTTCCGAAAATCGGCATTCGCCCGACGATCGACGGCCGCCGCAAAGGCGTCCGAGAATCCCTTGAAGACCAAACGATGAACATGGCGATTGGCGTAGCCAAGCTGATCTCCGAAAACTTGCGTTACCCCGACGGTTCCCCCGTCGAGTGCGTCATCGCCGACAGCACGATCGGCGGCGTCGCGGAATCCGCCGCGGCGGCATCGAAATTCGCCCGCGAGAACGTAGGGGTATCGATAACGGTTACGCCTTGCTGGTGTTACGGCACCGAGACGATGGACATGGATCCTTCGGTTCCGAAAGCGGTATGGGGCTTTAACGGCACGGAGCGCCCGGGCGCGGTGTACTTGGCGGCGGTATTGTCCGCTTACGCGCAAAAAGGCTTGCCGGCGTTCGGCATCTACGGCAAAGACGTGCAAGACGCGGGAACGACCGATGTGCCGGAAGACGTAAAAGGCAAGTTGCTCGGCTTCGCGCGCGCCGGTCTCGCGGTCGCCCTCATGAAAGGCAAGTCGTACTTGTCGATGGGATCCGTCTCGATGGGCATCGCCGGTTCGATCGTTAACGACGCGTTTTTCCAAGAATTTTTGGGCCTTCGCACCGAATATATCGACATGAGCGAATTCGTTCGCCGTATGGACGAAGGGATCTTCGATCCGATCGAGTACGAAAAAGCGCTTGCTTGGGTGAAAGAAAACTGCAAGGAAGGTCCGGACAACAATCCGGCCGATATCCAAACGTCCCGTCAGCGCAAAGACAAGGACTGGGAGACGGTCGTCAAGATGACGATCATCGCGCGCGATCTGATGGTCGGCAACCCGCGCCTCGCGGAGCTCGATTTCGGCGAAGAAGCGCAAGGCCACAACGCGATCGTCGCCGGCTTCCAAGGCCAGCGCCAATGGACGGACCACTTCCCGAACGGCGACTTCATGGAAGCGATGCTGAACTCCTCGTTCGACTGGAACGGCATTCGCGCGCCTTACATGCTCGCTACCGAGAACGATAGCCTGAACGGCGCGGTCATGCTGTTCGGCAACCTGCTGACGAACACAGCGCAAATCTTCGCCGACGTTCGTACCTATTGGAGCGCGGACGCTGTAGAACGCGTGACCGGACATAAGCTGAGCGGAGCGGCAGCTGGAGGATTGCTTCACTTGATCAACTCCGGACCGGCGACGCTCGACGGCACGGGCGAACAGACGAAAGACGGCAAGCCGGCGATGAAGCCTTTCTGGGAAATCAGCCAGGAGGAAGCGCAGAAGTGTCTCGACGCGACGTCCTGGCGTCCGGCGTCCGTGGAATATTTCCGCGGGGGCGGTTATTCGTCCGACTTCCTGACGCGCGGCGGCATGCCGATGACGATGTCCCGCTTGAACTTGGTCAAAGGCATCGGGCCGGTGCTGCAAATCGCGGAAGGCTATTCCGTCGACTTGCCGGAAGGCGTGCACGACACGCTCGATAAGCGGACGGATTCGACGTGGCCGACGACTTGGTTCGCTCCGATCTTGACGGGCGAAGGTTCGTTCAAGAGCGTGTACGATGTCATGGATAATTGGGGTGCGAACCACGGCTCGATCAGCTTCGGCCACATCGGCGCAGACCTGATCACGCTAGCATCGATGCTTCGCATTCCGGTCAGCATGCACAACGTGGCGCCGGAGAACGTTTTCCGCCCGCGGGCATGGGGACTGTTCGGAACGGCCGACGCCGAAAGCGCGGACTACCGCGCATGCGCCAACTTCGGACCGCTCTACAAATAAAAATACGTACGATGGACGTCGCCGTCGCCTGTTGCCCGGTCGGAGCAGGCGATCTTCGTCCGTCCATAGATGGGGAGAACGGATATGAGCAGCCAAGCGATTCGCGAGGAATTGTGCAAATACGCGCAGAAAACCGTCAGCAACAAACTGGTCGTAGGGCCCGGAGGCAATATCAGCGCCCGCTTCGAAGGCAAAATGTACTTGTCCCCGAGCGGTTTCGCGCTGGACGAAATCAAGCCGGAGCAATGGGTGGAAGTTGACATCGAGACGGGGGCTATAACCGATATCGGCCTTCGTCCGTCGTCGGAGGTGCTCATGCATCTGTACGCGTACCGCCAAAATCCGAAAATCGGCGCGATGGTGCACACTCACCCGCCTTATTGCATCGCTTTTACGCTGGTGGAAAAAGATTTGCCGATCATGTTCCCGGACCAAGCGGCGCTCGTCGGTAGAACGGTATACGTCGATTACGTACTTCCGACGACGGACCGGTTGGCCGACGCGGTCGTCGAGAAAATCGAGCATTCGTCGATCCTGCTCGGCAACCACGGACTCGTCACGACGGGGCGCAACCTTCGCGAAGCTTACTACCGCACCGAAGTCGTCGAGGAAAGCGCGAAGATTTTCCTCATCGCCAAAGCGATCAAGGAGCCTAAAGTGCTGACGGCCGAAGAGACCGAAGAGATCGCGTCGCTCGAGAGCGAAGCGTACCGTATTCAGCTGCTTCAGAAAATGAAATAAGAAGCGCAAGCTTCGACGCAGGGAGGATCATCGCGCATGGCGAATCAGACGACGGTGCTGGCGTTCGATATGGGGGCCAGCAGCGGCAGGGCGCTCGTCGGACGGCTGATCGCGGGGGTGAACGGCTCGCGCAAGCTGGAAGTGACGGAAATCCATCGCTTTCCGAACCATGCGGTCCAAGTCGGCAACCACCTTCATTGGGATATTTTACGGCTGTTGCGCGAGATGAAGAAGAGCATTCGTTTCGCTTTCCAGCAAGGCTACGAGCCCGCGACGTTCGGCATCGATACGTGGGGCGTCGATTTCGGCTTGCTCGACGCGAACGGCGAGCTGATCGGCAATCCGTACCATTACCGCGATCCGCAGACGGAAGGGCTCATCGACGAAGTGAACGCGCTCGTGGGCAAGATGAAGTTGTTCAAGGAAAGCGGCCTCCAGTTCATGCCGTTCAACACGTTGTACCAGTTGTACGCGATGCGCAAAGCGGGTTCGCCGAAGCTCGATATCGCGCGGACGCTGCTGCTTACTCCGGATTTGCTCGCTTATTTGCTGACGGGAATTCGCTCATGCGAGTTCTCGATGGCGACGACGACTGCTTTGTACGACCCGGACAAACAAGCGTGGAACAAAGAGCTGATGGGGCGCCTCGGCATTCCGGCCGATTTGTTTCTCGATCCCGTTCATCCGGGGACGATCGTCGGCCCATTGTCGGCTGAAGTGATGGCGGAGCTCGGCGTTCCGGCCATGCAAGCGGTCGCGGTCGGCACGCACGATACGGAATCCGCGGTGGCGGCCGTTCCGGCGGGCGACGATCCGTTCGCGTTTCTCGTCTGCGGGACTTGGTCGCTACTAGGCACGGAGATGGACGGGCCGTTGTTGAGCGACGAGACGCTGGCGCTCGATTTCTCGAACGAAGGCGGCGTCGGCGGCACGTACCAGTTGCTCAAAAACATCATGGGCCTCTGGATCCTCCAGGAGTGCAAGCGGGAGTGGGACGAACAGGGGAACGAGATCGGTTTCGGCGAGCTGGCGGCGATGGCCGAAGGCGCGGAGCCGTTCCGAAGCTTGATCCACCCGGACGATCCGCGGTTCTTCGCGCACGGCGGCATGGCCGATAAAATAAGCGCGTTCTGCGAGGAAACCGGGCAGCCGGCGCCGCGGAACGAGGCGGAGTTCGCGCGCTGCATCGTCGAAAGCTTGGCTTTGAGGTACAGGCAAGCGCTCGAGCAAGCGGAGCGGCTGACGGATCGGACGTACGCGGGGCTTCATATGGTCGGCGGCGGCATTCAGAACAAGCTGCTGTGCCGGTTTACCGCGAACGCGATCGGCAAGCCCGTATGGGCGGGTCCGGTCGAAGCGAGCGCGATCGGCAACATGCTGGCGCAGTTGCTCGCGACGGGCGAATGCAAAGATCTAAGGGAAGCGCGGGAACTCGTCGCCGCGTCGTTCCCGGTCGACGTCTACGAGCCGGAAGCCGATTCGAGCTGGGCGGACGCGTACAGGAAGTTCCTCGGCTTCGGCCGGACTTGATAAGGAGGCATGACGGATGCTGAAAGGAATTTCGAGTTTGATTTCGCCGGAGCTGCTGAAAATATTGATGGAAATGGGCCACAGCGACGAGATCGTGCTCGCCGACGGCAATTTCCCGGCGGCCAGCCACGCTCAGCGGTTGATCCGCTCGGACGGCCATGGCATTCCCGAGCTGCTGGACGCGATTCTAAAGCTGTTCCCGCTCGATCAATATGTCGATAAGCCGGCGGCGCTCATGCAGGTCATGCCGGGGGACAGGACGGAGACGCCGATCTGGGCGACGTACGGGGACATCGTCTCGGCGAGGACCGGACTGGTGGCGCCGTTCGAGGAAGTCGAGCGGTTCGCGTTCTACGAGCGCGCGAAGAAAGCCTACGCGATCGTCGCGACGGGCGAAAGCGCGTTGTACGCGAATTTGATTTTGAAGAAGGGCGTCATTCCGGCGGAGTGATCGTGCACGATAGGAAATCCCGCGCCTCGATTTTATCGGGGCGCGGGATCTTTTGCATTATGCGGCGGCGGGACAGATGGAGAATAACACGTTGTCGGCGTACTGCACGAGTAAACGGACCGACCGGATGCCCAATAGCACGCTGTCGGCGTACTGCACGAGTAAATTGACCGAGCGGATACCCAATAGCACGCTGTCGGCGTACTAAATCATCCCCTCGTCAGAAACATGCAGAGCGGTCAATCCGCCAACCGCCATCCGCCAACCGCCAACCGCCAACCGCATCGTCCCTTATCCTCCCCTCGCGTTGACAATTCTTTACGCCCGCCGAAGATTCCGTTAATACTTGTCTCCTATCATGGTAAATAGTAGGAACTACCATTCGAGGGAGAGATAGAATTGAAATTACCGGCAGGCAAAAAAGGGTTTTTGGTCGCATCGACGCTCGTGCTCGCGGTCGCATGCGCGACGCCGATCACGCAAGCGGCGGATAACGCGCTGAAGGCGATCGCGCTCAAAGCGAAAGTGATCGTGAACGGCTCGGAAGCGAAGCTGGCCAAGGAGCCGGTCATTATCAACGGCAGCCTGTACGTTCCCGTGAAGGCGCTCGGAGACGCGCTCGGGCAGAAGTCGACTTGGGATAACGCGACCAAGACGCTGACGATGCAGCCATACCCGATCAAAGCCGGCGTCTATACTTGGAAAAACGCGCCGTCGCTCGGACTCGGCCTGAAAGAAGGCGGGTTCTCCGGCATGACGCATCTTCCGGGAGATCCGGACGACGTCTTTTACCTCATCGCCGACCGCGGTCCGAACGGACAGATCACGATCGACAAATCCGTGAACCGCACGTTCCCGGCGCAAGATTACGTGCCTCGCTTCTACAAAGTTCAACTCGTGAACGACGAAGTGAAAATTCTCGACACGATCAAGATCAAGCTGCCCGAAGGTAAAACGAACGCGATCACGAAAAGTCGCGACACGACGGGCTTCAGCAACATCGCGTCGGACGAGAAATCGTACGACAACACCGGCAAGACGTTACTGCCGCTCGATCCGGACGGCCTCGATCTCGAAGGCATCTCGTACAGTCCGTCCGACGACACGTTCTGGATCAGCGACGAGTACCGGCCATCCTTGCTCCAGATCAAACGCGACGGCACGATCATCGGCCGTTACGTGCCTGCGGGCGACAAGGAAAAGCTGAAGGACGCGCAAGCCCCGATCTTCGAGACAATCCCGGCGATCTACGCGAAACGCATCGCTAATCGCGGCTTCGAAGGCGTCACGGTGTCTCCGGACGGCAAGTTTCTGTACGCGTCGATCCAAAGCCCGATGGCGGTACCGGACAAAGCGACGGGCGAAGCATCCCGCAACTTGCGCATTTTGAAAATGGACCTATCGACGAAACAATTCGTCGGCGAATACGTGTACGTCGCGGAAGACGCGAAATCCTTCGTCAACGTGTCGCAGAAAGACGTCGTCATCTCCGACTTGCACGCGCTGTCGGCGGACGTCATTCTCGTGGACGAACGCGACAAGAACGAAGGATCCGCCGCGCAAATCAAACGCGTCTACAAGATCGACCTGTCCAAAGCGACGAACATCCTCGGCAAAGAGATCAGTAAGGAATTAGAAGGCACATCCATCGACCAGCTTAAATCGCTGAACGTCAACGCGGCGCCGAAGGAACTCGTCCTCGACCTGACGAAGCTGAACTACCCGTTCGAGAAGTTCGAAGGGCTGACGGTGCTGAACAAGAACACGATTCTCGTCGCGAACGACAACGACTTCGGCGTCGGAGAATACGACGCGAACGGCGTGTTGAAGGTGACCGACAAGATGTCTCAAGTGTGGAAAATCGAAGTGAAGGATTTGTGGTAATAGCAGGACCGCTAGCCAAACCGTCAAGCGCGATAGCGCTTGACGGTTTTTTGCAATCCTAACTTAGCTTCCAGAGGAGGTTATATTTGTTACTGTCGTATGTAACAATTTGGCTGTCGAACGACGGACCTGGATGATATGATGGAAGCGATTGCGACACTCAGACTGCGCATGAAGATATAGAAAGGCAAGGAGGGGAACCATGTATCGATTCATGGGTCGATTTAACAGACATAGCATTACCGCTCAATTCCTTTACCTGATTATCATCATGCTTGCCGTTCTTCTGATTTCCTTTGTCGTGTCGAACCGGATTGCGGAGCGGATTATCGAAAAAAAGGTAACGGATACGTCCGGGAAAATTTTGCTTCAGGTTGAGGATAAGATGATCAGCTTCTATTCGGACATGGAAGGGATCTCGACCTATTTGCTGTACAGCCCGACCGTCCAAACCTACTTGAGTTCGGGAGATGCCTTAGCGAAGATCCTGAAGAATGATGAAATCATTTCGATGGTTTCCAATACGATGACGCTCAAAGATGATATTAAAGGCATTCAGCTTTACGATAAAGACGGGATGCCGGTCACCAGCATCGGAGTCGAGACCGGCGAATCGGTCCGCTATCCGATCCGAAAGGCATACTATTCGGGATTGATCGCGATCCCGGATGGCGCCGGCGCGGGCAACTATTATTCCATCACCTATCCGATCTTTAATTTGAAAAGCTCGCAGGTCTGGGATTACGGCGGAACCAGCGTTTTTATGATGGATGTGAACAATTTCAACCAGATCTTGAAAAACGCCAAGGTGACGGAAAGTTCCCGTCTGTGGCTGCTCGATCAAAACAATCGAATCATGGCCGATGAAGGAAACGGTCTTCAATCCGGTACGTTCAGCATAGACGAGTGGAACAAAGACGAACGATTTATCGTGCAGACGGAATCGTTGCCCCATTCCGGTTGGAAGCTGATCAGCGCCATTCCGAAGAACGAGCTCCTTCGGGAACTGAATACGGTCCAGAGGCTGAACATTGCGACCTATGCGGTCATGTTCTGCATTCTCGGATTATTCCTGATTCTGTTTTTCTCGCGCATCTTGAAGCCGATCAGATCGTTAATGGACTTCATGAAATCGTATCCTAGAAAGGGCGGGGAGAGCCGCGTTCAAGTTGTCGCCCCTAACGAAATCGGCGTGCTCGCCGCGAATCTGAACAAGATGCTGGATGAAATCGATACCCTTGGCAAAGAGATTCAGTTGACGCAGAAGCAAAAATACGAGATCGAAATTTCGAAGAAGCAAATGGAAATTTCGGCGTTCCGAAATCAGATCAACCCTCACTTTTTGTACAACACGCTGGAATGCATCCGCGCCATCGCTTTTTATTACAAGGTGCAGGAAATCGCCGACATATCGACTTCCTTGTCCAATATGTTCAGGTATTCGGTCAAAGGGAGCGATTTCGTTCACATCCGGGACGAGCTTTTCCACATCGGGGAATACGCGAAAATCATCGAGTATCGCTTTATAGGCCGAATACGGGTCGCCATCGAAGCGGATGAAGATGTTCTGGAAGCAACCGCCTTGAAAATGCTCGTTCAGCCGATCGTGGAAAATGCCGTCTTTCACGGCTTGGAGAAAAAAATCGATGACGGCATCGTTCGGATCCAGGTGCATAAGACACCGCAAAATCAAATTCAATACGTCATCCGGGATAACGGATACGGGATGGACGATAAGCAGCTGAAGGAGTTGAACGATCGTCTCCGGCACTTTGACAGTCAGAGTCAGACTTCAAGAGAAGCGAAGCATGGAATCGGATTATCTAATATTTACAGGAGAATAAAGCTATTCTACGGAGACGAGGCCGACATGAACATCGAGAGCCGGCCCGGCTTCGGCACGACCGTCACGATCAACTTCCCTTTACAACATGATGCGGAACAATTGGAGGTTTTATGACGATGCACACGGTTTTAATCGCGGACGACGAGCCTTGGGTGGCATACGGAATAAAAGAATTGGTCGATTGGGAAAGCTTAGGCTTTACCGTAATCGGAGTAGCCTATAACGGACTGTCGGCGCTGGAAACGATAATGGACAAGAAGCCGGAGGTCGTCATTTCGGATATTCGCATGCCGGGCTTGGACGGAATCGAGCTGCTGGAGCGCATTCATCAGCACGACCTATCGTGCAAGGTAATTCTGATCAGCGGTTATTCGGAGTTTGAATACGCGCAAAAAGCGCTCCGGCTGGGAGCCTTTGATTACTTGTTGAAGCAAGTGGACAAGAACAAGTTGACGGATACGTTGCTGCGGTTAAAAAAGGCGCTCATAGAAAAGCTTCAAGCGTATAAAGAACTCGATCTGCTGCTCGACGACTTGTTCGATATTTTCGAGCCCGATCAAAAAATGAAGGTACGCAATTTTCTGGCAAGCCGCGGGTTGGAATGGGAATATCCGCACTTCCGGTTTATTAGTTGTCTATTCGAGCATTCGTCGGTTTCCGATGCCGAAGCGGGCATGGCGGCGAACTCCGGGATCCGTTATTTGCGATTTCGGACGGGTCAGCATAAACTCTCCTTCTTGATCAATTATGACGAGTACAAGGATCCCGCCGGGTTGCTTGATTTCATTTCGGTTCACCTATCCGAAGCCCATCGTATCGGCATCAGCGGCATCGGCGTTTACTCGGCTCCCGTAGCCAAGCTCTATCAGGAATCGGATGTGGCCTTGTGCAGTTCTTTCTCCCGACCCGAAAGCCGGATTATCGAATATAAAGGGGCAGATCATGCCGCGGCGCTTAGAAGGACGCTCCTGCAAATCGAATTGGCGATAAAAGAACAAAAGCAGGAGCCATTAAACGGAGGGTTGGACGAGCTGTGCGCGGCATGCCTGGCAAGGCAGATGCCGATCGACCAAATCTCCGCGATTTATAATCAAATCGTCTCGCTCTTCTACAAATATTACGGCAACAGCGATGCGGTTCATGAAGTCGACTATTTGAACTATTATCAGCTCTTTCGCCATTACGGCTCGATCGGGCAGCTGTTCGAGAGGCTGAAAGCCATCTTCTCGCAGCAATCCGGCGAAGAGCTGCACATTAGCAACGACACCGTAAAGAAGATCATCGAATATGTCGATTCCAGCTTTACGGAAGATATTATGCTCGGGGTTCTTTCCAAGAAGTTCAACATCAGCCTTGGTTATTTAAGCACTCTGATCAAGAAAGAGACGGGAACGACCTATTCGGATTACGTGATGAACAAAAGGATGAATTTGGCCAAGGAATTGCTGCTCGACGCGTCGTTGTCCATTCACGAGATCGTTGAGCGCGTGGGATATCGGGATTATTTTCATTTCAACAAGCTGTTCAAAAAACAGTTCGGCATTACGCCGAGCAAATATCGCAAAATGTAATCGCTATCAAAAATCAACACCAAAATAGAAAAAGCTAAACATATGTTACGGCGGGGTAGGGGGCTATGATGAAGAAGCAGTAAACAATATACACAGGGGTGATCAACTATTATGAAAATGAAAGTGTTTTCAATTCTGGCTTTGGCGGGGACTGTCGTGTTATCGGGCTGCGGCGCCAACAATTCGAAAAGCGGTGCCGAACCGACAAAGGCGGCTGGATCCGCGACGCCGTCGGCGGTAACCGAGGCGCCGGTCGATTTATCGTGGTTCGCGACGGCAGGTTTCTGGAACCCGCCGCAATGGAAGACCGAGTCTGGAACTGTTTCGGGCGAAATTACAAAAAAGACGGGGCTCACCTTCAGCTACAACATTCCGGCACAGGACGGCGACACGAAACTGAGTCTGCTGATGGTTTCATCGTCGAAAAATTTCCCGGATGTCATTACAACTGTAGGTCCTGATATGTCTCAGAAGCTCGCGAGTTCGGGTAAGGTTTGGAAATTGGAAGAATTCCTTAAGCAATACGATCCGGAGTCCCATCTACTGAAGGATTTTCCTGCCGATATGAAGAAGGAGCTAGTCAAACGCGATGGCGATTGGTATGCCATTCCGAGCCATATGGTCAGCGGTGACTTGAGGAAGCAATACCCGCCGTCTAGCGCTTATTTTGAAGACTCGGCGAAATATGGCGATAACAAAGGTATTGTGGTTAACACGAATATCCTGAAGCAGGCAGGTCTTTCGCTTGATGATCTGAAAACCGAGGATGGTTTGCTCGCGGCTTTCAAAAAGGTAAAGGATATGAAGCTGGCCGTTGACGGCCAGCCTGTCATCCCGCTTCAGGTTTCCGGCAAATCCTATCATGGCGAGACGTTCCAATTCCTTCAGAAATCTTTCGGCGCCATGCCGATTGACAAAGACGGGAAATTCAGAGATATTCTGCTTGCTCCTGAAACCAAGCATGCGATTGAATTTTTGTTTAAAGCAGCCAATGGCGGAGCCTTCGATGCAGGCCAGTTAACCATGGATAATGCAGCGGTGGAAGCAGCCCTCTTGTCCGGGCGCGTGTTCGCTTACATGGGGAATTTGGCCAACGCTAAATTTGACAAGCTTGATTTCTGGGTTTCTCCCGGCGCGATCTTATCGAACCAAGGCACGAAACCTGTTTTCCCATTCTGGTCCGAACCAGCGGCAGGCTGGATGCAGACGTTTATTTCCAAGGAGACCAAGGAACCGGAAAAATTGGCGAAATGGCTCAGCTTTATGACCAGCCCTGAAGGGATGACGCTCATCCACTTTGGCATTGAAGGCGTTGAATACACGAAAGATGACAAAGGTCTCATTGTAAGGACGGAGAAAGGGATTCAGGACCAGAAGGACAGCCCTAAAACGGGACTTGATATCTTCTGGCAATTCGCCAATATCGCATTCCTTGAGAATGTGCAGCCTGCTCCTACAAAAAGGGAAGGCGCCGGCGGATTGATCGAAATGGAGGCGAAGACCGCTTTAGGGAGATCGCCGGAAATCGTTAGATATGATTCTTCCGTGCTGAATTTGCCTGGAAGTTTCTACGCGGCCGGAGGCAAAAACGTAACGTTAAGAGAACAAATTAAACTATACATGGAAGCTCAGGTTTCCAAGATGCTTTTGGCGAAGGACGAAGCAGCTTTCAACAAGCTTTACGACGAGTATGTCGCCCAGCTGAAAACATTGAAGGTCGATGAACTTGATGCGGCAAGAGATGCGGAGCTTCAGAAGAAGTCGCAGGAAATGGGTGTAACGGTTAAAGGCGTTAATTCATAATCGTACGATTTGAGCGATGAATAGTGCCAAAGTGCATGTGCCTGCGCATGCTGCACTTTGGCATTATCATTGTTTGCCAAGGGAGGGACTAATGATGGCGAAACAAAAATCATACAAGCTTGGGCATGATTTTCGTACCCAGTTTGAGCTTAAGACCATGCTTTGGCCTGCAGTTCTTCTTATTGCTATATTCGATTTTGCCCCTATGTACGGGCTGCTCATGGCATTTAAGGCCTACGATCCCCTCTCCGGAGTCAAAGGCATTTTTACGAGTCAATGGAACGATTTCGAGAACTTTAAGACGATATTCAATCATTTTGAGTTTTGGCCCATGGTCAAAAATACGCTTGGTATCAATCTGCTGGGGTCGCTGATCGGGATTCCGGTAACCGTCCTATTCGCCCTGCTGTTAAACGAGATCCGGAATGCCAGGTTCAGATCATTTGTTCAGACCGTTACGTACCTGCCGCACTTTCTGTCCTGGGTTATCTTTGGCGGATTGTTTATTACGCTGCTCAATCCGGATGGCGGCATTGTGAATTTATTGCTCTTGAAGCTGGGCCTGATCGATAAACCCATTTTATTTTTGGGCGATCCCGATTATTTCTGGGGCATCGCGATCGGGACAAATTTTTTGAAAGAACTTGGCTGGGGCGCCATCTTGTATTTGGCTGCGATTGCAGGCATCGACCAGTCTTTATATGAGGCTGCCGCCATTGACGGCGCGGGCCGGTTCAAGCGGATGTGGCATATCACGGTGCCCGGCATTGTGCCAACCTTGATGATTCTGGTCATATTCGCGGTGAGCGGCATGCTGAACAATAACTTTACGCAGATTTACGTCCTGCAAAACACATTGAACATCCCATCCAGTCAGGTTATTGATACTTATGTCTATCAAACAGGGCTGAAACAGTTCCAATTCGCTTCCGCCACGGCGATCGGGTTGATGAAATCGTTCTTTGCGCTGGCGCTGCTGCTTGGAGCCAACTATCTATCCAAGAAGTTGACAAAATCAGGTTTGTTTTAAGGAGGCGTCCGGAATGGTCGGAGGCAGGAGTTGGGAAGACCGCATTTTTAGTGCGTCGAATGTTATCATCATGCTGATTGTGATGCTCTTGACGTTGTATCCCTTTTGGTTTTCGGTCGTCAACTCTTTGAATACAGGCGACGATCTTATGCGCGGACCCATATTTGCATGGCCAAGGGAATTTACATGGGCGAGCTGGCGAACGGTTTTGTCGGACCCAGGGATTCTTCAGGGGGCCTGGATAAGCGGGTCGCGGACTGTGCTTGCAACGGTCGTCTCTATTCTGTATACGGCGATGTTTTCTTACGCCTTTTCCCGTCCTTATTTAAAAGGAAAAATGTGGTATGCGGCAATAGGCTTTACGAGCATGTACTTCTACGGCGGGTTGATTCCATCCTTTATGTTGATGAATTGGCTCGGGTTGTATGATAGCTACTGGGTTTACATCATCCCCGGTCTTTTTCTCGGATTTTATAACGTCATTATTTTCAATGCGAATTTCAAGGCGATTCCCGAGGCTCTGTTTGAATCGGCGAAAATGGACGGAGCGAATGAGTATACGATTTTCTTCCGCATTGTCATCCCGTTATCGAAGCCGGTTTTGGCCGCTCTTTCGGTCTTCACGGCTGTTAACGTATGGAACGATTACGGGGCGACGCTCTATTTCACCCAATCCGCCGATTTGCAAACGCTGCAGTATCTGATCTTAAAGCTGGTTCAGTCGACTGATGCGGTTGAACAGATGGCTAACACCGTAAATGCCAACAATCCCGCTGTCGCAGCGCTCTACTCCAAAGCTCAAGGTCAGGGAATCGTTACGGCCCGAACCCTTCAGCTGGCGGCTATGGTCATTGCGTCGATTCCGATGATTATTATATACCCGTTTGCGCAGAAGTTTTTTATTAAAGGCGTGCTTCTCGGTTCTGTCAAAGAGTGACGAATGAGGTGGACATGATAAATCGTTTAGTCGTATACAAAGCACCAATAGGCGCAATCGGCCGGGAAGACTTTTCGGTTAGCGTACGTACGCCCGGAGGTTCGTGGGAAGAGCTGTTCGTGTATGAAGCGAAGGTAGACATGCATCAAGTCCGCCCAACGTCCATGGTCTATTTCGATATGGAAGGAACGGTCGAAGTGATGATCGTCTGCCGCAACGGGCCGGTGAATCAAGCGGTCATCCGGCCGTTATCGGCGAACATTCCGTTCGATCGGAACGACAACGTCATCCTCTTCGCGCTGGATCGTCCGCGCAAGCTATCGATCGAGATCAACGGCGAGCGGTTCGACAACCTGCATCTTTTCGCCAATCCGATGGAGGAGAATGCTCCGTGGCCTTACGATCCGAATGTTCTATTGCTGAATTCGGGCATTCACCGGAGCGAAGAGATTTCCCGGCTTTCCGAGAAGCCGTCCGCGCTATCCGGCAATGTCCCGGAAATCATTTACTTCGCGCCGGGGATACACGTTTTGGAAGAGAACGTGCTGAGCATACAGTCCAATACAACGGTTTATATTGCCGGCGGAGCCATCGTCGCCGGGTCGCTCGTGTGCGAACGCGTCGAGAATGTCGTCATTAGGGGCAGAGGGATCCTATACATGTCCGATTTTCTTAAGACGACCTATCTGCGCGGCGTTCAGATCCGGTTTTCCAAACATATTTCGGTCGAAGGCATCATTACGCTAGACCCTCCTCATTACAGTATTTACATCGGTAAATCCGAGCACGTCCGCATTCGCAACTTCAAGTCGTTCAGCACGCGCGGATGGTGCGACGGCATCGACATGATGGCCAGCTCGCACATCGATATTGACGACGTCTTCCTGCGTACCTCCGACGACTGCATCGCGATTTATGGCTCGCGAGGGGATTATCAAGGCGATACGCGGCACGTTCGCGTACGCAATTCGGTGCTCTGGGCCGATGTCGCGCATGCTTTGAATATGGGAATCCACGGCGACCATGATCGCGACGGAGATGTCATTGAAGATATCGCGTTCGAGAACATCGATATTCTGGAGCATCATGAGCCTCAAGTGAACTATTGGGGGGCCATGTCGATTAACGCAGGAGACAAGAATACGATCCGGAACGTGACCTACGACGCGATCAGGGTCGAGGAATTCGAGCTCGGCCAACTGCTGGATATCCGCGTCGTTTGGAATAAAGACTATAATCCGGCGGCAGGCAATCGGATCGAAAACATTACGTTCCGAAACATCGCGTATAACGGCGCGAATACGAACCCGAACCGCATACACGGCTTTGACGCCGAACGTGTCGTGGAAGGCGTTCGTTTCATCAATCTTCGGATCAATGGGGAATTAATATTGAATTCGGATAAAGGGAATTTCGACATCAACGAATACGCGTACGGCATATCCTTCAGCGAGTAATCCTCCTCGTCCACGATTTTATGCAAGCCGCTAGGCGCCACAGCGCCTGCGGCTTTTTCGCGGTCGTGCCGGTCAAACGCAGTAAATTTTTCGACTATTTCAGTAGATTTTCGCATTGGCAGGCAGTGCGGCACTTCTTACGATGAGGATACCGAATAATGGATTGCCGTTTGGCATGCCCGTTACTTGAATGATGTGTTAGACTCATAGGGAAGAATGGGGTAATCGGTTACAAATTATGCCGGACAAACGAGGAGGGCTATCGTGTATAAACTGTTGATCGTGGACGACGAAGCGCTCGTTCGCGAGGCGATCAAGGAACAGATGGACTGGAACCGGCTCGGGTTCGAATGCGTCGGCGATTGCGAGGACGGGCTGGAGGCGCTGGAATTCGTCAAGCGCGAGACGCCCGACGTCGTGTTGACCGACATCGGCATGCCGTTCATGGACGGCTTGGAGCTGACGCGGGAGCTGGCGGCGAATTACCCGGACGTGAAAGTGATCATTCTGACCGGTTACGACGATTTCGACTTCGCCCAGCAGGCGTTGAAGCTGCAGGCGGTTGACTATATTTTGAAACCGATTACAGCGGCGGAACTGGAAGCCGTCGTCACGAAGCTGGCGTCGGAGCTGGACGCCAGCAAGAGGCACGCCCATGACCACGAGAAGCTGAAGAAGCAATTGATGGAGAGCCTGCCGCTGCTGAAGGAACGCTTCCTGGAACGGCTGATCACGTCGCCGATGACGGAACGGCAGATCAAGGAGTCGTTCGAGGCGTTCGGCCTCGATTGGACCGGCTCGCATCTGATCGCGCTGGCGGCCGACGTGGACAAGTGGGAATGGGAAGCGGAGAACGAACGGCCGACCTCGCTGTTCGACAGGGAGCTCGTCCGCTTCGGACTTCACAATATCGCGCAGGAGTTCGCGGGCGACCTGGAAAGCGCGGCGACGTTTCGGGACAGGGAAAACCGCGTCGTCGCCGTGCTGTGCGGGGACGGCGAACAGACGTTGAACGAGGCGGCGGCGAAGCTCGCGGAAGACGTTCGGGACGCGGCGAAGGCGTACTTGCCGATCAAGCTGTCGATCGGTATCGGCCGGGCATGCCGATTGGCGGACAACGCGCCGCAAGCGCACCGGACCGCGGTATCCGCGCTCGAGTACCGCTACGTGATCGGAGCCGACGCCATCATCGCGTTGTCCGACATGGAGAGCCGGGATCGGCCGGAATTGCTGTCCGCGGTCAGTTGGGACGCGGAGCTGATCTCGAAGCTGAAAACGGGCGCTCCGCAGGAAATGGAGGAGTGGGTGCGAAGGCTGTTCGCCGTCTTCCGGGAGCACGTGTTTCCGGCCCACGTCTGCGCGATCTACTTGCAGCGGCTCGTGCTGACGATGATGCACACGCTGTACGAAATGAACGACGACGGCGCCCGCGCGTTCGGGGAGTCGACCGATCCGGTCGCGGAACTCAGCCGCCTCGGCTCGCTGGACGAGAGCGAAGCGTGGATGCAAGCCGCGTGCGCGAGGGCGGTCGCCGCGATCCGAAGCAAGCGGGAAGACCAGACGCTCGGCCAAGTGGCCAAGGCGATCGACTACGTGAAACGGCACTACATGGACCCGGAGCTGTCGCTCCGTACCGTCTGCCAGCACGTCTCGATGAGCGGCAGCTATTTCAGCAGCATTTTTAAACAGCACAACGGCAAGTCGTTCGTCGAATTCGTTACGCACGAGCGGATGGAGAAGGCGAAGGAGCTGCTCAGCCTGACCTCGATGAAAAGCTACGAAGTCGCTTACGCGGTCGGGTATAGCGATCCCCACTATTTTAGCGGAGCGTTCAAGAAACATTTCGGAGAGACGCCGATGGATTACCGCAACAAAACGATACCGGGGAAAGCGTGAGGCGACATGGGATTTTTCACGAAATTGCGAAGCATTCAGACGCACATGCTGCTGTCTTCGATTTTTCTGATCGTGCTGTCGATCTTCATCATGAGCATCATTTCGTATTACTTGACGAAGGACGCCGTACAGGCGAAAGCGCAGGCGTATACGACCGAGCTGGTGAAGCAGGTCAACAACAACATCAAATCGTACGTGAACGGCATGAAATACATGTCGGACTTGGCGGCGGGCAACCACACCGTTCAAGCCTACTTGTCCGGCGATGCGTACGCGTCGCTTCAAGGAGAGAAGAAGGATAAGCAAGCTATCGCCGATATGCTGGAATCGATGCTCGTGTCCCGCGCGGACATTGCCTCCGTTAACATTTTCGGCTATGGCGGGCAATTCGTGAGCGGACGCAAGGAGCTGGAGCTGAACCCGTACATCGACTACCAGGCGCTGAGCTGGTACGAGAACGCGCAAGCGGCCGGCGGCGTCAACGTGCTCTCTCCGTCCCACGTACAGCCCGCCTTCAAAGGGCGTTACCCATGGGTCGTATCTCTCAGTCGCGAGCTCGTCAGCAAGGACGGCCGGAAGCTCGGCATTTTTCTCGCGGACTTGAACTTCAGCGTCATGAACGACATGTTCAAGGATATTAGGCTCGGCCAGAGGGGCTACTTGTTCATCGTCGATTCCGAAGGGAAAATCGTCTATCATCCTCAGCAACAGCTCGTCTACAGCAACTTGAAAAGCGAGAAGATCGAAGAGGTGCTCGCGGTCGAGAACGGCACTTTCACGAGCGATGAAGGCCGGGATAGCCGGATGTACACGGTACGGGATTCCGACTTCGGGTGGAAAATCGTCGGCGTCTCGTACGTGAACGAGCTCGTCGGCAACCAGAACGAAATCCGGTTTTCATTTATTCTGTGGGGCTTCATCTGCGTGCTGCTCGCGATCGTGCTGTCTTTCTTCTTGTCGCAGCGGGTAAGCAAGCCGATCAAGCGGCTGCAGGACTCGATGAAGGAAGTCGAAAAGGGAAACTTCGACATTTACGTCATGGTGCCCAAGACGATCGAGATCGGCAGGCTGGCGCGGGCGTTCAACATCATGGTCGGAAAAATAAAGGAGCTCATGACGCAGGTCGTGCGCGACCAAGAGCTGAAGCGACAAAGCGAGCTTAATGCCCTTCAGGCGCAAATCAATCCGCACTTCCTGTACAATACGCTCGATTCGATCGTCTGGATGGCGGAGAGCAACAAGTCGAAGGAAGTCGTCCTTATGACGTCCGCGCTCGCCAAGCTGTTCCGCGCTTCGATCAGCAAAGGCGAGGAGCTCGTGTCGATCCGGACGGAAACCGAGCATATCGCCAACTATTTAATGATCCAGAAGATGAGATACAAGAACAAGTTGGATTACCAGATCGAGATCGCCGAGTCCGTATACGATTACAAGACGATCAAAGTCATTCTCCAGCCGATCGTGGAGAACGCGATCTATCACGGTATCAAGATGAAGCACGGCCCGGGACTCATCCGGATTACGGCGGAAGAGACCGATACGGAAATCCATATCGTCATCGAGGACAACGGGAACGGCATGGACGAGGAGACGCTTCGAACGTTGCTGCTGCCGGGACGCGATACGGGAGAAGGCCGAGGCGTCGGCGTCCGCAACGTCCATGAACGGCTGAAGCTGTATTTCGGGCCGGAGTACGGGCTAACGTACAAGAGCGTTCCCGGGGAAGGGACGAGCGTGCTGTTCCGCATTCCGAAATCGTTCCGGCAGAGGGGGGAAGGGCGATGAGCGGTTCAAGGGTCAAAATCATGCTGGCGGCGATCGCGGCAACGCTCCTCGTCGGGTTCGGGCTGATATACGAATACGGCGGAATCGCGGGAAAGAAGACGGTAGACGTGAAAGTGATCATCAAGTCGACCGATGCCTCGGTCGAGTTCTGGCAGGTGCTTGTCGACGGCGTGAATGAAGCGGCGCTGGAGTTCGACGTGAACGTCGAGATCTCGGGTATGAAAACCGAGACCGACGTCGACGGGCAGATTGCCCTCGTGGAGAAGGCGATCGAGGAAAATCCGGACGCGATCGTGCTCGCCGCGAACGATTACGACAGGCTCGTCCCCGTCGCCGAGAAAGCGGACAAGAAAGGGATCGAGCTCATCATCGTCGATTCCGGCATCCGTTCGGACAAGCCGCGAAGCATCGTGGCGACGGACAACTTCAAAGCCGGGAGAGAAGCGGGCCAGGAGCTGCTGAAGCAGCTTGCAGGCAAAGGGAAGGTCGCCATTATCAGCTACGTCAAGAACGCTGCGTCCCAATTCGACCGGGAGAAGGGGGTTCGGAGCGTGCTCGAGGCAAGCCCGGACATCGAGCTGCTCGATACGTATTACGCCGAAAGCTCCGAGGAGAAGGCCTACGTCAAGGCCAAGCAATTGCTGGCCGATAATGCCGACATCGTCGGCATCGTCGGACTGAACGAGCCGACTTCGGTCGGCACCGGCAGGGCGATCCGCGAGATGAAATTGCAGGACAAGGTGACATTGATCGGCTTCGACAGCTCCTTCAACGAAATCACGCTGCTCGACGAAGGCGTCATGAAGGCGACCGTCATCCAGAGGCCGTTCCAGATGGGCTATCTCAGCGTCAAGACGGCCGTAGACGCCGTCTTGGGCAAGAATGTGCAGCGCGTCGTCGACACCGGCTCCCTCGTCATCACGAAGCAGAATATGTACGAAGAAGAGAACCAGAAGCTGCTGTTCCCGTTCGTCGGGAAGTGAGGCGGACGCTCGAGCGAGAGCGAATTGGATTCTCTTGACAGCTTGACAGGCATTCGGCATAATCTGAATATAGCGTAAAAGTCGAGGAAGCATCTCGTCGAAGCCGAACACGGGAAGTGTTGCTTAGACGAGGTGCTTTTATGATTTCGGAGGGGAATGAGCGGAATGGCGAAGAACGTCGGAAACGGAGAAAACGACAAAAAGTCTTCGACGAAAGTGAAGGAGCAAAGCGCGAATTACTTGATTGACGAAAGGTTTGAAATTATCGGCGGCGTCCGATACGACTTTCTGTCGTCTCCGCTGTATGTTCATCAACGCGTACTCGGCGATCTGCACTTTGCGTTTCGCCATGCTTGTTCGTCGGATGGGGAGGTGCTCTTGGCGCCGCTCGACGTCCACTTCGATGCCGACAACATTTTTCAGCCGGACTTGATTTATGTTTCCCGCTCGAACAGGGACATTATTCGAGACGGATACATCTACGGCGCGCCGGATTTGGTCGTCGAGATTCTGTCTTCCAGCACGGGGCGACGGGACAAGACGATCAAGAAAGACGGCTACGAGAAGTTCGGCGTCCGCGAATATTGGCTCGTCGATCCGGTTTATAGACTTGTGGAGCAGTTCGTGCTCGAGGAAGGAAAGTACAAACAGGTGGCAACGCTAACGGAGGATCATGAATTGACGTCGCCGACCGTACCTTGCCTGAGCGTGATGCTGAACGAGATTTTTCCTCCTGAGGATGAGCAATAGCACCTTCAACCCGAATACGATTTCTTTTTCATCGCGACCAAACGCGGCGAAAGGGAGATCGTTTTTCTTTTTCCGCGAAAAAAATCCCGTAAATTATTCGACTATCCCCGAAAGAAATCACATGTAAGCGCCTTCGCAATGCGTGTAAAGTTAGTTTCAAGAAAGCGACAGCGCAACCGAAAGAGGTGGGACGATGAGTCAAACCGTCGTGAGAATGGAAGGGATCGACAAGCAATTTTCCGGCGTGCAGGCGCTTAAAAGTTGCCGGTTCGAGCTGCGGGCGGGCGAAGTGCACGCACTCGTCGGGGAGAACGGCGCCGGCAAATCGACGATGATGAAAATCTTAACCGGCGTCTATCAGAAGGATCAAGGTACGATCGAATACGAAGGCGCCGAAGTCCAAGTACCGGATACGAGGGCGGCGCAGAAGCTCGGCATCTGCATGATCCACCAGGAGATGAATCTCGCGCCCGATTTAACGGTCGCCCAGAATATTTTTATCGGCAAGGAGCCCCGGAAAACCTTCGGTTTGCTGCTCGACGATAAAGCAATGAACAAGCAAGCCTCGATCTTGCTGAAACAAATGAACCTCGACATCGATCCGACGACGCCGGTATCGAAGCTGACGGTCGCGAAGCAGCAGATGGTCGAGATCGTCAAGGCGATCTCCTACGACTCCCGCGTGCTCATCATGGACGAACCGACGGCTGCGCTCAGCGAGACGGAAATCGAAGAGCTGTTCCGGATGATCCGGCAGCTGCGCCAGAAAGGCGTCGGCATCGTGTACATTTCCCACCGGATGGCGGAGCTGAAGGTCATCACCGACCGAGTCACGGTCATGCGGGACGGCAGTTATATCGACACGATGCCGACGGCGGACATTACCGTCGACCGGATCATCTCGCTGATGGTCGGCAGGGAAATCTACCAGCCCGCCAAGCCGGACCGGCAATCGGCGGAGCGGAGCGAGACGGTGCTCGAAGTTCGCGGGTTAACCCGCAAAAACGTGCTCAAGGACGTGAATTTCACGCTGCGAAAGGGAGAAATTCTCGGAGTGGCCGGCTTGGTCGGCGCGGGCAGGACGGAGACGGCGCGCGCGATCTTCGGCGCCGATCCGATCGATTCGGGGGACATCTTCGTTCACGGCAACAAGGTGCGCATTAACGGGCCCCACGAAGCGGTGAAGCACGGCATCGGGTATTTGACCGAGGATCGCAAGCACTTCGGTTGCCTGCTCGACATGGACGTGAAGACGAACGTCGCCTTGGCCACGTTGGGCAAGTTCAGGAATAGGGCCGGATGGATGAACGACCGCCGCATGGCGAAAGTATCGAACGACGTCGTCGGCGAATTGAAGGTGAAGACGCCAAGCATTCGCCAGAACGTCCGATACTTGTCCGGCGGCAATCAGCAGAAGGTCATCATCGGCAAGTGGCTGACGAGAGACTGCGACATCTTGATTTTCGACGAACCGACCCGGGGCATCGACATCGGCGCCAAAAGCGAAATCTACAAGCTGCTCGAAAGCTTGGCCGCTTCCGGCAAATCGATCATCATGATCAGCTCCGAGCTGCCGGAAATTCTGAGACTCAGCCATCGGATCATCGTCATGTGCGAAGGACGCATCACGGGCGAGCTTCCGAACGACGAATACGCGACGCAGCAACGGATCATGACCTACGCGACGGACCGGATCGGTTAAACCCGGAGACGGCACAGAAAGGGAGAGACAAACATGAAACAAGCAACGGTACCAACGGCGGGGACGGACGCGGCTCAGAAGCCGTCGATCGCCTTCAAATCCGGATTGCAGCAGCTTCTCGCGTTCGGGAGCCTCATCTTATTGGTCATTATTTTCTCGGTAGCCTCGAGCAACTTCTTCCACTTCTCGAACATCGTCGGCATTCTGCTCTCGACCGCCGTCATCGGCGTGCTCGCGCTCGGCTCGACGTTCGTCATCATCACCGGCGGCATCGACTTGTCGGTCGGAACGGTCATGACGCTCAGCGCGGTCATGACGGGCGTGTTCATCACGATGTGGGGCGTGCCGATTCCGATCGGCATCATCGGCGGAATGCTCACCGGCGCGTTGTGCGGGTTCCTCTCGGGATTCACCATATCCCGGATGGGCATCCCCCCGTTCATCGCCACGCTCGCCATGATGATGATCGCCAAAGGGCTTTCGCTCGTCATCTCGGATTCCAAGCCGATCTACTTCACGGAATACGAAGCGTTCATCAAGATATCGCTCGGTTCGTTCCTCGGCGATCTTATTCCCGGCTTCGACATTCCGAACGCCGTCGTCGTCTTCTTCCTCGCGGCGATCGTCGGAAGCTTGATACTCTCGAAGACGATTATCGGCCGTTACAACTTCGCGATCGGCAGCAACGAAGAAGCGACCCGCTTATCCGGCGTTAACGTGCGCAACTGGAAGATCGTCATCTACACGATTACCGGGTTGTTCACCGGTCTGGCCGGCGTTCTCATGGCATCGCGACTGAATTCCGCGCAACCGGCGCTCGGCTCCGGCTACGAGCTCGAGGCGATCGCGGCCGTCGTCATCGGCGGCACTTCCTTGAGCGGCGGCAAAGGCACGATCGTCGGCACCGTTATCGGCGCGTTGATCATGAGCGTGCTGACGAACGGCCTGCGCATCCTGTCCGTCAAGCCGGAGTGGCAGACGGTCGTCGTCGGCTTCGTCATCTTGCTTGCGGTATTCGCGGACATTATCCGCCGCCGCAAAGCGTAACCACGGTATGGTCTCCTCGCGGAGATTATATATAGCACTTCATACTTCCAAATAGAAGGGGTTATGAACATGAGAAAAGCATGGTTGATTTCGCTCGTGGCGCTCGTCGCCATCGTAACGGCTTGCGGCAAGAACAACGACAACGGCGGCAACGCGTCGCCGTCGGCGGCATCGCCTTCCAAAGCGGCTGAATCGCCGGCTGCGGGCAAAATGTACATCCCGATCGTCTCGAAAGGCTTCCAGCACCAATTCTGGCAAGCGGTCAAAATCGGCGCGGAGAAAGCGGCCGCCGAGCTTAACGTCGAGATCACGTTCGAAGGACCGGAGACGGAAGCCCAAGTCGACAAGCAGCTGGAAATGCTCCAAGTCGCGCTCGACAAGAAGCCGACGGCGATCGGCTTCGCGGCTCTCGATAGCCAAGCGTCGATTCCTTTGTTGAAAAAAGCGCAAGATGCGAAAATTCCGGTCATCGCGTTCGACTCCGGAGTGGACAGCGATATACCTCTCAGCACCGTTACGACGAATAACGCGAACGCCGCAGGCATAGCCGCCGACAAAATGGCGCAGTTGATCGGCGGCAAAGGCGAAGTCGCGATCCTCGCCCACGACCAAACGAGCCGCACCGGCATTGACCGCCGCGACGGCTTCAAGAATCGCATCGAAGAGAAATACCCGGACATCAAAATCGTCGACATCCAATACGGCGCCGATCACCTGAAGGCGACCGACTTGGCCAAAGCGATCATGCAGGCGCATCCGAACCTCAAAGGTATCTTCGGCACGAACGAAGGCGCCGCGATCGGCGTCATCAACGCGGTGTCCGAGCTGAAGATGGAAGGCAAAATCACGGTCATCGGCTACGACTCCGGCAAAGCGCAGATCGACGCGATCAAGTCCGGCCTGATGGCGGGAGCCGTATCCCAGAATCCGATAGGCATCGGCTACGAGACGGTCAAAGCGGCCGTAGCCGCGGCGAAAGGCGAATCGGTCGAGCCGATCATCGACTCCGGCTTCGTCTGGTACGACAAAACGAACATCGACAACGACGAAGTGAAAGCGGTATTGTACGAATAATACGGATCATTCGCAGACGCGAAAGCGGCCGGTCAAGGGCGAACTTGACCGGCCGTTTTTTCTCGTCTATATCCTTATTCGGTAGGAGTTTCCATTCGCGCGTCGAACATAGAAAAGGAGCCCGTAACAGCCTCTAGGAGGAATGAACATGGAACCGCAGCCGATTTACAAGGACCAGAACTTCATGATCACGAAGGAATTGTTCATCAGCGGCAATGCCCGGTTTTCGATCCCCCACCTTTGTTCGGTGCGGCTCGTCAGGACGAAAAGGACGATCCCTTATACGCTGCTCGTCCTCGAGCTTCTGCTGATGATCGGCGGCTTCGGATGGGACTACCGCTTCCATAGCCTCGTCGGCTTGCTAGGCATCGCCGGGTTCGTCGCGAGCGCCCTCGTCTACGCGCTCGTGAAGCCGGTGCACAAGCTGCTGCTCACCTTCGCTTCCGGAGAGAAAGAAGCGATCGGCGTCACGGATTACGATTATCTCGAAGGACTGGCCAACGCGTTCAGCCGCTCGATGGCGGAGACGAGAGGACGCGGCTTGATGATTAGCTGAACAGCCGGCGCCGAACGTTCGCGATCAACTCGAACGAGCGCAGGCGGGCCGCATGGTCGTAGATTTGGGAAGCGACGATGATTTCGTCCGCTCCCGTCTCGGCGATGATCGCGGCCAGACGCTCTTGCACTTGATCGGCGTCGCCGACGACCGCGAAGCCGAACTGCTTGCGAAGCGCCGCTTCCTCGTACGGGGACCAGAGTCCGTCCATGCTATCCACCGGCGGCGGCAGTTGTCCGAACTTGCCTCGAATCATATTCAGGAAGGCTTGCTGCTGCGAAGTGGCGAGCCTTCTCGCTTGTCGCTCGGTGTCCGCGGCCGTTACGCTCACGCCGATCATCGCGTACGGCTTATCGAGCGCGGCGGAAGGGCGGAAGCTGCCGCGATAGATTTCGAGCGCCGGCATGAGATAATCCGGAGCGAAATGGCTCGCGAACGAGAACGGGAGGCCGAGTTGGCCGGCGAGCTGCGCGCTGAAGCCGCTCGATCCGAGCAGCCAGATCGGCACGTGAAGCCCTTCGCCGGGGAAGGCGCGCACGACGTTGCCGAAGTCGAAGGCATCCGGGTCGAAGTAGGCGCGCAGCTCGCTCAGCAGCTCCGGGAAGTCTTCGCCGCCCGCTCCGAGTCCGCGCCGAAGGACGCGGGAAGCGGCTTGATCCGAGCCGGGCGCCCGGCCGAGGCCAAGATCGATCCGGCCTGGATAGAGCGATTCGAGCGTGCCGAATTGCTCGGCGATCGCAAGGGGCGCATGGTTCGGCAGCATGACGCCGCCGGAACCGACGCGAATCGTGCTCGTGCCGCCCGCGACGTGGCCGATCAGGACGGACGTCGCCGAGCTGGCGATTCCCGGCATGTTATGATGCTCGGCGAGCCAGAAACGGTTATAGCCCCATCGTTCGGCGTGACGGGCCAAGTCGAGCGTATGGCGGAAAGATTCGGAAGGCGTGCCGCCTTCCACGATCGAAGCGAAATCGAGAACGGAAAACGGAATGCCGTCTCGGGACGTATTCGGGGATAGGGTCATCGGAAAGTACCTCCAGGTCGAATGATTTTGGTCAATATCTTGACTATGAGGCGAGAAAGAACCGACGATCTAGTCTTCGTTCATGTTGTCTATAAGCTTCAGCAAGCAGCCGTTGAAGGAAGCGAGTTCTTCCAGACGAAGCCGGTCGATGCATGCGCGGTCGCTCAGCGTGCCGAACCGCTCCAACGTCGCGAGCGTATCTTTGCCGAGCTCCGTCAGCCGGACTAGCGTGCTGCGCTTGTCGCCCGCGTCGTCGTACGTCACGACGAAGCCGCCCATCTTCAGGCGTTCCACCATGCCGGTCATGTTCTGCTTCGTGACGTGCGTATTCAGCCCCAACTGCTTCAAGGATAAATCCCCGCCGGAGAGCGCGGACAAAATAAACCATTGGTGAACGCTCGTCAGCCCGACTTCCGACACGAGCTTGCGCCCGATTCTCTCGAGCAGGTTCGAGCATCGGAAGAGATTGACGACTACGCTTTCGTGCAATTGTCCGTCGTTGTTCAAGGGGACAGCTCCAAAAGTCAATTTATTGACTAAAGACTATCGGAAAAGGGCTCGGATGTCAAACGGCGCCCTAGAAAAGCGTGTCAGGAGTTCCGGCCGTGCGAAAGCTTGAATTGTTCGGGGCTCATGCCCTCGATGCGCTTGAATACGGAGCTGAAGTAACTCGGATTGTCGAAGCCGACTTTCGCGGCGACTTCCCTCATCTTGATACCGGGCTCGCGGAACATCCATTCCTTGCTGCGCTTGATCCGCTCGCGGTTAACGTACTCCATCGGCCGCATCCGCATGCCGACTTTGAACAGTTGGCATAAATACTGAACGCTGACGTCGATCGCGCCGGCCATCTCGTCGATCGAGATCGGGCGATGCGAATTCGCCTCGATGAACCGGACGACCGGTTGCAGCTTCGCCAGACGATGATCCGCGGAGGAGGCGCCCGTCCGGACGCTGCGGGACAGATCGAGCAGGAAAGCGTATAGAAGCTTCGATATTTCCATGCCGAGGAGGGGTATTCTGGAGAGGGACAGGGCGTGGATTTGATCGAAATGGGCGATGATCCGCTCCGGAGCGGAAAGCGCGAACACGCCGGAACGGATAATGCCCGCCTGGCGCAGCAACGAAGGAACGAGCCCGCCGTTAAAGCTCATCCAATGAACGCCCCAGTTATCGGCGACGGGCTGGTATAAGTGGGCTTCGCGCGGAAACAGAAAGAAACCTTGTCCCGGTTTCACCGCGTAGCGCTTATCGCCGACGATCAGTTCTCCGGCGCCCGCATCGGCTTGCAGCCATTGATAATCGGGAAAACCTTCGGGCCGGCGCGTCCTTTCCTGGTAGTCCCAATGGCCGATGCTCGTCAAATACAAGGGAAGCTCGGCGTCCAGTTCGGTCACGTTCGGAAACGATAGCTTGTTCATGTCCTGCATCTACTTTCATATTGTGATAGAAACGCGAAAATATTTTAATATATAAGGCTGCTCTCCGAAATTATAATACGAATATAGTTACATTATGAATGGGAGTGTGCAACTTGTCTAAAGCAAAATGGAAATATACCCCGCCTGCGAACGGTTATCCGGAATGGAACAACAATCCGACGATTTTCCAATTGAACCGGATGGACGCCCACGCGACGTTGATCACGCATCATTCGCTCGAAGAAGCGTTGGCGGGGAACCGCGAATCGTCCCGAAGCTACGAAAGCTTGAACGGCAAATGGAAGTTCGCATTCGCCGCCAATCCGGACGCGCGCATTCAGAACTTTTACGAGCTGGGGTTCGATGCTTCTTCTTGGAACGAGATCGACGTGCCGGCCCATTGGCAGCTGCAAGGATACGATTATCCTCAATATACGAACGTCAGATATCCGTGGAAAGATTCGGAACCCGATCTAAAGCCTCCGTTCGCTCCGACGAAATACAATCCGGTCGGTTCCTACATTCGCACGTTCGAAGTGCCGGCGGACTGGCGAGATCAATCGGTGTTCATCAGCTTCCAGGGCGTCGAATCCGCGTTCTACGTCTGGGTGAATGGAGAATTGGTCGGTTATAGCGAAGATACGTTCACGCCCGCGGAATTCGATCTGACGCCTTACGTCATCGAAGGAGAGAACAAGCTTGCCGTCGAGGTGTACCGTTGGTGCGACGCCAGCTGGCTAGAGGATCAGGATTTCTGGCGGATGAGCGGCATTTTCCGTGACGTCTATTTGTATACCGCGCCGGACTCTCGCATATTCGATTTCTTCGTCCATACCGATCTTGACGCCGACTACCAAGACGCGACCCTTCGCGTGAAGGCGCTCGTCGAATGCGCTGTCGGTTCGGGGTGGAACGCGGAAGCGCAATTGTACGATGACTTCGGAGTTGCCGCGCTGGACGAGCCTTTCCGGCTCGCGGCGAACGGAACGAAGGGAAGCCGCGAACGGGCGGAAGGAGCGGTACGCGTCGCGAAGCCGCGCAAGTGGAGCGCGGAGCATCCGAACCTGTATACGCTCGTGCTTAGGCTCTCGGACGACGCCGGAACGACGCTGCAATACGTGAGCTGCAAAGTCGGCTTCCGGTCTTTCGAGATCCAAGACGGACTCATGCGCATCAACGGCAAGCGCATCGAATTCAAAGGCGTCAACCGCCACGAATTCAGCTGCGACGTCGGCCGCGCGCTCGGGGAAGCCGACATGGTACGCGATATTTTGCTCATGAAGCAACATAATATCAACTCCGTCCGCACGTCCCATTATCCGAATAATCCGAGATGGTATGAGCTGTGCGACGAATACGGCCTGTACGTCATCGACGAGACGAACCTCGAGACGCACGGCTCATGGGAGTACAACCAGCAAGAAGAAGGCCATACCGTTCCCGGGAGCAAGCCGGAGTGGCGGGACAACGTCATCGACCGGTGTAATTCGATGATGCAGCGGGACAAGAATCATCCTTCGATCATCATTTGGTCGCTCGGCAACGAAGCGTGGGGCGGAGACAACTTCGTCCATATGCACGACTTCTTGCGCGCTAACGATCCGTCGCGCGTCGTCCATTACGAAGGCGTGTTCCATTGCCGCAAGTCGGAAAAAGCTTCGGACATCGAGAGTCAGATGTACTCGAAGCCGCGCGACATCGAAGCATACGCGCTTCAAGTCCCCGCGCCGAAGAAGCCGTTTATCCTGTGCGAATACAGCCATGCGATGGGCAATTCGTGCGGAGGCCTGCATAAGTACACCGAGCTGTTCGAGAAATACCCGATTCTGCAGGGCGGCTTCATCTGGGATTGGGTCGACCAAGCGATCCGGGTGCGGGGCGAGGACGGATCTTCGCATCTCGCGTACGGCGGCGACTTCGGCGAGACGCCTCACGACGGCAACTTCTGCGGCAACGGCCTCGTATTCGCGGACCGCGCCGTCTCTCCGAAGCTGCACGAGGTCAAAGCCTGCTACCAGAACGTCAAGTTCGCGGCCGTCGATAGCGCGAAAGGTTTGTTTACCGCGACGAACCGCTTCTTGTTCACGGACCTGGATACGTTCGAGCTCGTCTGGAAATCGGAAAACAACGGCGTCGCCGTCGGCGAAGGCAAGCTCGACGTACAGGCGGCTCCGGGCGAAACCGCGAGCATCGACTTATCCGGCTCGATCCCTGCAAGCGCAGCCGTCGGCGACGAATTCGTTCTCACTCTGTCGTTCATACTGAAGGAAGCGACGGCATGGGCGGAGAACGGACACGAAGTCGCATACGGACAATTCGTATTGCCGGTTCCCGTGACGGGCGAAGCCGTCGTTGAAACGCCGGCTTACGGCGAAATCCGCACGGAACGCGCCGGCGACAAGCTGACCGCTTACGGCGAAGGCTTCGCCGTCGTCTTCGACTTGGCGGCGGGACTGGCGGTTTCCTATGCCGTCGAAGGAACGGAACTGTTGCGCCGGCCGCCCGAGCCGAACTTCTGGCGGGCGTACACCGACAACGACAGAGGCAACGGCCATCACGAGCGGACCGCGATCTGGCGGGACGCGGGCGCGAACCGGAAGCTGACCGAGTGCTCGGTCGCTCAGCTCGGGGAATCTGCGCTGGAAGTCGTCGCGGCGTTCGTTCTGCCGACCGTTCCGGCGTCTTCCGTCCGGATCGCGTACACGTTGCTCGGAAACGGACGCTTGAACGTCAAATTCGACCTCGAGCCGGGAGAAGGCTTACCCGAAATTCCGGAGATCGGCATGCTGTTCGAGATGGACGGTTCGTTCGACGACGTGACCTGGTACGGCAAAGGCCCGCACGAGAATTACTGGGACCGGAGCGAAGGCGCGCGTCTCGGCCTGCATTCGGGCAAAGTGGCCGATCAAGTCGCGCCGTACCTTCGACCGCAAGAGACGGGCAACAAGACGGGCGTGCGTTACGCGACCGTGACGAACAAGAACGGCGTCGGCTTGCGCGTCGAGGGGCAAACGGCCGTCGAGTTGAGCGCGTTGCCGTATACGCCTCGCGAGCTGGAGCAAACGAGCCATTATCATTTGTTGCCGGCTTCGGACAAGACGGTCGTCCGGGTCAACCATAAGCAAATGGGCGTCGGCGGGGACGACAGCTGGAGCGCCAGAACGCATCCGGAATACACGCTGTTCGCGAACAAATCTTATAGTTATGCTTTTGCTCTGCAAGGAATCGCCAAATAAGAGAAGACGATAAGCATCGTTCGCTGGGAGATATTCGACAATGGGAATTCATTACGTCGCCGAGCATCGGCTGTTTCATTTGCAAGGTCCGAACACGAGCTACGTGCTTCAATTAAACGAAAAAGGCGTGCCGATGCACGTCTATTGGGGAAGGAGAATCGAGGATGCGCCGTGGGACGGCATGCTGCTGTTCCGGGAGCGGGCGTCCTTCTCTCCGAATCCGTATCCGGAAGACCGGTCCATATCGTTCGATACGATGCCGCAAGAATATCCGGCTTACGGGACGGGCGACTTCCGCCACCCCGCCTACCAAGTCCAGCTCGAAGACGGTACGACGATCACGGAGCTGGCCTACGTCGGCCACCGGATCGTCGCGGGCAAACCCGCGCTCGAAGGGTTGCCGTCCACTTACGCGGAGAGCGACGCCGAAGCGCAGACGCTCTTGCTGGAGCTCGCGGATGCGTACTCGGGACTTCGCGTCGAGTTCAGCTATACGGCGTTCGCGAACCATGACGCGATCGCCAGGTCCGTCAAGCTGACGAACGCGGGCGGCGCGACTATACGGCTGCTTCGGGCGATGAGCGGAAGCGTCGACTTCAAGCACGATAAGTTCGACATGATTACGTTATCCGGAGCTTGGGCGCGCGAGCGCGATTTGTTCAGACGTTCGATCGTGCCGGGCATGCAAGCCGTCGAGAGCCGGAGAGGCTCGAGCAGCCACCAGCATAATCCGTTCGTCGCGCTCGTGTCCCCGCTAGCGGACGAAGACAACGGCGAAGCTTACGGCTTCAGCCTCGTTTATAGCGGAAGCTTCGTCGCGCAGGCGGAAGTCGATCAATTCCGGACGACCCGCGTATCGCTCGGCATAAATCCATTCGACTTCGAATGGCGGCTGGAGACGGGCGAGTCTTTCCTGACGCCGGAGCTCGTCATGGCATATTCGCCGGAAGGCATCGGCGGCATGTCCCGCGTCTTCCATCGCCTGTACCGCAGCAGGCTCTGCCGCGGGAAATTCCGCGACGAGGCGAGACCGGTGCTCGTGAACAACTGGGAAGCGACTTACTTCCAATTCGACGCGGACAAAATCGAGTCCATCGCCGCGGTCGGCCGGCAGCTCGGCATCGAGCTGTTCGTGCTGGACGACGGCTGGTTCGGGCACCGCGACAACGACGATTCGTCGCTCGGTGATTGGAAAGTCGACTATCGCAAGCTGCCGGGCGGATTGGCGGATCTCGCTTCGCGGGTCAACCGTCTCGACATGCAATTCGGCTTGTGGTTCGAGCCGGAGATGGTGTCTCCCGACAGCGACCTGTACCGTGCGCATCCGGACTGGTGCCTGCATGTGCCGGGTAGGCGCCGGACGGAAGGGCGGAAGCAGCTCGTGCTCGATCTGTCCCGCAAGGACGTCTGCGATTATTTGATCGAATCGGTCGGCGCCATCTTAAGCTCCGCTCCGATTACGTACGTCAAATGGGACATGAACCGCAACATGACGGAGATCGGCTCGGCCATTGCCGCGCCGAACCGCCAGCGCGAGACGGCCCACCGATACATGCTGGGACTATACCGCGTGCTCGAGACGATTACGTCGACGTTCCCGAACGTGCTGTTCGAGAGCTGCTCCGGCGGCGGGGGCCGCTTCGATCCGGGCATGCTGTACTATATGCCGCAGACGTGGACGAGCGACAATACGGACGCCGTCAGTCGCCTTCGCATCCAGTACGGCACGAGCCTCGCTTACCCGGTCAGCGCGATGGGCGCCCACGTATCGGCCGTGCCGAACCATCAAGTGCACCGGAACACGTCGCTGAAGACGCGAGGGGACGTCGCCATGTCCGGCAATTTCGGCTACGAGCTGGACTTGACCCAAATGAGCGAGCGGGAGAAGAAGGAAGTCGCTGAGCAGGTCGCCCAGTACAAAGAAGTTCGCCATCTCGTGCAATTCGGCGATTTCTACCGGTTGCGCAGCCCGTTCGAAGGAAACGACGCCGCGTGGATGATGGTGTCGGAGGATAAGTCCGAAGCGTTCGCGGTATACGCGAAAGTGCTCGCGGAACCGAACGCGCCGCTCGATTGGCTTCGCTTCAAGGGACTCGAAGCGAAGGCGAAATACCGGCTCGTCGGCGGCGAATCGGTATACGGCGGGGACCAGCTTATGTACGCGGGCATCGTCATCCCCGAGCTTCACGGCGACTACGCGACTTGCGTCTGGCGTCTTGAACGGATTTCCTGAACGGTACGAACGCACCTCTTGCCGCTTTCGGCGTCTTCATGGCGCCGGAGGCGGTTTTTCTTTGCGTGCATGAACCTGACCGAAGCTGTTCAGACTAGGGGGCGGAGGTGGAAGAAATGGAACAGCAATCCGGGAAACAGCAAATCGTCGCCGTCCGCAAGAACGGAGACGGGGATATCGTCGAGCTGCAGTTAAGCTCAGGCCAGGTCGTCGGGTACAAAGAAGCCCAGACGATGGCCAAAAACGATCAAATCGACAACGTGAACGTGTTCAAAGGCAGGGACGGAGACGAGCATCTGCGCTCGAATCCCGACGGTCGTACGGACAACAACCTCGACAATCTGCCGACCTTCTAAAGGACGTCAGCAGCATTCGCTTGGGGTCACCGAAACCGCCTTCGGGCGGTTTTCAGGTTGTCGAGAAAGTCCTTATCCACGGTTACTCAATCGTATTTTGGCCGATCTGCTGTTTACGCTTAGCCGATTTCGCCGCAACAGCCAAACAACCTGCAAATATGCAGGTTGTTTACTACTTTTCGCGAGAAACGCTCCATTTCGACTCGACAAAATGTATTATTGCAGGTTGTTGAGTCGTATTGACAAGATTACCCCGAACAAACTGCACTTTTGCAGGTTGTCGGGAGAAGGCGCTTCAACGGGCGGCAGCGAATCCCAGGGAATGCGCGTAACATGTCCGATGGAGCGAGGCTTTTCGGATACTAAAGAGCTCGCGGGTTTCTCGACGATCTAGAAACCGCCTTCGGGCGGTTATTGTTTCTGATACGTCGAGACTCCGTAAACAGACTCTTGCGGATACGCGTATCGGTTATAGAATAATGGGGCAAAGAAGTACGTATAAGTTGGATTCATCTATCACGACGGACGGGGTTTTTCTGCCGTAGGCCGGATTGACGAAAAACCATGCGCCCCATTCTACCCATTACCCACCGGCTGTTCGCCGCCCGCCGCCGGCACGACTTTCTCGTAATACAGGCGAAACAGGATGTCCTGCTTGTAGTTGCCGAATTCTTTGCCGAACAAGGTGATCCCTCCAACGTTACGGGAGCCGTTCTCCACCGCGATCCGCAGCGTCCATTGTTTGTCCCGCACGTTAACCTGGTCGAGCGTCACTTCCGAGATGGGATGGCCGTCCATCCGGGTTCCATGGGCGGTTACCGTCAGATGCTTGAGCAGGCCGTATTGGTTAATGTCGTCCGGCCACCAGGACGGATTGTATTTGCCCCGCTTGTCGCCGAAATCTCCCGGGCTTGTCCAAGTGCCCAGCCGAACGTTGTTTAAGTAGAACGTAATGTCCGATGGCCAGTTATTGTTCGTAAGCGGCGCTTCGGAAGCGATCTCCATGGAGATGACGAGCTCCTTCGGGTTTTCCGTCGAGAGCAGGAAGTTGGGGATTTTGTAATCGATATACCCTTCGCTGAACCATATGATTTTAGCCATAAAACGCTCCGCGTCGAGAAAGGATCGGGGATCGTCGACGATGCCGATGAATTTCTCGGCGGTCGCAAGGCCGCATGTCGGCTCCACGCGAATATCGGTGAAGTGTCCGACCGAGAGTTCGCTCTGGTGATATTCCCGGATATGCTCCATCTTGTTCGGAAAGATGATTTCCGCTTGCTCCACCTGCAGCGAGCAGATTTTCTGCACGCCGCCGCGGCTCCGCTGCATGTCGGTGCGGATGATCCCGGCTTTCTCCAGCTTCTTGATGTGCATCGTCATGATGGCGGCGCTGAGGCCTATTGCTTCGGAAAGCTCGCGCATATTCATCGGCTGCTTGGCCAAAAGATGTATGATCTTGTGCCGGACGCCGCTTGCCAGCGCCTCGTACACGGGTAACGATTTATCGGATATGTCGAGGTTCATGGAGGATCCTCCTGACCGGTCGTGGGCCATTTAAAGTAGGTGGTTGCATGAATACTATATATTTTTATTAACATTTTCGCAAGGAAATGAGTGACTCGCGGCGTAAAAAAATGCAGAAACTACGCACCTATAGTTAATAAAAACATTTACAATAGAATAAATTTATTTACTAATCCGTTGACAATGTGACCGCTTTCATGATATCGTTAATATCAAGCCGAATATATTCGCAAAATTATTAACTATTGAAGGAAATCCGCAACTGAACAATCAGGGGGATTGGTAAAATCTACGCCTTGCCTCAAGGGCAAGCCAAAGCGGAACATCAAGAATAGGAGCGTCAGGGAATGAAGCAAACGATCCGAAGTCCTTATCGCAATCCGTTAGTCAGTCAGCGAGCCGATCCATGGATATATAAGCACGCGGATGGAAAATATTATTTTACGGCTTCCGTTCCCGAGTATGACCGCATCGAGCTCCGGAGATCGGAGACTCTGCAAGGATTGGACCACGCGGAGACGGCCGTCGTCTGGAGGAAACGGCACGACGGCGTGATGAGTTCCCATATTTGGGCGCCCGAGCTGCATCATATAGACGGCAAGTGGTACGTCTATTTCGCGGCTGCCAGGGGCGGCGCCGACGGGGAAGGGGTATTCGACCACCGAATGTACGTGCTCGAATGCCAATCTCCCGATCCCCTGAACGGGACCTGGACGGAGAAAGGCCAGATCAAGACCGAATGGGAGTCGTTCTCTCTCGATGCGACGACCTTCGAGCATCGCGGGGTCCGATATTTGGTTTGGGCGCAGCGGGACTTCGACGTTCCGGGCAATTCGAACTTGTATATGGCGGAGATGGAAAACCCGTGGACGATCAAGCTTCCTCAGGTAATGCTGACGAAGCCGGAATTGGAATGGGAGACGATCGGCTTCTTGGTGAACGAAGGTCCCGCGGTGCTGAAACGGAACGGCAGGATCTATATCGCCTATTCCGGCAGCGCGACGAACCACCATTATTGCATGGGACTGCTCACGGCGCTTGATACGGCGGATCTGCTCGATCCGGACTCGTGGACCAAATCCCCCGTTCCCGTCTTCGTCACGAGCGAAGAGACGGGGCAATACGGACCTGGCCACAACAGCTTCACCGTGTCGGAGGACGGCTCCGAGGATTTGCTCGTCTATCATGCGCGGAACTACAAAGAGATCGTGGGCGATCCTTTGTACGATCCGAACCGTCACACCCGAGTGCAGCCGTTCGGCTGGAGCCCGGACGGAACGCCTTGGTTCGGGGTTCCGGTTCCGGATTCGAGCGACTCGAACGGCGAAGGAAACGAATAGCGGGCCGATCGGCCGGCTGTTTCCGAGGAAGATTGAATGCGGTTTCAACGCGCGTTATCGCGTAAAACATACAATTGGAGGGGTTCGTGCGATGGCTAAGAAAAGTGGATTTGCACTCGTATCGCTTCTTATTTCGGTAATGCTGGTTCTCTCCGGTTGCGGAGGCGGCAACAATGGCGGCAATGAGCCGGCCGCAAGCGGCAGCGCGCCCGGTAGCGGCGCGCCGGCGGAAAAGAAAGAGATTACGTTCATGTTCCGGGGGGGTCCGGACGAGCAGACGGCTTACAAGAAGACGGTCGATAAGTTCGAAGCCGACCATCCGAACGTGAAGGTCAAAGTCATCACGACCGCGCCGGACCAATACACCACGAAGCTGAAAGCGGCCATCACCGGGAAAAGCGTGCCGGACGTCTTCTTCTTCGAGCCGGGCGACCTGAAAGCGTTCGTAAACGGCGGAGTTCTGCTTAACATTACGCCGTATACCGAGAGCAATTCGAACATCGACATCGGGAAAGTATGGAAGAAAGGCGTCGACATTTACCGTTACGACGGCAAAGTAGCCGGACAAGGCGACATTTATGGCCTGCCGAAAGACCTAGGGCCTTTCGCGATGGGCTACAACAAGACGATGTTCGAGAAAGCGGGCATTCCGATCCCGGACAAGGACAAGCCGTATACGTGGGACGAGTTCATCAACGTCAACAAACAGCTGACCAAGGACACGAACGGCGACGGCAAGCTTGACCAATGGGGTACGGGCCTCAACGTCAACTGGACGCTTCATGCCTTCGTATGGAGTAACGGAGCCGACTTCCTCGATGCGACGCAGACGAAAGTCGCGATCGATGATCCGAAATTCGCGGAGGCGCTTCAACTCTTTGCAGACATGCAGAATGTGCACAAAGTGACGCCTTCGATCGCGGAAGCGCAGACGCTTGACACGTACCAGCGCTGGATGCAGGGTCAAATCGGCTTCTTCCCGGTCGGCCCTTGGGATCTGAGCACGTACCAGAAGCTGCCGTTCGACTTCGATCTCATCCCGTATCCGGCAGGCTCCACCGGCATAGCCTCAACGTGGGTCGGCTCGCTCGGCATCGGCGTATCCAAGAACTCGAAGGCGCCGGATGAAGCGGCAGCGCTCGCCCTGTACCTGTCGGCTTCCGAGGAAGGCATGCAAATGCTGTCCGACGCGAAGGTGCAAATTCCGAACTTGACCGACATGGCCGAGAAGTGGGCCGCCGACACGTCTTTCAAACCGGCAAACAAAGCGGAATTCCTGGAGATCATCGATTACGGCAAACCGATGCCGCAAACCCTCACCTATAACCGGGAATGGTACGATCTCTTCTTTACCGACATTCAGCCGGTTCTCGACGGCAAGATCACCGCGGCGGAATACGTGAAGGCGGAACAGCCGAAGATGCAGAAGCTGCTGGATAAAGCGATCGAGCAAGAGCAAAAAGCAGTAAACAAATAAGCGAATTAAGCTCGGAAAATGATGTTAGCGACTCCCGCGCTCCGGCGCGGGAACTAGCATCATTTTCATTCCGAGCACCTACGAGGTGGGCTATGAAAACGAAATCGAGATTGTACCGGAAGGAAGCGTATTACGGCTATCTGTTCATCCTCCCGCCGGTCCTGGGCTTTCTCCTCTTCGCGGCGTTCCCGGCCGGCTATTCTCTTTACGGCTCCTTCACCGATTGGGACGGACTCGGCCAGATGAGCTTCATCGGACTCGATAACTTCAAGGAACTTTTCGCGGACGAGTTGTTCTACAAGGCGATGTACAACACGTTCTATATGATGCTGGGCATTCCGGTCGGGCTGTTCCTTGCCATGCTGATCGCGCTCGGACTCAACCGCCGCATTCCCGGCACGACCGTTTTTCGCGCCATCTATTACATTCCGGTTATCTCGTCCATTGCCGCAGTCTGCATCATGTGGATGCTGGCCTACAACGGCGATTTCGGGCTGGTCAACCAAGCGCTGGAACTTGTCGGCATCGACGGCCCCAATTGGCTGAACAACGTCGGCACCGTTAAGCCCGCGATCATCATGATGCTCGTATGGAAAGGTCTCGGCTATACGATGCTTCTGTACTTGGCGGGATTGCAGAGCGTTCCGAGAGACTACTATGAAGCGGCCGAGCTCGACGGGGCGAACGCCTTGCAGAAGTTTTGGCGCATCACGTGGCCGATGGTGAAGCCGGTTACTTTCTTCATCGTCGTCACGGGCATTATCGGCGGCTCGCAGCTGTTTCCGGAAGTCGCCATCATGACGTCCACCGGCGGTCCGGAGTACAGCTCCGCTACGGTCGTGTTCTACGTGTGGCAGAAGGCGTTCGGCAACCTTCAGATGGGCTACGCCTCCGCGATGACGGTCATTCTCGGCCTGTTTATTTTTATCGTGACGCTGACTCAATTCAAACTCGACAAATCCTCCGAGATCCACGAATAGCGCCGTAAGAAAGGAGTGACTATATTGGCTATCCGCAGAAGAACCGTGAACATCGTCATTTTCGCTTTGCTCCTGCTCGGCGCGGTATTCATGATCGCCCCGCTGCTCTGGATGTTCACGACGTCCGTCAAGGACCGCTTAGACGTATTCGCGCTGCCGCCTAAGTGGATCCCGAATCCGTTTCACTTCGAGAAGTACCGCGAGATTTGGGAGAAGGGGCCGCTGCTCAGCGGCATCAAGAACAGCTTTATCGTCGCCATTAGCGTAACGGTCGTCGGCACGCTGACGTCGAGCCTTGCCGCATTCGCATTCTCCAAGCTGCGTTTTCGGTTCAGGGACCCAATCTTTCTGTTGCTGATCGCAACGCTTATGATTCCGTACCCTTCCATTATGATTCCGCAGTTCATGATGTTCTCGAAGATCGGCTGGGTCGACACGCTGCTGCCGCTGATCGTCCCGGGCCTGTTCGGCAACGTGGTCATGATCTTCTTCCTGAAGCAGTATTTGAGCAGCATCCCGATTGCCCTGATCGAAGCCGCCAAGATTGACGGCTCATCATACTTCGGCATTTATTCCCGGATCATTTTCCCGCTGATCAAGCCGGCCGTCGCGGCCCAGCTGATTCTGTGGTTCATGGCGATCTGGAACGATTTTCTGGCGCCGGTCATTTACTTGAATTCCCCGGAGAAAATGACGCTGCAGCTCGTCATCAACAACTACAACGCAACGTACGCGATCCAGACGGACTATCCGCTTATTATGGCGGCGTCGGTCGTCTCGCTTGTTCCGATGCTGGTCGTATTCCTTATTTTCCAGAGGCAGATTATCGAATCGGTGGCGATATCCGGCGTGAAAGGATAAGCGGCATGAATAAAATAGCGATCGGATTGGGGGTTGCGGCGATGCTGTTGATCGGCGGATGCTCCCAGAGTCCGCGCCATGAGGTCGCGTATCCTTCCGCTCCGCCGCAGACGGCGATGTTCGATACGGTGCATATCGACGACGAAGCCTCTTGGACGACGACCAATACGCACGATCCGGCCATTATCAAGACGGACGACGGCACGTATTACGTCGTGTCGACCGACGTCAAGGTTGGCGGCCCGGCTCGGCCGGGGGTGATGGTGCGCCAATCGAAGGACCTCATTCATTGGCAGTGGGTCGGCCGGGCGTTCGACGGGGTTCCCGCGGAAGCCGCCGCCTGGTCGGGAGGTCCGAATCTGTGGGCGCCCGACGCGGAGAAGTTCGGCGACAAGTATTATCTGTACTACTCCTCGTCTACGTTCGGTTCGAACCGTTCGTATATCGGGGTCGCGACCAGCTCGTCCATGGAAGGACCTTGGCAGGACGAAGGGGAAGTGGTCAAGACCGGAGAAGGAGACGGACCGAACGCGATCGATCCGAACGTGGTCGCGGATGCCGACGGTAAGCTATGGTTCGTGTACGGTTCGTTTTTCGACGGCATTCACATATTGCCTTTGGATCCGGTTACCGGGAAACCGAAGGAAGCCGGCTTCGGCCAGCGGATCGCGGCGCGGAATACGGCCAGCGAATCGGGCGCGGTGGAAGGGCCTTATCTCATCTACCAGCCGAAGCTGAAGAAATACTTCCTGTTCGTGTCGTACGATTCGCTCTCGTCCGATTACAACGTCCGGGTCGGCCGTTCCGACTCGATTACCGGACCTTATCTCGACTATAACGGCAGAGACTTGGCCGATACGGCCTACGACCCGCAGTTCGACGTAGGCACGAAGATCATGGGGGGCTATAAGTTCGGCGACGCGGACGGTTGGATCGCCCCCGGACACAATTCGATCCTGCAGGACGGGGACAACGACTATATCGTGCATCATGCGCGCCCGGAGGCGGATCCGAACTGGATGTACCTGCACGTTCGCAAGCTGCTCTGGACGGCGGACGGCTGGCCGGTCGTCTCGCCGGAACGGTACGCGGGGGAGAAGGTGCAGCCGATTCCGCTAACGGAGCTTGCCGACGAATGGCAACGCGTCGTGCACGAGCGGTTGATTGACGGCGTCGCGGAGTCCAAGACGTTGCGGCTGCTTGCGAACGGGCGGATCGGGACGGAGGACGGGGAAGACGCATGGACGTTCGACGGCGACCATACGCTAACGTTGCATTGGCGCAGCGGCGACGGGGAACAGACGGAGACGCTGCTCGTTCTTACGTCGTGGGATTGGGAGCTGAACCGGGCGACGCTGGTCTTCACCGGACTGGACGATCAAGGCCAGGCGGTATGGGGCAAGAAGGTTTCGCCGGTCGTACAGTCGCCGGAATAAAGGGAAAGCGTCGACGGCAAGCTCGATTTCAGGGCGACCGTCGACGCCGCCATGGCTTGAGAGCAAGCGAATAGTATCTAAGTCAAAGAAAGCCGCCGGCGCTCCGGCGGCCTTCTCGCGTTTACGCGCGGTATACAAATCGTATGATCGACATAATCTTAGACGATCTCGGACGCGAGTCCGTGAACTTTCTTGCGACTTTTTTGAAAATGGGGTGAATATTTTCATAACATTCGCTATAATGTACGTAAGTTTCATGTAATTTGTGAGGAATGTTAACAAGTACTTAACAATGTTAACAATCCGCTAACCATCCGCTAACCATCGCTCCAGACCAACCAAGCCCCTATCCGCCGGGAGGTGACGTCGCATGCAGGCATCGCCGGTTCACGTTTCATCCGACGACCTGTACTTATTCAATACCGGGCAGTTGTTTCAAGCTTATCGCACGTTCGGGGCGCATGTTACGCACTGGGAAGGACGGGAGGGCGTACGATTCGTCCTCTGGGCGCCGGGCGCCCGCGAAGTCAACGTCGTCGGCGATTTCAACGGCTGGAACGGCTGGAACAAAGTCGTCGACATGCGACCCGCCGGATCGACGGGCATCTGGGTCGGCTTCGGACCGGGCCTTCGCGAGGGTGACCGTTACAAGTACGAGATTCTCGGCGCCGACGGCGAACGCAGGCTGAAGTCCGATCCGTTCGGCTTCCGAAGCGAGCTGCGGCCGAATACCGCTTCGATCGTAGCGAAGCTGGACCGCTACGAATGGAGCGACGGCGAATGGATGGGCGCCCGCGCGGGCCGCAAGCCTTACGACCGTCCGATGCTCATCTACGAAGCGCATCTCGGCTCGTGGAGAATGGACGCGCCGGAGCAATTCCGGGATTACGGGCGGCTCGCGGAAGAACTCGTCGATTACGTCTGCGGGATGGGATACACCCATATCGAGATCCTTCCGATCGCCGAGCATCCGTTCGACCGGTCTTGGGGCTATCAAGCGACCGGGTATTTCGCGGCAACGAGCCGCTACGGTCCGCCGGAAGGCTTGCAGAAGCTCGTAGACAACTGCCACAGACGGGGCATCGGCGTTCTGCTCGACTGGGTGTGCGGCCACTTCTGCAAAGACGATCACGGGCTTCGACGGTTCGACGGTTCGCCGCAATACGAGCCGGCCGACTACCGCATGGCGGAGAAGCCGCTGTGGGGAACGCTCGCCTTCGATTTCGGCAAGCCGCAAGTCCAAAGCTTTCTTCTTTCCAACGCGTTGTTCTGGCTGGACGTTTACCATATCGACGGCTTAAGGGTGGATGCCGTCGCCAGCATGATCGATCTGAACTTCGACAAGCCCGAAGAGATGCGAACGACGAACCTTTACGGCGGCACCGAGAACGTCGAAGCTCTTCAATTTTTGCGCAAGCTGAACGAAACCGTATTCCGTTATTATCCCGAAAGCCTCATGATGGCCGAAGATTCCTCCTCCTATCCCGGCGTCACGTCGCCGACCTATTTAGGAGGCTTAGGCTTCAACTACAAATGGAACATGGGTTGGATGAACGACATGCTCCGCTACATGGAGACCGACCCGGAACACCGCTCCTCCCGCCATTCCCTCATCACGTTCTCGATGCATTACGCCTTCTCCGAAAATTACGTGTTGCCGCTCTCCCACGACGAGGTCGTGCACGGCAAACGTTCTTTGCTAAACAAAATGCCCGGCCCGTATCCCGAGAAGTTCGCGAACTTGCGACTGTTATACGGGTACTGGATGACTCACCCCGGCAAGAAGCTGCTGTTCATGGGCGGCGAATTCGGCCAATTCGACGAATGGAAAGATTATGCCGGATTGGATTGGGATCTTCTCCGTTACCCGCTCCACGACAGCATGCGCAAGTACACGGAACGGCTGAACGCGGTATACGCCGCCCGTCCCGCCCTTTGGGAGCTCGATCACCGGCCCGAAGGATTCGAATGGATCGACGTCAACAACGCTCCGCAACGAATGTTATCGTTCCAACGCAACGGAGGCGAAGCCGAACGTCCGATCGTGACGGTATGCAATTTCTCGCGCGACGGGTACGGCGCTTACCGAATCGGCGTATCGTCCCCCGGAACGTACGAGCTCGTGCTGAACAGCGACGAAAGCGACTTCGGCGGCTCGGGCGCGCCAATGCCGACCCGGGTATCGGCTTCCGAGGCGCCCATGCACGGCAAGTCCTACAGCATCGAAGTACCGGTTCCCGCCTTATCCATCCAGCTTTGGCAGTCAGAAGCGTCATCTCGCGGTCATGAAGACATGTAGATCGGCAAGTTCGGCTTTCGGCACCTAACATGGAGGGAGTGCAGTTTATGCGCAAAAACGAATGCATCGCCATGCTGCTCGCGGGCGGCGAAGGCCGCCGCTTGGGCGTTCTCACGAAGGATTTGGCGAAACCGGCCGTTCCGTTCGGAGGCAAGTACCGCATTATCGATTTCACGCTGAGCAATTGCGTTCATTCCGGCATCGAGACGGTCGGCGTACTGACGCAGTACCAACCGCTTGTATTGACGCAGCATCTCGGCATCGGAACGCCTTGGGGGCTCGACCGGCGCGAAGGGGGCATGCACGTGCTTCCGCCATACGTCCGGCAGAAGGGCGGCACGTGGTATAAAGGGACGGCCAACGCGATCTATCAGAACATGGGCTTCATCGAGAGGTACGATCCCGAATACGTACTCATTATTTCAGGCGATCACATTTATAAAATGAACTACGATCTGTTGCTCGAAGAGCATAAGAAGAACCGCGCGGACGCGACGATCGCCGTCATCAGCGTGCCGTGGGCGGACGCGAGCCGTTTCGGCATCTTGAAGGTCGACGAGGACGGGCGGGTGGCCGAATTCGCCGAGAAGCCGAAGAAGCCGACAAGCAATCTCGCTTCGATGGGCGTGTACATGTTCAATTGGCAAGTGCTCAAGGAAGCGCTCGTCCGGGACGAAAGCGAGAAATCGTCGTCCAACGACTTCGGCAAAGACATCATCCCGACGATGCTCGCGGAAGGCGCCCGGTTGTTCTCCTATCAATTCAACGAATATTGGAAAGACGTCGGAACGATCGACAGCCTATGGGAAGCGAACATGGACCTGCTCGAAGATAAGCCGTCGCTTCGGTTGAACGATCGCTCGTGGCGCATCTTCTCGGCGAATCCGAACCAACCGGCCCAATACGTCGCGCCGACCGCGCGCGTGCAAGGCTCCCTAATTAACGAAGGCTGCGTCGTGGAAGGCCAAGTGAACCGTTCGGTGCTGTTCCACGGCGCGCGGATCGGCGAAGGCAGCATCGTCGAGGATTCCATCCTGATGCCCGGAGCGACGATCGGCAAAGACTGCCGCATCATTCGGGCGATCGTGGGCGAAGGCGCGTCCGTAGGCGACGGCTGCAACGTCGGCGCCGCCCTCGCGGAAGATATCGCGGTCGTCGGAAGCGGGGAAACGATCCGCCCGGAGGCGGAGCTTAAGGAGGCGGAGCCGGTATGAAGCTGTCCATGATGGGCGTCATTAACTTGATCCACGAAGCCGACGAGATGGAGTCGCTGACGGCGAATCGTTGCCTGGCGACCGTGCCGTTCGGCGGCCGTTACCGGCTGATCGATTTCGTATTGTCATCGATGGTCAATTCCGGCATTCCGAGAGTCGCCGTGTTCGCGCACCGGAAGTACCGGTCGCTCATGGATCACTTGGGCTCCGGCAGCAACTGGGATTTGCATCGCAAGCAAAGCGGATTGTTCGTGCTGCCTCCTTCGATGGACGACCAGACGGATTTCGGCAGGGGGGATCTGTACCACTTCTACCGGAACAGGGACTATTTCGCCCGCAGCACGGTCGATTATGTCGTCATCTCCCGTAGCCACATGGTGTGCAACGTCGACTTCGCGAAGGTGCTGGAGCAGCATAAGGAAACGGGGGCGGACATTACCGTCGTCTGCAAGAAAACCTCGGAAAGCTTGCCCGGCCTCGCCCGTAAGGCCAGACTGAACGAAACGGGACGCATCGTGGAAATGCAGGACCACTTCGGCAGGCTGGACTCCGACATCGTCTCGATGGAGATGTACGTTATGAGCAAGGAATTGCTGCTCGACCTCGTCGACACGTCGCTCGCGCGCGGCCGGGACCACCTCGTCCGGCACGCGATCTTGCCGGCGCTGGACCGGTTACAGGCGCACGCATACATGTACGATGGAGTCCTCGGCGTCGTGAACAACATCGCCGCGTATTACCGGCATAGCATGGACTTGCTGAAGCCCGAAGTGTGGAAGGAGCTGTTCTTCAAGCCCGGCTCCATCTACACGAAGGTCAAAGACGAGCCGCCGACGCATTACCGCGCCGGAGCGGACGTGACCCATTCGCTGATCGCGAACGGCTGCGATATCGAAGGAACGGTTACGAACAGCATCCTGTTCCGCGGCGTGAAGATCGCCAAAGGCGCCATCGTACGCAACAGCATCATCATGCAGAACGGCATCGTCGGGGAAGACGGATCGCTCGAAAACTGCATTTTGGACAAAGAAGTCGAGATTCGTCCGATGCAGCAGCTGAGGGGCTCGGTCGAGCTGCCGTTCATCGCGCTCAAGCGCAAAGTCATCTAAGCGGGGGATTCCATGAAGGTCATGTTCGCGGCATCCGAAGCGATGCCACTCGTGAAAACCGGAGGGCTTGCCGACGTCGTCGGCGCCCTGCCGAAATCTCTCGCGAAGCAAGGGGTCGACGTAACGGTCGTCCTGCCGAAGTACGGGGAAATCCCGAAAACGTTGCTCGCGGAAGTGAAGACGATAACGGTGATGGAAGTTCAGCTGGGCTGGCGGCGGCAATATTGCGGTATCCAGACGGTTACCGTCGACGGCGTCCGGTTTCTGCTCATCGACAACGAGTTTTATTTCAAGCGGGGGTATTTGTACGGTTACGGAGACGAAGCGGAGCGGTTCGCGTTCTTCAGCTTCGCGGTGCTCGAGATGCTCGGGGCGCTACCTCCGGAAGAGATGCCCGACGTGCTCCACTGCCACGATTGGCAGACCGGCCTCATTCCGTTCCTGCTTCGCACCCGTTACTCGGGCCGGCCGGGCTATCGCGATATCCGGACCGTGTTTACGATTCATAATTTGCAGTATCAAGGCGTATTCTCTAGGGATTTGCTGCAAGACCTTCTCTCGACGGGAGACGACTCATTCACGGAAGACAGCCTGGCGTTCTACGGCGCGGCCAGCTGCATGAAGGGCGGGCTCCGGTTCGCGGACAAGCTGTCGACCGTCAGCCGGACGTACGCCTACGAGATTCAAACCGAGCAATACGGCGAGAAGCTCGACGGCGTGCTTCGCCAACGTTCGCACGATCTGTGGGGCATCTTGAACGGTATCGACACCGACGTGTACGATCCTCTTAACGATCCGAACGTCGCGTTCCCATACCGGTACGACCTCGCGGGCAAGCGCAAGAACAAAACCGCGCTGCAGCGGGAGCTGGGATTGCCGGTCGACGAGAACGTTCCGATGTTCGGCGTCGTCTCGAGGCTGAGCGGGCAGAAGGGTTTCGATCTGATCGGGGAGATTCTTCCGGCTTTGCTGAAGGAAAACGTTCAACTCGTCGTGCTCGGCGCGGGGGAACCCGCGATCGAAGACATGCTTCGTTCGGCGCACGCGAAACTTCCGGGCAAAATCGCGCTCTGGTTCGGCTTTAACGAAGGGCTGGCGCGCCGCATTTACGCGGCGTCCGACATGTACTTGATGCCGTCGCGCTTCGAGCCGTGCGGCCTCAGCCAGCTGATCGCGCTGCGATATTCGTCCGTGCCGATCGTCCGGGAAACGGGCGGTTTACGCGATACGGTGGAGCCTTACAACGAGTTTACGGGCGCCGGCACCGGCTTTACTTTCGGTCCGCCGTCCGCGCACGACTTGCTGTTTACGATCCGCCGCGCGCTATCGTTCTACGGTAAGCCCGAGCAATGGGAGAAAATCGTCGCGAACGGCGCGAAGACGGACTACGGTTGGGGCGCCTCGGCGAAACTATACCTCGAACTCTATAGAGAACTCATAAGCAAATAAGCATAGGAGTGGATAGGAATGGCGCGACATCTGGTCATCGGCAACGGTAAAATGCTCATCAACTTGGACGGCACCTGCTACATTCGCGACGTCTATTTTCCATTCGTGGGACAACTGAATCACGTCGGGGGCCATGCTTGCCGGGTCGGCGTATGGAGCAACGGAGAATTCGCCTGGCTCGACGATCCGGAATGGCAAATAGAGCTCGGCTATATCGAGGATTCGCTCGTGACGAACGTCATCGCCCGCAACGAACGGCTCGGTCTCGAGCTGCAGCTCAACGACGGCATCCATCAACGGGAATGCATCTACTTGAAGCGGGTCGTCGTTCGCAATCTGGGCGGCGCGGAGAAGGACGTCAGGGTGTTTTTCCACCACGATCTGATGATCGACGGCAACGAAGTCGGGGATACGGCGGCATTTTATCCGGGCAACCGGACGTTGTTTCATTTCAAGCGCTCTTCCTATTTCATGTTTAACGGCCGATCGGAGAAGGGCGGCATCTATCAGTATTCGACGGGGATCAAGAGATTCCATTCCGCGGAAGGCACGTGGCGCGACGCCGAAGACGGCGAGCTGATGGGCAACGCGATCGCGCAAGGCTCGGTCGACAGCACGATCAGCTTCCGCACGGTCGTCCCTCCGGGCAACGAAAGAACGATTTATTATTGGATGTCGGTCGGCTCCGATATGGAAGAGGTCAAGCGTCTCGACCAGTATGTTCAAGAGAGCCATCCGGAGAAGCTGCTCAGCCGGATCGTCATCTACTGGAACCACTGGCTGTCTCGCGTCGGGGATAGCTTCGGCGACTTGCCGTCCCACGTCGTCCGGCAATTCAAGCATAGCTTGCTTATCGTGCGGACGCAGATCGACGAACGGGGCGCCATTCTTGCGGCCAACGACACGGATATTCTCCAATATAACCGGGACCATTACAGTTACATGTGGCCGCGCGACGGCGCGCTGATCGCCGACGCGATGTCGCTTGCCGGGTATCATGGCACGATCGCTTCCTTCTTCCATTTCTGCGGTCGCAATCTATCCCCGGATGGCTACTTGCACCATAAGTACAATCCGGACGGCACGGTCGGTTCGAGCTGGCATCCGTACGTCGTGCAAGGGGTGCCGAGGCTGCCGATCCAAGAGGACGAGACGGCACTCGTCTTGTACGCGCTCTGGAAGGACTACGCCCGACACGGGGAGATCGAGCTGCCTCAAGCGCTCTATAGCACGCTCATTCGTAAAGCTTCGGCGTTCCTGTGCGAATACTTGGAGCCGGATCTCGGATTGCCGAAGCCGAGCTACGACCTGTGGGAGGAACGGTACGGCATCTGGACGTACACGGTCGCGTCCGTGTACGGCGGGCTTATGGCTGCCGCGTATTTCTCCGATTTGTTCGGCGATTACGACCGGAGCGACCAGTACCGCGACGTCGCGGAGCAGATCAAGCAAGGCATCGTCACCCACTTGTGGGATGAGCAAGAGGGGCGTTACGCCCGCGGCATCGTCTTCGTCGACGGTCGCTGGGAGAAGGACATGACCGTCGAAAGCAGCATGTTCGGCTTGTTCGAGTTCGGCGTGTTCCCGGCGGAGGACGACAAAGTGTCGCGGACGATGAACGCGATCTCCGAGAAGCTTCGCATTCATACGGACGTCGGCGGCATCGCCAGATACACGAACGACTATTATTTCAGGCAGTCCGACGATATCGGCAAAATCCCGGGCAATCCGTGGATCATCTGCACGCTGTGGGTGGCCAACTTCCAGATCGAGACGGCAAAGTCGCTCGAGGATCTGGAGGAGCCGCGCCGAACGCTCGAGAAGGTGACGACGTTCGCGTTGCCCGGAGGCAACTTGCCGGAGCAAGTGCACCCGGAGACGGGCGCGCCGTTGTCGGTCGCCCCGCTAACGTGGTCTCACGCGACTTTCGTATCGACGGTGTGCAAATATGTGCGGAAGCGGGAGCAGCTCGTCTCGTCCTCGGCTAACTCTTCGGGTTCGCAGATCTCGCGGGTTTCTTGGAATTGATTCGAGAGACTTTGGGATCGGAAAACGCTTTTCTCTCCCCGCCATACACGTGATACAATGTTCGGGGAGAAGTATCGCGAAGAGAAGGGGAGTTCGATTCGGTTGAAATACAGACCTTTAGGCAAGGCGGGCATCGACGTTAGCGAAATCAGCTTCGGCACGTGGGCGATCGGCGGTTCCTGGGGGCAGACGGACGAGAAGGAATCGCTGAGGGCGCTCGACAGGGCAATGGACGAGGGAGTCAACTTCTTCGATACCGCGGACGTCTACGGCGACGGGAAAAGCGAGCGTCTGCTGGCGCAAGCGACTAAGGGCAAGGAAGACCGCATCGCGATCGCGACGAAGTTCTGCCGGGCGGGAGACATTCGCGACCCGGCGACGTATTCCGAAGCGCGAGTACGCGAATGGTGCGAGAACAGCTTGACCAGGCTTGACCGGGAGGCGATCGATCTGTACCAGATCCATTGCCCGCCGATGGCGATTCTGAAGGATGGCGCCGTATTCGGCGTGCTCGACAAGCTGAAGGCGGAAGGAAAGATCCGCGCTTACGGCGTCAGCGTCGAAAGCGTGGAAGAAGGGCTTCTATGCTTGGGGCAGCCGGGCGTGCAGGCGCTTCAGATCATCTTTAACCTGTTCCGCCAGAAGCCACTCGCGGAACTGTTGCCGAAGGCGAGCGAACGCGGCGTCGGTCTGCTCGTCCGCCTTCCGCTCGCCAGCGGTTTGCTGACGGGCAAGTTCGCGTCGGACGCGACCTTCGAAGCGGAAGACCACCGCAACTTCAACCGCGACGGTAAGTCCTTTAACGTCGGGGAGACGTTCGCGGGCTTGCCGTTCGCCAAAGGCGCGGATCTGGCGCGCAAGCTTGCTTGGATCGCCGAGGGCAGGGAGAACATGACGCGGTCCTCGCTGCGCTGGCTTCTCGATCAACCCGAGATCACATGCGTCATTCCGGGCTTCAAGAACGTCCGTCAAGTCGAAGATAACCTGGGCGCGATGGACGTTACTCCCTTCACGGAGGAAGAACGCCTCCGCTTAACGGAGTTTTACGAGACGGACGTGCATCCTTATATTCGGGGATCCTATTGAATTCGAGAGATAGCGCGAATCATGCATGCATTCAACAATCCCGAAGTGCCTTGGCGGCATTTCGGGATTTTTTGTCGCATGTGTATGGATTTGTCCGAATGGCGGCGATAATGATACAATATGTATAGCGTAGAAAATCAGTCGAAGAAGGTGTTGCCGAATGAGAGGTGCGAATGCCTCGATTGTCTCGATGCCGATCGTAAATCCCTTGTTTTACGTCCTGACGGCGACTTCCGTGCTGTGCGCGTGCTTGATCGTCATCAGAGCCGAGCGCATGGACTATGTGCAATATCAATTTCTGCTATGGAATTTGTTCCTTGCCTGGTTGCCGCTTCTCTTCTCGATGACGGCCGTCGCGTACGCCCGTATCGTCAAGGGCGGCACCGCTCTTGCGACAGGGTTGGCGGTCCTGGGCGTCGGTTGGCTGCTTCTCTTTCCGAATGCCCCGTATTTAACGACGGATTTGATTCATTTGATCTTCAACGACGAATACCGCTTCTATAACCGGGAGGAAGACTTGCTCGTCTGGTACGATCTCGTGCTGTTCTTTCTATTCTCTTGGTGCGGCTTATTGCTGGGCTATCAATCGGCGAGGCATTTTCATTCTATCGTCGTTCGCTATGGCGGCGCGTTCGCGGGCTGGTTATTCGTGATCGCGACTTCGTATTTGGGCGGCTTCGGCGTCTATTTGGGTCGCGTCGTCCGTCTGAACAGCTGGGACGTCGTCTTCAGTCCGTTCCGGTTGATCGAAGGGGTGCTCGAAGGGATCAATCGCAACGCTTTTGTTTTTACGTTGTTGTTCGGGACGATGATCCTCATTATCTATGTTTCGCTTTATATGATCGGGAGCGGCCGCGTTCGCGCTTTGGCGGCGTCGGAACGATACGGCGGCCAAGCTCAAACGAAAGCCGTTCCGTGAAGACGCCGGTATTGCTCGGGCGTCATGCCTTCCTTCTGTCGGAACGTCGCCACGAAATGGCTGGCGTCGCGGAAGCCGACCGCCTCGCCGATGCTGCGAACGGTCAAGTCGGGTCTGGCGGGGAGCCATTCTTTCGCTTTGCGAAGGCGCAATTGGATTAAATAGGCGTAAGCCGTCTGGCCGAACAGCTCGCGGAACCGTTCGTTCAGTTGCCTTTCGCCGATATGCAGGCGCTCCGCCATCATCGCCAGCCCTACGTCGGGGTTGGCGTATTGCGTTTCAAGCCATTCGAGAAGCTCCATGATCCGGTCGAGCCTTCGGGAGAGCGACGGAAGATGGTTTTGTCTTCCGTTTGTTTTGAGCATCGTCAGGAAACGATATAACTCGGCGGAGCTTTTCCAACCGGACGGATCGCCGCCGGATTCGGCCAGCGCCAAGAGGCGTTCGAGCTGTTCCGCGATTTCGTCGTCGTCTTTGTCCCATTGAATCTTGCCGGGGGCGGCGCCGAGCAGTTCGATCGCCAAGGCGGCCGCTTGCGTACCGGCGAACGTGACGTAATACGTTTGCCAATTCGCGCTTTTGGCGGAGTAGGCATGTTCGACGTTCGGATGAAGGAGGAAGCCGGATCGTTCGGGAAGCTTGTAGGCTTTGCCGTGCAGACGTAATTCTCCTTCGCCCGCGATCGTCTGCAGCCAGTGGAAGCAAGGGTACCCGCGGGGGCGGGCGATCGGTTCTTGCTCTGAATTCAAGCCGATCGTCTCCAGCTGCAACGGAAGCAACTCCGCCGGCGTGGGGTACACGGTTCGTCTAAGCATAAAGGGACCTCCATATTCTTATATGCGATTTCCGGTTTATTATATGGGATCGAATATTCTGTACTTATATAATAAACGTAGTAGCGACATTTTACGATATCAATCATACGACCGAGGTGCGACGATGATCAACGAACGGTTGCCGAAAATCTGGTACGGCGGCGATTATAATCCCGACCAGTGGGAGAAATCGGTATGGGACGAAGATTTGAGAATGTTTAAGCTTGCGGGCATCGACGTGGCGACGTTAAACGTATTCGCGTGGGCGAACAATCAACCGAGCGAAGACGCTTACGAATTCGGTTGGCTCGACGAAATGATGGACAAGCTGCACGCGGACGGCGTCGGCGTCTGTCTCGCCACGAGCACGGCCGCCCATCCCGCTTGGATGGCGCGGAAATATCCGGACATTACCCGCGTCGACTTCGACGGCAACAAGCGGAAGTTCGGAGGACGGCATAACTCGTGTCCGAACAGTCCGACATACCGGACGTATTCCGTGCGCATGGCGGAGAAGCTCGCGGAGCGGTACAAGGATCACCCGGCGTTGCTCATTTGGCATATTTCCAACGAATACGGCGGGCTTTGCTATTGCGACAATTGCGCGGCGGCTTTCCGCGTCTGGCTCCGCGGGCGGTACGGCAGCCTCGAGGCGCTCAATCGCGCTTGGAACGCCAGCTTCTGGGGACATACGTTCTACGACTGGGAAGAAGTCGTTCCGCCGAACGGGCTGAGCGAAGAATGGAGAAGCTGGAACGGCCGTACGGCGACGAACTTCCAGGGGATCTCGATCGATTACCGCCGATTCCAATCGGACAGCTTGCTGGAGTGTTATAAGCTGGAACGGGACGCCGTTAAAAAACTTACGCCCGACGTGCCTGTAACGACGAACTTGATGGGCGCGTATAAGGAGCTCGACTATCATAAGTGGGCAAAAGAGATGGACGTCGTCTCCTGGGATAACTATCCGGGTCTCGATACGCCCTACAGCTATACGGCGATGATGCACGATTTGATGCGCGGCCTGAAGGAAGGGCAACCGTTCATGCTCATGGAGCAGACGCCGAGCCAGCAGAACTGGCAGCCGTACAATTCGCTGAAACGGCCCGGCGTCATGAGGTTATGGAGTTATCAAGCCGTCGCGCGCGGAGCGGACACGGTCATGTTCTTCCAATTGCGCCGATCTATCGGCGCTTGCGAGAAGTATCACGGCGCCGTCATCGAGCACGTCGGCCACGAGCATACGCGAGTATTCAGGGAGAGCGCCGCGCTGGGCGGAGAGCTCGCGAAGCTCGGCGACGCCTTGCTCGATTCCCGCGTTCAGGCGAAGGTCGCGATCTTGTTCGATTGGGACAATTGGTGGGCGGTCGAGCTGTCGAGCGGCCCGACGATCGCTCTTAAGTACGTCGACGAACTCCATAAGCATTACGATGCGCTCTGGCGCGCCAATATCGCCGTCGACGTCGTCGGCGTCGACGCGGATTTGAGTGGGTACGACGTCGTCATCGCGCCGGTTCTCTACATGGTGAAGCCGGGAGCCGCGCGGCGGTTGGAGACGTTCGTCGAGGGCGGCGGCACGTTCTTGACGACGTTCTTCAGCGGCATCGTCGACGAAAGCGACCTGGTGACGCTGGGCGGCTATCCGGGCGAGCTGCGCAAGCTGCTCGGCATCTGGTCGGAGGAGATCGACGCCTTGCTGCCGACCCAAAGCAACCGGATCGTCCTTCGTTCGCCGGAAGGCGATCTTGCGCCGTCGTACGAATGCGGCATGCTTTGCGATCTGATACACCCGGAAAGCGCGGAGGTCGTCGCGGAATACGGGGAAGATTTCTACAAAGGCATGCCGGCGCTTACGAAGAACGCCTTCGGCAAAGGAGAGGCGTGGTACTTGGCGACGAGTCCGGAAGCGGCTTTCTTGCAAGAGTGGCTCCCGGCGCTGTGCGCGTCCCGCGGAATCGAGCCGCTCGTGGCCGACGCTCCCACCGCCGTCGAGACGACGGTCAGGGAAAAGGATGGCGTTCGGTACTTGTTCGTATTGAACCATAACCCGGAGCCTGCGCAAGTCGATCTGGGATCGTTCGCGGGAACCGACCTGTTAAGCGGCGGCAAGCTCGAGGGCGTCGCGACGCTGGCGGCTCGGGATCTGTGGATCGTTCGGCAGGAAGCGTAATTTCGTTAAAACCGTCCGTTCTTCGCCAAAAGGCGGGAACGGGCGGTTTTTTTTTTGGGCTTCGGAACCATGTAACGTCGGCCGTCGTATGAGATAATAAGAGTCAGAAAGGAGTGGTAGGCATGAATTTTTTCAAGAAACTGACCGATACGGTAAGCAAAGGGGTCGCTACGGCGACGGAGAAAGCGCAGCAAACGGTCGAGATCACGAAGTTGCACGCCCAAATATCGAGCAAGCGCAAGGAAGTCGATAAATTGTTCGCCTCGATCGGCGAATCCGTATACGAGGCCGTCGCGGCTGGCAACTTGTTGACTGCGGAAACGGAAGTGCTGCGCCGTTCCGAGGAGATCGCCGTCATTCGCGCAGAAATCGCCGGTTTACAAGATCGGATCAAGGCGATCCGCAACGAGAAAGATTGCGAATGCGGCAAGCTAGTGGCGGAAGACGCGAGGTTCTGCCCTTCATGCGGTCGCGAGTTCCCGGCGCCCGTTGCCGCGGAGGAGCCGTCCGAACGGCCGGAGCAGAACGTGGACGCGTTCGGGACGAACGAGTCGGAGGTGGAGGTTTCCTCGGTGTCTGGTCGAGTATCCTTGGAGAAGGCGACGGACGAAGGCGCATCCGCTTACGTCGATAACCGTATCAAATGCCGGCATTGCGAAACGCCGCTTTACGCGGACAGCCACTATTGCCCGGCTTGCGGTCAACCGACCCAATAACCCCTCCGTCAATCGATTCCCGAGAAGACCGACCCTAACGGCATGAGGCCGACGGGGTCGGTCTTTTGCGATTCCGGGAAAATCTTTCCTGAAACTAGCGATGTTCGCTAAAGACATTTTCGCGATTATGTAATAAAATATAACATTATAGAGCAGCTTTTTTATTTCTATCGTTTAAGATGTTATATTATATGACACAAAACAGAATTCGGGATTGCATGAAGGAGGTACCCTCATGGCGATGATGCCGCGCAAAGATAAGCTATCTGCCACGCCGATTTCGAACGTACAGTTCACGGTCAAGGATATGATTGGCATACCGCTGCTGAAAGGCGCGCGTTTACTTACCGGTGATAAAGGCGTTTCCCGTCCGATCACGGCCGTCAACGTCGCGGACGGAAACGGAGTGAATCTGACCCGGCCGGGCGAGTTTCTGATGGCCGCCGACTATCCGTACCGCGACGAACCGGACCGATTGCTCCGCCTCGTGCCGGAGCTGGCCAGAAACGGCGTCGCGGCGATCGGCATCCGAACGGGAGACGACTCCGCAGATGTGCCTCGCGATGTCGTAGAAGAAGCGGAGAGATACGGCTTGCCGTTGTTGGCGCTTCCCGGCGACTGCGGCATTTCCGAGCTTGCCGTCGCCGTCATGGAGAACGTGCTCGCTCTCGAGACGTCGCAAATTTCCGAGCTTCAGCGTCGTATCCAAGCGATGTCCCGGTTTCTGTTGGAAGGCAAAGGCATCTTCGGCATGCTGGACGCGATGGAAGACCTGCTGGACAATCCGGTGGCGATCGTTCGCGAGAACGACAAGCCATGGCTTTCCGCCTCTTTGCGGGTCAAGGAGCCATCCGAGCTTTGGCCGCTTCTGCAATCCCTCGCGTATCGCCAAGTCTCGCGCGGAGCGGGCAACGGATTCGCCATGCTTCAAGGGTCGTTTCGCGTCTATGCGCGGGAAATTCCGCAAGGACGGGGCAGGCAAGCTTGCCTCGTGCTCGTCGAACGAAGTCGCGACATTCGCGCGATAGACGCGCTAAGCGTCGATCGGATGGCGCCGCTTGTCGGGGTGGAGCTCGCCAACGTCGAGGCGGTTAGAGAAGTCGAGGGCAAATATTTGGATCAATTCGTGCAGGATTGGCTTACGGGAAAGATCGTCTCGGATAACGATTGGAAACTTCGCGCGGACGTATGCGGCTGCGTCGTCCCGGAAGGCGTGCCGATGTGCGCCTTGCTCGTAGGCATGCAGCGGCGCGATCCGGCCGAGAAGCTCAAGGAGACTGCGCGAAGATTGCGTTCGGAGCTGGTTCGTGCCGCGGAAGGGGTGCTCGTTTCGCCGGTCGGCGATGACTTGGCGATCGTCGTGCCTGTACCGGAATCCGCGGGCGACGGAACGTCCAAAGCGGCGGAAGCGGTGTCCGCCAAGCTGCTGGAGGAGCTTCGTTCGTTGCTCGGGGATAAAGAGCTTCGATTGTACGCCGGAAGGACGTTCGGACGCGCCGAAGGTTTGCCGGCCAGTTGGTCGCAGGCGGTCCGCGCGAGGCAGGTAGCCGAAGTGTGCGGCTTGCCGGGAGATATCGTCCATTACGACAAGCTCGGCGTCTATTCGCTGCTTTATTTGATTCCGCCCGGCGACGAGAGGGAGCAGTTTCTGAATCGTTACGCGATTCCGCTGCAATTGGCGGATCGCAAAGGCGGCGGCCGGCTCGTGGAGACGCTCGAAATGTTCTTTCGTTGCAACGGCAACATCAAGCTGACGTCGGAGAAGCTGTACGCCCACTACAACACGATCGTCTACCGTCTGGAGAAAGCGCAATCGATTCTAGGCGTTTCTCTGGACGATCCGGAAGATCGGCTTCAATTGCATTTGGCGCTGAAGCTCGTGCAAATTACGCCGTCCCCGACGGCTTAGCCTCAAGTTGCAAGACGCGCGCGAAAAACCCCTTCGGCCGAAGGGGTTTTTCGCGCGTATGCGGTTCGTTTCAAGAAATTAGCTTTGTATTAGTAGCCAGCGCGAAGGATGATGACCAAGAGAATAAAGAGAACCAGTGCGAAAGCAGCTGCTCCCATGCCTCCGTGTCCGCAACCGCAACCTGTACCTACACCTGCAACCGGGTAACCCATCTTTAGAAAACCTCCCGAAGTTTTGTTTGTTTGTGATGGCGAATCACAATGTCAGCATATGGTGGGGGGCATTCAGTCTCCTGTACGTTTGTACCGGAAGGATGCTTATTCCTCGTATTTCAGCGAATGTCCCGGGTTCGGAACGAGCGCGAGATCGTTGAAATGGCGAATGTTCTTGATCCGGGATTCCGCATCGACCGGGCCGCCGGAACCGGCGCGCAGCAAGGAGGACGAAGAAACGCCGAGCATGTACATCCACCCGACGCGGATGTCGGGGCAGTCGGTCGAGCGGCTGTCGAACGCGACCTCGTCGCAAGGCTCCAATCGGAGTCTCGGCATGTAGAAAAGCGGATACGATTCGAATTTGAATTCGTCGTCCGCGTAATTGGAGATTTTACGCTGAACGGCGAGCGCCTTCGTGCGAAGCGTCGAGGCGCCGCCGTCCCCGAATTGAACGATGCCGGAAGAACTGACCGTATTGACGAACACGCAACCGATTATGGACGCTCGCGGCCCGATGCTCATTCCTCCTCCTCCTCCTCCTCCTCCGGAGGTACCGGCATCGGCGCGAGAGGACCGACGATGACCGATTCGGGAGGGGTGTCGAAATAGGAATAAAGCGAGAAGGATTCCGTATCCCCGATAAGGAGTGCGGACGAACTCGATACGCCGACGAGCGTTATGCAGTCGACTTTGACGGGACCGTTGTTGACGTTTAACGTTATCGCGTTGCCCATGCTTCCATAACCCGCCTTTCTATCGGCGTTGCGGTTGCGCTGCCGAAGGTTGCTGCCGTTTTTGTTTGTTCAAATAATCCGAGAAGGCGGCTTTGACGTCCGCTCTCGTCTTCCCGAGAACGTCTTCGCGCCATTTGCGCTTCTCCTCGTCCGTTCCGGATGCCGGATATTTCGTCTTCCTGGCGTAATAATGGACGCGTCCGCCCACTTGATTCTCCACGTCCTCGACGACCCTCCGGCGATGCTCCGCGCCGAGCGGATATTCGAACTGCCGTTCCATCTCGAGCAGCGCGCTTTCGCCGTTCGCACCCATCTCCTCCAGCGCCGTCCGTTGCAAGTCTTTGATCAGCTCGTCGGGCGGTTCGTCCTTTTCGTTCGCGTTGTCGCTGGGCACCGAATTGACTTGAAAGCATGAGGGATCCGGCGTCGAAAGTTGTTCGATATCCTGAATGCCTTGCGGGGAAATGCCGACGTTCAGCGTGCCTTCCAGCCGGTTGACCTTGAGCTGGTCGAAATGGTATTCGATATGGACCGGCTGTTTCGCCGACAATTCGTCTATGCGCTTCTGCATGCCGGCGACCTGGTTCGTCACGCGCTGCAGCGCGGTTTCGGTCATGATGAGCCGCTGCAGCAACGACGGCCAGTCTTGAGGATAGACGTAAGGCGCGGTCTGCCGCTCCTCTTGAGAACGCGTATTCATCGGCACCCCCCCTTTCGGATTAAGTCGGATTGGGCAACGGCACGAGCGATAAGGCTTGAGAAGCCGCGCCGAGCTCGGTCAGCTCCGGCGCGGGTTCCTTGAATCCGCCGGTATTGTAAAGCTGCGAAAGACTTTGGATGCTTCCGGCGCTGCCGATCTGGAGGACGGAGGAGTTCGTGATGCCGTCTATGCGAAGCTGCCCGATCGTGATCGTTTGCTGAACGTTCCATATCATTTAGATTACCCCCGAATTGCCGCCGATAGTGTTCTGCGTGGAGTCTTCTACGTCAGGATCGTTCGTGTTCGTCGCGCTGATGGCGTTGTTCGTGCGGGATAAATCCCCGGTCAGGAACGAGCCCGCCCCGGCGTAGGTTTTGGAACTGCTCGAAGGAGAAATCTGAAGCGTATCCCCGAACTGAACGACGCCGCTGCCGCCGACGCTTAGTATTTTGACGTTGCCGACAATGCAAGGCATGGGCAATGCGACTCCTTCGCTGTAGGGTCATGGAACAGTGTATGAAGGCGAGCGCCCAGAGGTTCGTTACCGGGAAGCCGTGCACGGAGGGACGTTCATGGGCATATGTATAGAAGCAACGAATCGTCGAAGGGGGGATCCCGGTGGGGTCTTTTTTCGATAGCGGTCCTCTTCCGGATTGGAAAGACGTCCAGCAGTGGCTGGGCAAGGAAATCCCTTGGAAGCTGGCGGAGAAATGGGACCGGCGAGGAGACTCGGGCTGGCTCGACCAATACGTGAAAAACATATTGCAGCACGGGAAAGACGGAGCGCGAATCCACGCGAACGCGAACGGGAAAACAGGCCCAAGCGCCAACGCGCGCGCCGACGTGAAGCGGGATGCGAAGACGGTGACCGTCACGTTGCGCCTTGCGCCTTCTGTCCAATTGCGCCACCTCCAGCTGTTCGTCACTTCCGAAAGATTAAAGATTACGGGACTTCCGGACGACGAGAAGAAGCTCGTTAAATTCCCATGTCTCGTCTTTCCTCGATCCGGCCGGGCGGATATGACCGGCGACGGGATCGTCGTCATCCGCTTCAAGAGAAAGCCTCCGGAAAAGTTGGAACACGAATTGTTTATTCGGCAATAGCGAGACGACATTTTTGCTTGGAATATCGGAAAGTATCCGTTTTCGATTTCTTCCGACTCTTCCGATACTGTCGCAAAGCTTCTTCGGCGTCTAATAGGACGCCGAAGACATTTTTGCTTGTCCGGCGGGAAATCGGTATAATGCTAGAGACAAAATAGAGCCGGAATGTCGAGGCGCACAGGCTTGAAGGAGGATTTTCGGTGGATTTGGTTAACGTAGAGGACGTTTCCCCCGCGTTGTTCGTGACGGGAATCGTGTTCATTCTGATGATCGGCTCGTTTCTGAGCTTGGGCGTTCTTCGGTTTTTCCAATTGAAGAAACGCCAGGGCGGCATTTACATGGGCTTGTCCGTTCTTTCGTTCGTCGGGCTTCTGGTCGCGGTAGAGGCGTGGTTCGTCTAGACGGGTCGCCCGCGCGAGGCGCGAAAAAGCCGATCGCTCCAGCCGGGCTGGATCGGTCGGCTTTCGACGTCTTAAATGTCTCTTGCGGACGTTCGACGTCAGGAGGCCGCGCTCTCCGGAGAAATCGCCGCAATAGACGTCTTTAACGAAACGGTCGTCACGTGGTTATACACCGGCACGCAGTGGTGTCTACGGACGACTTGGATCTGATGGATAACGTCGACTTGTTGCGGGTGGTAATAGTCTATGGGGCTCGCCCGAATTGCGCGGTTCGTTTGACGCAATAGTTGATTTCCGGCATAGTAGAAAATACGAAGCGGAAATGCGGAGGGAAGCCCTGTGGGGACGACGGACGAAATCATGCAACATCATCATATGATTTGCCTGAACTGCGAGAAGACGCTGCCGATCCGTTTCTGCCCGATGTCGGAAACCGACGTGCCGGGAGGCTTCCGGGTCGTCAAACATAAATTCGAAGTGTTCGGCTATTGCGGAACTTGCGCGGAAGCGCCGGCCCAATCGTCCTCCGGACGCGAAAGCTGATGCGTATCGCGAGAATGACGCTGCAAGCCCCGATCCGCTTTTACCGGGCATACATATCGCCGCTTACTCCGCCGTCCTGCAGGTTCCTGCCGACATGCTCGGCCTATGCCTTGGAAGCGATCGAAGTGCACGGCGCGTTAAAAGGATCATACTTGGCGGCGCGAAGAATCGGCAAATGCCATCCGTTTCACAAGGGGGGCTACGACCCGGTGCCGCCCAAGAAATGACAAGTACGATTTGACAAAGCGACGCGGATCGGGTATATTTTGCGCATTGAAACATTCATATCACTTCTTGTGATGGGATAAGTACGGGGAATCGCGCCTATTTCAGAGAGCCGGGGAAGCTGGGAACCGGCATAGGACGGCTTCGGAAAATGGTCCCGGAGGAATCGGCTTCGAGCGAGTTCCGTCCGCATGCGCGGACCGGTTACCGTAAGAGGACGACGCGGGTCCGGCGTTAACGGACGTCGTACAAGAGCCTTCGCGAGCGGATATCCGCCGGCGAGGGGAAATTGGGTGGTACCACGTGAGCGTCGCTCCCGTCCCATGCGGACGGGAGCTTTTTGCATTTAAAAACCGATCACAATTCGAGGAGATGGCCGGAATGACCGACAGCAACAAAACGTTCTATATTACGACGCCGATCTACTACCCGAGCGATAAGCTGCATATCGGGCACGCCTACACGACGGTGGCGGGAGACGCGATGGCGCGCTACAAGAGGCTTAGAGGATTCGAAGTCCGCTACTTGACGGGGACGGACGAACACGGCCAGAAGATCGAACGCAAGGCGCAGGAAGCGGGCAAGACGCCGCAGCAATTCATCGACGACATCGTCGTCGGCATCAAGGAACTGTGGCGCAAGCTGGATATCTCGAACGACGACTTCATCCGGACGACGGAGCCCCGGCACAAGGAAGTCGTTCAGAAGATCTTCGACCGCTTGCTGGAACAGGGCGATATTTACAAGGGAGAGTACGAAGGCTGGTACAGCATTCCCGACGAGACGTTCTACACGGAGACGCAATTAACGGACGTCGTTAGGGGCGAGAAGGGCGAAGTCGTCGGAGGCAAAAGCCCGGACAGCGGCCACCCGGTCGAGCTCGTCAAGGAAGAATCGTACTTCTTCCGGATGAGCAAATACGCGGATCGGTTGTTGGCCTATTACGAAGACCATCCGCACTTCATCCAACCGGAGTCGCGCAAGACGGAGATGATCAACAACTTCATCAAGCCCGGACTTGAAGACTTGGCCGTCTCCCGCACGACGTTCAACTGGGGCATTCCCGTTCCCCGGGATCCGAAGCATGTCATCTACGTCTGGATCGACGCACTCTCGAACTATATTACGGCGCTCGGTTACGGCACGGACGACGACGGCCTGTACCGCAAATTCTGGCCGGCGAACGTGCATCTCGTCGGCAAGGAAATCGTCCGCTTCCATACGATTTATTGGCCGATCATGCTGATGGCGCTCGGGGAGCCGCTACCGGAGAAGGTGTTCGCCCACGGTTGGCTGCTCATGAAGGACGGCAAAATGTCCAAATCGAAAGGCAACGTCGTCGATCCGGCGAAGCTGATCGAGCATTTCGGCCTCGACGCGGTGCGCTATTACTTACTTCGCGAAGTGCCGTTCGGAGCGGACGGCGCGTTCACGCCGGAAAACTTCGTCGAACGCATCAACTTCGACCTCGCCAACGACCTAGGCAACTTGCTTAACCGGACGATCGCGATGATCGACAAGTACTTCGACGGAACCGTTCCGGCATATGCGGGCGGAGCGACCGAATTCGACGCCGATCTGGAGCAAACGGCAAGATCGACGGTCGAGAAGGTAGAGGCGGCGATGGAGAATATGGAATTCTCCGTGGCGCTAAGCGCGATCTGGGCGTTCGTAGGACGCACGAACAAGTACATCGACGAGACGAAGCCTTGGGCGCTCGCCAAGGAAGAATCGAATCGGAACGCGCTCGCGTCCGTCATGGGGCACCTCGCGGAAAGCTTGCGTTACGTCTCGATCCTGATCCAGCCTTTCTTGACGAAGACGCCTTCTCTGATCTGGTCTCAGCTCGGCATCTCGCAAGGCGAAGCGACGGCTTGGGAAAGCCTGAGAACGTTCGGGACGGCGATCGCGGGAACGAAGACGAGCAAGGGTGATCCGATCTTCCCTCGCTTGGAATTGGCAGACGAAGTCGCCTTCATTACCGGAACGATGGCGGGAGGCGCCGCGAAGCCGCAAGAACAAGCTGCGGAAGTTACGACGCCTTCGATTGACGGAGAAACGCCGGAGCTCGCGCCGGAAATCTCGATCGACGACTTCATGAAAGTCGAGCTTCGCGTGGCGCAGGTCGTCGCTTGCGAACCGATTCCGAAAGCCGACAAGCTGCTGAAGCTGCAGCTCGATCTCGGCTTCGAGCGCCGGCAAGTCGTCTCCGGCATCGCGAAGTTCTATAAGCCGGAAGAGTTGATCGGGCGCAAGGTCATCTGCGTGACGAACTTGAAGCCGGTCAAGCTGCGCGGCGAAATGTCGCAAGGCATGGTTCTGGCCGCTTCCCAAGGCGACCGATTAACGCTCGCGACCGTGCCGGAAGGCATGCCTAACGGCGCGATCGTGAAATAACGGCCGATCCGGACCGTTCCCCTAGCAAGTCCGACAACACCCTCCAGCATGGCAACCGAAGCGCGCCCGAAGCGTGCCGGATGGCCATACTAGAGGGTGTTGTTTTTACGGATTCGACTTTGCGAGTTGACAGTTCGCCGGGCTTGCGTCTATAATTCGGAATGTTAATAATAATTATTACGATTAAGGGGAACGACCATGAAACGTAACGTACATTTCCGGCTGGCGATCGCGCTCGGCCTATCGATGATTGTTAGCGTCATTTCGGGATGCGGAGGCACATCGAGCGCCGCGGACGGCGAAGGCAAGGTCAAAGTCGTCACGAGCTTCTATCCTCTCTATTATTTCTCGAAGGAAATCGGCGGAGAAGACGCGTCCGTCACGAACCTCATTCCGGCCGGCGTCGAACCGCACGATTGGACGCCGAAGAGCAAAGACTTGACGGCGCTGACAAAAGCGCGTTTGTTCGTCTATAACGGCGCGGGCCTGGAGGGCTGGGTCGAGGACTTCCTTCACGGCGCCGGGTCCGGTAGCGACGTCATTAGAGTAGAAGCGAGCAAGGGAGTCGACCTGATCCAAGGCAATCCCGAAGAAGACGAAGAAGATCATGACCACGGCCATGAAAAAGGCGGCCTCGATGTCGATCCGCACACGTGGGTTAGCCCCCGATCGGCGATGATGATGGCGACGAACATCAAGGATGCTTACGTGAAGGCGGATCCTGGCCATGCCGCCGGATACGAATCTAGATATGCCGATCTGACGGCAAGGCTCAAGCAACTCGACGCCAAGCTCGTCGCAGGCTTATCGGGCTTCTCACGCAAAGACATCGTCGTCTCCCATCAAGCTTTCGGCTACTTGTGCCGCGATTACGGCCTCAATCAGATCGCGATTCTGGGGCTTTCGCCGGAAGCGGAGCCTCGCGCTCAGGACTTAATCGAGATCGCGAAGTTCGTGAAGAAAAACAAAATACCTTACATCTTCTTCGAGGAACTCGTATCAGAGCGGCTGGCGAACACGCTTGCTAGCGAGGCGGGAGTAAAGACTCTCGTGCTGAACCCGATGGAAGGATTGACGCCGGAGCAAGAGAAAGCCGGGGACGATTATTTCACACTCAGCGAACGCAATCTTGAAAACTTGCGGAAGGCTCTCGGGTAATCTAACATAGAATAGACGAAGGCGATATCGCCCGGAAGAACAGGAGCGCCAGCCATGAACGAATTCGCAAAGCCGCAGGCCGGCTGCCATCGGGAAATAGTCCGCCTGGACGGCGTATCGTACGCATACGATTCCCAGACGATCCTATCAGACGTCAGCTTCAAGATTTTGGAAAGGGACTTCGTCGGCTTGATCGGCGCCAACGGCGCGGGCAAGACAACGCTGCTCAGGATGATCGTCGGCCTGACCCGACCCCAGCAAGGTTCGATTACGTTGTTCGGCAAGCCGGCATCGCAATTCAAGGAATGGAATGATATCGGTTACGTTCCGCAACGGAGCCACTTCAATCCGCTTTTTCCTGCCACGGTCCGGGAAGTCGTCCTATCCGGCATGTACGGGCGGCAGAAGCTGTTCCGCCGGCTAAGCAAAACCGATATCGGCCGTAGCGAGGACGCGCTCGGCGCGATGAAGATCGGCGACTTGGCGAACAAGAAGATCGGCGCCTTGTCCGGAGGCCAGCAGCAACGGGTGTTTCTGGCGAGGGCGCTCATCAACAACCCGAAGCTGCTCATTCTGGACGAGCCTCTGACCGGCATCGACGTCGAGACGCAACAAAGCTTTTTCCATATGATCAAGCACATGCACCAAAGGCATAACATCACGTTCTTGATGGTGTCCCACGACATGGAGATGGTCCGCTCTTACTTGGGGCAGGAACCGAAGGAACGGAGCGGCAAGCTGTCGTTCTACGTTCGCCATTCTCATGACCTGGACGACTGCGACGGAACGGACTTGCTGCATTCGCTGCGGAAGGAAGGGTAACCCGGCGTGGATTTATTAACGTTTGAATTTTTTCAGCGGGCGTTGATCGGCGGGGCGCTCATCGCGATCACTGCGCCTCTCATGGGGCTTTTCCTTGTGCTGAGGCGGCTCGCGATGATCGGGGACACGCTGGCTCACGTCAGCATCGCCGGCGTCGCCCTCGGTTTCTTGATCAACGTATACCCGGTAGTGGTGGGGTTGGCGTTCGCGATCGCGGCTTCGTTCGCCATCGAATTCATCCGGCGGGCGTATCGCACTTATGCCGAATTATCACTCGCCATTATTATGTCCGGTGGCATTGGTCTCGCCTCGATCTTGTTCACGATGGGCAAAGGCTTTAATCTGGACGTCATTTCGTATTTGTTCGGCAACATTTATACGCTCAACCAGGTCGATATCGGCGTCATCGGAGCGATCACAGTCGTCGTGCTCGCCCTCGTGCTGCTTCACAAGAAGGAACTGTTCCTGCTCACATTCGACGAGGACGCGGCGGCGGTCAGCGGCTTGCCCGTCAAATACTTCAATATCATGCTTAGCATATTGACGGCGCTCGTGATCAGCGCCTCGATCAAGACCGTCGGCGCGTTGCTCGTGTCCGCACTTTTGACGGTGCCTGCCGCATGTGGCTTGACGCTCGCCCGAAGCTTCAAACAAGCGGTCGTGCTCGTCGTCGTCATCGGCGAAGTCGCCGTACTCGCCGGCTTGTGGATCGCCGGCGTCGCGAACTTGGCGCCTGGCGGCACGATCGTTCTGTTGCTCATCTCCGTGCTGATTGCGTCGATGCTGTTCCGTCGTCTCAGGGGAGCATAGCCTAACGGCATCGATGATATATCGGGCGGCCGTCGTCGCCCAAAGGGAGGACTTCAAGACATGGCAGACGTGAACGTCGGAATCGCGGCGGCCGCGGGGCTCGCTTCTTTCATATCCCCGTGCTGCTTGCCGCTCTATCCGGCTTACTTATCTTACATAACGGGAGTATCCGTGTCGCAGATCAAGACGGACACGAGCCGGAGCATGAGGTTCAAGACGATGAGCCACACCTTCTTCTTCATTCTCGGCTTCTCCGCCGTCTTCTTCGCGCTCGGCTACGGCTCGAACGTGTTCGCGGACGTGTTCCGCGACCATCAGGACACGATCCGCAAGCTTTCCGCCATCTTCATCGTGCTCATGGGCCTGTTCCTGGCCGGCGTGTTCCAACCGCAGCTTCTCATGAAGGAGCGCAAGATTCAGATGAACTGGAAGCCGGCCGGTTACTTGGGCTCGTTCGTGTTCGGCATCGGCTTCTCGGCGGGGTGGTCGCCTTGCATCGGACCGATCCTGGGTTCGATCCTCATGCTCGCGGCAAGCCATCCCGGCACGTGGGCCGGCTTGACGACGGCGTATTCCCTCGGGTTCGCGATTCCGTTTTTCGTGCTTGCCTTCTTCCTGGGAACGGCTCGTTGGATATTGACGTATTCGAACTTGTTGATGAAGATCGGCGGCGCGCTCATGATCGTCATGGGCATTCTGCTGTTCACGGACCGGATGACGACGATTACGATTTGGCTGCAAGGCATTACGCCGAAGTGGCTCGGATAAGATAAGCTTCCGGAATAATTCGAAGAAGCGCTCCGCGATGAATTCGCGGAGCGCTTCCGCTTGTTCGTCGGGATAGCCGTATGTAATCTGTCCCCGGCGGCCCTACGGCTAGTATGCGAATTGCGATCCGGTACGATTCTTTTCGACAGTCGGACTTGCTCCCGAACCTCGCAGAGGTGTATGATATTGAAGGAAAGGGGGATTAGCTTTGCCGACCCCAAGCATGGAAGATTATTTGGAACGAATTTACCGGCTGATCGAGGAGAAGGGCTATGCCCGCGTATCCGACATCGCCGAGGGTCTGGAAGTTCATCCTTCATCGGTAACGAAGATGATCCAGAAGCTCGATAAGGACAATTACCTCATTTACGAGAAGTACCGCGGACTCGTCCTGACGAACAAAGGCAAGAAGACGGGCAAAAGGCTCATGGACCGGCATCATCTCTTGGAGACGTTTTTGCACATCATCGGCGTGCAGGAAGACAAGATATACGGAGACGTGGAAGGCATCGAGCACCACTTGAGCTGGGACTCCATTACGTGCATCGAGACTCTCGTCGAATACTTCAACCGGGATCCTTCCCGCGGGGAAGAATTGAGCCGTCTGCGCGCGGAGTTGGACAACGAGTAACCGGTGCCGCCGGCGAGCTTGAATAAGCGAATAAGCATGCAAACAGGGGAAACCGCCAACATCCGGCACGTCCGGAAGAGGGGCGGTTTTTTTAACGTTATCGCCAAGAATGGTTTTATGCGTTATCGGCGCCGCATAAGGATGAAGGTAGGGCGGAGCGGGCGGACCGCCCGGCGGAGGAGTAACGCGTGCAGACGACGGCGGTGAACGCGGTTTTCGAAGGCGGAGGCGTGAAGGGCATATCGCTGACGGGCGCGGTCCGCGCCGCGGAGCAGAACGGAATCGTGTTCCATCGCGTGGCGGGTACGTCTTCGGGGAGCATCGTCGCCGCATTGATCGCCGCCGGGTACTCGGCGGTCGAGATGCGGGACATGATCGAGAGGACCCCATTCAAGTCGCTCCTCAAGCGGGGTGCCCTCTACAACGCCAAGCTCGTCGGACCGGCGCTCAGAGTGTTGCTTCGCAAAGGACTTTACTCCGGCGACGCCTTGGAAGCGTGGGTCGAAAGCATGCTGGCCGACAGAGGCATCCGATGTTTCGGCGACTTGCCGGAAGGCAAGCTGCGGATCGTCGCTTCGGACATTACGAACGGAAAGCTTCTCGTCTTGCCGGAAGATATTCGCCATTACGGCGCGGAGCCCGGCAAGCTGTCCGTCGCCAAGGCGATCCGGATGAGCACGAGCATTCCGTATTTCTTCGATCCCGTCGTCCTGAAGCAGCCTTGGAAGGAACGGAAGAGAAGCGCGATCCAGTCGAGAGCGTCGTATGTCGTGGACGGCGGTCTGTTGAGCAATTTTCCGTTGTGGCTGTTCGAACGGGACGCGAACGAAGAGGCGCCGATCCCGGTCATCGGTTTCCAGATGGTCGGACGCTCCGATGCGCATCCCCACCGCATTTCCGGTCCGGTCACGATGTTCCAGGCGATGTTCGAAACGATGCTCGGGGCGCACGACGAAAGATATATCGAGAAGCATAACGTTATCCGAACGATCAAAATCCCGACGCTCGGCGTCGGTAGCACGTCGTTCGACTTGTCGCCGAAGATGAGCCTCGCGCTTTACGAATCGGGGCTGCGGGCGGGGGAGAAGTTTTTCCGCGGCTGGGACCGAAAGTCCGGCACGTTGAAGGTAACGATGACGAAGATGACGGAACCGGGTACTTGAATATAACAAAACCGCCTCCCGTTGGCTTGAAGCCCGGGGAGGCGGTTTTGTTTGGCGTATCATCCGTTCGCGTTGCCGCCGATCAATGGTAACGAGGCGGCTCGTCGTCCTTGTCTTTCCGTCCTTCGATGACGGTGAACGTCGAATTGCGGCGCCGTTCGCTCTTCGCGTTCGTCCGGCGGAAGTCCGGGCGGGCTTTGCGCGCCGGTTGCTTCGGCTTGCTCAGCTTGGCGCGCCATAGATTCGGCGGAAACTTGTAAAGCAAGTACACGATCGCGATGAGCGCGACCGGCACGAGCCAACTTTGGGTGGAGCCCCGGAACAGGCTCGTGGCCACGCCGATGGCCATGAAGGCGAGTACGACGGCGAACCAAGGCTGAATTCGGTTTTTCATCCTCATCGTCCTCCTTGCGCTTTGTTTCAGCTCTTGCTGGTTTGCCGATCCAATTCCATCATGCGGTTGAAAGAAGCGATCGAGACGGCGACTTGATCGTCGTTCGGTTCTTTCGTCGTCAGCAGCTGCAGCCACAACCCCGGAACGCCCAGCCATTTCAACACCGGAATATCCCTCAGGGCGTTCGTCCAGCGAAGCACCTCGTACGAGACGCCGAGCACGACCGGCAGCAGCAGAAGACGCTGCAAAATCCTTTCTCCCATCGTATCCCACGTGAAGAACGAATAAATGATGACGCCGACGATGACGGTGAAAATGATGAAGCTGCTTCCGCATCTGTAGTGCAACCGGCTGAATTTCTGTACCTTCTCGACGGTCAATTCCGATCCGTTTTCGTAAGCGGTAATGACCTTGTGTTCGGCGCCGTGGTATTGGAATAGCCGCTTGATGAGCGGCGTCTGCGAGATGAACCAGAGATAACAGAGCAGGAATACGATTTTGATAACGCCTTCCAGCAGGTTGTGCAATATCTTATTCTCGAAGGCTTGGCTAAAGATCATGCCTTCGACGAACGCGGGCACTAACGTGAAAATAATTTTACCGACCGCGAACGAGAGAATGCCGACGACGGCGACGCCGAGAATCATCGTCAAGTTCCATCGTTCCTTTTTCTCCTTGCTCTTGGCCGCGTCCTCGGGCGAAGTCTCGTCTTCGGCGTAAGCCTCGGCGGAAAACGTCAGATGCTGAGAGCCTTTGGCGGCTGATTCGATAATGCCGACGATGCCGCGAACGAAAGGAATTTTCTTCAAAGCGGATAGGAACGCGTTCGGTTTCTTCGGAACTTCCAAAAAGGCGATCTGCTGGTCCTTGCGGCGAACGGCCGTCACGTGGACGTGTTTACCCGCGAACATGACCCCTTCGATAACCGCTTGTCCGCCGTAGACCGCGGGTGTTTGATCCGACATGGTTAGCCACCTGCTTATCTTGATACTCTGGGCGACGGGAATCGACGGCCCAAGTAATCTTATTTTACTAGATTGGCGGATGGAACGCCACAAGCAAAGGAATTCGGTTCTCCCGGCGGTTAAGGGGGAGGCGGGGAGGAAATACTAGTTCGCAGTTTAACGACTGGAGATCGGGGGCTGGCCAGCATGGAGGAAGAAAGAGAGTGCGAGCGTAAGAAGGGCGGCGGAAAGAACAGGAACGGGAAGGCCGGCAACGGCAACGGCAACGATCCCGCGCCGACGAACAAGATTTTGTTCAGCCTGAAAATCGGTTTTTTCGCGGGCGTGTTCTGGGGGCTGATCCGATGGCTCGCGACGGGCTTGAATTTAACGAACGTCCATCAGGCGTTCCTGCTCGACCCTTTCGTGCCGCGGTCGTATTTGGCCGGGTTTTATTGGCAGTTAGCGGGTTGGGGGATGTTCATTCTGATGTCCATGCTCGCCGCGGTCGTCTACGTCGCCGCGCTTGGCCGGCTCGGCGGCCCTTGGCCGGGTTTTTGGTTCGGCGCGCTCTGGTGGGCGCTATGTTACGCCTGGCTCGGACCGCTCGTCGGCACCGTGCCGCCGTTGCGCGAAATCGGGTGGAGCAGCATCGCCACCGACTTTTGCCTGTTTCTCGCATGGGGACTTTTCATCGGCTACAGCATCGCCTTCGAACTGCACGACGAATCCGGCCGCGAGCCTACCGCTAACGGGAGGGGCGACTCGCCGCAGCCGGCTTCCTGACGCCCGTTCGCCGGCATCCGGTCGCCGCCGGTCGCGGCTTCAACGCGAAGGGCAAATATGGTATAATGCCTGATGGACTTGACGACTCCGGGGAAGGGCGAAGCCGAACCGGATTCCGGCTATTAGCGGGAGGAGAACATCGGATATGACAAGCATTTTGGTGCTGAACGGACCTAACTTGAACATGCTCGGCATTCGGGAGCCCGGCGTGTACGGAGCATCGACGCTGGCGGACATCGAAGCGCGCCTCGCCGAATACGGCAAGGAACTCGGCGTCTCCCTCGGCTTTTTCCAATCGAACCACGAAGGCGCGCTGCTCGACGAGATTCACGCTGCGTATGGCAAGCACGACGGCATTCTAATCAATCCGGGCGCGCTGACCCACACGAGCTACGCGCTGAGGGACGGATTGTCCGCCGTCAACCTGCCCGTCGTCGAAGTTCATTTGTCCAACATCCATCAGAGGGAAGCGTTTCGCCACGTCTCGGTAACCGCCGCGGTCGCCGTCGGGCAAATCGCCGGATTCGGTCCCTTCGGCTATGAGTTGGGGCTGCAAGCCCTTTGCCGTCACATCGAGGCGAAACGAACGAGAAACTAACGAAATGCCGGAAGCGGGGAATCATTCATGCCTAATGCGCGTATCAAGCGATTACGCGAGTTGCTCGCGTCTTCGGAAGGAGATGCCCTTCTCGTCACCCATCCGGTCAACCGGAGATATTTGAGCGGGTTCACCGGTTCGTCGGGCGTCGTCCTCGTGACCGCGAACGACGCCGTGCTCGTGACCGATTTCCGTTACCGGGAACAAGCGCCGCAGCAAGCGGCCGGGTTCCGGATCGAAGAGCACGGCGCGAGCATGAACGCCAAAATCGCCGAATTGCTCGGGGAATGGAAAGTCGGCACGCTGCTGATCGAAGAGAACGACGTGACGATCGCTTCCTATCGGAAGATGGCTTCGGATTTCGCGCCGGCGAAGCTGTCGACGTCCGCGGGAATGGTCGAGAAGCTGAGGGAGATCAAGGACGAAGGCGAGCTTGCGATCATGCAGGAAGCGGCCGACATCGCGGACCGCGCGTTCCGGCACATTCTCGGCTTCATCAAGCCTGGCATGACGGAGAAGGCGGTCGCTCTGGAACTCGAAGTGTTCATGCGCTCCCAAGGGGCGGCGAGCTCTTCGTTCGACACGATCGTAGCAAGCGGCGAACGTTCGGCGTTGCCGCACGGCACCGCCAGCGACCGGGTCATCGGCCGGGACGAATTCGTCAAGCTGGACTACGGCGCCTACTATAACGGGTACTGCTCGGATATTACGCGCACGATCGTCGTGGGCAAGCCGAGCGACAAGCACCGCGAAATCCACGGCATCGTGCTGGAAGCCCAGCTTCACGCCCTCGAAAACTTACGTCCCGGAATGACGGGAGTCGAAGGGGACGCCTTGACGAGGGATATCATCACAAGGTATGGTTATGGAGAATATTTCGGCCACGGGACAGGGCACGGCCTCGGGATGGAAGTCCACGAGTCGCCGCGTTTGTCCAAGTCGGGCGGCCCCGTGCTCATGCCGGGAATGGTCGTCACGGTCGAACCAGGTATCTATCTCCCCGGCTTCGGCGGAGTAAGGATAGAGGACGATGTCGTCATGACCGAGAGCGGTATCCGGATATTGACGCAATCGCCCAAACAGCTCATTACGCTGGACTAATCAAGAGCAACGTCTCTACAGGAGGAATATCGAAGTGATTTCCGTAAACGACTTCAAAACAGGCTTGACGATCGACGTGGACGGCGCTCTGTGCAGCGTTATCGACTTCCAACACGTAAAACCGGGCAAAGGCGCGGCGTTCGTCCGCTCCAAGCTCAAAAACCTCCGCAACGGCAACGTCGTAGAAAAAACGTTCCGCGCCGGCGAGAACGTCGTACGCGCGCACGTCGAGAACCGCGGCGTGCAATACTTGTACAACTCCGGCACGGAGTACACGTTCATGGACAACGAGACGTTCGACCAATTCGAACTGAAAAAGTCCCAGCTCGAGTGGGAAGTCAACTTCCTCATCGAGAATATGACCGTGAACATTGCCAGCTACCAAGGCGAAATCATCGGTATCAACTTACCGAACAGCGTCGACTTGAAAGTCGTCGAAGCGGAGCCGGGCATTAAAGGCAGCACGGCGACGGGCGCGACGAAAGCGGCGAAGCTCGAGACGGGTTATTCCGTCCAAGTGCCTCTTTTCATCAACGAAGGCGACGTATTGACGATCGATACCCGCGAAGGCAAATACGTTTCCCGCGCTTAATCATGCAGGAACAGACGATTCCCGCCGTTCTCCGGATTGGAGTGCGCGCGGGAATTTTTTTTATTTTTGGGCCGATGGACTTATGCTATAATATAATGCTGTATGCAGATGTTCTCTGGGGGAGTGACTACCGGTGTCTTTGATAGTAATGAAATTCGGCGGAAGTTCCGTCGGGACGACTGAGCGGATGAATCGGGTAGCGCAGCGGATAATCGACAAAAAGCTGCAAGGCGACCGCGTCGTCGTCGTCGTGTCGGCGATGGGAGATACTACGGACGATCTGATCGATAAAGCGAACGAAGTAAACGACAATCCGCCCGCGCGCGAGATGGATATGTTGCTGACCACCGGCGAGCAAATCTCGGTCGCTTTGCTCTCGATGGCGATCCATAAGCACGGACACGCCGCTAAATCGTTCACGGGCTGGCAAGCGGGCATCGTGACGGAAGCGGTGCACGCGAAAGCCCGCATCAACGACATATCCCCCGACCGGATCTTCGCGGCGCTCGACGAAGGCAACGTCGTCATCGTCGCCGGCTTCCAAGGGATGTCGGAAAGCGGGGAAATCACGACGCTCGGACGCGGCGGATCGGACACGACCGCGGTCGCGCTGGCCGCGGCCATCAAAGCCGACGTGTGCGAGATCTATACGGACGTCGACGGCGTCTATTCGACCGACCCGCGGGTCGTGAAATGCGCGAGAAAATTGGACGAAATCTCGTACGACGAGATGTTGGAGCTGGCCCATCTGGGCGCCGCGGTGCTTCACCCGCGCGCGGTGGAGTACGCCAAGCACTATAAGGTCAACTTGGTCGTACGTTCGAGCTTTACGCAAAATCAAGGCACGTTGGTGAGGGAGGCCGCGGAAATGGAACAAGGAATCGTCGTTAGAGGAATCGCAGCGGACAAAAACGTAGCGCGCATCAGCGTGCTAGGCGTCGGGGACGTGCCGGGCGTACTGGCGAAAATGTTCGGCGCGCTCGCGAACAAAGGCATCGACGTCGATATTATCGTGCAGAGCGGCGTGCAAGACGGCAAAGCGGATTTCTCGTTCACCGTGTCGCTGGGCGATCGCCAGCGCGCGATCGACGTGCTCGCGAGCATCAAGGGCGAAGTGCCATACCGCGAGACGACGTACGAAGAAGGTCTCGTGAAAGTCTCGATCGTCGGAGCCGGCATGGTGTCGAACCCGGGCGTCGCCGCGACGATGTTCAAGGCGATCTCCGACGTCGGAGTCAGCATCAAAATGGTGAGCACATCGGAAATCAAAGTGTCGTGCGTCATCGCGGCCGAACCGGTCCAGGAAGTCGTTCGCGCCCTTCATACGGCGTATAGCCTCGACACGGCGGAAACGGCGTTCGTCGGCGGTCCTCAAGATCGCAGATAATAGATAGGCCTATGAAGTAAACCGCCTCACGTCATCCTCGCGAAAGCGCGCGGATGACGCGGAGGCGGTTTTTTTGCGCAGATGGGGGCGGCGGTTCGCCGTTTCATTTATCCATGAACAACTGAACGAGTTTGATTAGCATGGCACTGATGCCGGCGGCCATTAGCGGACCGACGGGGATACCTCGCAGGAGCAATACGCCCGCGATCGAGCCGAGCACGATACCGACGATGAGCTGCGGATCGGCGCGAAGCGTGTCCAATCCCCGGCTGTTCAGGAACGCGCCGATCGCGCCCCCCGCCAGGGCGACCCAGCCCGTCCAACCGGTGAACGCCGCGACGAGGTCTTTCGGCTGCACGCGGCCGGAAGCGAACGGGACGAGTACCGCGAGCGTCAGGAACAACAGGCCGAGTTCGATGCCTCTTCGCTCGATAGCCGGAAGGTACCGGTCCAGATGGGTCAGCTTGATGATGAGCAGAATACAGGCGGCGGTCGTAATGATCGATGAACGGCCGATCAGACCGATGACGATTAAAGCGACGAGAACGAGTTCTCCGTACATACCGATGCACGCTCCCGCTGCTCGAAATGGAATAACCGAATGGTACACGATATGGAACAAGCCCCGCGTTTAGAACGCGGGGCTTGAGCGTGGGGAGTCGGGGTCCGCTCAGATCATATAGTCGATGTAAGGCTCGCGGTGAAGACCGAACGTATCGGAACGAAGCCCGCGTCTCATCGTCTCGAGCGTTAGTACGTCGTTGACTGGAATGTTCCCGAGGTTGACGTTCGGCCCGAGCTCGCGGATCAAATACACTTGCTGTTCCTTCAGAGGCGCCTCCCACAATACGCGGTCCATGTTCGGCACGGCTTCCAGAATCATCGCAAGCTCTCCTTCCCGGTGTTCTCCGCGCTCGTCGAACAGGCCGACCCCTTTGCCCGACTCCCTCGCTTCGACGGTTACGAGCTCGGCCCCGCACGCCCAGTCCTGTTCCGCCGTTTCAGCGAAATCGCGAATGTCGATGCGAGAGCCCGACAGCTTCTTTCCGTACTCCGTGTACGCGGTCAAGCCGAGACTTCGAGCGTCCCGGATCAAGTCGCTCCGGAGCGTGCGGCTCATGTTGATCGTGCCGTCGGATACTTCGATGCCCGTAAATCCGAAAGCGAGCACTTGGCGGAAAAATCCTGGGACGACGTCGAGCCTGACCGCGGCTTCCAGCAACGTGCCGCCGGGAATGACCGCGACCCCGTACTTGGACGCCGTTTCGATCTTCGTCCGCAGCACTTCGGGCGGATAGAGCGGCGACGTGCCGAAGCCGAATTTGACGATATCGATATATTGTCCGGACGTCGATAGCAAATCTTCGAAAGCGTGCACGCCGATCCCTTTGTCGATGATCATCGTCCGGCCCTTCGCGCGCGGCTTCGCGTGCCTGCTGCCGCTCGGATCCGATAATCCTTCGGGCCATTTGGCCGTAAGCGTCGTCCTGTTCATGTATGCTCTCTCCCCGTAGTGACAAGGTGGAATTTTACAAAGCAATATATGCACCTGCCTATGCGGAGGTGAGCTTAAGCCAAGCAAAAAGGATAAACTTCTTCCCCAGGCAGACAAGTTGCGGGCTCGTACCGCATATAATGGAACATCTCATTAGCGTATCGGGGAGGGGATTGGGGATGGACAAGGCCGCTTTCAGCATGGCCATGCTTCGGATATTGTCCGGTAGCATCGAACTTACCGCGGCGATCGTCATGCTGAGGCTGAACGACGTGCAGAAGGCGCTCGCCGTCAATGCGATGCTCGCGTTGGTCGGACCGCTCGTCTTGATCTCGACGACGACGATCGGTCTCGTCGGCATCGCGGACAAGCTGTCGCCCTCGAAGTTCGTATGGATTCTCGCGGGGGTTGGTTGCCTGCTCATCGGCATACTCCGAAAATAACGGCGGGTTCGTCCGCGAGGAAGGGTCAAGCTGTCATAATCGCGTCGTCCAAGCATACACATGAAACAGATTCCATTACGATTCCGGCGGAAAGGGGGAACCAGCTTGCCGCAACCGTTGTTGGAGCTGTTCCCGGCCTCTTTGCGAGCGGTGCTGGAGCAGTTGCCGGCGCCCGTCAAGACGACGTTGGAGGAAATCAGAGTAAGAGAGAACAGACCGCTCGAGATCGGATACGCAAGCCGGTATTCGTTCGTTCGGGAAGACGGCGCGTTATCGGAGCGCGGGGACGAAGCGTTCGTTCCGTCCAGCGAGCATTGCCGGGCGCTGCTCGAGAGGATCACGCATCATTCGGTGTACGCGGTGGAGGAAGAGCTTCGCAGAGGTTTCGTGACGGTGTCCGGCGGGCATCGGATCGGACTGGCCGGCCGGGCGGTGCTGGACAAGGGCGCCGTCGCCCACTTGAAAGATATTGCCGGGTTCAACGTTCGCGTCGCCCGCGCCCGGGTCGGCTTCGGCTCGGAAGTATTGCCGGAATTGCTCGATTTCGGGGCGAAGACGATCGCCCACACGCTGATCGTATCTCCCCCGCAGCAGGGCAAGACGACGCTGATCCGCGACCTCGCCCGTTGCATCAGCTCCGGCCAGTGGCATCATCCGTCGGCGATCGGCTGGGGAAGCCGCAAAGTCGGCATCGTGGACGAGCGGTCGGAAATCGCGGCGAGCGACAAAGGGGTGCCGACGTTCGACCTCGGCCCGCGCTGCGACGTTCTCGACGCTTGCCCGAAAGCGGAAGGGATCATGATGATGATCCGCTCGTTATCTCCCGAAGTCGTCGTCGTGGACGAGATCGGCCGGACTGAGGACGCGGAAGCGATCCGGGAAGCTTTGCACGCGGGGGTGCGGGTGCTGGCAACGGCTCACGCTTCGGGATTGGCCGACGTGTTCGCGAGGCCGGTGTTGGCCGGACTGGCGGCGGATGGCGTGTTCGGCCGTTTCGTGCTGCTGTCGCGGGCCGGCGGCAAAGTGGAGCACCGCGTCGTCTCGGCGGACGAAGCCGTCCGCGAAGCGTCGAGGCGGTTCGGTCGGACGATCGGAGCGACGCCGAGAGACGCTCCCGCGCCTTCGCCGGCCGTCTCTTCGGCCGAGCCCGTGCCCGTCACCGTCAAGACCCGCGCGATGCCGACGATCCGGTCCCCGGCGCCGGCATCTCACATAACGGCGGAGCGGAGGGACGGCCATGATTAAATTCGCGGGCGTGCTGCTCGTTCTGTTCGCCGGGACGATGATCGGTTTCCTTCAGGCGGCGAGGTTCGCAGCCCGTCCGAGGCAAATTCGCGAACTGCTGCATGCGCTGCAGCGATTGGAGACGGAAGTCGGCTACGGCCAAACGCCGTTACCCGAAGCGCTCGCCAGCATTGCCAAGCCGATGTCCGTGCCTCTGTCCGCGCTATTCTCGGCGGTCGCTACCCGACTCGTCACGGAATCCGCGGAGTCCGGCGAGACGGTCAGGGAAATCTGGGAGAAAGCGATTGCCGAACGCTGGCCATCGACGGCGATGCGCAAAGCGGAGATGGACGCGCTCGTTCGGCTGGGGGCGACGCTGGGCGGCAGCGGGAAGGAAGACCAGATCAAGCACATCCGGCTCGCGTCGATCCAGCTTCAAGCCGAAGAAGGGACGGCCAGGGAAGACCAGCGGCGCTACGAGAAGCTCAGTCGCAGCTTGGGCATGCTCGGGGCCGCGCTCGTCGTCATTGTCATGCTGTAACCGATGCCGGAAAGGGCGCGATCGGTCAACGACTTAGGAGGCCGTTACGATGAACATCGACATCAGCACCATTTTCCAAATCGCCGGCATCGGCATCATCGTGGCGATGATCCATACGGTGCTGAAGCAGATGGGCAAGGAAGATATGGCGCATTGGGTGACCCTGATCGGGTTCGTCGTCGTCCTGTTCATGGTCGTTCGGATGCTCAACGATTTATTTCAGGAAATCAAAACGATATTTCTTTTCCAGTAGGTGAAGCGGGTGAACATCGTCCAAATCGTCGGCATCGGGTTTCTGGCGACCGTGCTCATTCTCATCATTCGGGAACAGAAGCCGATGTTCGCTTACCTGCTTGCCGCGTTCGTCGGAGTGGCGATATTCCTCGCCTTCGTCGGCAAGATCGACAACGTCATTACCGTGCTGGAAGAGCTGGCGGACCGTTCGGGCATTCCCGCGGTTTACCTGAAGTCGATGCTCAAAATCATCGGAATCGCCTACGTCGCGGAGTTCGGCGCGCAGATCGTGCGGGACGCCGGTCTGGAAAGCATCGCCTCGAAAATCGAATTCGCCGGTAAAATGCTCATTCTCGTCATGGCCGTGCCCATCATCAGCGTCATCGTCGAAACGGTGCTGAATTTATTGCCGGCTTGACGAAGGGAGCGGGACGGGAGGGAAAGCATGGGCTGGAACGATAGGTTGGGATGGGCGGGCATCGAGAAAAGAGCGATGGTCCTCTTGTTCGCGCTTATGGTTTTCCTCCTTCTCGGGGACACGATCGCTCTGGCGCAGTCACGCGCGGCGCCGGACGGCGGAACCGAATCCCGGATCTCGGACGGGAGCGCCGGAGGCAACGCGAACGGTAGCGCGGACGGCGGATTGTCCGACGACCTCGCCAAGGAACAGAGCGAAGACGTGGAACTCGGGCAGATCCAGAAATACTGGAACGACCTTAAGTCGGAATACGGCGGCTACTTCCCGGAAGGCAAGCTGCCGGAGCTTCGGCAGCTCATGTTCCCGAACGGGGAACCGTGGAATCCGATGCGGGCGCTCGGCGGATTGGCAAGGTTCTTCCTGCACGAGGTGCTGTATAGCGGCAAGCTGCTCGTCACGATCGTGCTGCTCTCCGTGTTCACGATGCTGCTGGAGACGATGCAAAGCGCCTTCGAACGCAACGCGGTAAGCAAAGTCGCCTACGGCATCGCGTACATGGTGCTTATCATTCTCGCCGTGAACAGCTTCAAGACGGCGACCTCCTACGCGGGCGAGGCGATCGCGAACATGGTGCAGTTCATGCTCGCGATGGTGCCTCTGCTGCTGACGCTGCTGGCGGGTACCGGCGGCGTCGCCTCGGCGGCGGTGCTTCATCCGCTTATCGTGTTCATGATCCATACGGTCGGGACGTTCATCCACGTCGTCGTCTTCCCGCTGCTGTTCTTCTCGGCGGTGCTGCACCTCGTCAGCGCGATCTCGGACCGGTACAAGGCGACGCAGCTCGCGAACTTGCTGCGCAACGTCGGCATCGGCATCATGGGCATTCTGCTGACCGTGTTTCTCGGCGTGCTTTCCGTGCAAGGCGCGTCGGGGGCGGTAACGGACGGCGTCGCGCTCCGGACGGCGAAGTTCGTCACCGGCAACTTCGTGCCGGTCGTCGGCAAGATGTTCTCGGACGCGACGGATACGGTCATGACGGCGAGCTTGCTCGTCAAGAACGCCGTAGGCTTGGCCGGCGTTATCGTGCTGCTCTTCCTCTGCGCGTTCCCCGCGCTGAAAATCTTAACGCTTGCCCTCATCTACAACGTGGCGGGGGCGGTCATGCAGCCGCTCGGAGACACGCCGATCGTCCAATGCCTGCAGACGATCGGAAAAACGCTGATCTACGTGTTCGCCGCGCTCGCTTCGGTCGGCCTGATGTTTTTCTTGGCCGTGACGATCATTCTGACCGCCGGCAACGCGGCGCTCATGATCCGATGAGCTGGGAAGGAGGCGCGCGATGAACGTCATGGACGGGTTATCCCATTGGCTCAGGCAGATCATCGCCGTCATTCTTCTCGCGTCGCTGATCGACTTGCTGCTGCCGAACCGGACGATGCAACGCTACGTCAGGCTCGTGGCCGGGCTCTTCATCCTCATGACGGTTGCGACGCCTATATTGAACTGGATGAAGGGAGACTTCGGCGCCAAGCTCGCCGACGGACTGACCGCCGTCGAACAAGAACCGATGAACGCCGCGAGCCGAATGGCGATGATCGAATCGGACGGGGCGAAGCTTCGCGACAAGCAAGCTTCGCAAGCCGCGGACCTGGTCGCGACGCGGCTGGAAGCCGCGATTCGCCAAGAGGTGGAGCGGACGGAGAAGCGCGGCGTCAGCCGCGTCGACGTGTCGCTTGAGCGCGGAGCGGACGGAAGCGTGCAAGTCGCCGGCGTCGTCGTTACGCTGGAGCCGGAACATACCGGCGCCGAAGCGGGCGCGGGCAGCGGGAAAGCCGCTTCGGAAGTGAAGGACGTAGAGCCGGTCGACGTGAGCGTTACGGTCGAGGAATGGACGGCGGAAACGGGAGGTTCGGCAACCGCGGACGGCGGGAAAGCCGGCGGACCGGCGCAAGGCGACGTCCCGGCCGCGGCGGGCGAGAACGCGGAACCGGACGACGGGACGCGCGCGCGCGTGATTGAGCTGATCGTCGGCCGGTTCGGCATTCCGTCGCGCGATATCGAAGTCAAGGCGGAACCGGCATCGGACGAGAGTCGCGCAACCAAGGAATAAGGGGGGGCAAGGGATGGCGAAGTGGCTGCAGCAATTGGAGTCGTTCATCGGAGGAGGATCGGGCGGCCAGAAAAGAGTAAAGGCGTTCCGCTGGCTCATCCTGATCGGCTTGATCGGCGCCGCCTTGCTGCTCGCGTCCTCCCTGATGAACGTGAAAAGTCTCGATCCCGGCCAGAATCCGGATTTATCTCCTCCTCGCGACGAAGACTCTCCCGAGCAATCGACGTTTCTGGGCGCCGGAGAAGAAAAGACGTCTTTGTTCTCGGACATCGAGACGGAAATCGAAGGCAAGCTGAAGGACATGCTGGAGAAGATCGTCGGCGTCGGCACAGCGGACGTCATGGTGACGGTTGATTCGACGGAAGAGACGGTCGTGCAGCTCAACGAAAAACTAGTTCAAACGTTGACGGAAGAAACCGACCGCAACGGTGCCAAGAGGCATATTACCGACGTGTCGAAGGACGGCCAAGTCGTCCTGTACGAAATCTCTTCCGGCGTTCAGTCTCCGATCGTCTTGAAGAAAATCAAGCCGAAAATCCGCGGCGTGCTCATCATCGCCAAAGGGACGGAGGACGCGACCGTGCACCGTCTCGTCGCCGAAGCGGTATCCCGCGGCTTGGACGTGCCGATCCATCGGATTTCTGTCGTCCCGCGCAAGAGCTGATCTCGGAACCAAATCATTCATTATTCGGGAGGAATTGAACAATGAACAACAAACGCCAAACGATCTGGCTCGTGTCGATGCTCAGTTTGATGGTCATTTTGTCGGCTTACTACTTATTCACCGAAGACGCGCCGAAGACGGGCAGCACGGCGAGCGGCATCGAGCAGACGAAAAACGGCGACGACGACATGCTGAGCGCGGACGACGCGAACGGCGTCTCGATCACCCAGGAGGAGACGGCGACGGGAACGCTCGACGGCACGGCGGCGCCCGGCGACAAGCAAGCGACGAGCGACGATCCGTCCGGCATCTCCCCGGAAGATCAAGAAGTGTTAAAAGGAATCGCGAACTCCTCGGGCAACCAGCAGATCGAACAGAAACTTCTCGACCAACGCGAGAAAATCAGCCTGCAAGCCGAGCAGCTGCGCAACATCATCGCCGGCACTTCCAAAGTGACGCAAGAGGAAAGCGCCAAAGCGGTTGAAGACATGACCCGCCTCGAGGAAACGGACGAGCGGATCACTAGCCTCCAGTCGAAGCTGTTGCAAGAATACGATAACGCGGTCGTGGAAGAAGAAGATTTGAACAACTTCAAAGTAATCGTTCTCAGCGACAAACTTGAGAAGAAGCAAGCGATCGGCATTCTCGACTTGGCCACGAAGGAACTTAACGTGACGCCGGACCGCGTCACCATCCAATACGTGCAATAACGAATCGCAATGAATCGCAATGCCGAACGGACGGATGCATCGTCACAGGGAAGGCCGCAAGGGAGCGGAAAGATCCGCGCTCCCGCGCGGCCTTCTTGCCGTCGGAACGCGCCGCGCCGGGATTCCGAGGAGCATAAGCCTTTCCATTTCGGTCGATTATGGTATAATAGTTCCGTTGTGGGCACGAACAGGCTTTCTTCACACGGGGAATCCCGAATCAAGGAGTGACCGATATGTTTAAGTTGAGCGAAATCAAAGAACTGATCAAATTGGTAGATCAAACGACCGTACACGAATTGGAAATCGAGAACGAAGGCATGCGCTTGTCGATTCGCAAGCCGGGACGCACGGAAGTCGTTAACGTGCAAACCCCGCACCTTACCCATACATACTTGCCGCAAGCGGCGTCCGCTCCGGCTCCGGCCGTCTCGGCATCCGCGGAAGCGAAAGCTCCGGCCGCGGACACGTCCAACCTGCACCGCATCGTTTCGCCTATGGTCGGCACGTTCTACCGTGCCCCTTCTCCGGACGCTCCGAACTTCGTGAACGCGGGAGATCGCGTGAACGACAAGTCGGTCGTCTGCATTCTCGAGGCGATGAAGCTGATGAATCCGCTCGAAGCGGAAGTGAAAGGCGAGATCGTGGACATTCTCGTGGAGAACGGACAGCTGGTCGAATTCGGTCAACCGCTGTTCCTGGTGAAGCCCGAATAATCACGAGGAGGACTTCAATTTGAAATTCAATAAAATTCTCGTCGCGAACCGCGGCGAAATCGCGGTGCGGATCATTCGCGCCTGCCGCGAGCTGGGCATCTCCACCGTAGCGGTTTATTCCGAAGCCGACCGCGAATCGTTGCACGTTCGCCTGGCCGACGAAGCTTATTGCATCGGGCCGACGGCGTCCAAAGACAGCTATTTGAATTTGACGAACATTATGAGCGTCGCGACGCTGACGGACTGCGACGCCATCCATCCGGGCTACGGATTCCTTTCGGAAAACGCCGATTTCGCGGATATCTGCGAATCTTGCAATATTGCTTTCATCGGGCCGTCCTCCGAGGCGATCAGCCGCATGGGCGACAAATCCGTCGCCAAGCAAACGATGAAAGACGCCGACGTTCCGGTCATTCCGGGTTCCGACGGCTTGATCGAAGATCTCGACGACGCGGTGCGCATCGCCCGCGAAATCGGATATCCCGTTATCATTAAAGCGACCGCCGGCGGCGGAGGCCGCGGCATTCGGATCGCGGACAACGAGGACATGCTCGTTCGCGAAATCTCGACCGCGCAGCAGGAAGCAGAGAAAGCATTCGGCAACGCGGGTGTCTATCTCGAGAAATACTTGACGGGCATGAAGCATGTCGAGATCCAGATCATCGCCGACAAGCACGGGAACGTCGCGCATCTCGGAGAGAGGGACTGCTCCGTTCAGCGCCGCCGCCAGAAGCTCGTGGAAGAAGCGCCTTGCCCTGTCATGAAGCCCGAGCTTCGGGAACGGATGGGCCAAGCGTCGGTTCGCGCGGCGAAAGCTGTGAATTACTCCGGCGCGGGCACGATCGAATATTTACTCGGACCGGACGGCAAATTCTACTTCATGGAAATGAACACCCGGATCCAAGTGGAACACCCGGTGACCGAGATGATCACGGGCATCGACTTGATCAAGGAAATGATCGCGGTCGCGGAAGGCGAGAAGCTTTCGTTCGCCCAAGCGGACGTGAAGTTCGACGGCTGGGCGATCGAATGCCGTATCAACGCGGAAGACCCGGACCGCAACTTCATGCCGTCCCCGGGCCGCGTCGGATTTTACTTGCCTCCGGGCGGACCGGGCGTGCGCATCGACAGCGGAGCGTACTCTCAATATATGATTTCTCCCCACTACGACTCGATGATCGCCAAGCTGATCGTATGGGCGCCGACGCGTGCCGAAGCGATCGCGAGGGCTCGCCGGGCGCTGGGCGAATTCATGATCGAGGGCGTGAAGACGACGATTCCGTTCCATCAGAAGCTTCTGAGCCATCCGACCTTCGTCAAAGGCACGTTCGACATTAAGTTTCTCGAGGAGAACGACGTCAACGCCGCGGACGCCGCGGCTTCGGATAACGAGTTCTCTCTGTGATTTTCGGATCAAGCGTTTGTCATAATAAACCCGGAATGCTATATTTATAAGTAGTGAAGCGGATGCTCGGACGATACTCCGAAATGAAGTCCGGGTATGTGGAGGTGGAACTACGCATGGAAACGATAGCGCCAGATTATGAACGCACGGATTTAGGTACGATCGAGATCGCCCCGGAAGTGATCGAGGTGATCGCCGGATTGGCGACGATCGAAGTCGAGGGCGTCGCGGGCATGAGCGGCGGATTATCCGCCGGCATCGCCGAATTGTTGGGGCGGAAGAACTTGTCCAAGGGCGTGAAAGTGGAAGTCGGTCAGCGGGAAGCCGCGGTCGACGTATCGATTATCGTTCAATACGGACGCAAGATCCCGGAAGTATCTACGGAAATTCAACGCAACGTCAAACGCTCGATCGAGACGATGACCGGACTGAACGTCGTTGAAGTCAATGTGCATATTCATGACGTCCACTTCAAAGCGGGCGACAAGCCCGACGACGACGAGTCCCACGCACGCGTCCGATAATGACGTGACCGCAGGCTGACGTTCGCGGTGACGGCAAAATCTCCCGGTCTGCGGATGACGGTCCTCCGCGGGAATTCCAGTGCGAATTCTCGCGGAGGGCTTTTCGCGGTTATTCGGGGAAGTGATGTTCTGAGTACGCCGAAGGCGTTTTGCTCGATATCGAGGTTCTGGGAGGGCTCACACGTTGATTAAAGTATTGGACAAGCTGCTTTTGTTCGTGTACAGCATCGCCATCGGCGCTGCGGCGATCGTTGCTATCGTGGCGGCGAGCGGCGGCATTTCTGAGAAATGGATGAAGGACGTCGTCGATTCCTTCACGGGGGACTCCCAAGCCGCGCAAGCTTCGGTCATTGGCGTCTCGATCGTCTTGCTGCTTATCAGCGTTCGGTTTTTCGTGCTGGCGGTTCGTCGCGAAGGCGGCTCCGCGCCCTCGATCAACCAGCGAACCGAGCACGGCGACATTCGCATTTCGGTGGAAACCGTCGAAAACTTGGCGCTTAAAGCTGCTTCCCGTACGCGCGGAGTGAAAGATTTGCGTGCCCGCGTCAGAGTGTCCGAGCGGGGCTTGGGCATACTTATCCGCGCTTTCGTGGACGGGGAGGGCTCCATTCCGACATTGTCGGAAGAAATGCAACGCACGGTGTCAAAGGAAATCGAAGATGCGACCGGCATACCGGTAGCCGAAGTGTCCGTTTTCATCGCGAACGTCACGCAAACGCCGAAAACGTTCAAAAGCCGCGTGGAATAGGGGGAACCGCGGATGTGGAAAGCCTGGGTGAAAACCTTCGGCGGTAGGATGCTCGGCGTAGCTGCGGGTTTCTTATTCGGCATCATTTATTTGATTAGCGGATTTTGGGATATGCTCTTCGTCGCGCTGCTCGTCGGCATCGGCTACGGGATAGGCAAACAGAAGGACGAAGGACGGGGTCCATTGCTCCCTTGGGGGCGGATTGGCGATTGGATGACGGACCGCTGGCCCTGGTCGCGATAATTCCCGTGAACGTTTCTTGCCCGGGAGGTACGGCAGAGCGAAGTAGGCTCCGCGGTGGCCGATCGCGCGGAAATACGCATGGGTTTTTTTGTTTTTATCCGCACCATGCTAGAGAGCCGTTCCGAACGGGAATAATGAAAGAATAAACATAAACGGCTTTAAGCATGAGTTTTGAACAACCGCTAAAACGAATCGCAAGTTTCCAGGAGGACTCATGAAACGCAGAATCGCAAGGGAAATCGCGGTACAGAGCCTGTACCAAATCGAAATGAACGGCGTTACGTGCGAAGAAGCCGTCAATATCGTCATGGACGAGGCGCGCCATGACAACGAGATCGGAACGGACGTCGCGGAATTAAAGCACGTCGACGCGTTTACGCGCGAGCTCGTGCAAGGAGTGACGGACAACCGCGAGCAGATCGACCAGAAGCTCGTCGTCTACTTGACGGGTTGGCAGGTGGACAGGCTTTCGCGCGTAGACCGTCAAATTTTGCGGCTTGCCGCCTACGAAATGATGTTTCGGGCGGACGTACCGCCGAAAGTCGTCATTAACGAAGCGATCGAGTTGGCGAAGCATTTCGGTCTGGACGAAAACGGGAAATTCGTCAACGGCGTGCTCGGCCGGATGATGAGGGAAAGAGAAGAGAAATCGCAAGAGGGGGAATAATATTGAGCGCGCAAATCATTTTCGGCAAACAAATTTCCGATTCGATTCGCGAAGAACTGCGCATGGAAGCCGATCGGTTGAAAGCGGAAGGCGTGACGCCCGGACTCGTCGTCATCATCGTCGGGGAAGATCCGGCATCGCAGGTGTACGTCCGAAACAAAGCGAAAGCGTGCGAGGATCTCGGATACTATTCCGAAGTCGTCCGTCTTCCGGCGGACACGACGCAGGAAGCTCTTCTGGCCCTGATCGGCGAATACAACGGAAACGGCGCGGTTCACGGCATTCTCGTGCAGCTTCCCCTTCCGAAGCATATCGAAGAGAAAGCGATCATCGACGCGATCGCGGTCGAGAAAGACGTAGACGGCTTCCATCCGGAAAGCGTCGGCAACTTGATGATCGGAGACGACGCTCTCTTGCCATGCACTCCGTCCGGCGTCATCGAATTGCTTAAGCGGACGGGCAACTCCCCTGCAGGCAAACACGCGGTCGTCATCGGACGCAGCAACATCGTCGGCAAGCCGGTCGCCATGTTGCTCCTTCGCGAGAACGCGACCGTGACGATCTGCCACTCCCGCACGCCGAATATCGAAGAAATGGCCCGTCAAGCGGACATTCTCGTCGTCGGCGTCGGCGTGCCGAAGCTCGTGAAGAAAGAGTGGGTGAAGCCGGGGGCGGTCGTCATCGACGTCGGCGTCAACCGCCTGCCGGACGGCAAGCTGTGCGGGGACGTGGACTACGACGACGTCGTGGAAACGGCCGGTTGGATTACACCCGTACCGGGAGGCGTAGGCCCGATGACGATCACGATGCTGATGGCGAACACGCTGACGTCGGCGAAGCGCTCGAAGAAATAGAGAGGAGCGGAGAGAATGGACCCGGCACGCGCGATCAGCATTCGCGATATCAATCGCCTCATTAAGATGAAGTTGGAAGGCGACTCCGGGCTCCAGGACATCTGGCTCAGAGGCGAGATCTCCAACTTTACGTTCCATTCCAGCGGACATATGTACTTCACGCTGAAGGACGAAGGGGCCCGTCTCAAGTGCATCATGTTCGCCTCCTACAACCAGCGCCTTCCGTTCAGTCCGAAGGACGGCATGAAGGTGCTGGCTCGCGGAGGCGTTTCCGTGTACGAGAGGGACGGGCAATATCAGTTCTACGCGACGGCGATGCAGCCGGACGGCATCGGCAGTCTCTACCTCGCTTACGAGCAGCTGAAGAAGAAGCTCGAAGCGGAAGGCTTGTTCGACGAGCTTCGCAAAAGAGAGCTTCCGGCTTATCCGCGTACCGTAGGAGTCATTACGAGTCCGACGGGGGCCGCCGTGCGCGATATTCTGATCACGCTCGAACGCCGGAATCCGGCCGTTCATGTGCTACTATATCCGGTGTCGGTGCAAGGGAAAACGGCGGCGCCGTCCATCGTGAAAGCGATCCGGGAAATGAACGCATTAGGCGAAGCGGACGTGCTCATCGTCGGCAGGGGCGGAGGCTCGCTCGAGGAATTGTGGGCGTTTAACGAAGAGGCGGTCGCTCGGGCGATCGGCGAGTCCCGCATTCCGGTCATTTCCGCGGTCGGTCACGAGACCGATTTTACGATCTCGGACTTCGCGGCGGATTTGCGGGCGCCCACGCCGACCGCTGCGGCGGAGCTGGCGGTTCGCCACGCGGGAGAGCTGAAGCAGAACCTCGCCTATTTCGAGCGGCGGATGGCGAAATCTCTGTCGTCGCTGCTGGCGAGCGCACGGGAACGATTGAGACATGCGGCGAGATCGCCGTATTTCATGCAGCCCCGCAGAAGCTTGCTCGTTCAGGCGGAGAGGCTCGACCGGTTGAAGGAAAGGCTTCGCTACGTGCTTCGGGATCGGCAAGCCCTGTCCGCGGAGCGGCATGCCCGGCTCGTCGGCAAGTTGCTCGCGGCGAATCCCGGACGCCAAGCGGCGCTCTCCCGTCAACGACTCGTCTCGGCGACGAGAAGCCTGGAACTGGCGATGGGCGGATTGCTGAGAAGGCGGCGGGCGGAGTTCGGTTCCGCCGTAAGGCACCTCGACGCGTTAAGCCCGCTTAAGATCATGGGGCGCGGTTATAGTCTCGTGTACGATGAAAGCATGAAGAAGCTCGTCCGGACGACGGGCGACGTGCAGCCGGGCGATCTCGTCCGGGTAAGGCTGGCGGACGGAACGCTGGATTGCCAAGTATGGGGTATTCGCGGGGAGGAACAAGCTCATGGCTAAGAACGGTGCCGGCAAGAAACCGGAAGACTTGAACGAGGCGCAGGAGGGGACGGACGTTCCCGCGATTTCGTTCGAACAGGCGATGGAGAAGCTGGAGGATATCGTTGCCCGGCTGGAAAGCGGCGACGTTCCGCTCGAGACGGCGATCGAGCTGTTCCAGGAAGGGATGCGCTTGTCCAAGCTGTGCGGGCAGAAGCTCGAACAGGTGGAACGGCGCATCGAGATGCTCGTAGAGGGCGACGGAGGCTTGCAACGTAAGCCCTTCGCGGCCGAACAGTAACGGTCGGAGACTATCGGCTTCGAGACTGAGAGGGAATTTTCGTGACGACATCGGTAGATTTGCATACATACTTAACGGCTAGGCGCGAACGGGTGGAGAAAGCGCTTCGCGAAGTGTTCCCTCCGGCGTGGGGCATTCCGTCGACGCTGCGCGATGCGATGGACTATTCGCTGCTCGCCGGCGGCAAGAGGCTTCGGCCGATTCTCGTGCTGGCCGCCGCGGAGGCGGTCCAAGACGATGCCGAAAGGGCTTCGGACCGCGCCATGCCTTTCGCTTGCGCGGTCGAAATGATCCACACGTACTCGCTCATCCACGACGACTTGCCGGCTATGGATAACGACGATTTCCGCCGCGGAAGGCCGACCAACCATAAGGTATACGGCGACGCGATGGCCATTCTCGCGGGAGACGGCCTGCTCACGCACGCGTTTCACGTTCTCGCGTCCGCCGCGAAGGGCGGCGTGCCTGCCGAACGCGTGCTGGCCGCGTCCGAGGAGTTGGCCATGTTCGCCGGCGTCTTCGGCATGGTTGGCGGCCAGGCGCTGGACATGGAAGGCGAGCAAGGCGTCACTTCCCTCGGGCAGCTGGAATCGATCCATCTGCATAAGACGAGCGATCTGATCGCTTTCTCGGTGCGCGCGGGCGGACATGCCTCGGAAGCCGGAGACGACCAACTGCGGGCACTCGAGCGATTCGGCAAGAACGTCGGACTCGCGTTCCAGATCCAGGACGATATTCTCGACCTGACCGGAACGGAAGAGAAGCTCGGCAAGCCGGTCAAAAGCGACGAACGACAGGAAAAGGTCACTTATCCGTTCCTGATCGGATTGGACGAAAGCCGCAAGCGGGTGTCTTCCTTAACGGAAGAAGCGAACGAGGCGTTGCTCGGCGCGGGACTGTCCGATCCGCGACGGTTGATCGAAATCGCGGGCTCCTTGCTCAACCGCGATCATTAAGCATTTGCGCGTCGGACGAAGACGCCGCGCGCACGGCAAACCCCGCCGCGGCGGAAGGCATGCCTTCCCCGATGGCGGGGTTTGCCGTTTGATGGCTACGCGAAGCGCGTCGTCGCGAGTCGTGTAGAAATTTGGGCATTGATCGGCGATATGGTATAATAAGCGTAATATCCACAGGGGGAAAGCGGGGAAATACTCTTGCTGCTCGAGCGAATCGACAGTCCGTACGACGTGAAACAACTAACGCTACCCGAGCTTCCGCAATTGGCCGAAGAAATCAGGCGTTTCCTCATTGAGAAATTGTCCGCCACGGGAGGCCATCTGGCGCCGAATTTGGGCGTCGTCGAGCTGACGTTGGCGTTGCATTATAGGTATAACAGCCCGTCCGACAAGTTGATTTTCGACGTCGGTCATCAGGCCTACGTTCATAAGATGTTGACGGGGCGGCAAAACCGCTTCGATACGCTGCGCCAGAAGGACGGCTTATGCGGCTTCGTCAAGCGCAGCGAAAGCGAGCACGACGTCTGGGAAGCCGGTCATAGCAGCACGTCCCTGTCCGCGGCGATGGGGATGGCGCTGGCGCGCGACCAGCAAGGCGGGTCCAACCAAGTGATCGCCATCATCGGCGACGGCGCCTTGACGGGCGGCATGGCGCTCGAAGCGTTGAACCATATCGGCCACGAGAAGCGCAGGCTTATGGTCGTGCTGAACGACAACGAGATGTCCATCGCGCCGAACGTAGGCGCGATCCATAACTACTTGGGCAAAATCCGCTCCGAGAAAATTTACCGCAAAGCGAAGGACGAACTCGACTGGCTGCTGCGCAAAGTGCCCGCCATCGGCGGCAAGCTGGCGAGAACGGCCGACCGGGTCAAGGACAGCCTGAAGACGCTCGTCGCGCCGGAAGGCGTTCTATTCGAGGAGTTCGGCTTGAAATATTTCGGGCCGGTCGACGGTCACGACGTCGGCAAGCTGATCGAAGCGTTCAAGCAAGCGGATAGCGTCGACGGTCCCGTGCTCGTTCACGTGCTGACGACGAAAGGCAAAGGCTACTCCCCGGCGGAAGCCGATTCCCATAAGTGGCACGGAGTGACGGGTTCCTACAAGATCGAATCGGGTCAAGTGGTCAAGCCGGTCGGTCCGCCGATGTACACCGAAGTGTTCGGCAACGCGCTCATCGAGCTCGCGGAACAAGACATGCGAATCGTCGCGATTACGCCGGCGATGCCGGGCGGTTCCGGCTTGCTCAAGTTCGCGGAGCGGTTCCCCGACCGGATGTTCGACGTCGGCATCGCCGAGCAGCATGCAGCGACGATGTCTGCCGCCATGGCGATGGAAGGGTCCAAGCCGATATTCGCGGTGTACTCGACGTTCCTGCAACGGGCATACGACCAAGTCGTCCACGATATTTGCCGGCAGAACCTGAACGTCGTTTTCGCGATCGACAGGGCCGGATTCGTCGGCGCGGACGGAGAGACGCATCAGGGCGTATACGATATGGCGTTCCTGCGCCATATTCCGAATATGGTGCTGATGATGCCGAAGAACGAGAACGAACTTCGCAATATGCTGAAGACGGCCGTCGACTACGAGGGCGGACCGATCGCCGTCCGTTACCCGCGGGTGGCGGGAACCGGCGCTGCGTTCGACGACGAGATGACGCCGATCGAGATCGGCTCTTGGGAAACGGTCAAGGAAGGGGACTACGCGGCGGTACTCGCGATCGGGCCGATGGTCCAAGTCGCGGAGGAAGCGGCCGAATTGCTCAAGCGCGAAGGCATGAACGTGCGCGTCATTAACGCGCGCTTCGTGAAGCCTTTGGACGAGAAGATGCTGCTGTCCCTCGCGAAGGAACATCTGCCGCTTCTCGTCGTCGAGGAAGGCTCCGTTCAAGGCGGTTTGGGCAGCGCGATCCTCGAATTCTACGCGCTGAACGGCATTCAGCCGGCATCGATCCAACTGGCCGGCGTGCCCGACCTCTTCGTCGAACACGCGACGATCAAGGAACAACGCGCGGATAGCGGATTGACGGCGGAAGCGATCGCGAAGCGATTGGTCGCGTTGCCCGGACGCCAGCGGCTGAAAGCGACGTGACGATGGAGAAGACGACAGCCGGCAAGGAACGGCTCGACGTGCTGCTGCTGGAGCAAGGATTTTACGAGAGCCGCGAAAAGGCGAAGGCCGCCATTATGGCCGGCCTCGTGCTCGTCGGTACGGAGCGCGTCGACAAAGCGGGCACGAAGGTCCCGCGGGACGCCGCCATCACCGTCAAAGGAGCGGTTCATCCTTACGTTAGCAGGGGCGGGCTGAAGCTCGAGAAGGCGATCAAGCACTTCGGTCTCGATCTGCAAGACAAGATCATGATCGATATCGGCGCTTCGACGGGGGGATTCACGGATTGCGCGTTGCAGCACGGAGCTTCCCTCGTGTATGCCGTCGACGTCGGTTATAATCAGTTAGACTGGTCGCTCCGCCAAGACGAACGCGTGCACGCGATGGAACGCACGAATTTCAGGCATATGACCGCGGATCAGCTCGAAGGGCCGCGACCGTCGTTCGCCTCGATAGACGTTAGCTTCATTTCGCTCCGCCTCATTTTGCCCGCTCTCGCGGAGATGCTAGTACCGGGCGGCTTGACGGTCGCGCTTATCAAGCCCCAATTCGAAGCGGGCAGGGAACAAGTCGGCAAGTCGGGCGTTATCCGGGATTCTGCGGTTCACGCGAGCGTGATCCGCGAGGTGCTCGTCTCGGCGAACGGCCTTGGCTTCGAGCTTCAAGGACTTACCTTCTCGCCGATAACGGGAGGCGAGGGGAACATCGAATTCCTTGCGCTGTGGCGATTGCACGGCGGAGACCAGCCGCTGCCGGAGCTCGAGGAGAACGAACTGGCGAAGCTCGCCAAAGCGACCGCGGAAGAAGCGGCGATGGCGTTCAAGCGCGGTCCAGGTTCTTAGAAAGCCTTTTATTAGAAGTCGTTCAAAAAGTCCGGTTTTCAGCACCGAGAAGGTTGAAAGAAGCTAGGGAATGAGGATCGGAGCGTAGGCAAAACCTACGCGAGAACCGGAAGTCCCGGCTGAATTCAAGATTCGATGCCGAATCCGCTTCCTGCTTCACTTCGTGATCAAAAGCGGACTTTTTGAACTACCTATCGTCCGGACGACCCGGAGCGCCGAAGAACGGCCGGATACCTGCGGGCCGGCTCGCGGCCGCTCCGGGTTTTATTCGTTTAAAGCGCGAGAACGTCGGCGGTCGATTCGCCCGCGAAAGAGGAATATGCGGCTTCCGTCGCGAAAGATAAAAGACGCACGAGCAACGAGTCCAGGCAGCGAACGACGATCCGATTCGGATCTTACCTGGAGGTCGCGATGGAAAAGTTCGGTGACGGTCTACTGATCATGATCGCGGCGGGACTCATAGTCTGGTGGGCGATCAGGCGCTTCGACAGATGGCTGCACGAGCCTCCGGGCTCGCGCCTTCGCAAGCTGGCGCAGGCCGGAGGCGTGGAACGCGACGACGCCGTGGAATTGCTCGAAGATCAAGGCTTCGAAGTGCTGTCCGGGAAACACCGCATTCCGCTCGGCGTCGTCGTCGGGGACGAGCCTTCGATGCCGACTAGGCTTTATTTCGATTATTTGGTTTCGCGCGACGACAAATATTATCTCGTGAAGCTCGACCGGCCGAGGCAACCGATTCTCTGGACGGCCAGCGGCCTCCGGGAAAAGTTGCTGCCTTACGCGTTGCTTTTTCCCGATTGCGAAGGCATCGTCGTCGCGTCGGCTCAAGAGAGGCAAGTCAAAATCGTACGATTCAAAGTGGAGGCTGGCGAATGAAAGGATTACGTCAACGCAAAATACGGGAACTGATTGCCTCGCGGGAAATCGAGACGCAAGAAGATCTCGTTGAAGCGCTAAGCCTCGAAGGCATGCATGTGACGCAAGCGACCGTCTCCAGGGACATCAAGGAAATGCAATTGATCAAAGTGCCCCTCGAAGACGGGCGCTACAAATATTCGATGCCGCAAGACCAGAAATACAATCCGGCGCACAAGCTGAAGCGGGCTTTGCTCGATCACTTCATTAGCGCGGATTACGCCGAGAATCTCGTCGTGCTCAAGAGCTTGCCCGCGACGTCCATGACGATCGCGGCGCTGATCGACGGGATGGACTGGGGCGAGATCATCGGCACGATCGGCGGCGACGACACGACGCTGCTCATTTGCAAGTCCAAAACGCACGGCGAAGACGTGCTGAACCGGATATACGGCATGATGCAGTAAGCTTGGCATTGCATTCGACGAGTCGAAGGAGGCTTCTCATGCTTCGGGAATTATCCATAAACAACTTGGCAGTCATCGAGAACGTATCCGTCCGATTCCACGGCGGTTTCCATGTATTGACCGGGGAGACGGGCGCGGGCAAGTCGATCGTCATCGACGCGTTGACGCTCGCGGCGGGCGGTAGAGGCCAGGCGGATATGATCCGTCACGGCCAGGAAAGAGCGAAAGTCGAAGCGGTATTCGATCTGCCGCGGGAACATCCGGTGTGGGAGACGCTTCGTCGCTTGGGCATCGAAGCCGATCCCGAGGAAACGCTGCTCGTTCGGAGGGAACTGCTCGCCCAAGGCAAAGCGACTGCCCGAATCAACGGACAAAGCGTGACGTTGTCGATGCTGCGCGAAGTCGGCGAGCATCTCGTCAATATTCATGGCCAGCACGAGCATCAATCGTTGCTGCGTACCGACAAGCATCTGGAGTGGTTGGACTCGTTCGCCGAGGACGATATGGAAGGGCATAAGGCGGATTATCGCAAGCTGTTCGCCGAATACCAGGCCGTTCACAGGGAGCGTCGCGAACTCGACGAGAAGTCCCGTCAAGGCATGCAGATGCTGGATCTGTACCGGTTCCAATTGGAGGAAATCGCGGCGGCCAAGCTGAAACCGGGCGAAGACGAATCCCTTTCCGACGAGCGACGCAAACTATCCCATGCGGAGAAACTGACCGACGCCGTTACGGAAGCATACGATTTGCTGTACGGCACGAAAGGATTGGCCGCGTTGTCCCGAGCGTTAACGCGCTTGCAGGACATCTCCAAGGTCGATCCCGCCATCCTTCAGCCTCTCGTCGAACAATTGCAATCCGCGTACTACGCGGTCGAAGACAGCGCGTATCAATTGCGCGACTATAAAGAAGGAATCGAGTTTAATCCGCAGCGTCTTGCCCAGATCGAGCAGAGATTGGATTTGCTTCACGGGCTCAAGCGCAAATACGGGGAAACGGTCGAAGACATCCTCGGCTACAAAGCTAAAATTCAATCGGAAACCGAGCAGCTCGACAACCGGGACGAACTTCTTCAGAAGCTGGCCGCGCGCGAGGATACGCTTCATCGCGAGCTTACCGCCAAAGCGGAGAAGCTGACGGAAATCCGCAAGACGGCGTCCAGGACCCTTTCCCGCCAGATCGAACGAGAGCTTGCGGATTTGCAAATGGAGCGTTCGGTGTTCGAGGTGAAGCTCGCGCCGTCGGCGCTTACGGCGACGGGAGCGGATACGGCCGAGTTCCTGCTGTCGACGAACCCGGGGGAACCGCCGAAACCGCTATCCAAGATCGCGTCCGGCGGCGAGATGTCCCGCGTCATGCTGGCGCTCAAGGCGATTTTCGCTCGGATCGACGAAATTCCGGTGCTCGTCTTCGACGAAGTCGATACCGGCGTCAGCGGGCGCGCGGCCCAAGCGATCGCCGAGAAGCTGTCGCTATTGTCGCGACATTGCCAAGTGTTCGCGATTACGCATTTGCCGCAGGTCGCCTGCATGGCCGACCATCAATACGAGATCCGCAAGCAAGTGACGGAACAGGACCGCACGCGCACGTCCGTCCTCGAACTCGCGCACGAGCAACGCGTCGAGGAACTGGCCAGAATGCTCGGCGGAGTGGAAGTGACGGAAAAAACCCGCCATCACGCGCAAGAAATGCTTAGTCTGGCGGAGCAACGAAAAAACGCGTAACGACGCGAAAAATCAAAGGCGTAGGAAGCATTTTGGGAACATAAAAGAAGGGGCTCGCGGTTACCTTATAGTTACGTTATCGGCGGCATTCGCGTCGGTCTAGACTGTAAGGGAGCGTGAGAACTTGTACCAGAAGCACTCCAGAAAACGCCGCATCGGTCTCGTAGTCGTTCTTATGCTGTGTTTTGCCGTATCCTCCGCGCCGTTTCAGCATTTCGCGGCATTCCCAAGCCAGCTCAGGCTGTTTCAGGGACAAGCGGTCTCGCTGCACTACGCGATGCCCGTTCACGCCGAAGGCAGCGTAAACCCGCAAGTGGCCGAGATCAACGGAAGCAACGGTTCTTCCATGCGAGTGGATCTGAGCCGGCCTTTATCCATTCAACCGAAGCATAGCGGCATTACCGATCTTAAGCTTAAGTTATTCGGCAGAATTCCGTTCAAGACGGTACGGCTTCAGGTCATTCCGAATTTGAAAGTCATTCCCGGAGGCCAGACGATCGGGGTTAAAGTCAAAGCGGCGGGCATCATGGTCGTCGGACATCACCTCGTGCAGACGAAAAACCGTTCGAAAGTATCGCCCGGAGAAGACGCGAAGCTGAAGCTCGGGGACTTGATCGTCGAGATCAACGGGGAAACGTGCAACGATATTTCGAAAATCGCGCCTTACGCGGAAAGCGCCGGTCGTACAGGCGAAGCGCTACGCCTGCTCGTTCAAAGAGGCAAAGACAGGTTCAAGACGACGCTGAAGCCGGCTTACGACGAAGAGGACAAGGCGTGGCGGCTAGGCTTGTACATTAGGGATTCCGCCGCCGGCGTCGGCACGCTGACGTTCTACGCGCCCGACCAAGGGGTATACGGCGCCCTTGGCCACGTCATCACGGATATGGACACGCAATCGCCGATCGTCGTCGGCAGCGGCGAAATCGTGCAATCGAACGTCAATTCGATCTCGAAAAGCCAAAGCGGCGAACCCGGCGAGAAGAGGGCGAGTTTCTTGAAGGGCGGCAAAACGTTAGGCAACGTGGAGAGGAATACGCCGTTCGGCATTTTCGGCCAAATGAAGCAACTTCCCGATCATGCGTACCAGCCGGAACCGATTTCCGTCGCTTTCGCGGAAGAAGTGAAAGAAGGTCCCGCGCAAATGCTGACCGTCGTAGAGAAGCAGAAAGTCGAACGCTTCGACATCGAGATCGTCCATGTCGCCAAGCAATCGGCCCCGGCCACGAAAGGCATGGTCATTAAGATTACCGACAAGCAACTGCTCGAAAGAACGGGCGGCATCGTGCAAGGAATGAGCGGCAGTCCGATTATCCAGAACGGCAAATTGGTCGGAGCGGTAACCCACGTGTTCGTGAACGACCCCTCGTCCGGATATGGCTGCTTCATCGAATGGATGCTTCAAGACGCGGGCATTATGCTGAACCCGGAGCAGGCAACGTCTAAGGCGGTTTAACGCCTTAGATTTTGCTTTTACCCTTCGGATATGCGAGTCGCCAAAACACGAACATTTGTCGAAAATGATTGAAAAGAATCGGCATTTGGCATGTTATGACGTAAATTAAATATTATATTCGATTTTAATAAAGAAAGAAAGAAAAATTTTCTAATCGAGAAGGAATCGCGAACCGCGATGTCGAAAACGGATAAACAGAGAAACGATATGCGTTTTTCATCCATTAAATCTCGGACAGAGAAAGGGAGGACCAGACATTGCCACGGATTGAAGTGTTTCTAGCAGACGACAACCGAGAGTTTACGAACTTATTATCAGAGTACATCCAAGAGCAGGATGATATGACGGTCATCGGAGTGGCGTACAACGGAGAAGAGGTCATTCGTCAATTAGAGGAAACACGCAGAGTACCGGATGTCATGATCCTCGATATTATTATGCCGCACTTGGACGGCCTGGGCGTTCTCGAGAAACTGCGGGATATGAACTTATCATCGATGCCTAAGATCATCATGCTGACGGCGTTCGGGCAAGAAAACATCACGCAGAGAGCGGTGCAGCTCGGCGCATCGTACTACATACTGAAACCGTTCGACATGGACGTATTGGCGAACCGGATCCGTCAGTTGGCCGGCAGCCCGACCGCTTCGTCGGTGACGTCGTCGTCCTCCTCGTCGAACAGCCGTTCGAACATCGTTCAGATCGGCAAGCCGAAAAACTTGGACGCGAATATCACGAGCATTATCCACGAGATCGGCGTTCCCGCGCATATTAAAGGGTACCAATATTTGCGCGAAGCGATCACGATGGTGTACAACAACATCGAAATTCTCGGCGCGATCACGAAGACGCTGTATCCCGCGATCGCCGAAAAATTCAAAACGACGCCTTCTCGCGTCGAACGCGCCATCCGCCACGCGATCGAAGTCGCCTGGACCCGCGGCAACATCGACAGCATCAGTCACCTGTTCGGCTATACGATCAACATCGCGAAGTCGAAACCGACGAACAGCGAGTTCATCGCGATGGTCGCCGACAAACTGCGCATTGAGCACAAGGTAAGCTAGGAGGCTTGGAGTTAGGTTTTAGGGATTATGCAATCAAATCGTCGTTCGTTGGAGGGTAATCTCCGATCGAACGGCGGTTTTTTTGCGTTCAAGGAGAGAAAACGGTTCGCAAGGGGTAGAAAACGGTGTGGACGCAGGCGACTGTTGTCCGACCGTTGCGTTTCCTTTTCGCTCCCGGAGACGCCTTGAAGTCCCTTACAATGAAAGCGTGAACAACCGAGACAGATATAGATATCGCAGATAGGAGACATGGACGATGACATCAGCTTCCGTCGAGACGAGCAAGCCGGATAACGCCGTATGGAAACGACCGGGCGGCATACCGAACAAGTACAAATTGTTTCTCATGGCGTTCCCGTTCCTCGTGACGACGTTCATCTTCTTTTACTTGCCGATTACCGGATGGATTTACGCTTTTTACGATTTTACGCCGGGCATACCGTTATCCGACACGCCTTACGTGGGGTTGAAGTGGTTCCGGTCGATCGCCTCGAATCCGACCCAGCTCGAAGAAGTCGTCAGGGTGTTGAAGAACACGGTGGCGATGAGCGTGCTAGGCATCCTTACCTCGGTTTTTCCGGTTATTTTCGCGATATTGCTGTCCGAAGTCCGAACTTCGTGGTACCGCAAGCTCGTGCAGACGCTGACGACGATACCGAACTTTATCAGTTGGATTCTCGTGTACGCGCTGGCGTTTACGCTGTTCTCGGTCGACAACGGAATCGTGAACACGCTGCTGATCAAGCTCGGCTTTATCGACGAAGGCATCAACTTCCTCGCTTCGAGCAACAACATATGGTTGACGATGATCGGGTGGTATTGGTGGAAATCGCTCGGCTGGGGCGCGATTCTGTATTTGGCCGCCATTACCGGCATCGACCAAGAGCTGTACGAAGCGGCGGACGTAGACGGGGCAAGCCGGTTTCGCAAAATCTGGCACATCACGGTGCCGGGCATCGTCCCGACGTTTTTCGTGCTGCTGCTCCTGTCGATAGGCAATTTCGTCAACAACGGCGTGGACCAATATTTCGCTTTCCAGAACGCGATGAACAAAGACACGATCGAAGTGCTCGACCTGTACGTGTACAATATCGCCTTCGCCAACAATTTTCCGTTCGCGACGGCGGTCAGCATGTTGAAATCGGTCGTCAGCGTGTTCCTGCTGTTCACCGCGAACGCCATGTCCAAGCTCGTCAGAGGCGAATCCATCATCTAGCGGAGGGAACGTATGAGGAAGAAAAAACGATCGCCGAAAGACATCGCCTTTCATTCGATCAATTACGCGCTGTTCGGCTTGTTCACCTTGTCCTGCATTTACCCGTTCTACTATTTGTTCATCAATACGATCAGCTCGAACGATCTGAGCGCGGCCGGCTACGTCACGTTCTATCCGAAGCAGGTTCATTTCGACAACTACGCGAACGTGCTCAAAATTCCGGGATTGGCGGAGGCGGCATACGTCTCCATCTACCGGACGGTCGTCGGCACGCTGCTGACTGTCGGCGCTTCCGCTTTCCTCGGCTATTTGTTCACGAAGAAGGAAATGTGGTTGCGCAAAGTGTGGTACCGGATGCTGATCGTCACGATGTATTTCAGCGCGGGACTCATTCCATGGTACATCACGATGAACAACCTCGGGCTGACGAACAACTATTTGGCGTACGTGCTGCCGACGATCATTACTCCTTTCAACATAATCCTCGTCAAAACGTTCATCGAGGCGATTCCACCTTCATTGGAAGAATCGGCGGCGATCGACGGAGCGGGGTACATGAAAATATTCGGAAGCATCATCGTGCCCCTGGTGACGCCCATTCTGGCGACGATTACGATATTCTCCGCGGTCACGCAGTGGAACTCCTTCATCGACACCGCGTTCCTGATGACGGAGCAGAAGTATTACACGCTGCAATTCCTGCTCTGGCGTTACTTGAACGAGTCGACCTCGCTGGCGGCGCTCATCCGCAATTCGCAAGACATGGCGGCGAGCGTGCAGCACATGCAGACGCCGAATTCGGTGAGGATGACCGTCACGATGATCGTCGTATTTCCGATCTTGATCGTCTATCCGTTCTTCCAGCGCTTCTTCGTTAAGGGTATTCTGATCGGCGCGGTTAAAGGCTAACGGGTTTGAACCCCATTACCGGGGGTTGAACTAATAGAAAGCAAAAACAAGGGAGGCACTTGGAACGATGAAATTCAGAAAATCGCTTATTCTCATGCTGGCATTCGCGATCGTGTTCGTCATGGCCGCGTGCAGCAAAAACAACAACAACAACGGGGATGCGTCGTCGCCGGCTTCGGCAAGCCCGACCTCGGCCTCGTCGGCGTCCGCGGAACCGTCGCCGTCGGATTCGGCAAGTCCGTCCGATAGCGGCGGCCTCGACCACTCCGAAACGCTGAAGCTTTCCGTATTCTCGACGACCGCGAACTACGCGGGTCCGCAAATCGGCTGGTTCGCCAAGGCGATCAAAGACAAATTCAACATCGAGCTCGACATCGTGGCGTCCAACCTGAGCGGCGGCGATACGAAAATCGCGGCGATGATGGCGTCCGGCGATCTCGGCGACATCGTCATCTGGGGCGACGACAAGAACAACTATCCGAACGCGATCAAGGGCGGACTTCTACTCGATCTGACGAAGGACGGCTTGCTCGACACGTACGGCAAAGACATTTTTGCTAAATACCCGAAAGCGATCGAGAAAGCGAAAATCTCGTTCGGCGACGGCAATTCCGTATGGGGTATCGGCAACAACGTCGCGAGCAACCCGAGCGGCCCTTCCGAAGGCAAAGACATGACGTGGGGACCGGACTTGCGATGGGATCTGTACCAGAAGGTTGGAGCGCCGGACATTAACAGTCCGCAAGATTACTTGCCCGTGCTGAAGAAAATGCAAGAGTTGGAGCCGAAGAACGCGCAAGGCAAGAAGACGTACGCGTTCTCGCTTTGGTCCGATTGGGACGGCAACTATAAGATGACGCTTGCGAAGCAATTCGCGAATATGTACGGCTACGACGAGATCGTCGACACCGCGCTGTATACGAAAGCGGACGAAGAGAAGTATTACGACTTCCTGTCCGACGACAGCTGGTACATGAAGTCCCTCAAGCTGTACTTCGATGCGAACCAAATGGGTCTCGTCGATCCGGACTCGATCACGCAGAAGTTCGACGACGTCCAAGCGAAGTACAAAGAAGGACGCTTGCTGTTCTCTTGGTTCCCGTGGCAAGGCGCGGCGAACTACAATACCGCGGAGAACATTGCCGCAGGCAAAGCGTTCATGACCGTACCGTTCAAAGAAGAAGTGATGTACTCTACGGGTTTCAACGTGTACGGCGGCAACGGCATCATCTCGATCGGCGCGAAAGCGAAAGATCCGAAGCGCATCATGGAATTCATCAACTGGATGTATACGCCGGAAGGCGCGATGCTGTCCGCGGGCGGGGGAACGGCGGTTCCGAACGGGCCGAAAGGGTTGACGTGGGATATCGGCGCGGACGGCAAACCGTTCGTGACGGATTTCGGTCAAAACGCGTATAAAGACCAGCAAAACACGAAAGTTCCGGAAGAGTTCGGCGGCGGCGATTACTACTATGGCTCGAACCAAATGAACTTCTCATTCGTCATTCCGGCGGAAGTCAATCCGGAAACGAACGAGCCTTACGATCACAACCTGTGGGAATCGCAGCTCAAACTCAACCCGAACCCGATCGAAAGCGAATGGCGCGCGAAGTACGGCGCTCTGACGGCGAAAGAATATTTTGTCAAGAACAACAAAATCGCGGTAGCTCCGCAAGGCTTCACGGGTAAAGCGCCGCTCACGATGGACAAATCGCTCGAACAGAAAAACAAACTCATCGGCACGGTTATTCAACAGTACTCTTGGAAATTGGTATTCGCTAAAAATGAAGATCATTTTAACAAGCTGAAAAAGGAAATGCTTGATAAAGTGAACGGTTTGGGCTTCGAGGAAGTGAAGGCGTTCTCCGTCAAGAAAGCGGAGGAGCTCTACGAAGCTCGCAAAAGCGTGAAGTAATTAACGATCCTATCATAAGGCGCGACAAAGGCTGGCAGAGGGGCCCCCCCTTCTGCCAGCTTCGCGTAAGCGCGTTCAAAGAACGAACCCTGTGGTATAATTGAAGCTAACTAACGGACGAGAGGAAGTAGACGAACGGGATGTTACAACGTCTTGCCGCGCGCCGACGGTTCGCCTCCCGATCTTTGAGAAGGACGCTCGTCGTTTACTTGATGATCGGATGTTTGCTTCCGCTCGCTTTCGTGTGCGCGCTCACCTATTCATCTATCTATTCCATTCTGACCGGCAAAATCCAAAGCGGCATCAGCGCCAGCCTTCACCAAGAGTCGGCCAGTCTCGAGAATACGATCAACAATCTGGATTTCGCTTCGAAACAATTCGCGCTCGACGGGCAGATCGTCGACGAGGTGTCCGCTTTCCTTCAAGAGAAGCAGATTTACCGGAAGTCTCAAATCATGGCCTCGATCAACGAGAAAATGAATCTGGTGAACTTCACGAATCCGTATCTCGGTCTAACCGCTTACGTACTGCCGGGCGCCGACGATCCGATTTTGTTCACGAACTTGAGCATGGGCTCGTCGTTCGATCTCGCGAAGCTGCCGAATTTCGCGTCGTATAACGGCGCGCAGTATTTCGGCCCGCACAAGACGTTATACGAGGACAGCACGAACGTCGTCATTTCCGGTATTCGGGTCGTCCGGACGGAAGGCGATCGGAAAGTATACATTTACCTGGAGACGAACTACAACCTGTTTCGTAAAATTCTCAACCAGCAGTCCTACGGCATGAAAGTAAACCACCTACTCGTCAACGAGCAGGGGAAGCTGACTTATATGGAAGACAACGACGTTCCGGAGGGTATCGCTTCGCTAAAGTGGAACGAATCGACGGATATTCATAAGGAATACAAAGGCTATCATTTGTTTCGCTACGAAAGCCAGCAAGGCTGGCAGTTGATCGCCGCGGTGAAGAAGTCGACGTTTAACAGCGAAATCTATTCGTGGTTCGCGAAAATGATCGTGTTGGCCTTAGCGACGTTGTTGTTCGCGGGCGTGCTCGCTTACGTGATATGGCGGCAAGTGTACAAACCGCTACGTAAAGTGAACGTGGAAATCGTGCGAATGGCGACGAACCGAACGACGCCGGTGTCCTTCACGAACGTGGAGGAGTTCGACCTCGTTCTGAACAACTTCCAGGGCATGAAGACGCAGGTCAACGAGCTCATCGACGCGGTCGCCCGGGAGGAAAAGCAGAAAAGCCAATTCGAGATCGAGAAGCTGCTCAGCCAGATCAATCCGCATTTTCTGCACAATACGCTGAATACCGTCCAATGGCTCGCTCGCTTGAACGGGCAGAAGGAAATCGATAAATTGGTCACCTTGCTCGTCAAGGTGCTCCACTACAATCTCGGCAAGCAAAGCTTGATCGTCACGGCGGGAGAGGAGCTCGAAGCGCTGCAAAATTACATGGAGCTGCAACGGATCCGCTACGACTACGAATTCGAATTCAAGGTCGACGCGGACGAGGACGCCGTATCCGCAGCCGTTCCGAGATTTCTGCTCCAACCGATCGTGGAGAACGCGATCTATCACGGCTTCAGCGAGAGCAGCGGCAAAGTCGAAGTCGTCGTTCGTTCGTTGGGCGAGGCGCGCGACAGGGTGATGTTCAAAGTCGAGGATAACGGATCGGGCATCGACGACGAGGCTCTCGGGAAGCTGCTGGAGGACGACGAAGGCAGCAAACGCAGGGGGCTCGGCATCGGGTTGTCATACGTGAACCGGATGCTGAAGCATTATTTCGGCGATCAAGTCGACTTCGATATCGCAAGCAAGCCGGGCAAGGGGACGACGGTTACGATCGTCATCCCGCGGAAAGGGAAGGAGGAGTTCCATGATTAGAGCCGTCGTCGTCGATGACGAGAAACTCGTGCGCAAAGGCTTCATTTCCTTGATCGATTGGTCGCGATTCGGCATCGTCATCGTCGGCGAAGCGGCGGACGGCCGCAGCGCGCTCGATCTGTTGGATAAAGTCGACGCGGATCTGCTGTTCACCGACATTACGATGCCGGCTATGTCCGGCTTCGAGCTGATCAAGCAGGCTCGGCACCGGTTTCCCCGGTTGCAATCCGTCGTCTTGACTTGCCACCATGAATTCGAGTTCGCCCAGGAGGCGCTTCGCCTCGGGGCGATCGACTATATCGTCAAGACGCTGCTCGAAATGGACAGCGCGGACGACGCGATCCGCCGGATCGTCGAAAGGTACGAGTGGGAAATCGGCTCGCGCGCGTCCATGCTCGCGAACGCGGATCGCAAGCGCGAGCTTGCGCCTACGGCATTGGTATTCCGCCCGCTGTCGGACGACGAGGACGGCGCGGCTCTTTATCGGCTCGGCCTCGTTCGCCGCAATCCGACCGAAGAGCTAGACGGCGTATGGATGACGCAGCTCGTGCATCCGCCGACGCGGGACGAATTGGAGAAGGAGTTCGGTCCCGAGCTGCTTCGCAAATGGCAGGTCGCCGTCGTAACCGGCCTGGAGGAGCGGTCGTGGGAGGAAGTACGAGACGTTTTCGAGCGCAAGCTTCCTTCGATACTGTTCTATGTTAGCGGGAAGGACGGATTGCCGAGAATCGCTTTCGAGCAATTGGCAAGGGATGAACGGATAGATTCCGAAGTCGCGATGGAATGGGGCCGAAGCTTGCGCTGGACGTTGCATGCCAACGAATGGGAGGTTTTCCAACGGGAGGCGTTACGAGCGAAGCCGGATCCTGCCGAGATTGCCCGGCTGGCCGCTAGCCTATGCGAAGACTGGGAAGGCACGCTTCTCCCGGCGGCGGACGCCGCGGCGATGCGCACGGCGAAGAAAACGATCCGCAGTTGGTCGGATTGGAGCGCGTGGTTCAGACGGTTCGCCGATCTCGTTCAACTGCGCATGGTGGAGCTTTCCTTTTCCAAGGAAGTGATGCTGTGCTTAATACGCGCGATTCGCTACATGAAAGACAACGCGGGAGACAAGATCAACCAAGCGGACGTCGCGGCCTACGCGAACATGAGCAGAAGTTATTTCAGTCAATGTTTCGCCAGGTTGGCGGGGGAGGCATTCGGCGTCGTGCTTCGGAATATGCGGCTGGAAAAGGCGAAGACGTTGCTCGCCGAATCGGAAGCGCCCGTGTACGAGATCGCCTCGATGGCGGGATTCGAAGACGACAAATATTTCAGCAAGCTGTTTCGCGAACAAGTCGGAAAGCTCCCTTCCGAATACCGGGCGGAGAAAGCCAAAGGGGGAATTCCATGAACGGGAAAGCGATAAAACCGTTATGGAGAACGACGACGGCGCTGTTGCTGGCTTCCGCTATCGCCTCTTGTTCTTCCGGAGGCGGCAAACCGTCGGGAGCGGCCGGAGAGGACGATGCCGTCTTGGCGATACCGTCGTTCGAGGAAGATCCCGTCTATGGGAAATACGACGAGCCGGTGACGATCAATATCGGATTCAAAATACCGGACGAGAAAAACGCGGCGGGGGAGACGAACGACAACAATCCGGTCACGCGCTATTTCGAGAAGATCACGAACATCAAAGTGTCGCATTCGTGGGAAGCGAAGAGGGACGACGCGTTCGAGCAGAAGGTTAATCTCGCGATCGACAGCGGAGATTTGCCCGACGCGATGGTCGTCGACCGCAATCAACTGCGCAAGCTGATCGAGAACGATATGATCGCGGACCTGTCCGACGCGTACGAGCGTTATGCGTCGGACTTGATCAAGGCGATGTACGATTCGACGAAAGGAATCGCCCTGCAAGACGCTTCGTTCGGCGGGAAGCTGTACGGTCTTCCGAACATCGCGATCGACGCTGACGCGCCTTCGTTGCTATGGGTTCGACAGGACTGGCTGGAGAAACTAGGCCTCGATCCGCCGCGGACGTTCGACGATATCGCGAAGGTCGCGCTGGCGTTCGCGAACCGCGATCCGGACGGCAACGGAAAACGGGATACGATCGGGTTGCCGGGCGACAAGAAAGTCGTGCACGGGCAAGAGAAGGCCGGATTGAACGACTTCGATACGTTATTCAGCGCGTATCACGCCTATCCGAGAAATTGGATCAAAGGCGCGAGCGGACAAGTCGAATACGGCTCGATCGCGCCGGAGAACAGGGAAGCGCTAGCGATGCTGGCGGACTGGTACAAACGCGGCGTGATCGACAACGAGTTCGTGTTATACCGGGAAGCGTCGGAGCCGATCGCCAATCATACGGCGGGCTTGTTTTTCGGGCCGTGGTGGGCGCCTTTTTGGCCGCTCGCGGAAGCGATCGCGAACGATACGAAGGCGGAGTGGAGGGCGTACGCATCTCCGCTGGACGCGGACGGGAAGTTCGTGACCCACATGTCGCCGACGACGGATCGTTTTCTCGTCGTCCGCAAAGGCTACGAGCATCCGGAAGCCGTCGTGAGGATGCTGAACGCTTTTACCCGATTGGAGCGCAGGCAAGATCCGAACGTCGCCGAAGTGAAGAAATTGGACGCTTTCGCCTCCGAGACGGGCATTCAGCCTCGTAGTTATTACCCGTTCGACCTGCTGCTCGATTACGCGGATGCGATAACGCAGCGGTACGTTAACGTCCAGAAGGCGTTGCGCGGGGAAATCGATCCTTCGTCGCTGGATCCCGATACGAAGAAGATCTACGAGCAATCGGTCGCCGAGAAAGAGAACCCGAAGAAGAATATGGACGGCTGGAAGGCGGCGAACGCTTACGAGTACGGCGGCGGCGCGCTGTATACGACGGACATGGTTCAAGTGAGAGGCATTTTCTACGGGACGACGAAGACGATGGAGACGAAGTGGGCGGCGCTTCAGAAGCTGGAAAACGAGACGTTCTTGAAGATCATAGTCGGAGACGAGCCGATCGAGGCATTCGACGATTTCGTCGCGAATTGGAAACGCGAAGGCGGGGACCGGATTACCGAGGAAGTCGCGAGCATCGTGAACGGCAATCGGGAGTAACTTATGCTTAAAAAAGCTGCCTTGCGGTCAAAGAACCTTGACCGTAAGGCAGCTTGCTTTTTTGCGGGAGCTTATGCTAATTGGATCGTGAATGATGTGCCTCCGGCGGACGGCTTCACGAGCGTTCCTTGCGCGTGAACGGACGCTTGGCCGTTGTCTACGCCGGCTACGGACGCGATGCCGCGAAGCAGCAGGCTCCAGTTGCCGTCAGCCGCGGCACCCTTGGCTGCGATCGTAATCGTGCCGCCGGCGCGGGTTGCCGTGACGGTCAGCTGCGGTTGGCCCTGAACGGTCGGGATAACCGCCGATGCGGAAGCGCCGTCTTGCAGGGCGAACAAGTGCAGCGTCGCGCCGTTCGCGTAGTCGTAGTCCGGACGATCTTCTTCGGAGCCTACCGGGATTAGGCTGTTTTCCTTCGCGAACAGCGGAAGTCCGAAGTAGTCGTAAGTTTCGGTGCGCCATGCGCCGCCTTGGACTTGTTCGCCAGTCAGGAAATGCGTCCAAGTTCCGCGAGGCAAGTAATACGTCGATTCGCCTTCCGGATTAAAGATCGGCGCCACGAGCAAGTTATCGCCCAGCATATATTGGCGGTCGAGATAATCGCTCGTCGGATCTTCGCCGAACTCCATAACCATCGCCCTCATGAGCGGAATGCCGACGGCGGACGATTCGACCGACTTGCCGAACAAATACGGCATCAGGCTCAGCTTGAGCTTCGTGAAGAAGCGAAGGACGTCGACCGCTTCCTCGTCGTAAAGCCAAGGCACCCGATAGGACGTGCTTCCGTGCAGGCGGCTATGGCTGGACAGCAGTCCGAACTGGACCCAACGCTTGTAGAGGTCCGGAGGTGAGCTTTGCTCGAAGCCGCCGATGTCGTGGCTCCAGTAGCCGAAGCCGGATAAGCCGAGCGACAAGCCGCCGCGCAGGCTTTCCGCCATCGATTCGTACGTCGCTTCGCAGTCGCCGCCCCAGTGAACCGGGAATTGCTGGCCGCCGGCCGTCGCGGAGCGGGCGAAGAGAGCCGCCTCTCCTTTGCCGCGTTTTTCTTCTAACAACTCGAACACGACTTTGTTGTATAACTGCGTGTAATAATTGTGCATTTGCTGCGGATCGGATCCGTCATGATAGACGACGTCCGTCGGAATGCGCTCGCCGAAATCGGTTTTGAAGCTGTCGACGCCCATGTCGAGCAAGGCGCCCAATTTGTCTTTGAACCATTGGCAAGCGGCCGGATTCGTGAAGTCGACGATGCCCATGCCGTATTGCCACAGGTCCCATTGCCATACGCTTCCGTCGGCTCGTTTCAGGAGATAGCCGTTGGCCATCGCTTCGTCGAACAGCGAAGACCGTTGGGCGATATACGGGTTGATCCAGACGCAAATGTGCAAGCCTTTCGCTTTCAGGCGAGACAGCATGCCGACCGGATCGGGGAAGACGCGCTCGTCCCATTCGAAATTGCACCATTCGTATTCCTTCATCCAGAAGCAGTCGAAGTGGAACACGGCGAGCGGCAAATCCCTTTCGGCCATTCCTTCGACAAAGCTCGTGACGGTCGCTTCGTCGTAGTTCGTCGTGAACGACGTCGTGAGCCATAAGCCGTACGACCAAGCTGGAGGGAGCGCCGGCTTGCCGGTCAGCGACGTGTAATTGGAAAGCACGTCCTTGAGCGTATCCCCGCCGATCAGGAAATACTCCAAGCTCTCGCCTTGCACGCTGAACTGGGCTTTGGACACGATTTCGGAGCCGACCTCGAACGAGACGAGCTCCGGATGATTGACGAACACGCCATAGCCGCGGTTCGTGACGTAGAAAGGAATGTTTTTGTACGCTTGCTCGGAGGCGGTTCCGCCGTCTTCGTTCCAAATATCGACGGTCTGGCCGTTCTTGACGAACGGCGTGAACCTTTCGCCGAGGCCGTATACCGTTTCGCCGACCGCCAAGGACAGCTGTTCGCGGAAATGGTGCCGGCCGTCTTCCGCTTTGACGTAGGCGGTAGAACGGGTGCCGCTCCCGGTCAGCTTTTTGCCTTTGTGCGTATAAGAGATTTTGACCGGATTTTGCTTCGTGATCGTCACCGTCGTATGTCCGCTCGTCAAGCTGACGAACTCGTCGTTATCCTCGATAACGACCGGCGATTGGCCCTGGGGAAGCAGGTCGAAGGAAGAAGGTCCTTGCCGGACAGTTCCTTTATGATGATAAAATTTCGCTTTGATGACGTCGGGGAGCGGGGAGGAAAACTCCATCGTCATCAGTCCTTCGTTCAGCGTGTTTCCGCGGTTTTCGAGGTGGCGGAAAGTCGCGTACACGGTAATTTTGTCCGTGCCTTTATTGACGTCGTGGATTTCGTAAGGGCTGAATAGTTGATACCCTTTGCGGGTCATCCAGTAGCCATCCGTGAATTTCATGAGCGAATCGTCCCTTCTGACGGTAATGGATTATAAATCTTCATCTAATAACATTATATTGATAATGATATCCGTTTTCTTGCATAATAGTGCTTATTACTAACACGATTATGATCGAATGGCGGGATATGATGGATCGAGGACATTTGCGAGAGGATCGTCGGCACGGTTCGCCGGCTTTTCCGATTGCCGCGTATGAGATCGAACGGAACGCACGCGAGACGATACTGGACAGCCATTGGCATGACGAAGCCGAGTTTCTGTGGATCGTATCCGGCCGGGCCGAGTTCCAGGTCGGCTTGACCTCGTTCGAGCTCCGTGCCGGGGAAGGGATGTTCGTGCCGTGCGGCGAACTTCACGGCGGTTACCCGCTCGACGATTCCCCTTGCGTCTATAAGGCCGTCGTCTTTCATTTGGATTGGTTCGCATCGGCGAAAGACGGGATCGCGAGCCGTTACGTCGAGCCGCTGCAGAGAGGGGAAGCAATGATTCCGGCGCGTTACGACGGCGATACGGAATGGGGAGCGTCTACATTGAAGCGACTGGCCTCTATCGCGGATTACGTCGAGTCCGAAGACGCGGCCAAGGAACTTCGCGTCAAATCCGAGCTGTTATCGTTGTTCGCGGATCTCGTTTCTTGCGGGAAATGGCAACGTAAGGCGCCGGCGAATCCGGTAGATTTGCAGACGATCGGACGATTGAAGGGCGTCGTGGCGTATATCGAGCAATATAGCGGACAAGCTCTTAACGTCGACCGTCTTGCGGCGGTCGCGGGAATGAGCGCCGGCCACTTCAGTCGCGTGTTCAAGGCGTTCATGCGCAAATCGCCGATGGACTACGTCAATTATTACCGAATTCGCCAAGCGGCACACCTGCTTCAGAACACAGATCGACCCGTGGCGGTTATCGCGCTCGAAGTCGGAATCGACAACTTCAGCTATTTCAGCAAAAGATTCAAAGACGTTTACGACTGCACGCCGACGGTTTTCCGCAAAAAATTTAACAGTCTTTAAGGTAACTTTCCGAAATTCTGCTATAGTAAATGAGTCGAGCCGATTGAACATTTTAAGGGGGAAGTTAAGAGATGACCGAACGCAACGAGAATGAATTGAACGATAAGGACTTAACCGCTAACGAAGAAATCGAAAAAGAATTGGAAAATAGCACCGGGGAATCCGACGGTCAACCGGAATCGTTCGATGTTCTTTCGAACGACGAGCCGGATGACGAGCAGGACAACGCTCCCGCGTCCGTCTCGTCCGCGTCTCAATCCGCGGCTGCGAGCAAAGGCTCCGCGGCGATCATCGCGCCATGGATCATCGCGGTCATCGCCGTCGTCGCTCTCGTCTTCGTGCTGCTGCGCGGCACTTCCGACGATATGAACAAGACGGTCGCGAAAATGGACGGCGTTACCGTCAAGAACTCGGACGTTCTGGATTTTATTTCGCTTCAAATGGGACAAGAGCAATTGAAAACGTTCGTCGACAAAACCGCGGAAGCGAAGCTCGTCGATACGGAGTTCGATAAAGCGAAGCTCGTCGTGAGCGACGACGAAATCAACAAAGCGATCGAGAGCGTGAAGGCCAGCAACGGTTTCGCGACCGACGAAGACTTTCAAGCGGCGTTGGAGCAATCGGGATTGACGCTGGACACTTACAAGGAAAGCATTCTCCTACCGCAATTGAAACAAAAGGTGTTGTTCGAGCACTTGAATCCGGCTTCCGAAAAAGATTTGAAAGCCTACTACGAGCAGTATAAAGAATCGAAGTTCGCATCGACGCCTAAGGAAGTCAGAGCTTCCCATATTTTGGTGGCGACTCAAGAAGAAGCGGACGCGATTCTCGCGGAATTGAAGGCGGGTAAAGATTTCGCGACGCTCGCGAAGGAAAAGTCGACCGACGGCTCCAAAGAACAAGGAGGAGACTTAGGTTTCTTCGGTTCCGGCCAAATGGTTGCGGAATTCGAGACGGCCGCGTTCGCATTAAAGAAAGGCGAGATGAGCGACGTCGTTCAATCGCAATTCGGCTTCCACATCATTAAAGTGACGGACATCAAAGAAGCGGTCGTGAAGCCTTACGACGAAGTGAAAGAAGAAGTGAAACAAGCTTACGCGGAAGAGAAGTACACGACCGAAGGCGAAGCATGGTTGACGAAGCTCAAAGAAGACCGTAACTACGAGAATCTTCTCGAGGAAAAACCGGGAGCTTCTCCATCCGCATCGCCATCGGCGTCCCCGGCGGCATCTCCAAGCGCGTCGGCGGCTGCCCAATAAGAATCCGTTCGTTGCCACTTGATTACCCGAACCGAACAGCTTGCCGTATCCGCCTCGTGGCGAATACGGACAAGCTGTTTTTTTCGTTAAGGTCCGCACCGCCCGAAAGTGAAGATGCCGGCCGTTAACGTCAGCGGAGGAGAGTCTCTCGCGACGACGAACGAAATGCTGCCCGGACAGAGATTCGGCACGAAAGGGAACGAAGGGCTGAAGACGGGGTATGCAAAAAACGCGGGATACTGCTTCACGGGCGTTACCGTCATCGACGGTCGCCGCTACATCAAGGTCGTCATGGGCTCGGCGACGGACGAGGGCAGATTCGAGGAGACGCAAAAACTTCTAGACTATGCGCAGGAGATAGCGGATTCATAAAGCCAAGAAACGATCCATCGCGATTTCCTTGAAGGTCTCGGCTCGAAGCGGCGAACGAAAAAGCCCCGTCACCTCGTTGGGGTGACAGGGCTCATATCCGTCGGCGTCTCTCGTTTACGACGTTCCGTTGTCGGAGCGCTCGCTTTGTTCCCTGCGCTCGGGGCGAGGAGGGCGCGGCGTCTTCGGACGGAATCGAGACGACAAGTAATTGTGTTTGCGATCGCGGAAAAAGATCCATCCGCCGATAAATCCGATGCCGATCAAGAAAAGGATCGCGCCGCCGATGAATTTCCCCCAAGCGAAGTCGGGTGTCCTCGCGTCCGCGCCGCCCATATAGGCAAAATAATCGAATAAGGAATCTTTCATGAGCAAGAAGCCGTAAGCGGCCGCAATGCCCGGTATAACGAGTATCAATATGGCGATGAGGCGCTGTATAAGTAGTTTCATCGTAAGATTAGGTCCTCCTTCCAACCTCCTAATCATAACGATTACGCGTAGTTTTGTCCACGAATGTCGATAACTCCCTATTTTTTGTTCATCGTCGGAGACCGACATTCTACCTCCTCGCACCTCCCATTCGACGGCATCCCCTTCGCTCAGGAAATTCACGCCCGCTGCTGATTCCGCATCCGTCTGACGGTATCCCAATCGCTCAGGAAACTCGCACCAATAGCTCATTGCAGATCTCTTTGCCGGTATCCCCACCGCTCAGAACTTTCGCAGCCGCAGTAGATTTCTTTTCCTTTTGCCTGAATCCCGTTCGCTCAGAAAGTAGTATCCATTCTCATTTCCCATGCCATTGCGTTATCCCCGCCGCTCAGGAAAGTCAAGACGCAGAAGTGTTCATGAGTAATAAACACGAGGTTGTCCGGCACCACGTACATACACTAAAGCGCCGACGCGGTGCCCACTGGTTAAGCCAAATGCAATCTTAATAGACGAGGAGAGGAGCTGGATCTAACCGATTGATGCTGGTTCCAACGAAGCGGTTCTAGGTTGCCGTGCGGTCCTATAACTTCGTTCGCTTCGCGTGAGTACCGGATACGTTAAAGATGAAGCGTTAGCGCAATCCGTCAGAAGAAGATCGAACATCGATCGTTGCGGCCGATTATAAAAATAACAATATTGATCCAAGTAGGATTGAAGATGCTTGGGGCCGATGCCCCTGAACAGTCCGGCAATCCACCAAGTGACATGGTAACCCATCCATATGAGCTCTTTGAATTTGTTCTTATGTATTTTCCTGGCGAATACGACGCTCTTCTTGCTGGAAGGTTCTACGTTCTGATGAATGAAAGGCTTAGGATCCGGGCAGTCGTATTTATCTTTGAGTAGCGATTTCGATTGCACCTTGATTTTGAGTTGGTCGATGTTGCCTTTCTTGGTCACGGACGAGCCGATGAGAAGGGCCTGTTCCTGGGGGTGCCAATCGAAATAGGGGGTCAGCCTTTTGCAATAAACGGAGTCGGAGACTCGAACGATACCACTCAGTAGGTTGCCTGATTCAGCCCGACTCATCGCGTGACGGATTTTGTGGCACATCAGCCAAGCCGTTTTGTAAGTTACGCCGATGCTGTTCGATAATTGAAGCGCATTGACGCATTGCGGCCGAGTATGCAAATAGATCGCTTGAAACCAGAGCCGCAACGGAGTTCGGCTGCCCTCCATGATCGTGCCGGCAATGAGCGAAGTTTGCGCTCGGCATGAGCGGCACTCGTATAAAGGCAATCTCCGGGTGGAGATGAGATAGCATTCGGTAAAGCCGCAACGAGGGCACAGGAAACCGTTAGGCCACTTGGAGCGGAAAAGCGATTCGATACACGAATCTTCCGTAGAGTAGCGGTTGCAGAACTCCTCGAAAGAAGCTTGGGCTTCGCGAATGCTCATCTCGGCAGTTCCCCTATCCCTGATTTATACTTTTATTATACCAAACATATGTTCCTGTTGGAAGATTTATTTACAAATAATTTCAATTTCGATCGGGGGCGCCTTTGAAGGGGATAAAGTAAAGGCTATAGGGTGCGTAGTCTGAGCCGAAGGGATATCGCGAGAGAGCATTAAAGGTGCAAAGGTACGGAATCTGAGTTAATGGGATATCGACAAAGGGGAAATCGACATAGGGGAGGCGGCGCAGCCGGAGCGGCGTGACCTGAGCGGCGTGACCTGAGCGATGGGGATACCGGGAAAAGGGAAGAAGGAGTGGTTTGCGAGAAGACGGGGTTGCGGCGGGGATGACCAAGTGCGATCTGAGCGAACGGGATACCGGGGAAAGGGGCTGAGCGTGCGACTCCAAGAGCGGAACTTGAACGGAGGTTGAAGACTTTTTGTTCCGCGAAGGAAAAAAAGGTACAATGGTAGGGTCAGTTTACATACGGAGGGGAAACCATGCCAATCGAAGTCGATGTCGCCATCTTAGGCGGCGGGCCTGGAGGTTATACGGCAGCCGTGAAAGCAGCGAGAGCCGGACGTAGCGTCGCGATCGTGGAAATGGATCAATTGGGCGGAACGTGCCTGCATAGGGGCTGCATTCCGAGCAAGTCTTTGCTTAGAAGCGCGGAAGTGTTTGCTACGGTTAACGAAGCCGCGGCTTATGGCGTCGCCATCTCGGAGGGGACAAGCGTCTCCGTCGATTGGAAGGCGGTCATGACGCGGAAAAACGGCATCGTCGAGCAATTGCATAAAGGCGTGCAAGCTTTGATGGCGCAAAATCGCATTCAAGTGATTAACGGAAAGGGCAGAATCATCGGCCCATCGATTTTCTCGCCTAAGAGCGGGGCAATCGCGGTGGAACTGGCGGGCGGCGAGTCGGAAACGGTCGTGCCGAAAAACGTCATTATCGCGACGGGCTCGCGTCCGAGAAAGCTTGAAGGCATTCCCTACGATGGAGAACGGATCGTCACGAGCGACGAAGCGCTGGATTGGGCATCCCGGCCATCTTCCATACTAATTGTCGGCGGCGGCGTCATCGGAGTGGAATGGGCTTCGATGCTAAGCGATTTCGGCACGCGGGTGACGATTGTGGAAACCGCGGACCGCCTGTTGCCCGGAGAGGATAAAGACGTGAGCTCCGAAATCGCCAAAGCGCTAAAGAAGAAAGGCGTAACGACGTTCGTCTCCGCGACATTGCGTTCCGAGAGCGTCAACGCTTCGGGCGACGGCGTTCGGGCGGAGATCGAGGTCAAGGGAGAGACGGTCGCGATCGACGCGGAGAGAATGCTCGTGTCGGTAGGCCGAATCGGCAACGTCGATAACCTCGGCTTGGAAAACACGGACGTGAAAACGGAAAAAGGCTTCGTAAAAGTCGATCCGGCGACGTTGCAAACCGGCGAATCGCACATCTACGCGATCGGCGATTGCATCGGAGGCGTGCAGCTCGCGCACGCGGCGATGCACGAAGGAAACGCGGCGGTCGAGCACATGACCGGCCATAAACCGAGCCGTTCCGCGGATAGGGACATCCCGCGCTGCATTTACTCGCGGCCGGAAGCGGCATCGATCGGCTGGACGGAACACGACGCGAAGGCGCAAGGGTTCGATGTGAAGACGGCCAAACTTCCGCTTCGGGTGCTCGGCAAAGCGCTCGTGTACGGCGAAAGCGAAGGCTTCGCGAAAGTGGTCGCCGACAAGACGACCGGCGATCTGCTGGGCGTGCATCTCGTGGGCGCGCATGCAACGGAACTGATCGCGGAAGCGGCGCTGGCGAAGCTGCTGGACGCGATTCCTTGGGAAATCGGGCGAGCGATCCATCCGCATCCGACCCTCTCCGAGGCGATGCAGGAAGCGATGCTCGCGCTCGAAGGCGCATCCGGCCACTAATTCATCATCATAAGCTCAATCCAGTGAAACGGAACTTAACGGCCGGTCGAATGAAAAGTTCGAGGCAAATGTTCCGGGACGCTGGGTTGGGCGTTTCTTTTTGCAGGCGGGGAGAGTATAATAGGTATTAAGTTCAAGTATTAAGACCAGGTTATAAAATACATCCTAAAAGCAGGAGGACGCGCCCATGAAGCCAACAGGTTCCGTCCAACAAAACCTTCGCCACGCGGAGATCGGCCTTTCGGACGAACGCGCGGTCGACATGCTCAAGACGATGCTGCTTGCCCGTCGATTCGACGAACGGGGCCAATTGCTGCAACGCGCGGGCAAAGTCAACTTTCACATTTCGGGAATCACCCAGGAGCCTTCGCAAGTCGCGATGACTTACGCGATGGACCGCGAGCGGGACTGGTTCCTGCCCTATTACAGAGATTACGGCGTCGTGTTGAGCTTGGGCATGACCGTTAAAGACCTGATGCTGTCGGTCTTCGCGAAAGCCGAAGATCCTAACAGCGCGGGGCGGCAAATGCCGGGCCACTTCGGGAGCAAGAAACTGCGCATCGTGACGGGCTCCAGTCCGGTGACGACGCAAGTACCCCACGCGACGGGTTTCGCGCTCGCCGCGAAAATGCGCGGAGAGCCTTCGGTCGCGATCGTCTCCTTCGGCGACGGCTCGAGCAACCAGGGGGATTTCCACGAAGGATGCAACTTCGCCGGGGTTCATAAGCTTCCGGTCATTTTCGTGTGCGAGAACAACCAATACGCCATCTCCATACCGCTTGCGAAGCAGACGAGAGGCCGCATCTGCGACCGCGCTCTCGGTTACGGCTTCCCGGGCATCCGCGTGGACGGCAACGACCCGCTCGAAGTGTACCGCGTCGTGAAGGAAGCGCGCGATCGCGCGATTGCCGGCGAGGGGCCGACGTTGGTCGAAATCATGACCTATCGCGTCACCGCGCATTCGACGTCCGATAACGACTTGGCTTACCGGACGAAGGAAGAAGTCGATCTGCACAAGGGGAAAGACTCCTTGCCGGTGTACAAGCAATATTTAACCGACGCGGGCTTGTGGAACGACGAGAAAGAAGCCGAGCTGCTCGCCGAGCATCGCAAAATCATCGACGAAGCGACGGAATACGGAGAGAACGCGCCGTTCCAAGCGGTCGAAGACTCGTTCCGGTACGTGTACGCGGAGCAAGACGGGGAGGGACGGTAAATGGCGGTCATCGAATATATCGAAGCGATCCGGCTTGCGATGAAAGAAGAGATGGAGAAGGATCCGAACGTATTCGTCATGGGCGAGGACGTCGGCTTGAAGGGCGGCGTGTTCGGAACGACGAAAGGATTGCAGCAGCAGTTCGGCGAAATGCGTTCGCTTGACGCTCCCCTTGCCGAATCCGCGATCGCGGGCGTCGCGATCGGCGCGGCGATGGCGGGCATGAGACCGATCGCGGAAATGCAGTATTCGGATTTTATGTTCCCGGCGACGAACCAGATCATCAGCGAAGCGGCCAAAATCCGTTATCGTTCCAATAACGACTGGGACTGTCCGGTCGTCATCCGCGCCCCGATCGGCGGCGGCGTATTCGGCGGCTTGTACCACTCCCAGTGCCCGGAATCGGTGTTCTTCGGCACGCCCGGTCTCAAGATCGTTGCTCCGGCGACCGCGTACGACGCGAAAGGGCTGTTGAAAGCGGCTATCCGCGATCCCGATCCGGTCATTTTCTTCGAGAACAAAAAATGCTACAGGTTGATCACCGACGAAGTGTCGGACGACGATTACGTCGTGCCGATCGGCAAGGCGAACGTCATGCGGGAAGGCGCCGACCTGACGGTCATCGGCTACAGCATGCCACTTCATTTCGCGAAGCAAGCGGCGGAGGAATTGTCCCGCGAGCACGGTATCGAAGCTCACATTCTCGATTTGCGCACGATCCAACCGCTTGATCGCGAAGGCATTCTCGAAGCGGTCGCGAAGACCGGAAAAGTCCTTATCGTCCACGAAGATAACAAAACGGGCGGCGTCGGCGCCGAAGTGGCCGCGATCATCGCGGAAGAGCTTCTGTACGAACTGGATGCGCCGATTCGCCGGCTTTGCGGGCCGGACGTGCCCGCGATGCCGATCAATCCGCCGGGAGAGAAGCATTTCCTGTTGAACAAAGACAAACTCAAAACGGCGATGCTGGAGCTCGCGCGGTACTAAGCCGCGTCGCTCGTCCGGCCCAGGGAGGAGAACGTACGAATGGCGAAACAGATTATCGAAATCACGATGCCGCAGCTGGCGGAGTCTCTCGTGTCCGCGACGGTCGACCGTTGGCTGAAGGAGCCCGGCGATACGATCGACAAATACGAACCCATCTGCGAGCTCATCACGGATAAAGTAAACGCGGAATTGCCCGCCACCGTAAGCGGGAAGATCGTCAAGCATCTCGTCGGCGCGGGCGAAACGGTCGAAGTCGGCGCGGCGATCTGCCTCGTCGAGGTCGAGGTTTCCGGCGAATCGGCGATTAGCGGGTCGTCCGCTCCGTCCGCAACCTCGCTAGAGTCTGCGGCAACGCAATCCCAGGCGTTCGAAACCTCCGGGTCCACTCCGCGCCGGGCGCCGGCAGCCGCCGTCGCGATAGACGCCTCCGCGCCGATGCGTCACCGGTTCTCTCCGGCCGTTCAGCGGCTGGCCTCGGAACTGAACATCGACCTGAGCCACGTTCGCGGCACGGGCGATGGCGGACGGATTACGCGCAAGGACGTACTCGAATTCGATCCAGCCTCCGCCGCGCCCGCCGTTCAATCGGCTACCGGGGCGCTCTCCAGGCCGACTCCCGAAACCGCGGTCATCCCGACGGTCGAGGTCGAAGGACAGAACGGACCGGGACGCGAGTATTACATCGACGTCACGCCGATCCGGAATACGATCGCCAAGAACATGCGCCAAAGCGTGAACGAAATTCCCCACGCCTGGACGATGGTCGAAGTCGATTTGACCAACCTCGTGCAATTGCGTTCCAAGCTGAAGGACGATTTCCTGAGAGACGAAGGCGTCAATCTGACGTTCATGCCGTTCATGGTGAAGGCGGTCGTCGGCGCGATCAAGGAATTCCCGATCATGAACTCCTTATGGGGCAACGACAAAATCATCGTGAAGCGGGACATCAACATTTCCCTGGCCGTCGGCACGGAAGGCTCGGTGCTCACGCCGGTCATCCGTAACGCCGATCAGAAAAACATCGTCGGCCTCGCCCATGAGATCAACGATCTGGCGAAGCGGACCCGCGAAGGCAAGCTGAAGCTGTCGGACCTGCAAGGCGGCACGTTCACGCTGAACAACACGGGGACGTTCGGATCCGTGCTGTCGTATCCGATCATCAACTATCCTCAGGCGGCCATTCTGACGTTCGAAGCGATCGTCAAACGTCCGGTCGTCATCGGGGACATGATCGGCGTCCGCTCGATGGTCAACCTTTGCTTGTCGTTCGACCACCGCATCCTGGACGGCGTCATCTGCGGCAAGTTCCATCAGCGCATCAAAGAGAACTTGGAGAGCTACAATTCCGATACGAAGCTGTTTTAATAGCGAAGCCTGGACGCCGTCGCGAAGTCGCGCAGCGCCGGGCTTCTCTTTTGCGGAATGGAAAGCTATCGGCTACAATGGAAAAGGAAACGCGGAAGGAGGCGTACGGCATGGGTTTGTTGACGACCGATTGGCTGTCCACGATCGACTACGGCGAAGGTTGGGAGCTGCAGAAACGGCTCGTGAAGGAAATCGACCGCGAGGAACGGCCGGACACGCTGCTTCTGCTCGAGCATAGCCCGACCTATACGATCGGTTCTGATCGCCATCCGGAGCATTTGCTTTACGGCAAAGACGAACTGGCCCGCAGAGGCATCGCCCTGTACGAAATCGACAGGGGCGGAGACATTACGTATCACGGACCCGGCCAACTGGTCGGCTATCCTTTGATCTATTTGGATGCGGTCGGCTTGGACCTGCATCGGTACTTAAGGAATTTGGAAGAGGTTCTCATCCGGATGTTGGCGGACTTCGGCATCGAAGGCGGCCGGAAGCCGGAATATACCGGCGTATGGGTAGGGGAAGAGAAGATCGCCGCGATCGGGGTGAAATTCAACAAGGCCCGGACGAGAAGAGGTTTCGTCACGAGCCATGGATTCGCCTTCAACGTTCGCGATAACGTCGGGCGGGACGGCTTCCAGGGTATTATCCCTTGCGGCATTACGGAATACGGGGTAACCTCTCTCGAAGCGCTCACGGGGCAACGTTACGAGCCCGAGGAAATCGGACGCCGCGTGCTGCCGTATTTCTCCGAAGTGTTCGGCTACGGGACGGTTACTCCATTAGAGACCCTAAGCTCATAAGCAACGTGGAAACGATCATGACGAGCAACGTGACGTAAACGACGATTTTGAACCATTTTCTGTTCATTAGCCGAACATCCTTTCTACTTGGGCTTGTCCATGAATCTATTTTAACGAAAGCTTCGTCAGGAGGAAAGCCGTTATGGTACAAAAACAACGATTGATCGACGAATTCATGGAACTCGTGCGCATCGACAGCGAAACGAAATTCGAAACGGAAATCAGCAAGGTGCTCAAGAAGAAATTCGAAGAGCTCGGACTCGAGGTCACCGAGGACGACGTCGGACCTCAAATCGGCCACGGCGCAGGCAATCTGTTCGCATGGCTGCCCGCCACTCCCGGACGGGAAGGATTGCCGGCGATTCTGTTCACGTCCCATATGGACACCGTCATGCCCGGCAAAGGCATTAAGCCGACGCTTAAAGACGATGGATATATTTATAGCGACGGCACGACGATTCTCGGTGCCGACGACAAAGCCGGCTTGGCCGCGATGTTCGAAGCGCTTCGCGTCATGAAAGAGAACGATCTGCCGCACGGGGGCATTCAGTTCGTCATCGCGACGGGCGAAGAGTCCGGCCTCCTCGGCTCCCGTCACATGGACGGCACCCGTCTGCGCGCCAAATTCGGCTACGCGCTCGACTCTAACGGAGAAGTCGGGGCGATCGCGGTCGCCGCGCCGACGAACTCCAGGCAGTTCATTACGATCCGGGGCAAGGCGGCGCATGCCGGCGTGAATCCGGAAGACGGCATCAGCGCCATCCAAGTCGCATCCAAAGCGGTATCGCGCATGAAACTCGGCCGGATCGACAGCGAGACGACGTCGAACATCGGCCGGTTCGAGGGCGGCGGCGAAGTGAACATCGTGACCGATACGATCAAGATTTACGCGGAAGCGCGCAGCCAGGTCCAAGAGAAAATGGACCGCCAAGTGGAAACGATGCGCGAAGCGGTCAGAAGCGCATGCGAGGAGTACGGGGCGGAGTTCGAATTCGTCAGCACGACGATTTATCCGGCTTATTCATACGGCGACGGGGACGAAGTCGTCGAGGTCGCGAAAGCCGCCATTCAAGCGATCGGCCTGACGCCGCGACAATTCCCTAGCGGCGGTGGAAGCGACGCGAACATGTTCAACGGCAACGGCGTGCCGACAGTGAACTTGGCCGTCGGTTACGAGCACATCCATACGACGAGCGAGAGGATCAAAGCGGACGACATCTTCAAGGTGACGGAGCTCGTTCTCGCGATCGTGAACGAAACATTGAAGAAGTAAAGCAGCGATCCGGGGGGACGAAAGCGCCCCGACAAGAAAGCAGCGCACCGGCGGTTAACCTTCGCCGTTGCGCTGCTTTTTCAATAAGTCGGCCAAGAGCTCCGATACGGGCAACCGGCAGTCCCGGTTTTTTTTCTCCTGGCGAAGCGCGTGGCGGATTTCCCAGGCTTTGCCTACGAGGCGGAGCCGGTCCGGTTCGGCGTATTTCTTCAACATTCCGTTCGACCTCCTTAATCGTCTTGCAATAGGACGGACAAGCTTATATGTTGAACATATGCGTTTACTTCTTCATTCATGACTGGAGGCCATCGGAAGATGAACAAGCAAAAGGAAAAGGCAAGACACCCGTTTTACGAGGAAACGATCCGTACCGAATCCGTATTCGAGGGCCGCATGATCTCTTTGCAGGTGGACACGGTCCGCTTGCCGAACGGCGAGACGGCGACGAGGGAAATCGTGAGGCATCCGGGAGCTGTCGCGGTCGTGGCGATCGTAGACGGCAAGATGCTCGTCGTCGAGCAGTTCCGCAAGCCGCTCGATAAAGCGCAGGTCGAAATCCCGGCGGGCAAGCTGGACGCGGGAGAGGAACCGGAAGCGGCGGCTAGGCGCGAGCTGGAAGAGGAGACGGGCTATCGGGCGAGAAGCATCCGCCACTTGAGCTCGTTCTCGACGTCTCCCGGCTTCGCCGAAGAGATCGTCCATCTGTATTACACGGACGACCTGGAGCAGGGCGAAGTCCACCTCGACGACGAAGAATTCCTCACCTGCGAGGCGATATCGCTCGAACAGGCGCAGAGGTATATCGAAGAAGGCAAAATCTGCGACGCGAAGACGCTGCTGGCCGTGTACGCTTGGCGCATGCACGCGTTGACGGGCTCGTTCTGATGAGCCCGGAAAAACTATCGGCGAACGCGGATCGAGCGCTTGCGCCCGTGTTCGCCGATCTCCACGTGCATATCGGGCGCAGCCAAGACGGCAAGCCCGTCAAGATCAGCGGCAGCAAGGATTTGACGTTCCGCAACATCGCGCGCGAAGCTTCGGAACGCAAAGGGATCGAGCTCGTTGGCGTTATCGATTGCCATTCTCCGGCCGTTCAGGCGGAGATGGAAGCGTGTCTGGATGCCGGCGACATGCAAGAGGTCGAAGGGGGAGGCATCCGCTACCGCCGGACGACGATCTTGCCAGGCATCGAGATGGAAGTGAAGGAGGAGGGCGGTGGGCCTTTCCATCTGCTCGGCTATTTGCCAACGCTCGAGGCGATGAAAGAGTGGACGGAATGGATGAAGCCGAGGGTAACGAACGTCTCGCTCAGCTCTCAGCGGGTCCGGGCAAGCGCTCGGGAGTTGCAGAGAGAATTGCTGGATCGTGGAGGGTTGCTCGTGCCGGCTCACGTCTTCACGCCGCACAGAGGCCTTCTCGGCTGCTCCGCGGATCGGTTGTCGGATAGGCTAGACCCGGACGGCATCGCAGCCGTCGAGCTCGGCTTGAGCGCGGATACGGAGATGGCGGGCACGTTGTCCGAACTCGACGTCTACCCGTTCCTGACCAATTCCGACGCTCACTCCGCCGGCATGATCGGCCGGGAGTGCAACGAGCTGCTGCTCGCGGAACCGACATTCGAAGAGCTCGCCAAGGCGCTTATGGGCGCGGAAGGAAGGCGCATCGTTGCCAACTTCGGTTTGCATCCGCGGCTCGGCAAATATCATACGACGTATTGCCGAGTCTGCGGCAAGGCTGTGCCGGGCGCGGAAGCGTCGACCGGAGGCTGCCCGTTCTGCGGCAGTCTCAAGCTCGTCCGGGGCGTGGAAGGGCGCATCGCGCAATTGGCGGACCGCAACGTCGCGCCGCCGGAAGTCCCCAGGCCGCCTTATCGCGCCCAGGTGCCGCTATCCTTCTTCCCGGGCGTCGGGCCGGCGACGAGGGAGAAGCTGTTCGCGGAAGCGGGCACGGAAATGGACGTGTTGCACCGCTTGCCCGAAGCGTCGATCGCGGCCGTAGCCGGAAGCAAAGCGGCGTCTTTGATTATCGCCGCGAGGGAAGGTAAGCTCGATTTCGCCGCTGGCAACGGAGGCACGTACGGCGCGATCGTTCTATCATAATCTCGGCTCGTCCCGCATACGAATAGGCACGAAGCCTGTACGCACGGCGGACAAGGAGGTTGCTTCGATGCAATTGAGATTATGGAACCTGTCGGCCCGCGACAATGTCAATCTTTACGTATTCGTGGGCGTTCTCGTTATCGTCGGGGCGATCTTCGGCGGCATGCTCGTGCATGCGCTGACGCTCGAGCAGCAACAGGAGCTGGCCGATCATCTGGGCGCTTATTTAACGACGTTAGAACATCCGGACCAGTTGTCGGCTTCCGACGCGTTTTGGAGCAATTTCCGCTTTTACGCCAAATGGCTGCTATTGATCTGGCTGCTCGGATTGTCGGTCATCGGTCTGCCGTTCGTGTTCGCCCTCGATTTCCTGAAAGGCGTCCTCGTCGGCTTCGCTATCGCCTTGCTCGCGCAACAATTCGAATGGAAGGGCGTTTGGTTTTTCTTGGTCGCGACCGCGCCGCAGAACGCCATCGTCGTCCCCGCGCTCATGATCGCCAGCATCTCGGCGGCCAGATTCGCTTATTTCGTCGTGCGCGAGCGGTTGTTCCGCCGTAAAGGCCAGCTGTTGCCTCCGTTCTTGGCCCATACGGCCGTAACGGGATTGATGCTGGTCGCGCTCGTCGTCGCTTCCTTGTTCGAGGCGTATGTGTCTCCGTACTTAGTTTCGCGGACGGCGCCGCCTTCCGTTTCGTCGACGACGTCTACCATTCATGCTAATTTCTTACGATAGGTTTGACTATTCGAATAGGCTCGTCCTATAATGAAAGGAAGTGCAGTAGCGACCGGAGGGGGAAAACATGGAAGCCCGCATCGAAAAAATCAAACAGCAGTTGCAGTCTCAGGGCTACAAGCTGACCCCGCAAAGGGAAGCGACCGTCCGGGTGCTACTCGAGAACGAGGAAGACCACCTGAGCGCGGAAGACGTATTCATGCTCGTCAAGGACAAGGCCCCCGAGATCGGTCTGGCGACCGTATACCGTACGCTCGAACTCCTCAGCGAAATGCACGTCGTGGAGAAGATGAATTTCGGCGACGGCGTCGCGCGATACGATCTGCGTACGGACAGCAACAAGCATCATCACCATCACTTGATCTGCGTTAAGTGCGGTTCCATGACCGAGATCATGGAAGACTGGCTCGGACCTCTGGAAGAAAGATTGGAACGGGAGTACGGCTTCGCCGTTCTCGATCACCGTTTGGATTTCCAGGGCATATGCGCGAAGTGCAAAGCGAAAGAATCGGAGGGCTCGCTAGAGGAGCCGAAGTGAACGAATATCCGACGTATTTACGCGAACATAGAATAAGGCTACCCTCCCGAGGGTAGCCTTTTTGCATGCCGACGAAGGGGGCGTTAACGTTTAATCGTTCAATAACCGCCGAATTTGCTCTTCGATTTTCTCCGGCGTATCGGTAGGGGAGAAGCGCTTGACGACTTTGCCGTTGCGGTCGACGAGAAACTTGGTGAAGTTCCACTTGATGCCTTTCAGTCCGAGGAAGCCCGGCGCGGCTTTCGTCAAATGCCGATAGAGCGGATGCGCAGTACGTCCCTTCACGTCGATCTTGGCATAGAGAGGGAAAGTGACGCCATGGTTGATCTGGCAGTGCTCCGCAAGCCCCTCGCCCTCGAGCGGCTCCTGGTTCGCGAATTGGTTGCTCGGAAAACCGAGTACGGCCAAGCCTTCGCCCGCGTAGTTCTCGTGCAGCTTCTGCAAGCCTTTAAACTGCGGGGCGAAACCGCACTTGCTCGCGGTGTTGACGATCAGCATCACTTTACCGCGATACGGCTCCAAGTTCGTATTGTCGCCGCGGGACGTGCTTAAGGGAATGTCGTAAATAGACATCGGGTATTCCTCCTCTAGTCGCTCTTGATTAATTCAATTGTATACAATCTAAATAGGAGATGTCAAGGCTTTGACAGCCGGGGAACGCTAATGGTATAGTAGGGTCGATTAAATTGCATGCAATCATTCAACCCGCGAAGCGCGGGAAGAAAGGAGAATCGGATGGATACCGACTCCGCGATGAAGCTGAACAACCAGCTCTGTTTCGCCGCGTACGCGTTCTCGAGGGAAATCACGAAGCTGTATCACCCCCTGTTGAAAGAGCTCGGCCTGACTTACACGCAATACGTGACGATGCTGGCGCTGTGGGAAGAGGACGGGATAACGGTGAAGCGTCTCGGCCAAAGGCTGTACTTGGATTCCGGAACGTTGACCCCGTTGCTGAAGAAGCTGGAGCAGATGGGCTTGCTGTCGAGAATCAGAGATAAATCCGACGAACGAAGCGTCATTATCGCTTTGACGGAGAAAGGGATCGCCCTGAAAGAAGAGGCGAGGCTCATCCCGGAGAAAATGCTGTGCCAAGCCGGGTTCTCTCCCGTCGCGGCGGAAGAGCTGCGCGCACAGCTCGCAAGCTTGATGAATCGAATCCAACCCCAGCATGACGACTAGTCAGAGGAGGCAACTATCCATGTCCATATACTCGTTCTCGCCGCGTAAGGCGAACGGAGAAGCCGTCAATCTCGGCGCATACGAAGGCAAAGCGCTGCTGATCGTCAACACTGCCAGCGAATGCGGGTTGACACCGCAATTCAAGGAGCTCCAAGAGCTTCACGAGACATACAAAGATCGGGGCTTGGCCGTTCTCGGCTTCCCGTGCAACCAGTTCGGAGGCCAGGAGCCGGGAACGGCGGCGGAAGCGGAGGCGTTCTGCAGCCTCAACTACGGCGTGACTTTCCCGATGTTCGAGAAGCTGGACGTGAAAGGGCCGGACGCCGACCCGCTGTTCGCCTATTTGACGGAAAGCACGGGAGCGGAGATCACTTGGAATTTCGCCAAGTTTCTCGTCGACGGCCGCGGCAAAGTCGTGAAACATTTCGAGCCGACGGCGAAACCGCTCGAATTGAAACCGGAAATCGAGAAGTTGCTCGGCTGAATGAATGATGGGAAGGAAAGGGAGGCCCTCCGTCGGATGGGCCTCCCTTTTTCGCCTTGCGAACATATATTGTTAGGGGGTTCGCTTCAGCCTTTTTAATCCCGCGGCGGCGGGGGCCGCTTGAAGGAGACCGCTGCCGACGGCATTCGCTCCTCCGGGAATCGGCAAAGCCGCTTTCTTGATCCGGCGCGCGACCTCGGTCGCGGTCAGCTTCGGACGGATCGCCCTCAGAAGCGCCGCCGCTCCCGTCACGTGCGGAGCCGACATCGACGTGCCGGATTCCCGCCGGTACGTCCCTCCGAGCCACGTCGACAAAATGTTGACGCCGGGAGCGGCGATATCGATGCCCTTCCCTCTGCTGGAGAAAAACGCGACCCGGTTCGCCCGCGTCGTGGCCGCGACCGCGATCGTCTGCGGATATCTAGCCGGGGCGTCGATGCGCCTCAGCGCCGTGCCGCTGTTGCCGGGGGACGCGACAATGACCGCGCCCCGCCTTCTCGCTTTAACGATTGCGGCCTTCAGTATCGCGCTATCGCCGGTCAAGCCGAAGCTCATGTTCATGATTCGGATGCCGCGGGACAAACACCAATCGATGCCTTCCACGATGTCGGAAATGAAGCCGCTGCCGGAGGCGTCGAGCACTTTTACCGCGAACAGCTTCGCTTTGGGCGCGACGCCGTAGATGCGCTGTCTGCCGGTTGCGGCCGCGATGCCTGCGACATGCGTGCCGTGACCGTTGTCGTCCGCGAACGACTTGCCCCCGATCGTGTTCACGCCGCCCGCGATTGTCAAGTCCGGCGAACGGGCGATGCCCGTGTCGAGGATTCCGATCTTCGCGCCTGCGCCGAAACCGGAAGTGTTCCATTGCGGCGGCGCTTTTACTCGCTTCACGTTCCATGGAATGCGACTCGGAATGACGACATCGTGCGCTTTCGCTTTGCGGTCGCGCTCGGCGAAGGCAACGCGGGGATGGGCGTTCAACGCTTTCCAGTCGCTGCTCTTGTCCGCATGGCAGCAAATCAAGCGGAACGCGTCGACTTTCTTGACCGGCACGATGCCGGCCGCCGCCAATTGCTTCAGGCAACGCCTATAATCGGCATCCCGATGGAAGACGATGTTTTTGCGTTCCGTTCGCGCGGACGGACGCGGCTTGACCGATTGACCGATCGTTTTCGCTAGCGCATTCAAGGCGATCCCTCCCGTCGGCATTTCAACGCCTATTACTGTTTGTAAAATATGGGGAACCCGGGGATATGGTGCATGGCGCGGAGGGCATAGCGACGGCGGAACGAAGCAATTCTAAGGATGTCTACCGAAGCCAAAGGGCGGGAGGAATTCAGAAATGATCATCGGCTTGCCAAAAGAAATCAAGAAGCAGGAATATCGCGTCGCGCTTACGCCTGCGGGTTGCGAAATGATCGTGCGCCAAGGGCAAACCGTCATCGTGCAGGCGGGAGCGGGAGAGGGAAGCGGCTTCGCGGACGACGAATACGGGAAAGCCGGCGCGAAGCTCGTAGCGGAAGCGGCCGAAGTGTGGGCCGAAGCGAACATGATCGTCAAGGTGAAGGAGCCGTTACCCGAGGAATTCGGATTTTTCCGCGAGGATCAGCTTCTGTTCACTTATTTGCATCTCGCCGCTGCGCCCGGGCTTGCGAAGGCGCTGACGGAGAAGCGCGTAACGGCGATCGCTTACGAGACGATCCAGGCGCCGAACGGAAGTTTGCCGCTCCTGACGCCGATGAGCGAAGTGGCCGGCCGCATGTCGGTGCAAGAGGGCGCCAAGTATTTGGAGGCGTTCCAAGGCGGCCGCGGCGTCTTGCTAGGCGGCGTGCCGGGCGTGCCTCCGGCCGATGTCATCATCGTCGGCGGCGGCATCGTCGGCACGAACGCCGCGAAGATGGCGCTCGGGCTCGGCGCGGAAGTCGTCGTGCTGGAGAAGAGCGGAGACCGGATGCGCTACTTGGACGACGTGTTTCAAGGCCGTCTTCGGACGTTGATGAGCAATCCGTACAACATCGCGCAGGCGGTTCGCAAAGCCGACCTGCTCATCGGCGCCGTACTCGTCCCGGGCGCCCGCGCGCCGAGGCTCGTCAGCGAGGAGATGGTCAAGACGATGAAGAAAGGCGCCGTCATCGTCGACGTCGCCGTCGATCAGGGGGGCTCGATCGAGACGATCGACCGGGCGACGACCCATGAGAATCCGGTGTACGAGAAACACGGCGTCATCCATTACGCCGTTGCCAACATGCCCGGAGCAGTGCCTCGCACATCGACGCTCGCGCTGACGAACGTGACGATCGATTACGTGCTGCAGCTCGCGGCCAAAGGGTTCCAAGAAACGATCAAGAGCAATTCGATGCTCGCGCTAGGCGTTAACGCTTATCGGGGGGCGATTACGCATTCGCAAGTGGCGGCGGCCGTCGAGCAGCCTTATACGCCGCTCGAGAGCCTCTGGTGACATGATTTCGGCCTCCTCTTCATACGGATGAATAAGAGTCCGGACAAGAAGGGGAGTTCGAGCGATGGAGCGACCTTACGAAAAATGGTGGGAGCGTCTGCAGTTCACGCTCCTTTTTCTCGCGCTGGCGGTATTCGCGCACGGGTTCTTCGGCTGGTTCCACGGCTGGCTCAAGCCTTCCGATCCGTACAAGGTGCCGGAAGGCAAAGCCGCCAAGGTGTTCCACTCCGGCGAAGGCGGGGACCCGGACGGTTCGCCGGGAGACCGGCTACGATTATTTTATTGGCTGGGCGAGTAGGAAACGGCCGGGCGCGCGTGGAATACAACATACGTGCCCGGAAGGAGTTTGCCTACAATGGAAGACAACTACGCGGAACCTAACGTTCCGCTCGGCGATTGGATCCGTCGCTATATCGAATACGTCAAGGAACAACGCGGCAAATCCGCGAATACGGTGCTCGGCTACGCCGCCGACCTGGAGCATGTCAGGCGAAGCTTGGATGCCTTGGCAGTGCGGTTCCCGCGCGACTTGCGGCCCCATCACCTGACGGCCTACTTGAACGGTCTTCGGCAGGAAGGGAAGTCCGCCGCGACGGCCAGGCGCCGCGCGGTCGCGATTCGCGCGTTCTGCAAATATCTCGCCATTCGGCGGGCGGTCGATTACGACCCGTCGATGCAGCTCGAATCGCCGAGGGCCGAACGCAAGCCTCCCGCGACGGTCGATCAAGCGGAGCTCGAGTCTCTGCTCGCGCTTCCGGACGTGACCGAAGGAAACGGCGTACGCGACAGGGCGATGCTGGAATTGTCGTACGCGACGGGGCTGCGGGCGACGGAGCTCGTCTCGCTCGACGTCGCCGACGTTAGACTCGACATGGGATTTTTGCTATGCTTGGGTTCCGGGGGAAGGGAAAGAATGGTGCCGGTCGGCGCCCAAGCATCTGGTTGGGTCGATCGATATTTGAAAGAGGTTCGTCCGGAATTGGAGAAGGCGGACAAGCCGACGAACGCCTTATTCCTGAACCGGGGAGGCAGTCGATTAACGCGACAAGGCTTCTGGAAGATACTGAAGCAATACGCGGACAAGCTCGGCATGAGAGCGAGCCCGCATACGCTCAGGCATTCGTTCGCTTCCCATTTGCTTCAGAACGGGGCCGACGTCCGGGCGGTGCAGGAAATGCTCGGCCATACGGAGCTCGCGACGACCCAGATGTACTTATCGGGCGCCAAGCCCAAAATCAAAGAAACCTACGAGCGCAATCATCCGCGTGCCCGAAGCTGATCATTCAGCCGTTCGGGCCGCGCGATGGCGACAGACGAAAAGAGGAATCGCAATGGCCTATCGAAAAGTGACCGTGATCGTGCTGGACAGCGTCGGCATCGGAGAAATGCCGGACGCGGCCGATTACGGGGACCTGGGCGCGCATACGCTCGGACATATCGCGGAGCGCGTCCATCCGCTCGAATTGCCCCATTTGAGAAAGCTCGGTCTCGGCAATATCGCGCGATTGGCGGATTGGGAGCCGGAATCGTCCCCGACGGGGTATTACGGCAAGATGGCCGAAGTATCGGTCGGCAAAGACACGATGACCGGTCATTGGGAGCTCATGGGACTGCGTATCGATACGCCGTTCCGCACGTTCCCCGACGGCTTCCCGGCGGAGCTGCTACGCCAGTTCGAAGAGCTGACCGGCCGCCGCGTCATCGGCAACAAGCCGGCATCCGGCACGGAAATCTTGGACGAGCTCGGCGAAGAACAGATGAAGACGGGCGCGTGGATCGTTTATACGTCCGCAGATAGCGTCTTCCAGCTGGCCGCCCACGAGGACGTCATCCCGCTCGAAGAGCTGTACGAAGGGTGCCGCATCGCGCGGCGCTTGACGATGAAGGACGAATTCTCGGTCGGCCGGGTCATCGCCAGGCCTTACGTCGGCAGTCCCGGCGCGTTCAAACGGACGAGCAACCGGCACGACTACGCGGTAAAGCCGCCGCGCCAGACGGTGCTCGACGCGCTGAAGAACAAAGGGCTGGAGGTCGTCGCGGTCGGCAAGATCAACGATATTTTCAGCGGGGAAGGCATTTCGCGGGCGATTCCGACGAAGAGCAACGCGGACGGCATCGCCGTCACCGCCAAGGAAATGGCGGCGGACTTCCAAGGCTTGCTGTTCACGAATCTCGTCGATTTCGATTCGCTGTACGGCCATAGGCGCGATCCGGAAGGTTATGGCCGGGCGCTCGAGGAATTCGACCGTTCGCTGCCGGACCTGATGGCGGCGATGGGGGACAACGATCTGCTTCTCGTCACGGCCGACCACGGCAACGACCCGATTCACGCGGGAACGGACCATACGCGGGAGTACGTGCCGATCCTCGCATGGAGTCCCGGCTTTTCCGGCACCGGCCGCATCGAAGACCGGACGACGTTCGCCGATCTTGCCGCCACGATCTCCGACAACTTCGGAGCGGGTTACGCGACGCACGGCAATAGCTTTCTAGCGCTTCTGAAATAATCCATAGAGAACAGGGAGAGATTAAACCATGGCATACGCGATCACGAAAGCGATCATCGATGAAGCGGCGGCGTTCATTCGCACGACGACCGACATCCGTCCGGAAGTCGGACTCATTCTCGGCTCCGGCTTGGGCGTTCTGGGAGACGAATTGGAGGACGCGGTCACGATTCCTTACGAAGACATCCCGCATTTCCCGGTATCGACGGTCGAAGGACATGCCGGCGAGCTGCTTATCGGCAAGCTGCAAGGACGCAGCGTTCTGCTCATGCGCGGCAGATTCCACATGTACGAAGGCTACGAGCCCGAGCGGACGGCGCTTCCGGTCCGCGTCATGAAAGCGCTCGGCGTCAAGACGCTGCTCGTTACGAACGCGGCAGGCGGCGTTAATTTGACGTACAACCCCGGCAACCTCATGCTCATCTCCGATCATCTGAACTTGACGGGGCGCAATCCGTTGATCGGATCTAACGACAACGCGCTCGGCGTCCGTTTCCCGGACATGTCCGACGCGTATAGCGCGCGGCTGCGCGCCGTCGCCAAGGAATCGGCGGCTACCCTTGGGTTCTCCGTGCAGGAAGGCGTCTACGCGGGCTTGCTCGGACCGAACTACGAGACGCCGGCGGAAATACGGATGCTCCGTACGATCGGCGCGGACGCGGTCGGCATGTCGACCGTATCGGAAGTGATCGTGGCGCGGCATTCCGGCATCGAAGTGCTCGGCATTTCCTGCATCAGCAACATGGCGGCGGGCATCTTGCCGCAGCCGCTTTCCCACGAAGAGGTCATGGAGACGACGGAGCTCGTGAAAGAGCAGTTCATTTCCCTCGTGCTCGCCGTCATTCCGAAAATGTAATCAAGCTTGAAAAGACTAAAAAAAAAGAGCGAGCACCGGTTAAAGGTGCCGCTCTTTTTATTTGAATATGCGAGTCTTGAACACGTGAATGTCATGATCGTGTTGCGCGGTTTTGTCCAATAAGTAGGTGATGGAGTCATTAAAGCGGACTTGCTCGGTTTCTACCCGTTCGAGTCTCTGATTGATTTCCTTGATGTCGCTCTTCATGTCCTGTTGCTCCGCGAGCACCTTGCCGACCATGCCGATGAGCTGCCCCATCATGTTATCCAGCCGATCGAAACGCTCTTCGGACATCGGAATTCCTCCTTGATGGTTCTTGTCTGATTTTAGCAAACAAACGTTCGTGCGTCAATGTGGATTCGGGCTTCCAATCTTTGTCTTTGGAATATTTTCCATGCGAGCAGGGAACACTGTGGGGAAGAAACAAACCATGGCCGCTTGCGGCCGCAGGAGGGGGAGCCATCTTTGGCCTGTAACGATAACCGCATCACATTCCGTTTCCAACCGCTAGCGTGTTTGCTTGCGCTCGGTTTGGCCGTCGCGCTCGCGCTTCCGAACGTCGCGCTCGCGAAAGAACCCGCTTCGGGCGGAGCCGTTACCGACATGGCCGCAAGCGCCAAGTCGGCCATTCTGATGGACGCCGACAGCGGGACGGTCATCTATCAGAAAAACAGCGACGTTCAGTTGCCTCCCGCGAGCATCACGAAGATCATGACGATGCTGTTAGTCATGGAAGCCTTGGACGAAGGGAAGCTGAAGCTGACCGACAAAGTTCAAGCAAGCGAATACGCCTCGTCGATGGGCGGGTCGCAAATCTTTCTCGAGCCCGGCGAGGAGATGAGCGTCGAAGAGCTGCTGAAGGGCATCGCCCTCGCGTCCGGCAACGACGCGTCCGTCGCTTTGGCCGAGAAGCTCGGCGGCAGCGAACGGCAATTCGTCGCGATGATGAACGAGAAAGCGCAGCAGCTCGGCATGAAAAACACGAAGTTCGTCAATTGCAACGGACTGCCGGCGGCAGGCCATATGAGCTCGGCGCGCGACATCGCCATCATGTCGAGGGAGCTGCTCAAGTACGAAGGCATCACGAAATACACGGGCCTGTACCAGGATTACTTACGCAAGAGTAGCCCGAAGCCGTTCTGGCTCGTGAACACGAACAAGCTCGTTCGGTTCTACAGCGGCGCGGACGGGTTGAAGACGGGTTTCACGAGCGAGGCGAAGTTCTGCCTGTCGGCGACCGCACGCCGGGACAACCTGCGTCTCATCGCCGTCGTCATGGGCGAGCCGAACACGAAGACGCGCAACGCGGAAGTGTCCCATCTGTTCGATTACGCTTTCGCTCAATATACGAACGTGCCGATCTACAAGAAAGGCGACGCGATCGGGACGCTGGAAGTCGAGAAAGGCGAAGTCGGCAAAATTCCGTTGACCGCGAAGCATTCCTACAGCGTGCTCTTGAAGAAAGGGGACGCGGGCAAAGGCATTCGCCACGAGCTCGTGCTCGAGCCTAAAGTCAAGGCGCCGGTCGAGATCGGGCAGTCGGTCGGCAAGCTTGTCGTGTACCGGGGGAACGAGGTGCTGTCGGAGTTTCCGGTCGAGTCGCCGCTCGCCGTCGACCGCGCCGGTTGGTGGACCCTGCTGCGCAGGGCGACGGGTCATTTGTTCTTCGCCGGATAAGGCGCAAAAAGGCGGTTGGACGGGTTTCGCGTCGCCGCCTTTTCGGGATTTTTTGTCGAACGGGCCGACGTTTCTTCTAGTTTTGTCGGAGGGCAGGAATGGGAGAGACCCCCGTAGAAATGGACAGGGGCAAAGAAGACGCGCACATGGGGAAGGGGAAATGGGGATGAGCTTGCAAGTCGAGCTGGAGCAGCAACGCAACGTGTTGATCGTCCGCCTGAGAGGCGAGTTGGACCACCATACGGCCGACGTCGTCCGTTTTAAGATGGAGGACGCGATATTGAGGGGCAGGTGCGACCACGTCGTCCTGAGTTTGAGAGATTTGCATTTCATGGACAGCTCGGGTCTGGGCGTCATTCTCGGCCGCTATAAGCTCGTGAAGAGCCGCGGGGGCAAAATGGTCGTGTGCGACGTGCAAACGGGCGTCAGGCGGTTGTTCGAGCTATCGGGCTTGTTCAAGATTCTATCATTCTACGACACCGAGCGGTTAGCGGTCTCCAGTCTGGAGGTCGTGTCATGAGCGGAAGCAACCGAATGAGTCTGAGCTTCTCCAGCCGTTCCGAGAACGAATCGTTCGCGCGGATCGCCGTCGCCGCTTTCATCTCGCAGCTGGACCCGACGCTGGAACAGTTGGACGAAATCAAGACGGTCGTATCCGAAGCGGTGACGAATGCGATCATCCACGGCTATGACGGCGGGACGGACGGCGTCGTAACGGTCGAAGCGACGATCGAAGGGGACATGGTGCAAATCTCGGTCAGCGACGAGGGCAAGGGTATCGAGGATTTGGAACTCGCCCGGCAGCCTCTGTACACGTCAAGGCCGGAGCTCGAACGGTCGGGCATGGGGTTCACGATCATGGAAAATTTCATGGACGAATTCGACGTCGTCAGCTCGGAAAACGGCGGTACTTCTCTGCGGATGAGAAAACGGATCGAATCGAAAAAAGCGCTGTTCAACTAATCGACGCGCGGCAGGGGTTGGAGGCATGGAATCAGAGTGGAAACGTTCGTCTCCGCCGGCTTACCTGGATGACAGCGAAGTGAAAAGACTTATCGCGCTGAGCCAGTCCGGGGATACGACCGCGCGGGACACGCTCGTCAGCAGCAACATCCGGCTCGTCTGGTCCGTCGTGCAACGGTTCTCGAACCGCGGCTACGACAGCGACGACCTTTTTCAGATCGGCTGCATCGGGCTTCTTAAGTCCGTGGACAAGTTCGATCTGAGCTACGACGTCAAGTTCTCGACTTACGCGGTGCCGATGATCATCGGCGAAATCCAGCGTTTCCTGCGCGACGACGGCACGCTGAAGGTGAGCCGTTCGCTGAAGGAAATGGCCAACAAAGTGCGCAAGGTCAAGGACGAGCTTTCGAAAAGATTGGGCCGCGCGCCGACGATCGGCGAGGTAGCCGAGGAAATCGGCGTGACGCCGGAAGAAATCGTGTTCGCCCAAGAAGCGAATAAACCGCCGTCGTCGATTCACGAAACGGTGTTCGAGAACGACGGGGATCCGATCACGTTAATGGATCAGATCGCCGACGACTCCCAGGAACGGTGGTTCGACAAGCTCGCGCTGACGGAAGCGATCCAAGGTTTGAGCGATCGCGAACGGTTGATCGTCTACTTACGCTACTTCCGGGACCAGACCCAATCGGAAGTCGCGGGCAGGCTCGGCATCTCTCAAGTGCAGGTTAGCCGCCTGGAGAAAAAAATATTGCAGAGCATCAAAGAACAAATCGCCCAGTAGCCGAAACGCGCGGCTGGCGGTCTACGATAAAAAAGCGGTTCGCGAACCTTGGCGGGAGGCGGACCGCTTTTTTGCGTCCGCGCGGACTATTGCGCTTCCGTTCGAACCATACTAAGCGAAATGCTGGCAAAGGGAGGGGAACGACAGTGGCATCGACGACGGAGACCGACGATTCGAAGGTCGTCTACGTCCGCATGCGCAGAAGGGCCGTCGTCCGTCCGGGTTCGGTCGTTCTGCTCGGCGACGTCGCGAGGCTCGTGACGGAACCGGGACTTCTTGAGCGATTGAAAGGCATTCCGTTGCATAAGGTGACCGACAAAGACGGCAATCTATTGCTGATCGACATGCTTCAGGTCGTCAAGGCGATCCGCGAACATTCGCCGGGAACGATGATCGAGACGTTCGGGGAGCCGCACGCGTTGCTCGAGATCGCGCCGGCCGGAGAGGTGAAGCCGAGAAAAGGCATACTCGGGCTTGCGTGGTTATTGCTCTTCTTCGGCTCGGGCATGGCCATGATGAACTTTCACGCCGACGTGAACATGCCCGCCGTTCAGCGCAGAATCACGGAGCTGATTACCGGGGGCGCCGGGCCTCACCCGTGGTTGTTCCAGGTTCCCTATTCGCTCGGCGTCGGCTTGGGCATGTTGCTTTTCTTCAACCGCGTGCTGCGCAAGCGGCTCAACGACGAGCCGAACCCTCTCGAGGTCGAGATGTTCATGTACCAGGAAAACGTCAACCACTACGTCATAACGGAGGAGTACCGCAAGAAACACGAAGAAAGGGAGGGAGGAGCGGGTGTTTGATATCGCTCGCGGCGTTCTGCTCGGCACAATAGGCTTGGCGGGAGGTTTCGCGGTCGGCAGCGCCTACGTCGCCCTCCTCATCGTGCTCGACCTTATTCCCCGCCTCGTGCAGTTGACGCGGGCCCATCGGCTATCCGGCGTCTTCGAGTCGGCCATCCTGAGCGGTTCTTTATATTGGGTGTGCGCGGATCAATTCGGCTGGGGCGTCCGGCTTCCCGGGTGGACGCTGCTGGTGCCCGCCGTCTTCCAAGGGCTGTTCGTCGGCATGTTCGCCGCGGCGCTTACGGAAGTGTTGAACGTGCTGCCGATCGTCGCGAAGAGATTCCGCCTCAAGCCGAATCTATTCTCGCTGCTGATCGCGCTCGTGCTCGGGAAGGTGACGGGGTCGCTCGTCGATTGGCTTTGGCTGCAGCCGTAATCGTTATTCGCTATATCGGAATCGGATGAGACTTTTTACGGAGGAGCGTGATAGCGGTGGAACGAACCGAGCACGGCAGCATGGATCTGGAGCATGCCGGTCACCCGGACTTGCTTGCTAACGGAGAAGAGCCGGGGAAAAACGGGGACGGCGAGAAAAGCGAAGGCGAACGGAAAAGAAGGAGAAGGCGGGATAGACGCGGAGAGGAGAAACGGGATCTCGACGACTTCTCGGCTTCGGCTTCGGGCGGGAGCGAGGGAGAGCACGAGGGCGAGAGGGAGGGCAATAGGAAAGACGACGGAACGGGAGGCCAAGAAGCGCCGGAGGAAGAAGGCATGAAGGCGAAAGGGCCCGCGCCGTCGGATTCCGAGCAGTCCCGCAAGCCGCAGAAGCGAATTCCGGACGATATGGAATCCTGGAAAAAGTTGCTCGCCGTTACGATTGGGCTCGATAAAAGCTTCGAGGTGCAAGTCCGGGAGATGGTGTTCGGCGGAAGGCGCGTCGCCTTGTTGTTCCTCAGCGTGTTCGCGAAGGACACGGCGCTTACCGAGATCATTAAGCGTCTGACGTACTTGGAGCCGAACAGCAGCCTTGATCACGACGCGATGCACATGTTCCTGGAGAATTACGTTCCGGCCGTTCAAGTCAAGAAGACGGATTCCTTCCCGCTGATGATCGACGAGGTGCTAATGGGCAATACCGCTTTCTACGTGGATGGGGAACCGGCGGTGCTGCTGATCGACGCCAAGAGTTATCCAAGCAGGAATCCGGAGCAACCTTCGCTCGAGAAAGTCGTCAGGGGCAGCCAGGACGGCTTCACGGAAACGCTTCTCGTCAACGTTGCGCTCGTCAGACGCAGGCTGAGGGATCCGAACCTGCGCTTCGAAATTATGAAAGTCGGCCGACGTACGCAAACGGATGTCTGTATCGGATATATCGACGACATCGCGAACACGGATCTCGTCGAATCGATTCGGGACAAAGTGAAAGCGATCGACATCGACGGCCTTCCGCTCGCGGACAAGCAATTGGAGGAGATGACGGTCGGGAGCAGATGGAGCCCGTTTCCTCTTGTCCGGTACACGGAAAGGCCGGACGTCGTCGCGGCGCAGTTGCTCGACGGCAGCGTGACGGTCATCGTGGACACGTCCCCGAGCGCGATTTTGCTGCCGACGACTTATTTCGATCTCGTCCAGCACGCGGAGGAGAACCGCCAAAATCCGTTCATGGGCACGTACATGAGATGGGTGAGGTACTTCGGCATTTCCGTATCGCTGTTCTTGATGCCGCTGTGGTTTCTTTTTAACCAGGAGCGCTATTTGCGCCCGGAATGGCTCAGCTTCGTCGGCGCGGACAAGTCCGGGCAAATCCCGATTATCCTGCAATTCATCATCGCGGAGGTCGGCGTCGACTTGATGAGGCTCGCGGCCGTCCATACGCCCGCGCCGCTCGTCACGGCGATGACGCTGTTGTCGGCTATCCTGATCGGGGACATCGCGGTCAAAACCGGCCTATTCATCAACGAGGTCATTCTGTATATGTCCGTGTCGGCGGTCGGCATGTTCGCGACGCCGAGCTACGAGCTGGGGCTGGCCAACCGGATCGTCAGGCTTGGCTTGCTCGTCGCGGTGTCCGTCTTCCACGAAATCGGCTTTGTCGTCGGCATAACGCTCGTCTTCCTATACTTGGCGTTCGAGCGTTCCTTCAATGCGCCGTATTTGTGGCCTTTCCTCCCGTTCAACGCAGCCGCTTTTCGCGACATTCTGATCCGAAAGCCGTTGTTCGCGAACAAAAAGCGGCTGTCGATCTACCGGACGAAGAAAAACAGGAAACAGCCCGTGTAGCTTGACGTCGCGAGGCAAGCGGCAAAAATGCAAATGATGTGGCGATTCCTCCATTTCCCCGCCGGCGAAATTCGGCTATACTCATGCTATAAGTGCAAACGCCGGGAGAACGGTCGAATGTCGCCGCCCGAATTTCGCTAAAGGGGAAATCATTAATGTTCTTGCATGGTACGAGTAAAATAAACGCCAAAGGTCATCTCGAAATCGGCGGTTGCGACGTTACGGATCTGGCCAAAGAATTCGGCACTCCGCTCTATATCGTGGACGAGGCGCTCGTGCGCCAACGCGCACGCGAATTCATGGAAGCGTTCCGCGCCACGGGCCTTCGCCACCAAGTGGCGTACGCGTCCAAAGCGTTCTGCGTCATGGCGATGTGCCGCGTCGCGGAAGAAGAAGGAATGAGCCTCGACGTCGTGTCCGACGGAGAGCTGTATACGGCGCTTCAAGCGGGTTTCCCCGCCGAGCGCATCCACTTCCACGGCAACAACAAGACGCCGGAAGAAATCAACATGGCGCTCGACGCCAACATCGGCTGCTTCGTCGTCGACAACTTCGTCGAGCTTCATCTGCTTAACGCTCTGGCTGCGGACAAAGGCAAGCGCGTCAACGTGCTGCTCCGCATCACGCCGGGGGTCGAAGCGCATACGCACGACTACATTTCCACCGGCCAACAAGATTCGAAGTTCGGCTTCGACTTGGGCAACGGAACGGCGTTCAAGGCGATCGAGACGGCTATCGGCTTGCCGAATTTGAAGGTTCTCGGCGTTCACTCCCACATCGGCTCGCAGATTTTCGAAGTCGAAGGCTTCCGCATGGCGGTGGAGAAAGTGTCCGCGTTCGCGGTCGAAATTCGCGACAAGCTGAATCACACGTTCACCGTGCTGAATCTCGGCGGCGGCTTCGGCATCCGTTACGTGGACGGCGACCAACCTCTTCCGCTCGGCGTTTACGTCGAAGCGATCGCCGGCGCCGTGCGCACGACTTGCGAGAACGCGAATTTCCCGCTGCCGGAAGTATGGATCGAACCGGGCCGCAGCATTATCGGCGACGCGGGCACGACGCTGTACACGGTCGGGACAAGCAAAGACATTCCCGGCGTGCGCAAATACGTCGCCGTCGACGGCGGCATGACGGATAATCCGCGTCCCGCGCTGTACGAGTCCAAATACGAGGCGGTGCTCGCGAACCGCGCGAACGACGCCCTCGAAGAAGTCGTATCCGTGGCCGGCAAATGCTGCGAAAGCGGCGACATGTTAATCTGGGACTTGAAGCTTCCGGAAGTGCAAACCGGCGATTTGCTTGCCGTATTCTGCACGGGAGCATATAACTACGCCATGGCGAGCAATTACAACCGCATCCGCCGTCCGGCCGTCGTCTTCGTGAAAGACGGCCAAGCGGATCTCGTCGTCGCCCGCGAAACGTACGGCAACATCGTCGGCAACGACTTGATTCCGGCCCGGTTGCAGAAGCAAACCGTATCGAACTAATCGGCACATAACGATAGGAGGAATCCCTACATGTCTAAGCAAGCGGTCATCAAATTGGCTACCGGTCAAGAAGTCGAGCTGGAATTGTTCGACGAAGACGCGCCGAACACGGTCGCGAACTTCGAGAAGCTCGCGAACGAAGGATTTTACGACGGCATTCCGTTCCACCGCGTCATTCCGGGATTCGTCGCGCAAGGCGGATGCCCGAACGGCAACGGAACCGGAGGACCCGGTTACTCGATCAAGTGCGAGCACAACAAAAATAAGCACGAGCGAGGCAGCCTGGCAATGGCGCACCGCGGCCCGAACACGGGCGGCAGCCAGTTCTACATCGCGTATAACCCGCAGCCGCATCTGGACGGCGTCCATACCGTCTTCGGCAAAGTGACGTCCGGCATGGAGCACGTGGAAGCGCTGAAAGGCCAAGAAAAAATGGAATCGATCCGCGTAAGCTAATTTCATAAAACGGCAGTCGCCTTAAGCGAGAAGTCGCGCGAGAATCTTAGCCCCTCAATGCAATCCGACAGGATCGCGTTGAGGGGCTTTTCCCCGTTGGCACATGGTATTGCCTCACCAAGCCGCTAAATCCAGCCGAACAGCCCGAGATCGCCGAAATAACGTCCTGCCAGACCGCTAACAGTCTCGGATTCCCTTGATTCGCCGAAATAACGTCCCGGCAGACCTCTAATTTCGCCCGGGTAGTCGAAGCGTTGTTGCAGGTAATGAATTCCAAGTCGGTTGCTTGCAATTTAAGAGGCAGGATGTTACACTTTCATACAATCAGTTGCTTACCTTCGGGGCGGGGCGTAATTCCCCACCGGCGGTGATCGGCTTGCCAACGTTCCGGCCTTGCGCCGGGCGCGGCGGCCGTCAGTCCGTGACCCGCAATCGTCTCTTCCGGTAACCCGGCGGCGCGGTTTCGGTGGACCCGGTGCAATTCCGGGACCGACAGTTACAGTCTGGATGGGAGAAGGAAGCGCAGCGGCAGTTTACTGTCCATATGCAGGCATTCGTGCGTTCGGCGCGTGAAAGAAGAATTCATCGCAGACGATTGTTCTTTTTTTCACATGCCATCGACGCGACGGTCTATTTCTGCATCTCCATGGACGCTTGTTTTTTCGCGCTGTGTTTCTTCAACCCCCGGGGCCGAAGCCCTCGGGGTTTTTTTGTAGTAACTGACCGCAAGGCCAATAGACGGCGGCGTCGCGTTCGCGGCGCGCGTCCGGGAGAGGAGCGAAAGAATGGATCTGTTGAACGACGAAACGTATATGAGGCTTGCGCTGAACATGGCGGGAGGCGCATCCGGGCAAACCGGCGTGAACCCCGTCGTCGGCTGCGTCGTCGTGAACGAGGGGCGCGTCGTCGGTCTCGGCGCGCATCTGAGGCGCGGCGAAGGGCATGCCGAAGTGAACGCGCTGAATATGGCCGGGGCACATGCCAAGGGCGCCACCGCGTACGTGACGCTGGAGCCTTGCAGCCATACCGGCAAGCTGACGCCGCCTTGCTGCGAGCGCCTCATCGCGGAAGGCGTCTCGCGAGTCGTCGTCGCCGCGACTGACCCGAATCCGCGCGTGTCGGGACGGGGCATCGAGAGACTTCGCCAAGCGGGCATTCAAGTCGATACGGGCTTGTTGGAGAGCGAATCGACGGCTCTGAACGAGAAGTTCAACAAGTATATCGTCCATGGAGTTCCTTTCGTCACGCTGAAGACGGCGATGACGATGGACGGACGAATCGCCACGCGAACCGGCCATAGCCGATGGATTACCGGCGAACAGTCGAGAGAAGCCGTTCACACGCTTCGCCATAAGCACCAAGGGATCATGGTCGGCATCGGGACGATTAAGGCCGACGATCCGGAGCTGACGACGCGGTTAAGCGTGCCGGGGCTTCATCCGGCGCGAATCGTCGTCGACGCCAAGCTCGCGATCCCCGAAGACGCCAGAGTGTTGAACGGGGAAGCCGATACGATTTTGCTCGCGTCGGAGCGTGCGGACGCCGGCAAAGCCGATCGGCTCGAAGCGAAAGGCGCCAAAGTACTGCGATGCGGCGACGGCGATAGGGTCGATCTGACGAAGGCGATGGCGTTGCTCGGGGAAATGGGCATCGGTTCGATTCTGCTCGAAGGCGGCGGCGTCCTGAACGGCGCCATGCTGAAAGCCGGACTCGTCGACAAGATGATGCTGTTCTACGCGCCGATCATCGTCGGCGGCGAAGGGGCGCCTTCCGCGTTCGCTTTCGAAGGGCCCGAGAAAATGTCGGAAGCGCTCAGGCTGAATCGCGTGTCGATGGAACGATTCGGGGACGATTGGTGCATGACGGGATATCCGGAGGGGAATTGAATGTTCACGGGACTAATCGAAGAAATGGGCGTGCTCCGCTCCGCCCAAAGACGGGGCGAAGCGATGATCTTGGATATCGGGGCGAGCAAGATCATGGACGACGTGAAGCTCGGCGACAGCATCGCCGTGAACGGCGTCTGCTTGACGGTCGTCTCGTACGACCGCGGCTCCTTCTCCGTAGACGTCATGCCGGAAACGTACCGGCATACGAACTTGAGCGCGATCCGCGCGGGCAGTCCGCTCAACTTGGAGCGGGCCATGCCGGCGAGCGGGAGATTCGGCGGCCATATCGTTCAAGGGCACGTCGACGGCACAGGCACGATCAGAGGCCGAACGTCCGAAGCGAACGCCGTCGTGTTCGAGATCGAACCGGACGATGAAGATTTGATGCGGCACGTCGTGAAGCAGGGCTCGATCACGCTGGACGGCATCAGCTTGACGATCGTTGCGGTCGACCGGGAAGCGGGCAGATTCTCGGTGTCGATCATTCCGCTTACGCTTCGGGAGACGGTGCTGCAGCTTAAGCATCCCGGCGACACGATCAACATCGAATGCGACATATTAGGCAAGTATATCGATCATCTGCTGAACCAAAGGGATAATCGCAAGGAAGCCGCGGGCGGCGCCGGCAAGCTGACGGAATCGTTCCTGCGCGACAACGGATTCATGTGAAGGAGGCATTCGCAATGACGCAACCATTGTTCGACCGAATCGAAGAAGCGATAGAGGATTTGAAAGCCGGCAAGGTCATCATCGTCGTCGACGACGAGGACCGCGAGAACGAAGGCGATCTGATCGCGCTCGCCGACAAAGCGACGCCCGACGTCATCAACTTCATGATCAGGGAAGCGAGAGGGCTTCTGTGCGTGCCGATTACGCCGGAAAGAGCCGAAGCTCTTGACCTGCCGCCGATGGTCAGTCACAATACGGATTATCACGGTACGGCGTTTACCGTCTCCGTCGACCACGTGTCGACGACGACCGGCATTTCCGCGCACGAGCGTTCGCTGACGGTGCAGGCGCTGATCGATCCGGACGCCAAGCCGTCCGACTTTCGCCGGCCCGGCCATATTTTCCCGCTTATCGCCAAGAAAGGCGGCGTCCTTAGACGCACCGGACATACGGAGGCGGCGGTCGATCTGGCCCGGATGTGCGATTCCGCGGAAGCGGCCGTCATCTGCGAAGTGATCAAGGAAGACGGCACGATGGCCCGGTTGCCCGACTTGCAGCAGTTCGCGGAACAACACGCCCTGAAGCTAATCACGATCAAAGATCTGATCCATTACCGCAACGAGAAAGAAAAGCTTGTCAAACGAGAAGTCGAAGTTCGCTTGCCGACCGACTTCGGCACGTTCAATGCGATCGCCTATACGAACGACGTCGACCGCAAGGAACACGTCGCGTTCGTCAAGGGCGACATCGACGGCTCCAAGCCCGTTCTCGTCCGCGTCCATTCGGAATGCTTGACCGGGGACGTGTTCCACTCCCACCGCTGCGACTGCGGTCCGCAGCTCGAAGCGGCGCTCAGACAGATCGAGGCGGAAGGCAACGGCGTGCTGCTCTACATGCGTCAGGAAGGACGCGGCATCGGCTTGATCAACAAGCTTCGCGCCTACCACCTGCAAGAACAAGGACTGGACACGGTCGAAGCGAACGCGAAGCTCGGCTTCGCGCCAGATCTTCGCGATTACGGCATCGGCGCGCAAATCTTGAAAGACATCGGCATCCGGGAAATCCGCTTGCTCACGAACAATCCGAGAAAAATCAAAGGGTTGGAAGGCTACGGTCTGAACGTCGTCGAGCGCGTGCCGATTCAAATGTCGGAGAACGAAGACAATGCCGGTTACCTTCATACGAAAAAAGCGAAGCTCGGCCATATGCTCCAATTCGAAGGCGAGCTTAGCTGATCGATAGAAAGAAGTCACGAAATCCAAATATCGCGATTCGTTCGCGCAACATCGGGAGGATAAAAGACATGGCAGTCGTTTACGAAGGAAATTTAATTTCGCATGGGTTCAAATACGGGATCGTCGTCGGTAGGTTTAACGAATTCATCACGTCCAAGCTGCTCGGAGGCGCTCTTGACGCGCTTAAGCGCCACGGCGCCGAAGATCACGAAGTCGAAGTCGCTTGGGTGCCGGGCGCCTTCGAACTTCCCCTTATCGCGCAGAAGATGGCGGAAAGCGGCAAATACGACGCGGTCATTACGCTCGGCGCGGTCATTCGCGGCTCCACGCCGCATTTCGACTACGTGTGCAGCGAAGTGGCCAAGGGCGTTAGCGCGATCAATCTGAAAACGGGCGTTCCGACGATTTTCGGCGTGCTGACGACGGATAGCATCGAGCAAGCGGTCGAACGCGCGGGCACGAAAGCCGGCAACAAAGGCTGGGAAGCGGCCGCGACGGCGATCGAGATGGCGAATTTGACGAGAGCGATCATCGGATAATACGTTCTCGATAGCAAACGGGGAAGCAAGGGGAGAAATTCGATTGGCGACGATGTCGTACAAGCTGGAGACGTTCGAAGGGCCGCTCGATTTGCTGTTGCACTTGATCGATAAAGCGGAGATCGATATTCAGGATATTTCGGTCAACGAGATTACCGAACAGTACATGGAATATCTCGGGGCGATGCAAGAGCTTGAGCTCGACATCACGAGCGAATTTCTCGTCATGGCCGCGACGCTGCTGTCGATCAAGAGCCGCGGCCTTCTGCCGAAGCCGCCCGTAACCGACGAGCCGTGGCTGACCGTCGACGAGGACGACGAATTAGATCCGCGCGAGGAATTGATCCGCAAGCTGATCGAGTACCGGAAGTTCAAGTCGGTCGCCGGACAGCTAAGGGAGAAGGAATGGGACCGCAGCCAGGTGTATACGCGCGAGCCGACCGATCTGACGCCGTTCGAGAAGAAGCCGGACGTCAATCCGGTCGAAGGCTTGCACGTGGACGACTTGGTGAACGCCTTCCGGAAAGCGATGAGACGGCTTGCCGGGCGAAATCGGGTATCGTCGATCCGCAAGGATGAAATTTCTGTAAAGGACCGGATCCGCGACATCGTCGATACGCTGAAGCGCCGATCGAACGAAGGCCGGCTGTTGTTTTCCCAGTTGCTGGGCGACGGGGACGAACGGGAGGAAATCGTCGTCACTTTCCTCGCCATCCTCGAATTGATGAAGCGCAGGTGGGTGTCTTGCCACCAGAGCGCTTTGTTCGACGAGATCGTGTTGACGTGGACGGGGAGAGAGGATAACGATGGATTACTCGACATTGAAATCGGTACTTGAAGGCCTTCTGTTCGTATCCGGCGACGAGGGCATCAGCGCCAAGACGGCCGCGGAAGTCGTCGAGACGGACGTGGACGTCGTCAAGGACGTGCTGAAGGATTTGCAGAAGGAGCTCTCCAAGAAAAACCGGGGCATCCGGATCGCGGAAGTCGCGGGCGGGTACCGGCTGACGACGGTCATCGAGCATGCGCCGTATTTCGAGAAGCTGGCCTATTCGCCGTCGCGTTCCTCGTTGTCGCAGGCGGCGCTCGAGACGCTCGCGATCATCGCGTACCGGCAGCCGATTACGCGGGTCGAGATCGAGGAAATTCGCGGGGTCAAGGCGGATCGCCCGTTGCATAACTTGGTCAATAAAGACTTGATCGAGGAGAAGGGCCGCGCCGAAGCGCTCGGACGTCCGATTCTGTACGGCACGACGAAAGCGTTCCTCGATTACTTCGGTTTGCCTTCCATTACGAGTTTGCCCGAGCCCTCCGCGCTCGACGCCGACGAGGAATTGGAAGAAAGAACGAAGCTGCTGTTCGATCGGATCGAAGGCCGCCAGCTTTCGATGGAGGATCTCGACAAACAATTGGATACGGAATGAACATTTGCCAGAAGGTCATACTACCCCTAGGAAAGGCGGGGGAAGAATGGCCTTCTGGCTTTTGTACGCATGCGCTGTCGTCGTCGCCCTCATCGTCTTGGCGTGTGTCTCCCGCATTCGCGTCCGCGTCCGTTACTCCCGCAGCGGCAAGCTCGACCAGCTCGTCGTCGTCGTTCAGGCGCTGTACGGGATCGTCTCTCGCCAGATCGTCATTCCGACGATCAAACTAGAGAAAAGCGGAGTCGTCTACGCCGAGAAGCCTCAGGGAGGCATCCCCGGAATTAAAGGCAAAGAATTCCCGAAGAAAAGGATGTTCGGATTCGGCAAGCTTCGGCGCAACCGAAAAGCGGCAAAGGCGTTGCTGCGCTCCACGGTCCGATTCAAGCGATGGGTCGTTTACGCGCTCAAGAAAATCGAATGCACCCGTTGGCGACTCGACTTCCGCGTCGGCACCGGAAACGCGGCGTCAACGGCGGTCGTCGTCGGTTTGTTATGGGCGGCTTCGGGTTGCGCGACCGGCGCGGCGAGCCATTTCCTTCGGCTGAAGGCGCCCCCTCGCGGCGAAGTCGTTCCGAATTACGCATCTTCCGAATTCGCGGTCGTATGGGAAGCCGATTTCGGCATACGGTTCGGCACGGCGATCGCCGCCGTCATGAAGCTCGGGTTCAGGACGGTAAGGATCGGTCGGGCGATCCGGGCTTGGCGAAGCTGGCTGTCTCCGCCGGAGCAAGTATGAAGTCCGTATAGGCTGGGCTACTTAGCGTAGTTGCCGAGGAGCGTCGCCGACAAAGTTGTTCGCCGTTGGCACGAATAAACACGCCGCCCGCTCGGGAACATTAGGTACACGAAAGGAGGAGTATACATGTCACAGCATCCGATTAACGGCCTTATGCAAACCGCCATGGAAAACATCAAGGACATGGTGGACGTTTCTACGATAGTCGGAGAACCTGTCCAGTGTCCTGACGGCAGCGTCATTCTTCCGATCAGCAAAGTCGGCTTCGGCTTCGCGGCAGGGGGGAGCGAATACGCCGCCATGGAAGACGGCTCGGGATCCGGCTCCGCTCAGAAGCAGGGAGGGCAGGACGCCCACAATGCCTCCGTCTCGCTTCCGTTCGGCGGCGGCAGCGGCGGCGGCGTCTCGATTACGCCGATCGCTTTCTTGGTCGTGGGCGCCCACGGCGTGAAAGTCGTGCCGCTCGACAATCAAACCCATCTGATGGAACGATTGATCGACGCCGCGCCAGGCTGGGTGGACAAACTGAAGGGCGTGTTCCAAAGGCCGCAAGAGAGCGAGCACTCGGTGAAAACCGTACCTTCCGACTCCAACACGATCATGTGACGCAAGCCCCGAAACGGCCGCGCAGGCATCCGCCCGCGCGGCCGTTTCCCGTTTACATACTTTCCGCCGGTTGGACATAAAATGGTACAAGTCATTCTCCGAGGAGGAAATTCGCGCATGTTGAAATGGGTCTGTTCCCGCCGCGCCCGCGCGAGATGGACGAGCGTGGCCGTTTGCGTCATGGCGGCGTTATTCGCGTTCCCGGCTTCGGGCTCTCATGCGGCTGCTCTATCCGCCAAGGCGGCAGTTCAGGCGCTCCCGTCGCCTCCGGGCAATTCCGCCCGCGCGGCTGCGCTCGCGGACGTCGTCTCCGGCCGCATCCTGTTTAACGAACGGGGGGACGAACGCATGAAAATCGCGAGCCTGACGAAAATCATGACCGCCATCGTCGCGATCGAACACGCGAACCTGGACGGCACGCTTAAAGTAAGCGACAAGGCGTCGAAAATGGAAGGTTCGTCGATCTATTTGAAAGCCGGCGAGCGGATGAAGCTTCGCAACGCCCTTTATGGGCTTATGCTTCGTTCCGGGAACGACGCGGCGACGGCGATCGCGGAGCACGTCGGGGGTTCGGTCGAAGGGTTTGTTTTTCTCATGAACAAGAAAGCCGAAGAAATCGGGCTATCGAACAGCCATTTCATGAATCCGAGCGGGTTGGACGAGCAGGGCCACTATTCGTCCGCGAACGATCTCGCCAAGCTGACGGTATACGCCCTTCGCAATCCGACGTTCAAGCAAATCGTGGCGACGAAAGTGAAGAAAGCGCCTAACCCGCACGATAATTGGGACTACGAATGGGTAAACAAAAACAAAATGCTGAACATGTACGACGGAGCGGACGGCGTGAAAACCGGCTATACGAAGCAAGCTCTCCGCACGCTCGTCAGCTCGGCGACCAGGGAAGGCCAACAGCTCGTCGCGGTCACGTTGAACGACAGGGACGATTGGATCGACCATCGCAGGCTGCTCGACTACGGGTTCGCGAATTACCCATTGGAGACGGTCGCCGAATCCGGCCAGACGGTGAACGGCTATCCGTATAAAGTCGCCGGTAAATTCGTCTATCCGTTCGCAAAGGGCGAGAGGGAACGGCTCGAGTTGAGATTGGCGCCTCTGATCGAAGGAACAGCGGATTTCAAGCTCGGCTACCGCGGCCAAATCCGATTCGTTCTGGACGGCAAAAGAATCGGCTCGGTGCCGCTCGTCGAAGCCGCTCCGGCGGCGGGGGCCGAGGCAGAGGGAAGTTCGGGCGACGCGGCAAGCCGGATGATGCCAGCGACCGCAACCGCGGGCCGCTCGTTTGCGGAGTCGTTCCGAACCGCGGTTAAAGCGCTGTTCTTGCCAGGAGGAGGGTGATCGGATGGTCAACTGGATATGGCTCGGCATGATCGTATTCAGCGTCCTATTCGGAGCGGCAAACGGCAAGATGGAGAAAGTCGCCGAGGCGGCGTTCGGAGGCGCGCAGACGGGGGTGACCGTCTGTCTCGGTTTGATCAGCGTCCTCGTCTTCTGGATGGGGCTCATGCGCATCGCCGAAGCGGCCGGACTCGTGGGCAAGCTGGCGAAGCTGCTCGCGCCCATCGTTCGCCGGTTGTTCCCGGACGTACCCCGGGAGCATCCGGCGATGGGATACATTCTGTCCAACATGAGCGCTAACCTGCTCGGCCTCGGCAACGCCGCGACGCCGATGGGCATCAAGGCGATGCAGGAGCTTCAGAAGCTGAACCCCGACAAGACGGTGGCGACGCCCGCCATGTGTACGCTGCTGGCGCTTAACACGGCGAGCATTACGATCGTCCCGACGACGATAATCGCGATCCGAATGAATTTCGGGTCGCTGCATCCCGCGGATATCGTCGCGCCGACGCTGCTGGCGACGGCGATCTCGACGGGGGCAGCCATCTTGGCGGACCGATGGTACAGGCGGATAGACCGCAAGCCGCCCAGAAGCAAGACGACATACGCGCCTACCGCTCCCGCGGCCAAAGGAGGCTAAAGCCGATGGTCGCGATCATCCAATTGCTCTCGACGTGGACGATTCCGGTGCTTATCGCATTTATTCCTCTCTATGCCTCCCTCCGGAAGGTTCCCGTATACGAGACGTTCGTGGACGGCGCCAAGGACGGCTTCCAGACCGCCATCGGCATTATTCCCCACCTCGTCGGCATGATGACGGCGATCAGCATGTTCCGCGCTTCGGGCGCGATGGACGCCATGATCGGCCTGATCCGACCGGCGCTCGAAGGGATCGGCGTTCCCGGCGACGTGTTACCGCTCGCGCTGCTCCGGCCGATTACGGGAGCGGGATCGCTCGCCTTCGTCACCGACCTTATCAAGGAGCAGGGCCCCGATTCGTTCGTCGCCCGCGTCGCTTCGACGATCCAAGGCAGCACAGACACGACGCTGTACGTGTTGACCGTCTATTTCGGGGCGATCGGCATCCGCAATTCCCGTTACGCGCTCAAAGTCGGGCTCTTTTCCGATCTCGTCGGTTTTTTCGCCGCCGTCGCCGCTTGCTGGTTGTTGTTCGGATTGGTATGATGGGTGTTGAGGTGAAACACCGTGGAAGAAAGATTGCAGAAGGTGCTCGCGAACGCGGGCGTCGCTTCGCGCCGCAAATGCGAAGAGTTGATCGCGTCCGGCAAAGTAACGGTCAACGGGGAAGTCGTGACGGAACTCGGGCGCAAAGCCGATCCGGCCGTCGACGCTATCGCCGTGGCGGGCAAGCCGATCAAGAAAGAAACGAAAATTTACATGATGTTCAATAAGCCGAAGGGCGTTATTACGAGCGTCACCGATCCGAAAGGACGCAGCGTCGTCACGGACTACATCAAGGACGTGAAGGAACGGCTGTATCCGGTCGGGCGTCTCGATTACGATTCCGAAGGATTGCTGTTGCTCACGAACGACGGCGACTTGGCGCACAAGCTGACGCATCCAAGCCATCACGTTCCGAAGACGTATCATGCGACCGTCGAACGGGTGCCTCACGGCAGCGCGCTCGAGAGACTGAAGAAGGGCATCAAGCTCGACGACGGCATGACCGCGCCCGCCGAAGTCGAATACCACGACATCGATCCTGACGGCAAATTCGCGACGATCGCGATCACGATCCACGAAGGCCGCAACCGGCAAGTTCGCCGGATGTTCGAGGCGATCCACCATCCGGTCACGAGGTTGAAGCGGGTATCGTTCGGCGGCTTGTACTTGAACAACCTGCAGCGCGGCAAGCATCGCAAGCTGACGGCGGAAGAGGTCGGCAAGCTTCAGGACTTCGCCGCGGAAGTCGACGGCTAGTCCCATATTGCGTCACACAATGTTCAGAAACCGGAGGTCGGGGATTTACCCCCACCCCCGGTATTTTCGTTATAATAGATTGTCGACGTTGATCACGAAGTATGCCAGGGAGCGTAATCGACATCGAATCTTGAATGCTGCAGGCCCTTCCGGTTCTCACGTAGGTTTTGCCTACGCTCCGATCCTCAGTCCCTGCATCATTCAACCTTCTCGGTGCTGAACATCGACAGTCGACGTTGATCACGAAGTATGCCAGGGAGCGTAATCGACATCGAATCTTGAATGCTGCAGGCCCTTCCGGTTCTCACGTAGGTTTTGCCTACGCTCCGATCCTCAGTTCCTGCATCATTCAACCTTCTCGGTGCTGAACATCGACAGTCGATGTTGATCACGAAGTATCATCCAAGGTGCCGAAAACCGAACTTTTTGAACGTTTAATCACAGGCGGTGGAAAAAGCAATGGGACGTTATCGCAAAACGGTGCAATACGCCATTCTCGTTATCGTGCTGATCGTGGGAGGTTATGCGGTCGGCAATTCGCTATTTTCGAAGAGCGTCGTGCTTACAAAAGGCGACAAGGCGCCCGATTTTCGGCTCGCGGGCTTGGATAACGCCGTACATAATCTGAAGGATTACGAGGGCAAGCCGCTCATCGTGAACTTCTGGGGCACGTTCTGTCCGCCTTGCCGCAACGAGATGCCCGCCTTGCAACAGCAATACGAGAAATGGAAGGGGCAAGGCCTCGAGCTCGTCGGCATCAATCTGAGCGAGGACAAGCTGACGGCGGAAAGCTTTATCCGGCAGGTCGGGGTGTCGTTCCCGATCTTGATGGACAAGGATAAGCAGACGGAACGACGATACGGCTTGAAGCAGTACCCGACGACGTTCTTCATCACTTCTAAAGGTACGATACAAGAAGTCGTCATCGGCGGACTGCTGACGGAAGAGGAAATAGAGGCGCGCGTCGATCGGCTTATGAAGTCGAGCTCGTAACGCCAAGGAGGATAAACGGCTTTGTTTCAGAACACCAAGTGCGAATGCGGCCATCAGAACCCCGTCGGCACGGTTCTGTGCGAATCGTGCGGGAAACCGCTCGACGAGGAACTGCTGGCGAACGAGGACGCGCTGCTGGAGATGAGATACGACGGGGTGGCCCGCAGGTCGCAGAAGGCGAACCCTCACGTAGTGGACCGGATATGGAATTTCTTTTCCTCGGTGAAGATCGCGGTCTACCTTATCGTCATCACGTTGCTGGGAGCGGCCATAGGCACCGTGTTCCAACAAGAGAGCACGCTCATCAACATGACGGAGAATTCCGAATTCGCGGCGTACTACAAAGAAAAATACGGCACGATAGGCGTAATCTATCATGCGCTCGGCTTGTCCCACACGTACGAGTCGTGGTGGTTCATCCTGTTGCTCGTCATGATCGGCACGTCGCTCGTCGTATGCAGCCTCGACAGGGTGTTGCCTCTTTATCGGGCGCTGTCCAAGCAGCAAATTCGCAAGCATCTTCAGTTCATCAAGCGCCAGCAAGTCGCGTATTCCGGCATCGTCCCGAACGATTCGGAGGCTTGGCTGGAAAACATGGGCAAGCAGCTTAAGCGCAAGCATTACCGCGTGTACCGGGAAGACGGAGCCCTGCTCGCCGAGAAGAACAGATTCAGCCGCTGGGGACCTTACATCAATCATATCGGACTGATTATTTTCCTCCTCGCGGTTCTCGGCAGAGGCATACCCGCATGGCACATGGACCAGTACTTGTCTCTGTACGAAGGGGAGACGAGACAGATCCCGGGCACGAACTATTACGTGAAAAGCGTCGACTTCACCGTCGATTACTACAAGGACGAAGAGCTCGCCGGCAACCAGAAGGGAACGCTGGTCGCGAAGAAATACGAGACGAACGCCGTTCTGTACGAATGCGCGGCCGATTGCGACGATCCGATCAAGGAACCGGTGCTGACGGAAGTAAAGCAACACGACATCAGGGTCAATAGCGCGATGACGTACGACGGCCTTAGCCTTTACCAGAACAGCTTCCAGCAACGCGTCCGGTTCCTGTCCGTTCATCCGACGTTAACGAACCTCGACACGATGGAGCAGCTCGGCTCGTTCGACTTGCTGATGGATAACCCGTCCGAGGCCTATACGGTAGGCAAGTACAAGCTGAAGCTGATCGATTATTACCCGGACTTCAGCCTCGACGAACAAAGCCGCCCGATGACGAAGACGCGCGAGCCGAACAATCCCGCTTTCGTTTTCCGCATCTTCGGGGACGACACGCCGGACGAAGGCGAGGTTTACATTTACTTCGCGATGCCGAGCGACAAGAGCAAGGCGTACGGCAAGCTGTTCAACGATAGCTTCAAGGAGCGCGGGGACAGCTCGGGACGTTTCGCGATTACGGTGGAAAATCCGGTCGTCGATGGTAAAATGAACAATATCAAGTATTCCGAATACATGACCTATTTGAACATCCGCATGGACAAGGCCATGCCGTACATCTGGGTCGGCGCCGGCATCTCCATGATCGGCTTGATCATGGGCTTCTACTGGCAGCACAGGCGCATCTGGCTGCGCATCGACGAAGACAAGCTTACGCTCGGCGGCCACACGAACAAGAACAGCTTCGGTTTACGGGCCGACGTCGCATGGGCGTTAGGCAGAACCGGCATCGAGGTTCAGCCGAAGGCGCTCGATAACAGGAGGAATGACCGTTGAATTGGCTCGATTTCAGCAGTGACTCGTTTATGGTCGCGTTCTATTTGTACTGCGCGGCTTTCATCAGCTTCGCCATCGCGGTAGCGGGCAAGCGCTGGAGCAATCGCAAACCGGAAGACCATACGAACCGGTGGGGTAAAATCGGCTTCGGCTTGGCCGTCGTCGGCTGGGTCGCCCACTTGACGTTCTTCTTTACCCGTTGGTACGGCAGCGGCCATATTCCGACGAGTAACATGTACGAGTTCATGACGTTCCTCGGCATGGCCATCATGTTCGCGTTCATCGTCGTCCATCTGATCTATCGCAACATGATTCTCGGGGCGTTCTCGCTTCCGCTCGTCATCATTCTTATCGCGTACGCATCCGTCTTTCCGTCCGAAGCGCAGCCGCTCATTCCGGCGCTGAACAGCGTCTGGCTGAAAATCCACGTGACGACGGCGGCGACGGGAGAGGCGTTCTTCGCCGTCGGTTTCGCCGCGGCGCTTATGCAGCTCATCCGCGTCGTCGATTTCACGAGAACGGACAAAGCCGGCAAGAGGGCGCGCTTCTGGACCGAGTTTTCCTTGTTCGTCATCATCGTCCTGATCGGCTTCCTCGTCGCCGTATTTGCCTTCCGCGGAGCGGGTTATACCGCGACGTTCTCGCAAGAGAAGGTCACGATCGCGGACGACGGCACGGCTTCGTCCGAATTCAAGGAAGTGAAGTACGGCTTGCCGCCGCTCGTGAAGCCTTACAACAGCGAGAAGGTCGAATTCCAATCGTTCCTCGGCATGACCGACGCGCCGATCGAATCGCCGTCTTGGCTGAACGGCGCCAACGCGGGCCGCAAGCTCAACACGGTTCTCTGGTCCGTCATCTCCGGAGCGGCGTTGTACGGCTTGCTTCGCTTGATCGCACGCAAACAGCTCGCCGCGGTCATTCACCCGCATCTGACGGACATAGATCCGGACGACCTGGAGGAGATCAGCTATCGCGCGATCGCCATCGGGTTCCCGATCTTCACGCTCGGCGCGTTGATCTTCGCGATGATCTGGGCGCAGATCGCCTGGTCCAGGTTCTGGGGCTGGGATCCGAAGGAAGTATGGGCTCTCGTTACGTTCTTGTTCTATAGCGCTTACTTGCATTTGCGGTTGTCCCGCGGATGGCAGGGCACCCGGTCGGCATGGCTGGCCGTCATCGGCTTCCTCGTCGTCATGTTCACGCTCGTCGGCGTCAATCTCGTTATCGCCGGCTTGCATTCGTACGCAGGCGTTTAACCTACTCGAAAGAGGTGCTTCGGCATGAATACGGGCAACCGGATATTGGTCGTGGACGATGAAGAACGGATTCGTCGCTTGCTTAGAATGTATTTAGAGAAGGAAGGCTACGTCATCGAGGAAGCGGAGGACGGGGAGAGCGCTCTTCGCAAAGCGCAAGAAGAAGACTTCGACCTGATCGTGCTCGATCTGATGCTGCCGGGAATCGACGGCATCGAAGTGTGCGGCCGGCTGCGCCAACATAAGGCGACGCCCGTTCTGATGCTGACCGCGAAGGGCGAGGAAGTGAACCGCGTCCAAGGGTTCGAAGTCGGCGCGGACGATTACGTCGTAAAGCCGTTCAGCCCGCGCGAGGTCATCTTCCGCATCAAAGCGATCCTTCGCCGGTCTTCCGCGACCGCGTTCTTGTCGAAAGAGATGAACACGAGCAACAATATCGTGTTCCCGTACCTCGTCATCGAGCACGATGCGCACCGCGTGACCGCCAGCGGCCACGAAGTGAATTTGACGCCGAAGGAATACGAGCTGCTCCATTATTTGGCGAGCACGCCGGATAAAGTGTTTTCCCGCGAGGAATTGTTGAAGGACGTATGGAACTACGACTTCTTCGGCGACCTTAGAACGGTCGATACGCACGTGAAGCGGCTTCGCGAGAAACTGAACCGCGTCTCGGCGGAAGCGGCCTCGATGATTACGACCGTATGGGGCGTCGGTTACAAGTTGGAGGCGGCGAAGTAAAGGATGGCCATCTGGAGATCGGTCGTCGGCAAAATGTGGCTGACGATCATAGGATTGGTCGCGGTCGTCATTTCCACGCTCGGTATTTTTCTTCTGAAATACATCGACGAGCAAACGTTCGCGGACCCCGTGAAAATCAAGCATTTGTTTATTTATACCGGATTGATCGGGTTTCTCCTGACGACTTTCTTCGCGTTTTTCCTGCTGACGAAGATCACGCAGCCGCTGCGGGAAATGAAAGACGCTGCGAACCGGGTCACGCAAGGGGATTATTCGACGAGAGTCGCGATCCGCTCGTCCGACGAAATCGGCGAGCTCGCGAACACGTTCAACCAAATGGCATCAGAGCTTCATACGCTCATCCGCGACCTGCAGCACGAGCGGGATCACCTGAGCAGCGTTCTTCGAAGCATGACGGACTCGGTCATCTCGTTCAATTCCGAAGGCGAGGTCATCTTGACGAACCCGCAAGGCCAGTATTTGTTGGAGGAGTGGGGCTCCGTCGATTGGGCCGACGGCGACAAGCCGGAACGCGACGAAAGCGTACCGGGACCTCTGCGCGAGACGTTCCGGGAAGTCATCGATTGCGGCAAGGAGCTGACCGTCAAGGTGCACGTGCAAAGCGGCGTCTGGTCGGTCGTCATGACGCCTCTGGCGTCGACCGACTCGGTCAGGGGCGCCGTCGCCGTGCTTCGGGACGTGACGGAGGAGTTCCGCGTCGACAAGATGCGGAAGGACTTCGTCGCCAACGTCTCGCACGAAATCCGCACGCCGCTGTCGATGGTGCAAGGGTACAGCGAAGCGCTGATGGACGACATCGCCGCGACGCCGGAAGAGCGCAACGAGCTCGTGCAGGTCATCCACGACGAGTCGCTCAGAATGGGTCGCCTCGTGAAGGATCTGCTCGATCTGGCGCGCATGGAGGCCGGCTATCTGGACATGAACCTGCAGCCGCTAGACGTGAACGGCCTTCTCTCCCGCGTGTACCGCAAATTTTCGGCGATCGCGAAGGAGCGTCATATTACGTTTACCCGGACGCCGGAAAGTCCCGAGCTTCATCTCGACGCCGCGGACGGGGACAGGCTGGAGCAGGTTCTGACGAACTTGATGGACAACGCGCTTAGGCATACGCCTGCCGAAGCTTCGATCGCCCTGGCCGCGAGAAGGATCGAAGACGCGGCCGGCGGCGTACTCGAGCTTAAGGTCATCGACCAAGGGCAAGGCATTCCTCGCGAAGACTTGCCTTACATCTTCGAGCGCTTCTACAAGGCGGACAAAGCGCGCAAAAGGGAAACGTCCGGCGGTGGCACCGGGCTCGGCCTGGCGATCGTTAAAAACCTCATCGTCTCGCACGGCGGAGAAATATCCGCGACCAGCGCACCGGGCGAGGGGACGACGTTTACGATTTTGCTCCCCGTCTCCGCCAACCGCAAGTTAAACGGAAAGCAGGGAAGGTAAGTCATACTCAGGCACAAAAAACGCCTCGGAGGTCATTAATTGACCCGGAGGCTTTTTTTGGATAGCGGTGTCCCACACCGCTAAATGCTCCAAATGCGTGAATTCCACGAAATAGCGGTGCCCCGCACCGCTAAATGGTCCGAAAGCTCAAATTCCGCGAAATAACATCGCCCCACACCGTAAAATGACCTGACTGCTCGAATTCCTTAAAATAACATCGCCCCCCCTTAGGTGCCCAACATCGCAAAAACCCCACCTCCTCTTTCTCTTTGGAAGGTGGGGTTTTGCGGCTATCGATTAAGCCTCAATTAATACAATTGAACTTCTTTGGCGTTGTTGAGGTCCGGCAACGCGGTGATTTCTCCGAGTACTTGCTTCGTGACGCCTTTGTCGACGCCCAGCACCATGATGGCGGCTCCGCCGACGATTTTACGGCCGACCTGCATCGTCGCGATGTTGATGTCGCGCGTGCCGAGCAGCGTGCCCACGCGGCCGATGATGCCTGGTTTATCGTGGTGAGATATCAGCAAGATATGTCCTTGCGGCTCCACGTCGACGGGGAACTTGTCGACTTGCGTGATGCGAGGGCCGAAGCCGTTCAGCAACGTACCGGCGACGAGACGCTCTTCTTTGTCCGTGCGCAGCGTGACGCTCACTTGGTTCGTGAAGCCCTTGGACGCGTGCGATTTGACGATAACGACGTTGACGTCGCGGTTTTTGGCCAAGTGCATCGCGTTAACGACGTTGACTTGATCGGAACCGAGGTGGTAAGCGAGCACGCCTGCGACGACGTGACGCGTCAATTGCTGCGTGTCCACGTCGGCGAGCTCGCCCGCGTAAGCGACCGAGATTTCCTTGACCGGACCTTCGGCGATTTGGGCGGCGAAGCTGCCGAGCTTGCTGCCGAGCGAGAAGTAAGGCTCGAGCTTGGCAAGGACGTCGGCGGCGACCGGAGGCATGTTCACCGCGTTCTTGAACGGCTCGCCGCGCAGGATGTGCAGCAACTGCTCCGATACGTCGATCGCGACGTTCTCTTGGGCTTCGATCGTCGAAGCGCCCAAGTGAGGCGTCACGATGATCTTCGGATGGGAGAGGAAAGGATGGTCGGCCGCGGGCGGCTCTTCCTCGAATACGTCGAACGCCGCTCCCGCGACTTGTCCGGCGTTGATCGCTTCGACGAGAGCTTGCTCGTCGATGATGCCGCCGCGCGCGCAGTTGACGATGCGTACGCCTTTTTTGATTTTAGCGAATTGTTCTTTACCGATCATATGGCGAGTTTCGGGCGTGAGCGGGGTGTGGACGGTAATGAAGTCCGCTTCGGCGATGATGTCTTCGACGGACGCTTTGCGCACGCCCATTTTCTCCGCGCGCTCTTCGGTCAGGAACGGATCGTAGCCGAGCACTTCCATGCCGAACGCTTTGGCGCGCGCGCCGACTTCGCTGCCGATGCGGCCCATGCCGAGTACGCCGAGAACTTTGTTGCGGAGTTCGACGCCGACGAACGACTTGCGGTCCCATTCGCCGCCGACCGTTTTCAGGTAGGCTTGCGGAATGTGGCGGGCAACGGCCATCATCATCGCGAAAGTATGCTCGCAGGTGGTGATCGTATTGCCGTCCGGAGCGTTAATGACGATAATGCCGCGTTTCGTCGCGGCATCGAGATCGATGTTATCGACGCCGACGCCGGCGCGGCCAATAACTTTCAGTTGTTTGCCGGCGTTCATGATCCGCTCGGTCACGCGAGTTTGGCTGCGCACGAGAAGCGCGTCGTATTCGCCGATGATGGCGACCAGCTCATCCTCGCTCAAGCCCGTTTTCTTGTCAATGGAGATGTCGGAAGCCTCGACGAGGAGCGAGATGCCCAAGTCGCTTATCGGATCCGATACCAATACTTTAAACATATGGAACCCTCCTTCGATATATAGAAAACACCCTCGACCGCCGCCCGCCGCGTAAAGCGGAAAGACGGTGCATAGAGGGTGACTCCGCAAGGTCACTTCTTGTCGTACTCGTGTCGTTCACGCCCGTTCGCAATGCCTTTCCTATTTTATAGCAACGGCACGGCCAATTGCAATGGCAAAAGTGCGACATTGTTGCCGATATCAAGAAAACGGGCGACGGAATGCCGGATTACTTGTCCGAGAAGAAGAACGGAAGCTGAGGCAATTGCTCTTGCTCGTAGAACCGTGCTTTCATCGCGACGAAGTCTCCGTTTCGAACCGCCTCCGTGCTCGTCAGAAGCTCCGCGATCGCGTTGAAGCTTTTGGCGTTGCGTTTACTCGCTTGACCGGAGACGATGAATTGGTCGACGCGGGCGGTCAAGTCGCTCGGCAAGTATTCGGTCAACTCCGGCTGCTTGGCCATGTAGTCGGAAGCGACTTTTAACTTAACGACGAGAGGATACGTTTTCCACTTGGAGATCGCGATCGCTTCCTCGGCCGCGATATCGTCCGGGATGTTCGTATCGATCGTGGCGGCCCACTTGAGCATCGAACCGAAGTATTGCTGCTGCGCGGTAAGAGAGTGCGAGAGCGCTTGTTTGTAGAACGCGTCCGCCTCGACTTTATCGAGCGCCATCTGGGCGTTTCCTTGGTTCGCCTTGTCCGCGAGGGAGCCGAAGCTGTCGTGAAATAGTTTCAAGCTCTTCATGTAGCTCGTCTGCGCTTCCTTTAACTGAGGCGAGACCGGCGAGACGGCGACTTTGCCGATTTGGTCGTATTTCTTCTGGGACAGCTTGGCGAGATCCTTAAGCGTCGCCGCGCGGTCGAGCGTCGGATCGGCAAGCCATTTGTCCTGATCGGCGAGCCATTCGTTTTGAAATTCACGATACGATAAAAATACGGTATGATAGAAGGAAACGAGATCTTGCTGCTGGTAAGCGAAAGGTTGGGCTTCCTGCGCGGCGGCGGGTTCTTCCGCGGCCTCGGCGTATTTGGCCTCGACGCGATCCGTTCCCACTTTGACGCCGTAGAAAAACGCGCCTACCGCGATTACGAGCATGAGGATGAAAGATAAGGAAAACATGAGATCGGATCGGTTCAGACGCTTCTCCATCGGGTGCTCCTTTGAACGGCTAGTTATAGTTGAACGGGTTGAACGGTAAGTACTAGTATAAAAAAATACGTAACAAATGAACATACAAAAAATGCAAATCGCGAGGTTACATGAGAAAATTCGACATACGAAACATCAAAATCCGTAAAGTGAACGCTGAAGATCTCGACGATCGAATGCTGCTCGCGAATTTGTATTTAACGCAAGGACTTACTCTTATTATCGGTATCGCGTGGCTATTATTTCAGGGGAGAAATCCAATTGTTCTATTCGAGCTTCCGGGCGGCTGGAATTTCGCGCTCTGGGGCGCGGGACTGGCGATTCTCGTACTCGTATTCGATCTCGCGATATCCCGTTTCGTCCCGGAGGAAGCGGCGGACGACGGCGGCATCAACGAGAAACTTTTCAAAAACCGTCCCATATGGCATATTGCGGTCATTTCGTTGATCGTGGCCATCTGCGAGGAAGCGCTGTTCAGGGGAGCGATTCAGCACGCGTTCGGAGCGTATTGGACGAGCATCTTGTTCGCCGCCATTCACGTCCGCTACTTACGGCACTGGGTACCGACGGGTTTGGTGTTCGGGATCAGCTACGGGCTCGGATGGATCATGATCGAGTCAAGTACGATATGGGCGCCGATCTTGGCTCATTTCCTGGTGGACTTGACGATGGGGTGCATAATCCGATTTCGAAGGGAGCAGGAATGAACGAGGACAGCAAAAAAAACGGAGCTAACGCTTGGGAACGTTACGTCCAAGCGAAGAACGCGGCGTTCGGCCCGGATGCCGATCCCGAAGCGGCGCTCACGATCGAAGAACTCGAAGCCGCGATCGCCGAGGCGGCGGCGAGTTCAGGCATTCCGGAAACCGGCATGCCTCCGCGATCGGGCATCCATACGCCGAGCCGGCTTCAATTATCGAAATGGTTTTATTTATCGCTCGTCGTGCTGTTCGCGGCGCTCGTCGTCGGCTTGTTATGGTGGGGACGTCGCGAATACGGCGACCAATAAAGGAACAGTGAAAGGCCGACTCTTGGGGCAAGAGTCGGCCTTTCTGCATGTCGTTAAGGCAATAAAGCCGTATCGATGGCGTTCGGATCGACGAACGAATAGCCCTTCGCTTCCAATTGATCGAGCAGGCTATCGAGCGCTTTGCCCGTCCAAGCCAATTCGTGCATGAGAATGTTGCTGCCCGGATGCAGTTGTTCCAATACGTTATCGATGACCGCTTGCGGCCGTTTTTCTTCCGGCGTCTTGGCCATGGCCCAGTCGAGCGATCCGTTGGACCAGGTCATGTAAAGCAATCCGTTTTCCTTGGCGACCTTGCGCACTTCGTCGCCGCCCGAACCGAACGGCGGACGGAAGAACACGGGCGATTGGCCGGTCGTTTCCTTGACGATCGCCTGCACGTCCCCGATCTGCTTCTCGACATTGGCGGCTTTTTCCTTCTTCAAATCGATGTGATCCCAGGAATGGTTGCCGATGATCTGCCCGCGGTCCGCGATTTGCTTCAACAATTCGGGATGAGCCTTGACGCGGTAACCGTTCACGAAGAAGATCGCCTTGGCGCCGTGCTTGTCGAGCGTATCGAGCAACGGATCGAGCGTTTCCGGCGCTTTCGGTCCATCGTCGAACGTAAGAAGGACGACTTTGTTTTCGGTTCTTTCTTTGTCGATCGGCACGATGAAGTAGTTTTTGTTCATCTTGTACGTCTTTTCCGTCGCAGCCGGCGTAGCCGGTTCGGACGGTTCGGCCGATGCGGACGGCTTGGCGGAAGGCGTCGGTTCCGCGGATGGCGAGCCGGCCTTCCCAGGCGGGGAAGCGGAAGCTTCCTGCGTGACGGCGGGCGCCGTTGCGGAAGGCGAACTTTCGCCGTTCTGCGCAGCGTTGCCGCATGCCGTAAGCAGGAGCATAAGCGCCGCCGCGTTCGCGGCGATCCAATGTCTGTTCATCGCAAGCTTCCCTTCGTGATCTGTCGAATGATTCGCTCGGATCGAACGGTTCCCGACCGATCGAGCGTTTCGATTGTATCACATTTCCTCCGTCATTCGACATCGAGCGGACTTCCTTATTTTGATGGCGCATGTCCTGCGCCTGCGCGGCAACAATAAAGGTACTAAGGAGGTGGCAAATGAAACTCGGGACTTTCGTAATAGGCGGTTTAGCGGGAGCGGCGGTCGTCATGATGGTCAGGCGCAACCGGATCATGTCCGCGGTGGCGTCGAACGTCGGCGGACAGTTGAGGCAGCGGATGAGCGATATGAAGGACGATGCCATCGAGAAGGCGCTGAACATGAAATTCGCCAGCAGCTTCAGGCGGGCGACGTCCAAGGCGGAGCATATGGCCGAAGGCGCGATGCATACGATGCAAGAACACGACATGGACCATCGGATATAGTTCATTTTAAGGAATGATCGAGGCGGTGCCGGCTCCCCCGGACAAGGGGAAGCAGGTGCCGTTTTTTTCATGTCCAAGCTATTCACTAGTGCATTTCGCATGGAGAAATGATAACATAATCTAAAGCAAAGATTCATTCACGCATTATATGCATATTCATAAGCTGTTATCACCCACAGAAGGAGGATCCTGCCATGAGGATGGAGCGGCTTAGTCAGGACAAAATTCGGATTTTCCTCACTTTCGACGATTTGACGGAACGCGGGATCCAGAAGGAAGACATGTGGCGGGAAATACCGAAAGTGCACGAGCTGTTTAGCGAAATGATGGATCAAGCCTATAACGAGCTCGGATTCGATGCTTCGGGTCCTCTCGCCGTCGAAGTTTTCGCGATGCCCGCGCAAGGCATGGTCGTCATCGTGACCCGCGGTAAGCTGGAACGGGATTCGGACGCCCATACGGAAGACGAAGAAGAAGTATACGAATTAGAAGTGACGCTCGAGCAGAGCGAAGCCATCATATATCGCTTCAGGGACATCGAGGATGCGATCGGAGCGGCGAAGACGCTAGTCGGCCGCATGACGGAAGAAGGTAGGATGTACCGCTACCAGAATCAGTGGGTATTGTGCTTCGACCCGGCCGGTATGGAGACGTCCGAATATCACGCGCTTATCGCCGTGCTCGCGGAGTACGGGGAAGCGACATCGATTACGCCCGCCGTGCTCGAGGAATACGGCAAGCTGATCATCGCGTCGAACGCGGTGAAGACGCTAACCGAGCATTTCGCGGACTGACTTCATTTTTTTCGGTCGATGCAAGCCCCTTTCGAGGGGCTTTATTTTTTGGCGCGAGCGTAGGCAAAACCTACGTGAGAACCGGAAATTCCGTGCAGCATTCAAGATTCGACGTCGAATAGGCTCCCGGTCATACTTCGTGATCAAAATCGGATTTTTTAATCAACCGCCAAAAGTTCCTTTCTACCGCGAGTCCGATTACTGTTATAATAAGAAGACGGGAAGGGAGGGAACTTCATGCCGCTCGTATCGGTTCTCGCCGCAGCGATCGTCCCAGGCATCGCGCTGCTTGCTTATTTTTACTGGAAAGACCGCTATGATACCGAACCGGTTCCGATCGTGCTCCGGATGTTCCTGACCGGCATGCTCGTCGTGCTTCCGATCATGATCGTCCAGCGAAGCTTGACGTTGTGGCTCGGAGATTCGCCGTTCACGTTCGCCTTCGTCATCTCGGCGGGCGTCGAGGAATTTTTCAAATGGTTCGTTCTTTATCATATCATCTATAACCATACGGAATTCGACGAGCCTTACGACGGAATCGTATACGCCGTGGCCGTGTCGCTCGGCTTCGCGACGCTGGAGAACGTACTTTACGCGTTCATGCAGCCTGCTACGTTCGGCAACCTGATGATGCGCGCGTTTCTGCCTGTATCCGGACATGCCTTGTTCGGCGTATTTATGGGATACTCGATGGGACGGGCGAAATTCTCCGTCGGGAAGAACGTCAAGCTGCACTTGTGGCTCGCGCTGCTGCTTCCAGTACTCTGGCACGGACTCTACGACTTCATCATGCTCACCGTGTCGTCCGCCTGGATCTGGCTGGTCGTTCCTTTTATGTTCGTCCTATGGTTCTGGGGCATGCGGAAGGTGAACAGCGCCAACGCCGTCTCCCCGTTCAGGTTCCTCAAGCGGGAGGAAGAGATTAAATCTTGACCGATCCGTCCATACTGGGTGTGGGAATATCCGGTAGAGGAGGGATGGGCGGTGTCCAACCGACTGAAAATCACGATCAGGTGCAACCGCTGCAACGAGAAATTCGTTCTGAGGGGACGCAAGGAGCGCGGACGCGTGGATACGGGCTTCAAGCAATGCATATGCAACAACGCCGAAGATTTCGACATCGAAGAAGAAGCGCTCGTCTAATCGGACGGGCGCTTTTTGCATGCCGAAGATTCCCTCGGATTCCCGCATAAAGACGGAGCCTTTTTCCCACAATAACGGCAAAACCGTATGGGATTGAAAGGGGTCGGCCGCTCATGTACGCACGTTTAAGTTCCATAATGTTCCCGATTGCCGCTCTGTTGTTCGCGGGAGCGCTGTTCTGGGGGTATCAGGAGCATCAGGAAAAAAACTCGATTCTCATCAAGGCGGAGAACCAATACCAGCGCGCGTTCCACGATTTGAGCAACCATATGGGAAGGCTGAAGGAGCAACTCGGACAGACGTTGGCCGTTTCTTCCGCATCCCAGGGGATGCAGCGCAAAGGGCTCGTCAATATTTGGCGCCTGACGAGCGAGGCCCAGAATGAAATCAATCAACTTCCGCTGGCGATGCTGCCGTTCAACAAGGCGGAGGAGTTCCTGACGCGCATCTCGAGCTTCGCCTACCGGACATCCGTGAGGGATTTGACGAAGCAGCCGCTCACGAAGGACGAGATGAAAATGATGAAGTCGCTATACGCGACCGCGAATTCCGTCAACGAGCAGCTCGGAAAAGTGCAGGAGGCGGTCATCTCCGACAGGCTCCGTTGGATGGACGTCGAAGTCGCGATGGCAAGCGAAAAAGGGCCAAACGACAACATGATCATCGACGGCTTCAAGACGGTGGACAAGCAATTGGGAGAATACCCCGAAACCGGGTGGGGACCATCCGCGATGTCGACCGACCGCAAGCTGTCCACGGCGGGCTTGGAGGGCAAAGACATGACTCAGGACGAAGTCAAACGCAAGGCGCTCGATTTCCTCGGTTCCCAAGCGTCGTCCGGCGCGAATGTAAAAATTTCGGATTCCGGCAGTAAAACCGACATGCCCGTCTATTCGCTCAGCGTGAAGGGACGCGGCGACGCGAATATTCAAATGGATTACACGCGCAAGGGCGGGCACCTGCTTTGGTTCATGAATCCAAGGCAAGTGAAATCGCGGAGGCTGAATTTCGATACGGCCCGCAACAAAGGCTCTCAGTTCCTGCTCAGGCACGGCTACAAGGACGTGACGCCGGTCACGTACGACGAATACGATCACGTATCCGTGTTTACTTACGCGCAGACGGTCCGCGGCGTACGCAACTTCTCGGACAAAGTAACGGTCAGAGTCGCGCTCGATACCGGCGAAATCGTCGGCTTGCAGGCTTCGGACCACGTATTCGCCAAAAAAATCCTCGATCCCGGAAAGCCGAAAGTGACGAAGCAGCAAGCTCAGTCCGGGTTGAATCCCGATTTCAAAGTAGAGAACTATTCGCTCTCCCTGATCGAGAACGACATGAAGGAGCCCGTCCTTTGCCATGAATTCGACGGCAAAATCGACAATCGCCGGTACCGCATCTTCATGAGCGCGGAAACGGGAATGGAAGAGAGCATCGAGGAAATTCCCGATGCCGCCAAAGCGATATACAAATAACGAGCAACGCGCTTCGATCGGCCGGCGACGGCCGGGCGGAGCGCGTTTTGCTAGCCTATCAGGTATAAATAAGCATCCGAGCCGCCTCAACTCGCCTGATACCTCCGCAAAGCTTCTTCGGCGTCCGGAGGGGCGCCGAAGACGTTTTTGCTTGGTTACCTAACGACCTTCGCCATGCTATAATGGTGCTAAGTTCCGGCCTTGTCCGGGCGAGACAGGTGGAGGGTTGCGGGTGCTTCCGAAAATCAATCAAACGATGTACATACAGGCTGCGGCGAACGGGGAGCCGATTACGCTGCGCTCCCGGGTCGCGGATATGGATAACGGGAACATCTTTATCGAAGTGCCGCTGAACGAGAAAACGCGCGGCCTATATCGAGCGCAGCAAGGCGAGCCATTTCAACTTTATTTCTTCACGCAGGACGGCGTGAAGCATTTGTTCGCGAGCGAGGTTACCGGATTCCGAAGGGAAAAGGTGCAGCTCGTGTCGATCCGCAAGCCGGAGCTCGACGAGATCACGAAAGACCAGCGAAGAAGCTTTCTTCGCGTGGAAGCGAACTTGGAAATCGCCATCAGTATCGGGGACAAGCTCCGTTTCGTCGCCGTGACGGAAGACGTGGGCGGAGGCGGCGTTTCGTTCCAATGCGAACGCAAATGGCCGATCGTTCAGAATGCCGTGCTCGGTTGTTGGCTATTATTGAATTATAAAGGCGGCGCGATCGCTCATGCGAAGTTCGAAGGCGAAGTGGTTCGCGTGCTGCCCGCGGAACCGGACAGGCATCTGGTCATGATGAGGTTCAAGGATATCGCCGACGCCGACCAGCAGAAGATCATCCGTTACTGCTTCGAGCGTCAATTAGACAAGCGCAAAGATTGAGCCGGCGTCGATTCCATCGCTTGCGCTCGCGCGCAAACGGAAGGCGGCCAAAGTCATATGGCGCATGAAGAAGACGCTTCTTCTATCGGAGCGGCATCTTTCGAACGGAAGCACAGCGAATATCATACCGACGAATCGGCCGGCGACGCGGAACACGCCGGCTATTCCTCCGCATTCCGGAAGTGGTCCGGCAGAGCGGAAAGAAGAATAGCGCGCGCGATCCTCGTGCTCGCCGCTCTTCTCGTCGTCTCGCAATTGCTACTGCAATTTCCTTCGGTCCGCAGATTGGTGACTTCGGCCGACCGCGCCGAGGGCATTCCGTTTCGGCAGTCTACGAGGTGACCGGATTTCGTCGTCTTCGTCGCGGTTTTTGCATCGCCGCGGGCGGTGTGGTATAATTTTCTCTATGACAGCAGGCTTAGCCTGCCTTATTTTTTCTGATTCCAACTTGGTGTTGTCATCTATTAGGAGGCCAGTCGTTCCGTCATGAATGTAAAGATGACCCCTCGAATAAACATCGCCATCGACGGTCCGGCGGGTGCCGGCAAGAGCACGGTCGCGCGGTTGGCCGCGAAGGCGCTTCACTATATTTACGTAGACACGGGCGCCATGTACAGAGCGGTAACGCTGAAGGCGCTCGAAGCGGGCATTGCCAGCGACGACGAGGTCGACGTAGGCCTGCTCGCGAAGAAACTGGACATCGAGCTCCTTCCCGGCGAAGACGGCCAGCGCGTTCGGGTGAACGGCGAAGACGTCACGTCGCGACTGCGATCGCTCGAAATCAACCGCAACGTCTCTTACGTGGCCCGATCGGAAGGCGTTCGCTCCAGGATGGCCGAGCTTCAGCGCCTTATGGCGCAGGACAAAGGCGTCGTCATGGACGGCAGGGATATCGGTACGCACGTGTTGCCCGGCGCCGAGTTGAAGGTGTTCTTGACGGCCTCGCCCAGGGAACGCGCGCAGCGCAGGTTTCTCGAGCTCGATCCGGCTTCCGGCATTTCGCTGGATCAACTGGAACGCGAGATCGAGGAGCGCGACAGGCTGGACCGGGAGCGGGAGATCGCTCCGCTCGTCCAAGCGGCCGACGCGATACTGCTCGATTCGACGGGCTTGTCGATCGAACAAGTCGCCGAAGAAATCGTTCGGTGGGCAGGCGCGGCGGCGAGCACCATTTCGGCGGAGGAGAAGTAAATTATGTTATACCTATTTATGAGGTTCATTCTCCGCACCATTTATGTCCTGTTCTACCGGCTGGAAGCGAGAGGGATCAGCAACATTCCCCGCGAAGGTCCCGTCGTGCTGTGCAGCAATCATAAAAGTTTGCAGGATCCCATCACTTTGGGGGTGTTAGTGCCTCGCAAAGTTCATTATATGGCCAAGGAAGAGCTGTTCAAGATTCCTCTCTTCGGCAGGCTGATCCGAGCCGTCGGCGCTTTCCCCGTCAAACGCGGGGGAGTCAGCAAAGAAGCGATCCGGACGGCGATCACTTTGCTTCAAAGCGGCAAGGTGATGGGGATTTTTCCGGAAGGTACCCGGAACGAGTCGGTAGGGATGGGCAAGAGGGGCGCGGTCGCGATGGCGATGCGCGCGGAAGCCATCGTCGTACCGGTAGCGCTCGTGGGCGAGTACAAACCGTTCCGTAAAATGCTCGCGGTATACGGGGCGCCGATCGACTTGAAGCCATACAAGGAACAAGGGACGACGGAGAGCATGGAAGAAGCGACGGAGCTTATTATGTCGAGCATACGCGAAATGGTCAAAACAGGTCGTCCGGCCTCTTGACCAATGCATGTTTTTAATGAGAAGATCTCATACTAAAGGCATTATTTGGATGATTTCGATTTAAGCGCCGCTAAGACGCGGGTTTAAATAAAGTTGGGGTAGAACTGAGGAGGTAATTTTCATGTCTGAAGAAATCAACGTCCAGGAAACGGCTGCCGTAGAACCGGTAACGGAAACGGTAACGGAAACGGTGAGCCAGGACGCACTGGAAAATCTCGTGACCTTGAAAAAAGGCGATACCGTGAAAGGAACGGTAGTCAAAATCGAGGATAACCAAGCGTACGTCAGCCTTGGATATAAATACGACGGCGTCATTCCGTTGCGCGAGCTCTCGTCCGTGAACTTGGATAACGCGGGGGACGCAGTGAAAATCGGCCAGGAAGTCGAAGCGAAAATCGTCAGCATCAATGACGCCAAAGAATCGCTCGTCCTTTCCAAACGCCAAATCGACAGCCCGCGCGCATGGGACGAACTTCAAGCGAAGTTCGATGCCGGCGAAGCGTTCGAGGTCACGATCACAGATGTCGTCAAAGGCGGTCTCGTCGCCGACGTCGGCGTTCGCGGATTCATTCCGGCTTCGATGGTCGAGCGTCATTTCGTGGAAGACTTCGCCGGCTACAAAGGCCGTTCGCTGAAAGTCAAAGTGAAAGAAATCGACCGCGAGAACAACAAAGTCATCCTTTCCGCGAAAGACGTACTGGACGCGGAATACGAAGCGCAAAAACAACAAATCATGGGCACGCTGCAACCGGGCCAAGTGCTCGAAGGCAAAGTCCAACGCTTGACGCCGTTCGGCGCGTTCGTGGACATCGGCGGCATCGACGGCCTCGTGCACGTATCCGAGATCGCATGGTCCCATGTCGCGCATCCTGCCGACGTCGTAACCGAAGGCCAAGCGGTTAAAGTCAAAGTGCTGAAGGTCGATCCTTCGCTAGGCAAAATCTCTCTCAGCATCAAAGCGGCCCAACCGGGTCCTTGGGAGAGCGCGTCCGGCAAATTCAACATCGGCGATATCGTGACCGGCGTCGTCAAACGTCTCGTAAGCTTCGGCGCGTTCGTCGAAATCGCTCCGGGCGTCGAAGGCCTCGTGCACATTTCCCAAATCGCTCACCGTCACGTTGCGACTCCGTTCGAAGTGCTGAAGGAAGGTCAAGAAGTTCAAGCGAAAGTATTGGACTTCAACCCTGCCGAGAAACGCGTTTCGTTGTCCATCAAGGAAACGGAAGAAGCGCCTGCGCGTCCGGAACGCGAGCACCGCGAACCGCGCGCGCCGCGCGAGCGTCGCGAGGAGTCGAACCTGCCTCCGGTCGAGAACATGAGCTTTAACCTCGGCGAGCGCTTCGGCGACAAATTGAGCAAATTCAAATAAGCCGATCAGGCCTATGAACGAACGAATCGACCTTCCACGCGGAAGGTCGATTTTTTGTCGTTCTTGACCGCTCTTGCCGGATAGACGTTAATCCTCGCTTTACGGCGCATACTACCTTTATGGAGGTGGGGAAATGTCGCCGTTATACGGATCGGCGTTTCTGTGGCTGCTCGCCGCGGTGCTCTGGTGGAGCGGATGGCGGGAGGAGCCGGACGGTCGCGTGCCGCGATGGGCGGTCGGCGTCTTTCTGGCCGGATGGCCGTTCTTGCTTCGGATGGATATCCCGACGCCTTTCGCGACGATTAACGGCGCTTGGGCGTGGACGCTATCGGCGGTATGCGTGCTCGCTTGGAAGACGCCCGGCGCGCGCAGATGGACGGCGCTCTCTTCGGGCGTGTTGCTCGGCGCCGTCTATTTGTTGTTCGGCAGGTTGGCTTCTTACCCCGGGGGATATCCGAGGGCGGCGACGTTATGGTTGCTCGCCGCGATGATCGGATGGATGGCGAGCTTGTTCCTCCGGGCGGCGTCCGACCAGACGCTGGCGATATCGGTCGCGTTCTACTCGAGCGTCGGCTTGATGGCGTTCGTTAAGGGAACGGACGTCGCGGCGCACCCTTTTTGGGCGACGGAATGGACGGAATCGTGGTGGACGGCGGTGCTCGCGGCCCGCTTGTGGACGATCGGCGTCGATGCGGCCGCGGAAAAGGCGGGCAGATGGATTCCGCGATGGGGAAGCCGAAGAGGAGGATAACGATGGCGATGCACGATTGGCTAGGCTCGCATCACGAATTGCTGGGCGTCGCTTTAGGTACGGGATTCGGGGTAGCCGCAAGGATCTTCATGCTTCGGAGCGACTACAGGCAGTATCCGGCGTACCCGCACGGGAAAATCATTCACTTGGCGCTCGGTCTCATCGCCGGCGCTTTGGGCGCGGTTGCGGTTCCGGCGCTGTACAACAAAGACTACACGGCGATCACGTTCCTGTCTCTTGCCGCCCAACAATTCAGGGAAGTACGCAACATGGAACGAAACACGCTGACCGCGATCGATCACCTGGAGCTCGTGCCCCGGGGCGCGGCTTACATCGAAGGCATCGCCGTCGTGTTCGAGGGAAGGAACTATTTGTCCATTCTGACGGCATTCGTCACGAGTATGGTCGTCATGCTTTCGACTTGGTGGGCGGGAGCGATCGCGGGGGCGATCTTGCTTTTCGTCGTGCATCGCTTCATGAAAGGAAAGAAAATTACGCATATCGCCGACGTAGAGAGAGCCGAGGTCAAGCTTGACGGGCCGAATCTCTACGTAGGAGACGTGTACATGATGAACGTCGGTTTGGACGAGAACCGCGAGATTATTCGCGAACAGGGGGTCGGATATATTCTGACGCCCAAGAGCGACGACGCGAAAGTGACGATCGCCAATATGGGGCAACGGCAGGCGATTCTCCACGACGTATCGACGAGACTCGGCGTCTATCGCGACGACGGCGATCCCGCTCTTCTGCCGATCGCGAAGCTCGGCTTGAAGACGGGCAAACTGGGCATTCTCGTGTTGCCGCGGGAGAAGGACGAGGATAAAGCATATCAAGCCGTCAGTAACGTTCCGCTGCTCGAAGCGGCGGTCCGCAAACCGACGGAGGCGAATAGGAAAAGCACGGAGGGGAACGCCGTTGGCTAAAATCGTTGGCATCGTGACGACCGCCAGGGAGAGCGTCGGAGGCGGAGCGCCGATCTTCATCGCGAAGGACAGGGAAGATTTGCAGACCGTGTCCCATCTGCTCGAGAAAGTGCTCGACTGCGCGGTGCACGAAGTTCATTCCGACCTGTTCATTATCGTCGACCGCCATTAATTGGCGCCCGAGGCATGACGAGCGAGAAGAATCGTTAGCAAAGCCGCACGATTTTTGATATGATGAAAGTTGTGGTTGTTTTTAACGCTATCGTCATCAAGGCGACAAAGCAGTGCGACTAGTTGAGGAGTGAAAATATGGCAAGACCCGTAATCGCCATCGTCGGCAGACCGAACGTCGGCAAATCGACGATATTTAACCGGATCATAGGCGACCGGCTTGCGATTGTCGAAGACAAACCGGGCATTACCCGGGATCGGATCTACGGCACTGGCGAGTGGAATGGCAAAGCTTTTAGCGTTATCGATACCGGAGGCATCGAGATCGACGGAGAGGACAGCTTGTTGCGCTCGGTGCGCGCCCAGGCGGAACTCGCCATCGAGGAGGCCGACGTCATCATATTCATGGCGGATGCCAAAGCCGGCGTCACGCATTCGGACGAAGAAGTCGCTCAAATGCTGTTCAGGTCCCGCAAGCCGATCGTGCTCGGGGTCAACAAAGTGGACAATCTCCAGCGGATGGAAGACATCTACGAGTTTTATTCCCTCGGATTCGGCGAGCCGATTCCGCTGTCCGGTTCCCACGGGACGGGCATCGGCGACTTGCTCGACGCCGCGGTCTCGCAGCTCCCCGTGAAGGAAGACGTGACCTATAACGACGACGTCATCAAGGTCGCTCTCATCGGACGCCCGAACGTCGGCAAATCGTCGCTCGTGAACGCCATTCTCGGCGAGGAACGCGTCATCGTTAGCAATGTCGCGGGAACGACGAGGGACGCAATCGATACGCCGTTCGAGAAGGACGGACAGAAGTACGTGCTTATCGACACGGCCGGCATGCGCAAGCGGGGCAAAGTGTACGAGACGACCGAGAAATACAGCGTTATGAGGTCGATGCAGGCCATCGAGCGTGCGGATGTCGTCCTCGTCGTCATCAACGGCGAAGAAGGCATCATCGAGCAGGATAAGCATATCGCGGGTTATGCGCACGAGAACGGCAAAGCCGCGTTGTTCGTCGTGAACAAATGGGACGTCGTCGAGAAAGACGACAAAACGATGCAACACTTCACGAACACGATCCGCGATCACTTCCTGTTCATGTCGTACGCGCCCGTCGTTTATTTATCGGCGCTGACGAAATCCCGGCTGGGCAAGCTGCTGCCGGTCGTTAACCACGTCGCCGAGCAACACGCGCTTCGCGTCCCGACGAACGTGCTGAACGACATCATCTCCGACGCGGTCGCCATGAACCCGCCGCCGACGGACAAAGGTCGCAGGCTGCGCATCAATTACGTGACGCAAGTCGCGGTCAAGCCGCCGACGTTGCTTATCTTCGTTAACGACCCCGAATTGATGCATTTTTCTTATGAACGTTACTTGGAGAACAAAATCCGCGCCGCGTTCGCGTTCGAAGGAACGCCGCTTCGGTTGTTCACCCGTAAGAAATCCGATCAAGATTAGGGGAGGCCGTCGTGTTGAGTGCGACCATCGCGATTATCGTCAGTTATTTGTTAGGTTCCGTTTCCTTTAGCATTCTGATGGCCCGCTGGCTGCGCAAAATCGACATCCGCGATTTCGGCAGCGGCAACGCGGGAGCGACGAACACGCTGCGGGTACTCGGCAAGGGTCCCGCGCTGTTAGTGTTTCTTCTCGATTTCGCGAAAGGCTCCGTCGGCGCGCTGATCGGCATGGGTCTCGGCGACGGGCATCACTGGGTTCCGGTCGCTTGCGGTCTCGCGGCGATCGCCGGGCATAACTGGCCGATTTATTTTCGCTTCAAAGGCGGGAAAGGCATTGCGACCACCGTCGGCGCGCTCGTCATCTGGGGATTCCTGCCGACGCTTATCGCGGGGCTCGTCGCCATCGCCGTTATCGCCCTCACGAAATACGTATCGCTCGGCTCGATGATTCTCGGCGTCTTGCTTCCGATCCTTTTCTACGCGTTCGATCTGAACGCGGCTTACGTCTGGGGAGCGGTCGTCGTCGGCGCGCTCGCGCTCGTGAGACATCGCAAAAACATCGTGAAGCTGGCTAACGGTACCGAGAACAAGCTGGGCGGAGGGAAGAAGGGTGAGCCACATGGCGCTTAAAATCGCGGTACTCGTCGCCGGAAGCTGGGGGACGGCGTTATCGAGGGTTCTAGCGGACAACGGCCACACTGTCGCGTTATGGACGAGAAACGCGGGGCAGGCGGACGAAATCAACCGGAATCGCACGAACGAGAAGTATTTGCCGGGAGCGGATCTTCCGGCCGCCATTACGGCGACGACGGACATGGCGGAAGCGCTGGACGGCGCAGCGGCCGTGCTCGTCGTCGCGCCTTCCTCCGCCATGAGAGACGTCGCCCGTTTGGCGAAACCGCACTTACATAACGACTCGCTCGTCATTCACGCGACGAAAGGGTTCGAGATCGACAGCCTCAAGCGGATGTCCACCGTTCTATCCGAGGAATTGGGACGTCCGGAAGGCGCGATCGTCGTGCTCTCCGGACCGAGCCACGCGGAAGAAGTCGTGAAGCGGTTGCCGACGACGATCGTCGTCGCCGCCCAGGATGTCGCGTGCGCGCAGGCGGCTCAAGATTTGTTCATGAACGGCGAATACTTCCGCGTGTACACGAACCCGGACCACATCGGCGTCGAGACGGCCGGGGCGATCAAGAACATCATCGCGCTGGGCGCGGGCTTATCCGACGGGCTCGGCTTCGGCGATAACGCAAGGGCGGCGCTTATCACCCGCGGACTCGCGGAGATCGCCCGTCTCGGCGCGGCGATGGGGGCGAACCCGCTTACGTTCGCGGGAATCGCCGGCGTCGGCGACCTGATCGCGACTTGCACGAGCAAGCACAGCCGCAATTGGCGGGCGGGCTCTCTCCTGGCGCAAGGCGTTCCGGCGTCGGAAGTGCAAGACCGGATCGGCATGGTCGTGGAAGGCGTTCGGACGACGAACGCGGCCCATGCGCTCGCACGCGAATACAACGTCGAAATGCCGATCATGGCGCAGCTGTACGCGGTGTTGTTCGAAGGTCTGTCCCCGGATCGCGCCGTCGGCGCGCTGATGGGTCGCGTCAAGACGCACGAGATCGAAGAAATCAAGGAAAAATGGATCCAAGGCTAACCCCGCAAAAAGCGGAAGCGGCCTTACCCGAAACCGGGTAACGAGCCCACACGCTTATGTCCTTCTCCTCATAGGATGCATGGCAACGACCCGGAGGAGGGGAAGCATGGACAAATTTCCGAAAGATTTGCTCGGAGCCGTAAACAAGAAATCGGGCAAAAACATTTCCGAGAATTCGATCAAAAAAATCGCGAGCGGCGTCTCGTCCAGCACGATGCAGAGCGAAGCGCAAATCCGGCAGCTTATCAAGCAGGTCTCCACGATGGCGAACGTACCCGTATCCGAGGATACCGTGAAGGAAATCGTGAACACCGTGAAGAAAAGCGGCATGAACATGAACAGCCTGGAGTCGCTCATGAAAATGATGATCAAGAAGTGACGCGAAACGGTCCTTAGTCGGCTTTTGCCGGGTAAGGGCCGTTTTTGTTTCCCTTTGGCATCGAATTCTCTTTCGAAATCGACAACTTTATGACAATTCGGCCATTGGCGGGATGCTAGCTTGGAGAAGTTTCCGCCAAAATGGTATAATATGATGCATTTATCGTAGTGCCAAGACGGAGGAACTTTTCGATGTTACTGATGTTGCAAGCCTTTACGGCTGTCGCCAAGCTCGACGGCATGATGAAAATGTGGTTTTCTTTCATCGGCATGGGATTGATGATCGTATCCGCGTTGTTGATTTTTTTCGCGAGAAGCAAAACGAAGGGATGGATCCGCGTCGTCCTTACGATCGTGTCGGTCATTATTCTCATTTACGGTTGCGGGTTCGAATTGGTCGCCCTCTTCTAATCGAAATCGGGATTGCGAGTGAAACGTCTTGTTAACGCTAACTGGTAAAACCATCACGAAAACGGTCGAGCCGCAACCCGGCAAGACGCTGCTGAGCCATGCCGCCGACGCATCGGTGGATTGGCTGTTTAATTGCTCCAGAGGGACGTGCGCGAAGTGCAGGTGCATCGTGACCGAAGGGGCCGATTTGCTCGAGGACTACACGGACGCCGAATGGGACCGGCTCGGACCGGACGAACTGGACGCCGGCTATCGTCTAGGCTGCCAAGCGGTCGTCCTTAAGAGCGGCGACATCGCGGCGAAGAACAAAACATATTTCTGAAACGGGATAGGAAGTGGTTCGCATGAACGACGCCGAAAGTTCGGAAGCGGCGCTGGCGAAGCTTTCGGAGCTTCTGGAAGCGAGCGGCGCTCGCTGGGTCGTCGGCGGCAGCACGGGGCTGGCGCTGCGCGGCGCCGAGCTCGGCCGCGCCCCTCGGGACGTCGATCTATATGCCGACGGGCGCGACGTTCGACCGATTCACGAACGGCTTGCCGGGTTCGCGATCGACGTTCCCGCGGAAGACGAGACGGACAAGTACCGCTCGATATTGTCGCACTACGACCTTCACGGAACGATCGTCGAACTGGTCGGACAGTTCCGCGTGGCGGCAAGGGATTCGGTATACGAGACGGAAGTGTCCGATTTCTTGTTTCCGTCGGGAGACGAAGTTCGGCTCGAAGGAAGAAGCGTCGTACTCGTTCCGCTAGCGCACGAGCTCGTGTTTAATTTATTAAGGGACCGCCGCGACAGGGCGGAAGCGACGGGCGCGCTCATGGCCGCCGATCCGGAACGCCATCGTCCGTTGCTTGAACGGTTGCTCGAACGGAACCGGATATCGGAAGAGATTGTCGCGTTGGCGAGAACGTACGCGGGTTGCGGCGAATGCCGCTGAGCGCGGGCGAAAGGGGCGACCATTGCCGATGAGCAAGACGAGAACCGTAACGTTCCTGCCGGACGGGATCCAAGTCGCCGTCCGTCCGGGGACGACATTGCTAGAAGCTTCTCGGCGCGCCGGCGTGCCGATACGGACCCGCTGCGGCGGAGTCGCGGGGTGTCTAATGTGCAAGGTGAACGTCCCCGCCGAGCATGCGGGAGCTCTCCTGCCTCCGACGGAGGCGGAAACGCGCAAGCTCGGGTCGCAGCTAGAAGAAGGCTTCCGCCTGAGCTGCCAAGCGAGGGTTGCCGGAGACGCGGAAGTCGTCGTGCCGGAGGATCCTCTGAAGGCGGCCATCCGCAAAAAGCTGGCGGAACAGAACGAAGAGGACGATTGGTTCAGATGAGAGGGATCGGGAGGATTCATTTATGAAGGCACCACAATGGGTTCGAGCGACGGCCGTAACCTTGATCGTCGCGGCGTTGCTGACGCTGACGGGCTGTCTGTACCCGGAAGATCAGACGCCGGGCAACGACGGCTCCGTCAGGCAAGCGGTTCTCGCCGTTCAAGACTCGGTTGACAGATATCGGGAGCAATCGGGGCTGCTGCCGATCCAGAATGCGGACGCGAGCGTACCGCTCTACGAGAAATACAAGATCGACTTCGGCAAGCTCAAACGAATGGGCTTCATCGGCCAGGTGCCGTCCGCGGCGTTCGAGAACGGAGGCGAGTTCCAGTTTCTAGTCATCGACGAAGAGACGAATCCGCAGGTCAAGCTGCTTGACCTGGCGACCTACCAGACGATCACCGACGTCCAGAAGAAGGTCGATGCCTATCGCGCCGCGCACGCGGACAAGCTGCCGGCCGGAGCTGAGCTTTACGCGGGTTATCCTTCGATCGACTTCGGAAAGCTGGGGATGAAGGAGCCGGACATCGTCAGCGTCTATTCCCGCCAGACGCTTAACGCGATGCTCGACGGCAACGGCCAGGTCCGCGTCGACTACGGCATCGATATCGTCACGGCGATCAAGAAATCGGGCGCCGAGCCGAAGCCGGACGAAGACTTGAGGCGCGTGTTGATCGAGCAATCGTATTACGTGCCCGTTAAGTCTCCGGAATACGTCTGGACGAACGGGGAGCCCGTCCCGGTTGCCGTTCATTAATCCGATTAATTCGAACAATGAAAAAAGCCTCATCCCAATACCGACGAGTCGGTAACGGGATGGGGCTTTTTAGTCGAAAGATTATTTTTTCTTGGCCGACGGCGCTTTCGGCGTTGCGGTTACGTTGGACGTTAAGGCGATGACCTCGGTTTTCTTCAAGGCGACGACGTTGAAGTGATAGACCGTTCCGTTTTTGAGCTTCGAGAACGTATACGTGAACGTCGCGCTCTTGACGGAAGCGGCCGGGATCGTAATTGGCTTCTCGTATACCGGATTGCCTGCGGCGTCTTTTTTCGTCCAGTATTGGATTTGGTAGCTCGTCGCTCCGGCAAGCTTGTTGAACGATACGGCAATCTTCGCATTGCCTGCTTTGGCCGCGACGCCCTTGACGACGGGCTTGGCTGCCGGCTTAACGACAGGCTTTTCTATCGGTTTGACGATCGGCGTACCCGTCGCTCTTCCATGAGCGATGATCTCGGCGTCTTTGGAATAGCCAGTGACGTCGATCGTGTAGCCGGTGTCGTTCGCTAGCTCTTTGAACGTATAGCTTGCGGTGTCTGACGAGACCACGCCGGCGAGCACCGTAACATCCCGGAAAGGTAGCTTTTCTTCGGATTTCCGGATCTCGAGAATGAATGAAACGGCTTCGGTGCTTTCAGAAAATTTTACCGGGAATTGTACCGTTAATTGCTTGTCCCCTGGAACTGTTTTAACGGGTAGGCTAGCGACTTCAGGGTTTCCGTACACGTCGCGGGTAACGGAAGCGGCTTGCACTGGCATTGCGAATGTGATTAGGGAAGCGGCTAATAGAGCTAGGAACAGAAAACGCGGTTTTTTTCTCATGCGGATCGTCCTTTCGAAGGTAAGGTTAAGTTAGTAATTGCTCGAACAACCTATTATTCGGTTTTTTTCGCGATCGAGTGAATAGATGCAAAAAAATCGCAGGGTCGCGAGGGCGGAAGTCATACGTGTGTCCCTTCTTTCATATGCTCATGGGGGAAACAACGAGGCGCCGGCGGACGTTGGCCGGCTTGGCAAACATTTTGCGAGCGGCGTCATATTCGGGGCGTTCGCACATACAATGTTACCAGTCCAAGTTCGTGTACGAGTTCCGCCCTATGGCGGGTCACGAAAGTTTCGCGATTACGATGGGAGGGAATCTCTAGTGGAAAAAGTGGACATTTTCAAGGATATCGCCGAGCGCACCGGCGGCGACATCTACCTCGGGGTCGTGGGTGCCGTACGCACGGGCAAATCGACCTTTATTAAACGGTTTATGGAAACCGTCGTATTGCCGAACATCGCGCACGAAGCCGACCGGGTACGCGCGATCGACGAACTCCCGCAAAGCGCGGCGGGGCGCACGATCATGACGACCGAGCCGAAGTTCGTGCCGAACAACGCCGTTCAATTGAAAGTCGCCGAAGGGCTTGAAGTCAACGTCAGGCTCGTCGATTGCGTCGGGTATACGGTCGAGGGAGCGAAAGGCTTCGAAGACGAAGGCGGGCCGCGCATGATCACGACGCCGTGGTTCGACGACCCGATTCCTTTCCAGGAAGCGGCCGAGATCGGCACCCGCAAAGTGATCCAGGAGCATTCGACGCTCGGCGTCGTCGTCACGACGGACGGCTCCATCGCGGAAATACCGCGTAGTTCTTACGTCGACGCGGAAGAACGCGTCGTCAACGAGCTGAAGGAAGTCGGCAAGCCGTTCGTGCTAATCGTCAACTCCTCGCGTCCGAAGAGCGATGAAGCGCAAGCGCTTCGAAGCGAATTGGCCGCGAAATACGATATTCCCGTCATGGCCGTCAGCGTGGCGACGATGGGCGAAGAAGAAGTGATGGGCGTTCTTCGCGAGGTGCTCTACGAGTTCCCCGTGCACGAAGTGAACGTGAACCTTCCGAGCTGGGTCATGGTGCTGAACGAAGGTCATTGGCTGCGTTCGAGCTACGAGAACTCCGTCCGCGACACGGTGAAAGATATTCGCCGCCTGCGGGACGTCGAACGCGTCGTCGGACAATTCATGGAATACGATTTCGTCGCGCGGGCCGGTCTTAGCGGCATCAACTACGGCCAAGGCGTCGCCGAGATCGATCTGTACGCGCCCGACGAGCTGTACGACAAAATCCTGACGGAAGTCGTCGGCACCGAAATCCGCGGCAAGGATCACCTGCTGCAGCTCATGCAGGAGTTCTCCCACGCGAAACGGGAATACGACCGGTTCGCGGAAGCGCTCGAGATGGTCAAGACGACCGGCTACGGCATCGCGGCGCCTTCTCTCGCGGAGATGGTGCTCGACGAGCCGGAGCTGATCCGCCAAGGATCGCGCTTCGGCGTGAGGCTGAAAGCGACGGCGCCGTCCATTCACATGATCCGCGTCGACGTCGAATCCGAATTCGCGCCGATCATCGGAACGGAGAAGCAAAGCGAAGAACTCGTCCGATACTTGATGCAGGACTTCGAGAAGGATCCGATCAAAATTTGGGAGTCCGATATTTTCGGCCGGTCGCTCCATTCGATCGTCCGCGAGGGCATCCAAGGCAAAATCGCGATGATGCCGGACAACGCCCGCTACAAGCTGCAGGAAACGCTCGGGCGCATTATCAACGAAGGCTCCGGCGGCCTGATCGCTATCATCCTGTAATCCGAATGCCTGGTCGAAAATATAGAAAAGCCCCGACGGCGGAATGAAGCCGTTCGGGCTTTTTGCCGTTCGGGGAAATCTCTTTCGCGCCGGCGTCCGAATGGGAATAGAAATGGAAGCCCTTCCAACGGGGGGCGATTTCGCAACAAAACGCGTCAGGTATTGTCAGATCGAGTCGAATGCCCTAAAATGATGGATGGCATAGGCGGACGGGCCTTTCCAAGATCGGCAATACCATTAATTTATTAAAAACCGATTGACATACTCGGATTATATGTTTATAGTCATTTTATCAAATAGAGAAGATTGAATTGGGAGGCTATCAGACAATGACGCAACGCAAACTGAAAGTTTCGTGGTTCGCATTGGCGCTCGCGCTCGTATTGGTGCTCGCGGCTTGCGGAAACAAAGATGAAAACAATAACGCGGGAAGCTCCGCTTCCGCATCGCCTTCGGCATCCGCCGAACCGTCCGAGAGCGCGTCCGCCGCGCCTGCGGCCGATGCTTTGAAAGGCAAGAAAATCGCGCTCGTCATGCGCTTCAACACCGGCACGTTCTCCGCTCAATACGTAGACGGCGTCAAGAAACAAGTCGCGAAATACGGCGGCGAAGTAACCGTGCTGGCTTCCGACAACGACCTAGCGAAAATGGCGGCGAATCTCGATTCCGCCGTTACGCAGAAGTTCGACGGCATCCTCGTCGACCACGGCGACGCTGCGGCGCTTACGAACGGCCTGAACAACGCGAAAGCGGCCGGCATTCCGATCGTCGCGTTCGACTCCGGCCTGAACGCGTTCGAAGGCATTACGAACCTCGCGCAGAACGACCAATTGCTGGCGCAACTGACGCTGGACAAGCTGGCCGAAGAAGCGGGCGGCAAAGGTAACATCGTTAAAGTATGGGTAGCCGGTTTCCCGCCGATGGAAAGCCGTCAAATCTCTTACAAATCGTTCATCGAGAAAAATACGGGCATCAAGGAAATCGCGGCTTTCGGCGACGCTTCCAACCCGCAGCTCGATACGCAGAATAAGCTCGAGGCGGTATTGAAACAATATCCGAACAAAGGCGACATTACGGCGGTATGGGCATCTTGGGACGAGTTCGCCAAAGGCGCCGCCAACGCGATCAAGCAAGCCGGCCGCGACGAAATCAAAGTATACGGCATCGACCTCAGCGACGAAGACTTGAAGCTGATCCAAGATCCGACGAGCCCATGGGTCGCTTCCGCGGCGGTCGATCCGACTTCGATCGGAACGGTTCAAGTGCGTTACCTGTACCAGAAGTTCCATGGCGAAACGACGCCTCCGGAAGTGCAATTGGAACCGATCTTCGTGCACCGCGACGCGTTGCCGAAAGACAAAGTGATCACGACGGCCGAACTGGCTCAATACGTTCCCGGCTGGGGAAGCAGCGATCTGGGCAACACGGACTTCTTGAAAGAACTCGAAACGGCTGTAGGCGCGCAATAATCGAATCGCTAAAAGCACGGCACGGCGCGGAATTTCTCCGCGCCGTTTCCTGCTGTACATAGCTCGAAATCCAAGCTTGGAAGGAGGCGGAGCGGACTTGAACGCAAATTCGCCGTCGGCATTGCACATGAAAGGCGTATCCAAATCGTTCGCGGGCGTTAAGGCGCTCAAAAACGTCGATTTCTCCGTGCGCGGAGGAGAAATACACGCGTTGCTCGGAGCGAACGGAGCTGGGAAAAGCACCCTGATGAAAATATTGTCCGGAGCGTACGAATCCGACGAAGGGAAAATCGAAGTCGCGGGCGCCGAATACGATTTCCGGTCTCCTTCCGATGCGAAAGCGGCAGGCATCCACTGTGTCTATCAAGAAGTGGATACGTCTCTCGTCCCCCACTTGAGCGTATCGGAAAACATTTCCCTCGATCGTCTCGCCTCTTCGAAGGGGAAAGCCTGGCTGAAATGGGGCAGCCTGCACGAGGAAGCGAAATCGGTTCTCGCCCGAATCGGATTCTCCGAATCGCCGAGAACGCTCGTACGCGACCTGACTCTCTCGGAAAAGCAACTCGTGCTGATCGCCCGGCTTCTCGCCCAGGAAGCGAAGTTCGCGATCTTGGACGAACCGACCGCTCCTCTCAGCTTGGAAGAGACGGAGAAGCTGTTCGGCATCATGAACGGTCTCAAGGATGCGGGCATCGGCGTTATCTTCATCTCTCACCGACTGCCGGAGGTGTTCCGCGTCTGCGATCGCATAACGGTCATGCGAGACGGGGAAAGGGTGCTGACCGAGAACAAGATCGACTTGGAAGTATCGGAAGTCGTTCGCGCGATGCTAGGCCGCACGTTCGAGGAAGAATTTCCGAAGCTCGAAGCGAAAATCGGAGAGCCCGTGCTATCCGTACGCGGTCTCGAAGCGGGCAAGCGGGTCAAAGGCGTCGATCTGGACGTGCGGCGCGGGGAGATCGTCGCCGTCGTCGGACTGGTCGGGGCGGGCAAGACGGAATTGTCGCGAGTGCTGTTCGGCGCCGATCCGGCGGATGGCGGCACGGTGACGGTCGGAGGCCGGCCGGCGAGACTCGGAAGCCCGGCGGCGGCGGTCGGTTCCGGGATCGCTCTCGTGCCCGAGGAACGCCGCAAGGAAGGCATTCTCGTCAGGCATTCCGTGCTTCATAACTTAAGTCTGCCGATCCTGTCGTCGATCAGCAAGCTGGGCTTCTTGTCGGGGAAGGCGGAGCGAGAGTTCGCGGACGACCAGATCAAAGACTTGGGCATTAAGACGCCTTCGCCCTCGCAGCTGACCGCGTATTTAAGCGGAGGCAACCAGCAGAAGGTCGCGATCGGCAAGTGGCTCGGCACGGACGCGGACGTCTTCTTGTTCGACGAGCCGACCAAAGGGGTGGACGTCGGCGCGAAGAGCGATATATTCCGGATTATCGGCAAGCTCGCCCAGCAAGGGAAAGGCATTCTCTATCTGACTTGCGAATTCGCCGAAGCGCTCGGATTGGCGGATCGCATACTCGTCATGTGCGATGGGGCCATCGTTAAATCATTCAACCGCGGGGAAGCGACGCAAGAAGACTTGCTGAACTACGCCAGCGCGGTTCGGGAGGATCTCGAATGAAAAAACATCTTCTTCCGTTCACGTTCAAATACGGCGCCTTGATCTTTATTGGGCTAGTCCTCGTGTTCTTTTCCTTCTGGAACGAACATTTCTTCACTTACGCGAATATGACGGATATTTTGCGTTCGATCTCGATCGTGACGTTCGTCGCGATCGGCGTCACGATCTCGCTGACGGTAGACGGCTTCGACCTGTCCGTCGGAGCGACCGTATCGTTATCGACGGTCGTTACGGCCACGATGATGGTCTGGTACGAGATGCCGCTCGTCGTCGTCATTCTCGTTCCATTTGCCGTCGGCGCCCTGGTCGGCTTGCTGAACGCCTTCCTGATCGTGAAGATCCGCATCCCGGATTTGCTCGCGACGCTGGCGGTCATGTATATCGTGAACGGCATTCATAAGACTTACACGAAAGGTTATTCGATTTACGGCAACATGCCGATGCCGGACGGCTCGACCGCTCCCGGCGTCATGAGCAAGGATTTCCTCTGGATCGGCCAAGGCAAGCTGCTCGGCGTCCCGTTCCCCGTCATCCTGATGCTTCTCGCCGTCATCGCGGTTCACGTCTTTTTCAAATACACGCGCTGGGGCAGGCAAATGATCATGACCGGCGGCAACGAAGAGGCCGCCAGACTGTCGGGATTGAAAGTCAAGAAGGTGCGCGCGCTCGCGTACGTCGCGTCCGGCGTATTCGCCGCCATCGGCGGCCTTCTGTTCGCGTCGCGAATCGGTTCAGGCCAGATCGACGCGGGCGCTCCGATGCTGATGGAGTCCGTCGCTGCCGTGTTCGTCGGCTATTCGGTGTTCGCGGCCGGCAGGCCGAATATCATCGGCACGTTCTTCGGAGCCGTCCTCATGGGCGTACTAGTGAACGGCCTAACGATGATGAACGTGCAATATTACAATACCGACATCGTTAAAGGTGTCGTGCTCGTTCTTGCCCTTGCAGTCACATTCATTCACCTGAATCGCAGAAGGGCATGACGCATTTTCCGGCGGAAACGTCTGAAAATCGCGCCACGCTTGAATATTCCGGAATCCGAAGTGTATAATTTCCGTGTAATCGGTTAAACAGATAACATGCCGACGAGCTCGTCCGGGGAGGTGAATGCAAATGAACAAAACCGAATTGATCGCCAAAGTGGCCGAACTGGCCGATTTGTCCAAGAAAGACGCCACGCAAGCGGTTGACGCCGTATTCGACGTCATCTCCGAAGCGTTGCAAAGCGGAGACAAAGTGCAACTCGTAGGTTTCGGCAATTTCGAGGTGCGCGAACGTTCCGCGCGCAAAGGACGCAATCCGCAAACCGGCGTGGAAATCGAAATTCCGGCCGGGAAAATTCCCGCATTCAAGCCGGGCAAAGCGCTTAAAGAAGGTATCAAATAAGTAGCGGAAAATCTCGATCCATCTGCTGCTTGTAGCGCGCTTTTTGCTTGTCTATCAAGGTTATCCGGGTTGCAACGCTAGAATCGGCTGTGCTATAATCCTCTCGTATTCGATCGGGACGTGGCGCAGCCCGGTAGCGCGCACCCTTGGGGTGGGTGAGGTCGAGAGTTCGAATCTCTCCGTTCCGACCAGACAAGACCGCATACTGCTTTCCCGCTACCGATGCGGGGGGGCAGTTTTTGTTTGACAGTGCTTCATGGAATCCTTCATGATAGATGCAAGGGAGGAGGGCTTGAACCGATGGACAACGATATGCAAGAATACGTCGTCATTAAAGCGAAGGACTCCGGCGTGCAAGTGATCGGATTGACCCGCGGGCAGGATACGAAGTTTCACCATACGGAGAAGCTCGACAAAGGCGAGGTGCTGATCGTGCAATTTACCGATCATACGTCCGCCATGAAAATCAGGGGCAAGGCGACGATCATGACGAAACACGGGACGATCGAGACGGATACATAGGACGGGGCGAAGGCGCAGGCATAGCCTGCCCTTTTTGTTTGTACAATGGGTAGGGAGAAGCCTTTCCTTAGAAGGGGGATTTCGCCATGCCCGCCATTCCGTTCAAATCGTTCGTCTTGTTCGTCGCCGCCGGCTTGATCGTTGTTTTGTCGCTGAGCGCGTTGCCTTCGGTCGATCTGAAGCTGGAGCAACGCCGCCAAGCGGTCGCCGTTTTCCAACCCGGCGGGGGAAAGTGGCTGACGGACGACAATCTCGTCGACGAGATGGCTGCCCTTCCGCTTCGCGGACGGCTTGCCAAGGTCGGATGGGACCACGCGATCTTGACCGTCGATCTGACCGGCGCCTCCCAGGGAGACGTCTGGGCGGACATGGCGCAGCTGGTGTCGTTCGCGTGCGCGGACACGCGCAACGTCAAACAACTGCTCGTGCGCATCTTTGCGAGCAAAGCCGGCGGCCGGACGCTCATGATGGCGGCGGAAACGAGGAAAAGCGATTGGAGCGCGGAGGCGCTGGCGGACCCGCTTCTTTCGGCGAAGCTGGCGGACCCCGACGGGCGCGAAATCATCCGCTTGTCCGTGACGACTTCGGGCAAGCGGTGGCTCGCAAATTTTGCAAATTGATGAACAAAGTCCTTGTCTTATGCGAGGCTTTATCGGTTATGTTATAATATATGAAATAAAAATCGATGTTTAACGCAAGTTCAATAAGTCCGATTTTCGAAAAACTTCGTGATCAAAATCGGACTGGCAGCAAGTTCGGAGGCGGTAGGAATGAGTAGAGCAAGGATCGACCAATTGGCCGGCAAATACATGAATCACGACATGATCAGCCTGCATACGGATTTGCCGGAATTTCCGGAGGGCAGGATATCTTTGCTATACGCGGTACTCGGGCAACAGCCCGAGGCGTCGAAGGATAAAGAATTGCTCGCGCTCGTCACGTCGCTCGTGCAAATGGCCCTCGATACGCACGAAATGGTCGATAACGCGCCTCCGTCCGGCATTGGCGGCATGCTCGGCATGAGGGCGCAGCAATTGAAAGTGCTCGCCGGGGATTACTTCAGCAGCCGGTTTTACCATCTGCTGTCGCAGGCCGGTCAGATCGACGCGGTGCGAAGGCTAAGCGAAGCGGTATGCCAGATCAACCGGTTGAAGATGATTTTCTACGGCAAGGCGAAGCAAATGAAAATGAACGCGGAAGAATATCTCCACTACGGCGCAGAGCTGAGATCTGGGCTTTTCCTTTCGTTCACGGGCTTCATGAGCGGTTTGTACGAACGGTTATGGCCGGAGATCTTGAACGGTTTCAGCCGCTGCGAAGTGCTGCTGCACGAGATCGGCAAAGTCGAGTCCAGTACTTCCCTCGACGGAAGCTGGGGCGTATGGCACATCCTGCAGGAAGGCTCTGAGGAGGATCGCCGCATGCTATCGGAACGCCGCGAAGACGCGGGCGCGATCCAGGTTCTGCTGCGCAAATACGACGTCTCCGAGAAGCTCGGCGGCATGCTTCGCCAAGCGACCGGACAATTGCAGACGTCGCTTCAGCGGCTCCAATCGGATAAGCTGCTTCGCGAGCTGCAGCCGATCATCGAACCGTTCGTCCAAGCCGGCAAGCATCGCGCTACCGTACTGAAGGAGTTGGGATAAAGGATTATGATAGACGCGGAATCCAAACAGAAGCATGTTCACGCGGTGTTCGAAAGCATCGCTCCGAAATACGATATGATGAACGACCTCTTAAGCTTTAGACGGCACAAGGCGTGGCGCAGGTTCACGATGCGCAAGATGGAAGTCAAGCCGGGACAGACGTCGCTCGACTTGTGCTGCGGCACTTGCGATTGGACCATTGCCCTCGCGAAGGCGACCGACGGCGGAAAAACGGTCGGCCTCGATTTCAGCCAAGCGATGCTGGACATCGGGCAGACGAAGGTGAACAAGCTCAAGCTCGGAGAGCAAATTACGCTCGTCCAGGGCAACGCGATGGACTTGCCGTTCCCGGACAATTCGTTCGACTTCGTCACGATCGGCTTCGGCTTGAGGAACGTGCCGGACATCGTCCGGACGCTTAAGGAAATGAAACGGGTCGTTAAGCCGGGCGGCAAAATCGTCTGCCTGGAATTGTCCAAGCCTTCGTGGCAGCCGTTCAAAGGCATTTATTATTTTTATTTCGAGAAGTTATTGCCGCTTATGGGCAAATGGTTCGTCAAAAGATACGAGCAGTACCGCTGGCTCCCGGAATCGCTCGCGTCGTTTCCCGATTTGCAGGCGCTCGCTGAGATGTTCCGCGGCGTCGGCATGCGCAACGTGAAAGCCTATCCGCTGACCGGCGGCGTCGCGGCGCTGCATATCGGCACGAAGGGGAATGAAGGCGCATGATCGGCAAAATTCGCGTGTTTCTTGAAATGATCAAATTCGAACATACGCTGTTCGCTCTGCCGTTTGCTTACGTGGGAGCGATTCTCGGCGCGGTGACGGTCGAGAACCGATTACCCGAATGGAGCGAATGCGGCTGGATCTTGCTGGCGATGGTCGGCGCGAGAACGGCTGCGATGGGGCTTAACCGGGTCATCGACAAGGCGATCGACGCCCGGAATCCGAGAACGGCGATGCGCGCCATTCCTGCGGGTCTTCTGAAATCGAAAGATGTCCTTATCTTTATCGTCGTATCTTTCTTCGTCTTGTTCTGGGCCGCGGCGCAGTTGAATTCGCTGGCGGTTAAGCTCCTTCCGATCGCCGTCTTCATGACCGTCATTTATTCGTACACGAAACGATTCACTTGGGCTTGCCATATCGTCCTCGGCCTTACTCTCGGACTTGCGCCGCTTGGCGGATGGGTTGCCGTGACCGGAGGCGTTTCGTGGACGGCGATCATCCTTTACGTGACCGTGGCGTTGTGGACGGCGGGCTTCGATATCATCTACGCTTGCCAAGACGTCGATTTCGACCGCAAGGAAGGCTTGTATTCGATTCCTTCGCGATTCGGCATCTCGCGTGCGCTTGGCATAGCCAGATCGTTCCATGCGCTGACCGCGGCGGGATTCGCTCTTTTGCTCGTCCTGACCGACCTTAGCTGGTGGTACTTCGCGGGTATGATCGTCGCGGCCGGATTGCTGCTGTACGAGCATCGTCTCGTGAAACCGAACGACTTGAGCAAGCTGAACGCCGCGTTCTTCACGATGAACGGCATTCTGAGCGCCGTCATCTTCTTCTTTACGTTCATCGATCTCGTGGTGGTGAGATCGTGGTAATGCCGACCGACCGCGCAGGACGTGAGCCGCGCAGGTGGGTCGTCGGAATGACGGGCGCCAGCGGCGCGATTTACGGCATTACGTTATGCCGCCAATTGCTCGCTTTCGGATTTCACGTGCACTTGGTCGTGTCCGAAGCGGGTTGGCGCGTGCTGAAGGAAGAAACGGGTTGGGAAGCGACCCGGCGGGTCGACGTTTTGAACGAGCGCTTCGACGGCGCGATCGCGGACAAGCGGATGACCTATCATTCGCTCGCGGACATCGGCGCGAGCATCGCGAGCGGTTCCTTCCGTTGCGAAGGGATGGCGATCGTGCCGTGCTCGATGGGCACGCTGTCCGCCATCGCGAGCGGCGCGTCGACGAATCTGCTCACGAGGGCGGCCGACGTTACGTTAAAGGAAGGACGCCCGCTGCTGATCGTGCCGCGGGAAACGCCGCTTAACGCGATACATCTCGAGAACATGCTGAAGCTATCCCGTCTCGGCGTGCGGATCATTCCGGCGATGCCGGCTTTCTATAACGGCCCGCGGACGCTGGACGATATCGTGAACTTCATGGTCGGCAAAGTCATGGACGGCATGGGCATCGAGCATCATATTTACAGAAGATGGGGACAACCCGATGACGAACAATAACGAAAGAAACGCGCGGCCGATTAAACTCGGCCGCATTTCATACGCGAATTCTTGGCCCGTGTTCCATCATTTCGATCCCGCTGATATTCCTTACGCGATGGAGCTCCATTCGGATTTGCCGGCGACTTTGAACCGGAAGCTCCGTTCCGGCGACATCGACATGGCCGCGATTTCGTCTTACGCCTACGGCGTATCTTCGGATTCGTATTACGTTCTTCCGAACTTGTCGGTCAGCGCGTTCGGCAAAGTCCAGTCGATCCTGCTGTTCCTTAAGTCTCCGCTTGAGCAAGCGATCAATGGCAAAATCGCGCTGACGACCACATCTGCGACGTCCGTGAACCTGCTGAAGATCATCATGGAGAAATTTTACGGCGGCAAACCGACTTACGAAGATGCCGAGCCCGCTCTCGAGCAAATGCTCGAGAACGCGGATGCCGCGCTACTGATCGGGGATCACGCTATCCGCGCCTCCTGGACGAACCACGGCTATCGCGTGCTCGATCTCGGCGAAGTATGGAACGTCTGGACGGGGCATTGGATGACGTTCGCCCTGTGGGCCGTCCATAAAGACACGGCGCATCGCTATCCCGAGGCGGTTCATAGCATTTACGAGGGATTGCTCCGTAGCAAAGCGAAGTCCTATTCGGACATGGGGCCGATCGTCGCGAAGGCGACGAACCAGATCGGCGGCGATTCCGGCTACTGGGAACGCTATTTCGCCTGCTTGCGCCACGATTTCGGTCCGGTGCAGCAAGCCGGACTCAGACTGTATTTCCGCTACGCGAAAGAACTCGGACTGATGGAGAACGAACCTTCTCTTCTGGAATTACCGGGTCTTCCCGTAACGGACACCTTAACGAACCGCAGGTGAACTCATGAAATTAATTCAGCTTTACGCTTCAATGAAATCGGAGCTCCAATCGATAGAGGACGAGATGGCGCGGACGGTCACTTCCGACTTGCCGATCCTGAGCGAGACTTCGCTTCACCTGCTCAAGGCCGGCGGTAAGCGGATTCGTCCGGTCGTCGTCTTGCTGTCCGGCAAGTTCGGCAACTATTCGCTCGAGACGCTCAAGAAGGTCGCGGTGCCGCTCGAGCTGATCCACATGGCCACGCTCGTCCACGACGACGTCATCGACGACGCCGATACGCGCCGCGGCCAATTGACGGTTAAGTCCAAATGGGACAACCGGATCGCGATGTATACCGGGGATTACATATACGCCAAGGCGCTGACGGTCGTCACGGAGCTCGACAAGCCGAGAATCCATCAGATTCTATCCGGCTCGATGGTGCAGATGTGCATTGGAGAGATGGAGCAGATCCGCGACTTCTTTAACGTCGATCAGAGCATCCGTAATTACTTAAGGCGAATTCGCCGCAAGACGGCGCTGCTGATCGCGATCAGCTGCCGGCTCGGCGCGATGGCGACCGACGCTCCGGCCCGCGTCAGCAACACGCTGTACACGTTCGGCTACAACGTCGGCATGGCGTTCCAGATTACGGACGACCTACTCGATATTTGCGGCACGGAGAAAGCGATCGGCAAGCCGCCGGGAAGCGATCTTCGGCAAGGCAACATCTCGCTTCCGGTATTGTTCGCTCTTCAGGATCCGGCGATTCGCGATACGCTTCTCGACGAGATCAAGCGGATTCGCGCGCAAGAAGGACAAGCCGTTTCGTCGGCGGCAGTGAAGCTCGTCAGGTCAAGCCAAGGCATCGGCATGGCGGAGAAGCTAGCGGATCGTTACATCGCGAAAGCGCTGAAAGCGCTGGAGACGTTGCCCGATATTCCGGCCAAAAGGAATTTAGCCGATATCGCCCGTTTTGTGGCGAAACGGAGTTATTAAGTCCGCGATTTTATGGTAATATAGTGGATACGCCATCCAGGGATGGTTGAAAGGAGAGAACGCATGGAGAGAACCTACTTAATGGTCAAGCCGGACGGCGTTGAGCGCGGATTGATCGGCGAAATCGTAGGCAGATTCGAGCGCAAAGGCTTGAAGCTGGTCGGAGCCAAGCTCATGAAAGTGTCGCTGGAGCGCGCCGAAAGGCACTACGCGGAGCATAAGGGGAAAGATTTCTATGAACGGCTCCTGCAATTCATAACTTCCGGACCCGTCTTCGCTATGGTATGGGAGGGCGACCAAGCGGTAGGCCTGACGAGGGCGATGATCGGCAAAACGAACGCGCTGGAAGCCGCTCCGGGCACGATACGAAGCGATTTCGCGATACATACGAATTTCAATTTGATTCACGGTTCGGATTCTCCGGAAAACGCGGACAGGGAAATACGCATCTTTTTCGACGAGGAAGAGTTGCTATCGTACGATAAGGCGATTCAGGTGTGGATATAGGAGGACGCCATCATGGGAGACAGAAGCGCGAACCCGCTGGCGAGCGGCGGGCTTTCGGAGGACGAGGATTTCGCGAGGTTCATCGTCAATATCAAGAAGGCGACGTCGATCGACTTGTCCCAATACAAGGAAAATCAAATGCGGCGCCGGTTGACGACGCTGCGGATGAAATACGGCCATCAGACGTTCCAGGACTATTTCGCCGCGCTGACCGCAAGCGATAAAATCCGGAACGAATTTCTGGACCGGATGACGATCAACGTGTCCGAGTTCTGGCGCAATCCGAACCGTTGGCAAGTGCTGAAGGACAAGTTCTTTCCCGCCATGCTGAAGGATAACGGTCGTTTGAACGTGTGGAGCGCGGCTTGCTCGACGGGTGAAGAGCCCTATACGCTCGCGATGATTCTAGACTCGCTCGGCGCGTTGGACAAGTCGTCTTTGCTCGCGACGGATATCGACGAGGGCGTCCTTGCGAAAGCAAAGGACGGCGTCTACTTGGAACGATCCCTTCGCGACGTGCCTCCCGCGTTCGTCTCCAAATATTTTAGCGAAGCCGACGGGGCTTACAAAGTGTCAGATCGGCTGAAGAAGGCGATCAAGCTGCAGAAGCAGAATCTGCTTCTCGACTCTTTCGGCGAACGCTACGACCTGATCGTCTGCCGCAACGTCATGATTTATTTCACGGAAGAAGCGAAGCATCTGCTCTACGGCAAATTCGCCAAGGCGCTGAAGCCGGGCGGATTGCTGTTCGTCGGCAGCACGGAACAGATCTTCTCCCCCGGACAGTACGGCCTTGAGACGGCCGACACTTTTTTCTACCGGCGCGTGAATTAAGCGTATGAGGAATTGGCTGCCAACCGATACTAACGGGTATCAGACGACGTTAGCGGAGGGAGCCATGGACAAACGCAAGGTGATCGCCGCCTATCGGCGAGGGTTGATATCCGTGCAGGAATGCGCGCAAATATTGGGCTTGGATAACGTGGAATTGCTCGGGTACGTGAGGGAACCGAGAGTCCCGGGTTCGAAAGCCGTAACGAAACAGTCCGTCCGCTAAAGACGGGCTGTTTTCTTGTCAAACGCTTTAACGCTGTACTATAATGGTCAAAGATGTTCACGGCTTTACGGCTTAAAGGCTATGGCTGTAGTGGCGATTAGGGAGGAACCGGAGTGAGTTTACGTTATTTGACAGCGGGAGAGACGCACGGTCCGCAGCTTACCGCAATTATCGAAGGATTACCGAGCAACCTGGAGCTTGATTTCGAAGCTTTGAATTTTCAATTGCAGCGCCGCCAGAAGGGACACGGCCGCGGCCGCCGCATGCAAATCGAGACGGATTCGGCGAACATCGTCGGCGGCGTCCGTCATGGACGCACGACGGGCGCGCCTGTCGCCGTCATCGTGGAGAACAAAGACTGGAAGCACTGGACGAGCGTCATGAACGTGGAACCGATCGAAGGCGGAGACGAGGCGAAGCGCCGCGTGTTCCGTCCGCGCCCTGGCCATGCCGACTTGAACGGCGGATTGAAATATAATTTGAGGGATTTGCGCAACGTGCTCGAGCGTTCCAGCGCGCGCGAGACGGCGGCGCGGGTTGCCGTCGGCGCGATCGCCCGCCAATTGCTGGCGAAGTTCGACATTAAAGTCGCCGGACGGGTCGTTTCCATCGGAGAAATCACGGCCGCCGCTCCTTCGCCGGATTTGTCGATCGACGAGTTGATCGCGGTCACTGAGGAATCCCCGGTTCGCGTAACGGACAAGGAAGCCGAACAGAAGATGATCGAGCTGATCGACCGCATGAAAGCGGAAGGCGATACGATCGGCGGCGTCGTCGAGTGCATCGTGACGGGCCTTCCCGTCGGCTTGGGCAGCCACGTGCAGTGGGATCGCAAGCTGGACGGACGACTCGCGCAGGCGGTCATGTCCATCAACGCGTTCAAAGGCGTCGAGATCGGTATCGGCTTCGAAGCGGGCCGTACGCCGGGCTCGAAAGTGCACGACGAAATCATGTATAACGAAGAACGCGGATTCCATCGCGCTTCGAATCGTCTCGGCGGATTCGAGGGCGGCATGACGAACGGCGAACCGATCGTCGTCCGCGGCGTCATGAAGCCGATTCCGACGTTGTACAAACCGCTCGCGAGCGTCGATATCGACACGAAGGAAGCGTTCACGGCGCAAGTCGAGCGCTCCGACGCCTGCGCGGTTCCCGCGGCGAGCGTCGTGATGGAACACGTAGTCGCATGGGAAGTGGCCAACGCGTTCGTGGAGAAGTTCGGCGGAGACTCCGTCGAAGAAATCCAAGCGAACCTCGATAACTATTTGAAACAGATCGGTGCCTACTAATGGCCACCGAGACGCGGGAATTGACCGTCGACCTTGGCGAACGTTCTTATCCGATCTATATCGGAAGCGGCCTGATCGCCGGCGCTGGGGATACGTTCCTGAAACACGGCTTGCCGGTCAAGTCGCCGATCTTGCTCGTGACGGATTCGTCCGTCGTCGAACTTCACGCGGATAAGCTGGAGGCGTCGCTCGGCCAAGCCGGATACAAGGTAACGACGGCCGTCGTCCCTTCAGGCGAAGCGTCCAAGTCGCTCGAGATGCTGGACGAATTGATCGGGGCGGCGCTGGAAGCCGGCCTGGATCGCAAATCGACAGTCGTCGCGCTCGGCGGCGGCGTCGTCGGAGATCTGGCGGGCTTCGTGGCCGCTTCGTTCATGCGGGGCGTTCGATTCGTTCAAGTGCCGACGACGATTCTCGCGCACGACAGCAGCGTCGGCGGCAAGGTCGCGGTCAACCATCGATTGGCCAAAAACATCATCGGCGCGTTCCATCAACCGGAATTCGTGCTGTACGATCTGGATACGCTGGCGACGCTGCCGATTCGGGAAGTCCGCGCCGGTCTGTCGGAAGTAATCAAGCACGGGCTCATCTGGAAAGAGGAGTTCGTCGCTTGGTGCGACGAGAACGCGGATCAGCTTCTTTCGCTCGATCCGGACTCGCTCGGCTACGCGTTGTACGAGGGCTGCCTCGTGAAGTCGATCGTCGTGTCGCGGGACGAGAAGGAGAACGATCTTCGCGCCATCTTGAACTTGGGCCACACGATCGGCCACGCGCTCGAAGCGGTCGCCGGCTACGGCGAGCTCGTTCACGGCGAGGCGATCGCCATCGGCATGGTCGGTTCCGCCCGCTTGGCCGAACGGTTCGGCTATTCGCCGGCAATCGCCTCCGAGACGGAGCGTATTTTCCGAAAGTTCGGATTGCCCGTTCGGTTCCCGGTGGAACTAAGCACGGACGAGATCATGGACGCGATGATGCACGACAAGAAATTCGCGGAAGGAAGCATGGCTTTCGTCGTTCCGACGGCGATCGGCAGCGTGGAAATCCGTAAAGACGTTCCGTCCTCATGGGTGAGGGAAATCGTCGACGGATTAAGAGAGGGGAATGGGCAAGCATGAGCGTGAGGGGAATCCGCGGTGCCATTACGGTTGAAGCAAACGAAGAAAAAGAGATTCTGGACGCGACCATCGAGCTGCTGAACGGCATCGTGGAAGTGAACCGGTTTTCTCCCGAGGATATCGCCAGCGTGTTCGTCACCGTCACGCAAGATTTGGACGCGACCTTCCCGGCGCGGGCGATCCGCCAGATGGAAGGCTGGGAACTCGTCCCTTTGATGTGCTCGCTGGAGGTGCCGGTTAAAGGCAGCCTCGAGAAATGCATCCGCTTGATGGTGCTCGTGAACACGGACGTCGCGCAGAAGGATATTCGTCACGTCTATCTGAACCGTGCCCAAGCGCTTCGCCCGGATTTGGTCGGGAAGTGAACCGGGAAATCGGTAATAAAGTAGATCAAAGCCATATGCGCGAAGAACGCGCCGTTTGTCCCTTCGGGGATGGACGGCGTTTTTTATTTTGAAATAGGGGAAAAGGAGATTGCTCGTCGATTTGACTTGGCCCGAACGAGGTACGTTCAAAGGTATCGAGTTGGAAAAGAGTTTTGTACGTTGTCCTGCGTGAAAGCTTATATCGACGCTTACGACGGTAGGGCGTGATTCTGCTGGAAGCCGAAGGCTTCGTTGCTCATGTAGAGAATATCACGCTGGCCCGCCTTGACTTTGGGAAGATGAGAGTGCGTTCGATGGGAACACTCGGCATTCTGTATGTTCCGTTCAACTTCGACGAGATGGACAAGAAAACGGAAGCCTGCCGACGGCAGTTGTATGGCGAGCTAAATGGGAGATCGTCGTCCGAATAGGCCGCGTAGTACGCTGACAGCGAGCTAAATGGGAGGTCGTCGTCCGAATTTGGTCGCGTTGTACGCTGGCAGCGTGCTAAATGGGAGGTCGTCGTCCGAATTTGGTCGCGTAGTACGCTGGCAGCGTGCTAAATGGGAGGTCGTCGTCCGAATAGGCCGCGTAGTACGCTGGCAGACGTGCTAAATGGGGGATCTTCGTCCGAATAGGTCGCGTAGTACGCTGACAGCGTGCTAAATGGGGGATCTTCGTCCGAATAGGTTGCGTAGTACGCTGACAGCGTGCTAAAAGGGGGATCTTCGTCCGAATTGGTCGCGTAGTACGCTTGCAGCGTGCAAAATGGGGATCGTTGGCGGAATTGATTGCTTCAGTTTCGCTTCTACTGTCCCAAGCCCTGTTGACTCCCGCCATGGCGGGTGCTATAGTAATACGTATTAAGCGTTGCGGAACGGCCGGCCATAGGGACGGCAAATTACGCGGACGCTAGCCGAGTAGAGACGAGAAGAGATGAGCGGAGCTGCCGAATCCGGCACGCCCGACCGAGTGGTCGCGCGATGCGGTTAGCCGGCGGACTAACCTTATCGATTTTAACGCATCTCTGCGAAGCAGAGGTGCTTTTTTGTTTCTAAAAGGCGATCAGGCCGCATTGGCGGCAAGGGAGAGATGAGAGATGGATCAGCGCGAGCTTCAAGGGATCAAGTCGATGGCCGGACAATACAACGTCATTCCGGTCGTGCGCCGTTTGATGGCGGACACGGAAACGCCGATACGGGTGTTCCAGCACCTGAGCAAGGATAAGCGGGCATTTTTGCTGGAAAGCGTGGAAGGCGGCGTGAAATGGGCGCGGTATTCGTTCATCGGCACCGATCCTTTCCTCGTGCTGAAGCTCAAAAAAGGCGAGTTGACGCTGGAGCAGAACGGCATAATCGAGTCCCATAGGACGACGGAGCCGCTCCAATTGCTTCGGGAGAAGCTTCGCGGATACCGTAGCCCGTCGTTGCCGGAGCTGCCTCCGTTCACGGGCGGGGCGATCGGATTTTTCGGATACGACCTGCTGCAATACTACGAGCGGAAGCTGCCGCCGCACAAGCATGACGACTTGAACATGGACGACATGCAATTCATGTTCTGCGACCGCGTCATCGTGTTCGATCACTTTAAGCAGCAAGCGCTCGTCATCGGCAACGTGCATATCGCCGAGGGCGCGACGGACGCCGATATCGAAGCCTCGTACCGAGAGACGCTAAACGCGATCGACGACACGATCCGCCGCATTCAGCAGCCGTTGCCGATACAACCGTCGAGAGGCGCGCCGCCGCAAGATCCGGATCTCGGAAACATCTCGTCGAACTTGAGCAAGGAGCAGTTCATCGACAACGTCAATCAAGCGAAAGAGTACATTCGCGCGGGAGACATTTTTCAAGTGGTGTTGTCCCAGCGGTTTCATATCGAGACGGAGGTCGATCCGCTTCACGTGTATCGAGTCCTTCGCACGATGAATCCGTCGCCGTACATGTACATCCTGAAGCTGGACGACGAAGTCGTCGTCGGCACGTCGCCGGAGCTGCTCGTCAAAGTGGACGACGGCAAAGTGGAAACACGCCCGATCGCCGGCACGAGGCCGCGCGGAGCGACGCCGGAAGAGGACTTGGCGCTCGAGAAGGAGCTGCTCGCGGACGAGAAAGAACGCGCCGAGCACGTCATGCTCGTCGATCTGGGCCGTAATGACTTGGGCCGCGTATCCACGTTCGGCACCGTCAAATGCGACAGTTACATGGAGATCGAGCGATACTCCCACGTCATGCACATCGTCTCGAACGTCGCCGGCAAGCTGCGTCCGGACAAAGACTTCTACGACGCGTTCCTGTCCTGCCTGCCGGCGGGCACGGTGTCCGGCGCTCCGAAGCTTCGGGCGATGGAGATCATCGCCGAGCTCGAGAACGAAGCCCGGGGCGCGTATGCAGGAGCGATCGGCTATCTCGGATTTTCGGGTAACCTGAATACGTGCATCACGATTCGGACGATCATTTTCAAACACGGCAAAGCGTACGTGCAAGCGGGTGCGGGCATCGTGTGGGACTCCGTTCCGGAAAAAGAGTACGAGGAAACGGTCAACAAGGCGAAGGGGATGCTTAAGGCGATCAGAGCCGCGGAAGCGGCGTTCCCGCCAGCCGGCCAAGCCAAACGCAATGAGAACGGGTTCTCCGCCGTACTGGCCGGAGACCGCCGCACGAATCTCGACTACGACTGAGAGAGGGGATGACTCGACATGAACGAAACGATGACGTTCAGCTTGCCTCAAGCGCTCGCGAGGCTGATGAACGGTGACGACTTGACCCGCGACGAAGCTTACGCCGCGATGACGACGATCATGAAGGGCGAAGCGACCCCGGCGCAGATCGGCGGCACGATAATCGCCCTTCGAATGAAAGGCGAGACGGTGGACGAGATTACGGGTTTCGCCGAGGCGATGCGTTCCTTCTCCAGCCGGGTCGCGACCGAGAACGAGGATCTGCTCGACACGTGCGGAACCGGCGGCTCCGGCATTCATAAATTCAACATTTCCACGGCGTCGGCGATCATCGCCGCGGCCGCGGGCGCGCGCGTCGCCAAACACGGCAACCGCGCGATGAGCGGCAAAGCCGGCAGCGCGGACGTGCTCGAAGCGCTCGGCGTGAATATTAACTTGACCGCGGAGCAAGCTGCGGTATGCTTGGAACGTACGAATATTTGCTTCATGTTCGCTCAACTGTACCATCCCGCGCTGAAGCACGCGGCAGTCCCTCGCCGCGAGCTGGGCGTTCGGACGATATTCAACATGCTCGGACCGCTCGCCAATCCGGCGAACGCCGATCGCCAACTAATCGGTCTATACGATAGAACGAAGACGGCGACAGTGGCCGAAGTGCTCGGCCGTCTCGGGCTGAAACGCGCGATGGTCGTCGGCAGCCACGACGGTCTCGACGAGATCAGCTTGTCGGCGCCGACGCAGGTGTCGGAGCTGAGGAACGGCGAAGTGACGACGTACGACATCTCGCCGGAGCAGCTCGGCTTGATCCGCGTATCGCTAGGGGACGTGCAAGGAGGCAACGCGGTCGAGAACGCCCAGATCATTCGCAGGGTGCTCGGCGGCGAACGAAGCGCATACCGCGACGTCGTGCTCGCGAACGCGGGCGCGTGCATCTACGTCGCCGGCCGCGCGGAATCGCTCGAAGACGGCGTGAAAGTCGCCGCGGCGACGATCGATGCCGGCCTCGCGGCGGAAAAATTGCAGCAATGGATCGCAACGACGGGAGAAGTGAGCCATGTTTCTTGATCGCATCGTCGCCACCAAGCAACGCGAAGTGGAGACGCTAAAACAAACGTTATCGATTGCCCAAGCGGAGAAGGAAATCTCATCGCTGGCCGCTTGCCGCGGTTTCGAGGCGGCTCTCGTGAGGCGCAACCGCCCGGTAGGACTGATCGCCGAAGTCAAGAAGGCGAGCCCGTCCAAAGGGCTCATCCGTCCGGACTTCGATCCGGTCGGCTTGGCGCAAGCTTACGAGCAAGCGGGAACGGATTGCATCTCCGTCCTCACGGACGTCGACTATTTCCAAGGCAGCAACGCTTACTTGACAAGCATTCGTTCGGCCGTGAACGTGCCGTTGCTGCGCAAGGATTTCACCGTGGACGAGCGTCAGATTTACGAAGCCCGCTTGATCGGCGCCGATGCGATCTTGCTGATCGCCGCGATACTGTCGAAGAGCCAGTTGTCGGATTTCCATACGCTCGCCCGGGACCTCGGTCTGGACGTGCTCGTAGAGGTCCACAACCGCGAAGAGCTCGAAGCCGTGCTCGAAGTCGGCAAGGCGACGCTGATCGGCGTCAACAACCGCGACCTGAAGACGTTCGTCACGGACCTCGGCGTTACCGAACGGCTGATCGGCCTCATGCCGAAAGACGTCGTCGCCGTTAGCGAGAGCGCGATCTCTTCTCCGGGCGACGTCGCGTTCGTTCGCAAGGCGGGCGCGCAAGCGGTGCTCGTCGGCGAGCATTTCATGCGGCAACCGCAGGTCGGCCAAGCGGTGAACGATTTGCTCGGTCCGGTCGCGAAAGAAGGCGCTTGAAAATGAACGAAGCGAAGGTCGCTACGGCGGTCAAAATATGCGGCATCAAAGAAGAAGCGACGTTGGTAGGCATGGGCGGACTCGACGTCGCCTATATCGGCTTCGTGTTCGCGAAAAGCAAGAGGCAAGTGACTCCTGAGCGGGCGGCTCGATTGCTCGAAGTCGCCCGAGGCGTGCCGATGGCCGGCGGCAATCGTCCGCTCGCCGTAGGCGTATTCGTGGATCCGTCGATGGAGGAGCTAGAGGCGACGCTTGCCGCCGTGCCGCTCGACGTCGTTCAATTGCACGGGAAAGAGACGCCGGCGTTTAGCCGCGAAGTCGGAGAGCGCTTCGGCGTGGAAGTGTGGCGCGCATTGCCGGTCACGGAAAGCTCCGAAGAGGAGCCGACGGACGGGCCGGCCAGATTGACCGCTTATGAAGGCGCCGTATCGACGATATTGCTGGACACGGCGGGCGGAGGCACGGGCAAGACGTTCCGCTGGGACGTCATCCCTTCTTATCAGGAGGCGGCCAAGGCGAACGGCTTGCGTTTGTTCGTCGCCGGCGGCTTATCGCCGGATAACGCGGACCGACTGATTTCGGCTTACCGGCCGGCAGGCGTGGACATCTCCAGCGGCGTGGAGACGGACGGAACCAAGGATAACGGGAAAATCGCCGCATTCGTAGAAAGGGTGCATCTACCATGAGCCAAATGCAATCGCAAACGAAACCGTACGACGGGAAACAGGTGCCGGACGAGAACGGCCGCTTCGGACCATTCGGAGGCAAGTACGTCCCCGAGACGCTCATGAACGCGCTTATCGAGCTGGAAGAAGCCTATTTGAAATATAAGGACGACCCCGATTTCCTCGAGGAAGTCCGCTATTTGCTCAAGCAATACTCCGGTCGACCTACGCCGCTATACTACGCGGAGAGACTGTCGGAGCAATTGGGCGGAGCGAAAATCTACTTAAAGCGCGAAGATCTGAACCATACGGGCGCGCACAAAATCAACAACACGATCGGGCAAGCGGTGCTCGCCAAAAGGATGGGCAAGAAAAAGGTCATCGCCGAAACGGGAGCGGGACAGCATGGCGTCGCCTCGGCGACCGTCGCCGCCTTGATGGGACTCGAATGCAAAGTGTTCATGGGCGAAGAGGACACGAAGCGTCAGCAGTTGAACGTGTTCCGCATGAAGCTGCTCGGCTCCGAGGTCATTCCCGTCCTATCGGGAACTCGGACCCTCAAGGACGCCTGCAACGAAACGCTGCGTTACTGGGTCAGCCATGTCGACGATACGTACTACATTCTCGGTTCGGTCACGGGACCTCATCCTTATCCGATGATGGTGCGCGATTTCCAACGCATTATCGGCCTTGAAGCGCGGGAGCAAATCCAGCAAGCCGAAGGCAGATTGCCCGACGCGGTCGTCGCGGCCGTCGGCGGCGGAAGCAACGCGATCGGCATCTTCCATCCGTTCGTCGGCGACGAAGGCGTTCGCTTGATCGGCGTGGAAGCGGCAGGCCGCGGCGTCGACACCGAGGAGCACGCGGCGACGATGACGAAGGGGCGCCCCGGCGTGTTCCAAGGCTCGATGAGCTACGTTCTGCAGGACGAAGGCGGTCAAGTATTGCCGGCGCACTCCATATCCGCGGGCCTCGACTACCCTGGCATCGGACCGGAACATGCATACTTGAAGGATACGAAGAGAGCCGAATACGTACCGATTACGGACAAAGAGGCGCTCGACGCGCTCGGCTTGCTGTCCCGAACGGAAGGCATCATTCCGGCGCTCGAATCCGCCCACGCGATCGCTCATACGCTGAAAATCGCGCCGACGATGGGCAAAGATCAAATCATCGTCGTCAGCTTGTCCGGACGAGGCGACAAAGACGTCGAATCCATTATGGGCTACTTAGCGGCAGAGGAGGGGCAAGCATGAGCGACCGGAACGAAACGAACATCGCGACCAACCTGATCGACGACGTATTCGCGCAGCTGAAAGAATCGGGCGAGACGGCGCTCATTCCTTTCCTGACGATGGGAGATCCGGACTTGGAAACGTCGATCGCCCTCGTCCAAGCGGCCGAGAGGGCAGGAGCCCACATGATCGAGCTCGGCGTGCCGTACTCCGATCCTCTCGCGGACGGTCCCGTCATTCAGCGCGCGTCCGAACGCGCTCTTCGCAATCGGATCAGCCTCATGGATTGCATCCGCGTCGCTTCCAAGGCGAGAGACCGCGGCGTGAAGCTGCCGTTCATTCTGTTCAGCTATTTCAATCCGGCGTATCAGCTCGGCTTGGAGAAGTTTTTCGGCCTCTTGAAGATCAACGGTTTCAGCGGAGCGATCCTGCCCGACTTGCCGCTCGAAGAAGACGCGGAGACGCGCGCGCTCGCCGAAGCGTACGGCATTCATCTCATTCCTCTCGTCGCGCCGACTTCCGAAGCGCGCGTCGAACGCATCGCCGCCAAGGCGAAAGGATTCGTGTACTGCGTATCGTCGCTCGGCGTCACGGGCGTACGCTCGACGTTCCACGAAGGCATCGACTCGTTCCTCGCGACCGTTCGCCGCGCGGCCAGCGTGCCGATCTGCGTCGGCTTCGGCATCTCGTCCCGCGAGCATGCCGAGCGATTCGCGGGTCAATGCGACGGCGTCATCGTCGGCAGCGCGATCGTCCGACAAGTCGAAGAAGCGTTGCCGCTGTTGACTTCGTCTTCCGCCGAGGAAAGAAAACGGGGCTTGCAGGCCGTGGAGGACTTTATTTCCGATCTGAAGCCGCGGAAGGCTACCGTCTAGCAAACGATAAGCGCATCCGATTAAATGCAATCTGTACACCACCGCGTCGATGTGTCACAATAGAAGCACATGTTCATCCGGAGCGCCTGCCGCTTCGTCTTTCGGGACGAGGCGCTTACGCTCCGTTTGCCTTTACACAGGAGGGAATCCACTATGCAACCGAAACCGAATATCGTCCACTTGCCGGTTTATCAGCCGGGCAAGCCCGTCGAAGACGTCAAGAGGGAGCTCGGGTTGACCGAGGTCATCAAGCTCGCATCCAACGAAAATCCGTTCGGCAGCTCGCCGAAGGCGCTCGAAGCGATCCGGAACGAATTCGAGAACATCAGCATTTATCCGGACGGCGCCGCCGTCGAGCTCACGAACGCCATCGCGGCGCGCTTCGGCGTGAACGCGGATCAAATCATATTCGGAGCGGGTTCCGACGAGATCATTCTCATGATCGCGCGCGCTTACTTGAGCCAAGGCGACGAGACGATCATGGCGGACATGACGTTCCCTCAATATAAGCACAATTGCACGATCGAGAACGCCTCGATCATCGAAGTGCCGCTGAAAGACGGCACGCACGATTTGCCGGCGATGCTCGCCCGCGTGACCGACAAGACGAAGGTCGTCTGGGTGTGCAACCCGAACAATCCGACAGGTACGATCAATACGGCGGACGAGGTGGAAAGCTTCCTGTCCGAGGTACCTGCCGGCGTGCTCGTCGTCCTGGACGAAGCGTACTGCGAGTATATCGACGATCCTTCCTTCCCGGACGGCCTCGCCTTGCTGAAGAAATATCCGAACGTCATCCTGCTTCGGACGTTTTCCAAAATATACGGCCTCGCGTCGCTGCGCATCGGCTACGGCATCGGACGCCCGGACGTCATTCGCAGCATTAACCAAGTGCGCGAGCCGTTCAACACGTCCCGATTCGGCCAAGCGGCCGCTCTCGCATCGCTGCAGGACGAGCAATTCGTCGCTTCTTGCCGCGAAGCGAACAAGAAAGGCCTCGTCTACCTGAACGAGAAGTTCGCTGAACTCGGCCTCGATGCGTTCCCGGCTTACGGCAACTTCATCATGGTCGACGTTAAGCGTCCGTCCCAGGACGTTTTCGACGCTTTGCTGCGCAAAGGCATCATCGTCCGCGGCGGCCATAAGAAATATCCGACGCATATCCGCATTACCGTCGGCAGCCAAGAGCAGAACGAGAAGGTCGTCGCAGCCTTATCCGCCGTCCTGCAAGAAATCGCGGTAAAGGTGTGAAGGCATGAGCGGAGAGTTTAGCGGCTTCGCGGCGCCGAACGGCAACGCGGAGAGTCATAAAACCAAAATCGCCATCTTCGGCGTCGGACTCATCGGCGGCTCGCTGGCGCTTTGCTTCAAAGGCAAGCCCGGTCTTGAAGTCGTCGGCCACTCCGTCAACGCGGCTTCTACGGAGAAATACGTCTCGCGCGGCGTCGTGGACAGAGCGACGACTTCGATTGCGGAGGCTGCGAGCGATGCCGATTTCCTCTTCCTATGCGTGCCCGTCGGCAGGCTCGAAGAATACGTCGACGAGCTGTCCCGACTGCCGTTGAAGCCCGGCTGCATCATTACCGACGTCGGCAGCACGAAAGCTTCCGTCGTTCGCCACGCCTCGAAGCTCAAGCTGCAAGGCGCCGTCTTCATCGGCGGCCATCCGATGGCGGGCTCCGAGCGCTCGGGCGTCGAGGCGGCGAGCTTGCACTTGCTCGAGAACGCCTACTACGTGCTGACGCCGTCGGAGGGCACGCCGGAAGAGGCGGTCGAGAAGCTCGAGAAGCTGCTCAAGCTGACTCGCGCCCATATCGTCAAGACGGACGCGGTTCAGCACGACGATATCGTCGGCGCCATCAGCCATCTTCCCCACATGATCGCGGTCGCTCTCGTGAACCAGATCGCCGGGTATAACGAAACGAACGAGCTATACCGCACGTTGGCCGCCGGCGGCTTCAGGGATATTACGCGCATCGCGTCCGGCGATCCTTATATATGGAGGGACATCCTCCTGAACAACCGCGACGTCATGCTGAAGCTCGTGAAAGAATGGCAGGAAGGCATGGAGCGATTTGCCGGTCTTATCTCCCGCGAGGACGGGGACGGGATCGCGGAAGAGTTCCGGCGCGCCGGGGATTTCCGCAGCCAACTGCCCGAAAGGCGCAAAGGAATGATCACGTCGCTGTACGAATGTTACGTCGACGTGCCTGACCATCCGGGCATCATCGGGAAAATCGCCACGGAGCTCGGACAAGCGAAGATTAACTTAAGCAACCTGCAAATCATCGAAAGCAGGGAAGACGTTCCCGGCGTGCTTCGGCTTTCCTTTAAGCAGGAGGACGACCTGGATCGGGCGACGGCCTTATTGCAATCGATCGGATACGACGTTCATATGTAAGGCGGAGAAGACGCGCGCGAATCGGCGGCGACCCGCAGGAAGGCGACCGGCAACGGTCGTCTTTTCTATGGAAAAGACGAATGAAACCGTTTTAAAATAAAATGTAAGCGCTTATTGACAAAATGTAATCGGATACATATAATAAAAGTACAGTATGGTTTCTCTCCACTCCTATCCAATCCTTGCACTATGTGCGACCGCCCTCCGGGGCGGATTTTTTTTTGCCCGCGAACCGATAGGAGGCATCGCAGGGTTTCGGTCCTAAAGACTTGGTAAATGGACAGCATTTCCTTAGAAAATTGAGAAATTTTTAAGCGCAAATAGGCGATTCCTGTGATACAATAACTCATAGAATTTGTAAAATACTGGCTTATCAAATAGACATGCGCCGCAGGGCGCAACTTTTTCGTTTTTGGCCGGTACAATTGTGTAAGACCGCCGGCTGCGAACGTTCACCCAAATACGGGGGAGGGTCGCGAACATGATGACCGATTCCCAATTAATTCGGGAAATCAAGGACGGTAACGTAGAGATGTATTCTACGCTTATGGGTCGATATCAGAAAAAAATACTGGCTTTCGTATATCATATGCTCAAGAGCGCCAAGCTGGAAATGCTTGCGGAAGACATCAGCTCGGAAACGTTCTACAAAGCTTACCGAAGCTTGCATTCCTTCCGGGAAGTCGACGCATCGTTCTCGACGTGGCTATATACGATCGCACGCAATACGGTTCTCAGCGAGTTGCGCAAGCAGAAGAACGCGCACCAATCGCTGGACGACTCCACATACATACCGGCCGCGCCTCACGAAGAGGCGCCCGAACAACGGCTGCTGCAGAGCGAGAAAGTCACAATGGTCAGGGAAGCGATCAACAGCTTGCCCGAGAAGCAGCGGTCCGCGCTTATCCTCCGCGAATACGACGGGATGGACTACCAGGAAATCGCCAACATCCTCGGTCAGACGGTAAGCTCGGTCAAATCGTTGCTGTTCAGGGCAAGAGCCAGCGTGAAGACGCAAATGGAATCGTACTTTGCTGAACCGTCCATCATGAAGGAGTACGAGGAGATGAAGCTGCGATGAAATGCGAAGAAGCGGGCGAATGGTTCGGCATCTACCGCGACCTTCCGGAACACTCGGAAGAGAGGTTGGCGGTCGATCTGCACGTCGCCGGATGCCCGGAATGCGCGGAAGAATTCCGGATGTGGGAAGAGAGCGCGCTGCTCATTCAGGAATTGCCTTTAAGCGACGCCGATGAAGAGGAAACCGTCTCCTCGGCATGGGTGAACCAGAACGTCATGAACCGGATATACGCGGAGCAAAGCTGGTTCATGCCGACCGTGCGGCATTCCTATTCGTTTACTTTCGCGTTCCGGAAGAAGATCGCCGGCGTTTTGGCGGCGATGTTCGCCTTGTTCGTAGGCGGCTTCCTGTATACGATATACGATCGGGTGACAGACGGGGGCCGGGCGAGCTCCGACTTACTGGATTCCGCGAGCCTATTCTCCACCAGCCATCAAGCGGGCGACAACGTCCATTTCGACGTTCCGATGGCCAGCCTTAGCGATCCGATCATGCTGAACGTATCGCCCGCCGCCCCGGAATATTGGATTGCCCTTTCCATCGTCGGCATGATCATGACGCTCCTGATCCTGAATTGGTTCTCGCGGGTGCGTACATGACGATGGCGACGAGAATGGGATGGATACGCCATGGCATCACGGAATGGAACCGGCTGGGCAAGATCCAAGGCGTAACCGACATTCCGCTCTCCGAGGAAGGCGCGGAGCAAGCGCGCAAGCTGGCCGAACGGCTTTCCGCCGAAGGCGGGCATTGGGACGGCATCTATTGCAGCGACTTGAAGAGGGCGCGCCGTACGGCCGAGATATTGGCCGAACGGCTCGACATTCCTCTCGTGACGGATGCGAGGCTAAGAGAACGGTCTTTCGGCAAAGCGGAAGGCATGACGCCGGAAGAACGGTTGGCCGAATGGGGAGTAGATTGGCGCGCGAACGTGCCGGATCAGGAGAGCGACGAGGTCATTCGGGCAAGGGGACACGACTTCGTGGACGAATTCTCGCGGCGGCATCCCGGTCAATCGTGGTTGATCGTCACCCATGGCAGCTTCCTCGCTAGAATGCTGCAATCGCTATGCGATGACTTGACGGACTCGCATTTGCACAATATGAGCTTGACGATACTGGAGAGGCAAGCCGAAGACCTCAAGAACAACTGGAAGCCTCATCTTCACAATTGCACGCTTCATCTCGCCGCACCGTCGGTTAAACGATAGGTTTCAAAAGATCCGGCCGACGGCCGGATCTTTTTTGCGCCCACGATTCAGCATGTATACGTTTCACGCTTATCCATTGCCGAATCGTCTACGCAAAGCTGCTTCAGCGTCCAGCGGGCGCAGTAGGCGTTTTTGCTCGGGCCAACGTTTAAGTCTATTTCCTCGCGACAATACTGTTAGATATACCTCCAAGAAGCGGGGAAAGCCGATGAATTTGGCCGACATGCTCAGTTATTCGGATATCGCCGAATTGTCGGCGATCGCCGAGGCATACGGCTGCGAATGCAGCAGCCATTCCAAGAACGAATTGATCCAGTCGATCTTATCGACGGTGCAGCGCAGAGACGTTCTCGAATCGAGAGTGGGCGAGGTAACGGGCAATGACTTGAGGTTCCTGAACTCTCTTCTGTTCGAGAGCAGGTCCGCATACAGCTTGGAAGAGCTGAAAGCGAGGGCGATCGGCGGGGAGTCGTCGGGCGCTTCGACCGGCCTTGTCGTCGCCGGGAATACCGGGGATACGGCAGCTTCGGCCGTGACGAAGCCGCTGGCCGCGAAGGGCAAGGAACGGAAGAAGAAGACGGATGCGGTCAAGTCGCCGCCCGGACCGGACGAGACGGCTCGCCAGTCGATCTCCCGGTTCAAGAGGAACGGCTGGCTGTTCAACGGCTTTTCCCAGCATACGAGATATTTGTTCCAAGTGCCGGAAGACGTGAAGACGCGTCTCGGAGACGCCCTCGAGAAGAGATTCCGTCATTCGCTCGACTTCGTTTCCGAACCGCCGGCATACCGCGACGAAGCGAGCTTGCTCGCGGAAGACGCGGGCGCTTTCCTGAAATACGTCCGCGATAACGATGTGCCGCTGACGTCGGACGGAGTGATGTACAAGAGGCAGCTGTCGCTCGCGCTCGAGCGGATGTCGGTATCGGAGACGATCCCTTCCCGAGGAGGCTGGCGTTTCGGGTATGGGCGCAAGTTCAGGGACTATCCGGACCGATTCTCTTTGCTGTACGATTACGTCTATTCGGAAGGCTTCGTCGCGGAGCTGGCGGATCGTCTCGAATTGACGGAGCAAGGGCGCAACGCGGCGGACGGATTCGCCAAGACGGACCAAACGAAGCTATACCGCTGTTGGCTTCGGCAATACAAGGCTCCCGTGCCGAATTTAACGACGCTCGCGCAGTGGATCATGCGGCTGACGCCGGAGTGGACGACGGTCGATTCCGTCTGCCGCATTCTCCAGCCGCTCGCGCGTTCCTACTATTACGACACCCAGAGGGACGTTCTCGAAAATAGGGTTCTGCGCATGCTCATGCACCTCGGCGCCTTACGATGGGGCGAGACCGACAAGGGCGAAGCGGTCGTGAAGCTGACTTCCCAAGGCAAATCGCTCATCTCCGGCATCCCTCCCGCGTCTTCGGAACGATAGGCGAGGATACATTGATCGGAATAGGGGCGTTTGTCTTGAGCGGGGCGGACCGCGATGAATATGCTTGTAGTGGGAGCCGAAATTCGGAGGTGCAACGAATGGACAACATGAAAGTCGCCTATGAGACGATGCTGGGATTGGCGGCGGAAATGGTCCTGGACGAAGCGCTGCGCAATTACCGGACGGAGAAAATTTATAACGCCATCGACGATGCGCTTGCGCAAGGAGACGCCGAGTCGTTCCGCCGCCTGACCGACGAACTGAAAACGATTCAGCGATAAGGATGCGTACCACCGGATCGGCTCGGGTTTACCGATCTCCCCATGCGATAACCCGGCCATCGCGGCCGGGTTTTTTTCGCGCGTCCGAATCAGCCGAAGCCGTGTTTGCTTGGCGATTGATTTGTAGTACGATAGTAGCCATACGCATATTGACGAGCAGGAGAGGACTTTACGCATGAAATTCAGCGAAATCGGCGAGGAAAGCTGGCCGGATCTGCAGCCTTATCTCGATACTTGCTTCCTCCCGTTATCCGGATTGACCGGAGAGGAATCGCCTTGGGACGCGACGGAGAAAATCGCCAGGACGGGCGAATGGCTCGTTCCTCTCGAGCAAGCGTTCCGCGGGAGGACCGTTACTATGCCGGCCTACCATTATAATGGCTTAGACAACGGCCGTGCCGCCGCCATCAACAGGCTGATCCGAAATTGCAGAAGCGCCGGCTTCCGTTACGTCGTCGTCGTGAGCGGCCATCCGTTGCGATTGGACGAGCCGCTCGAAGCGGACCTCGTCGTGCAACCGGAAAGCGACGACGAGCAACCGGAAGCGGCCGGTATCGGCAAATCGGTTGCCGATTTGTGGCGAAAGCCGTCGTCGGCGCCTCCATCCGCGGTTTAAGGCGGCGGCTCCGCGCAGCGCGATATCGGAAAGAGGCACGAATAAGCGATCGATATCGCGTAAACACTAGGCAGACACGGCCCGCGGTGAAATGTGACAATTTGAGAACATTTTAACGGCGTCGAACCCGACAGGCGATGGAACTCCCGGAGCCATTCTTGACGCTCCATAACGCGTGGGCTATTATAGTTATGTCCTTGTGAACAGATTGTAAAAGTCCGTACCGGACGCAAGATTGGTGTGGCAAAGGGGGTAGAATGAATGGACCACAATACGCAGCAAGAAACCACGCACAAACCGGTCAAGCGGAAAGAAATGTCGAGACGTCAGTTTTTGTCTTACACGCTTGGCGGCGCAACAGCCTTCATGGCCGGCGGGGCCATTTTGCCGATGCTTCGCTTTGCCGTAGATCCAATATTGGTTAAAAAGCAAAAAGGTAGCTTCGTTAAAGCCATCGAAGAGAGCAAAGTGACGAACGAGCCTCAGCAAGTCGACTTCAAGGTTCACCAAGTCGACGGTTGGTATGAAAGCGATCCTAAGATGCAAGCTTGGATTACTAAGGGCGAAGACGGCACAATTTTCGCGTTGTCTCCCGTGTGCAAGCACTTGGGCTGCACGATCGGTTGGAGCGGCGAAGAAGCGCCGAACAAGTACCACTGCCCGTGCCACGGCGCGCAGTACGACAAAAACGGCAAAACCCTCAAGGTTGCGCCGAAATCGCTAGACGAATACCAGGTCAAGACGGAGAACGGATGGGTGTACCTAGGCCCGCTTGTACCGAATAGTCGCGTTTAGAAGGAGGGCGTTTCGTCCCAATGTTCAAAAACATGTACAACTGGATCGACGAACGTCTGGACATTACGCCGATGTGGAGAGATATCGCCGATCACGAGGTGCCCGAGCACGTCAACCCGGCGCATCACTTCTCCGCTTTCGTGTATTGCTTCGGCGGACTGACGTTCTTCATTACCGTCATTCAGATCCTCTCGGGGATGTTTCTGACGATGTATTACGTCCCGGATATCATCAACGCTTATTACAGCGTCGATTACCTGCAGCACCAAATCGCGTTTGGCGCGATCGTGCGGGGGATGCACCACTGGGGCGCGAGTCTCGTTATCGTAATGATGTTCCTACATACCCTTCGCGTATTTTTCACGGGTTCCTATAAGGCGCCTCGGGAAATGAACTGGGTTGTCGGCATGTTGATTTTCTTCGTCATGTTGGGTCTCGGATTCACGGGTTACCTGCTTCCGTGGGACAACAAAGCGTATTACGCGACGAAGGTCGGTCTGGAAATCGCGGGATCTGTACCTTTCTTGGGCGAATACATCAAGGAGTTAATGAACGGCGGCACGATCGTCGGCGCGCAAACGCTGACGCGGTTCTTCGCGATCCACGTGTTCTTCCTGCCGGCCCTGCTGCTCGGATTGTTAGCCGGACACTTCTTTATGATTCGTAAACAGGGCATTTCCGGGCCGCTGTAAGAGAGGGGGAGTGACTAGCGATGGCACATAAACATGATCCAAACGAAAAAGTCGTCTTCGTAGGCGATTCTCGCATACGAAAAAGGGATTACTCGAACGTGGTGCCGCCTGACTATACCGCGTTTCCCGGCAAGTCTGAGGCTTTTATTCCGAACTTCTTGCTGAAGGAATGGATGGCCGGCGTCGTCGTGCTCGTCGGATTCCTGACGTTGATTATCGCGGAACCGGCTCCGCTCGGCTATCCGGCGGACCCGCTGAACAGCTCGTTCATTCCGATGCCGGACTGGTACTTCTTGTTCATGTACCAGCTGCTGAAATATCCGTACGCCTCGGGCGATTATATCGTTCTCGGCATTCTGGGCTTATCCGGTATTCCGTTCATCGCCCTGTTACTCGCTCCGTTCCTGGATACGGGCAAGGAGCGCCGCTTCTATCGACGTCCGATCGCATCATCCCTGATGCTCGTATCGGTCGCGGCGGCAGCTTACTTGACTTGGGTTTCTTGGGATCACTACCAGCACGAGCTGGAAGTCAACGGAGTGACTCCGGAGCATATCGTTCGGGAGATCAAAGCCGAAGAAGCGGTGGAAAAAGGCTTGCCGCGTCCGATTCCGGGCAAAGAGAAGATCGCGGCGATGGTTGAAGCCGACGATCCCGCTTTCACCGAAACGATGACGCAAGCCCAATGTATCGCCTGCCACGGCGCGGAGCTCGAAGGCGGCGGTGCTCCTACGCTGCGCGGCATCGGCGACGTGCTGAGCAAGGAAGAGCTTGTCGAGACGATCACGAACGGCAAAGGCTCCGGCATGCCAGCTTTTAAAGCGGACTTGTCCACGGAACAAATCGATCAAATCGCGACTTGGCTGTCCAAGCAAAAAGCGGCGCAGTAAACCGCTAGCCGGCTCGCTATCGAAAAACCTGACCGTACCGGTCAGGTTTTTTTTGAGAAATAGCGGCGAGGTCCGGTTCAACCGGACATGCCCGAAAGGAAGAGAGTTATGGCTTGGTTGAAATGGATGCTGTCCCGTAGCATCTTGCTCCATCCCGCTACGCTGTGGATACTAATGCTCGTCTACGTTCCCGGCACGCTGTACGGCTACTATTGGTACAAAGACCAGTTGCAAAGCGTCTGGAACGACAATCCGGCTTGGCAGCTTCCTTTCGTTCCAGATAGTCCGACGGCGTCGTTGTTCTTCGCGGCGGCCGTGCTTTGGCTATGGGTTACTCCCAGCCCGTCCAAGCGGCGCCGGGTGAATGCCGTACGGGGAATCGTCGAGGCGCTCGGCGTCGTCACTTCAGTGAAATACGGCATTTGGGCGACGGCGATCATTTTCGCCGGACAAGCTCAAGGCGACGTCTTGCAGTGGGAACATTGGATGCTTGTCATCGGGCATTCGGCGATGGCGGTTACGGCGCTGCTGTACGCGAGGTTTTTCTCGTTCGGCGGCTATTCGCTCGCGGCCGCGGCCGCTTGGACGTTCCTGAACGATACGGTTGATTACTCCTACGGCGTCTATCCGTATTTGCCGTCCGAGCTCGACGACGATGTTGATTACGTTGCCGCTTTCACGTTCCTGCTGACGGCGCTAAGCGTCATGTCGGCGGCTTTGGCACGCTTCGTGCCTTCTTCGGGCAGGGGGGCGGCCCATCGGGCGGACAAGTCGTTCTAAACGCGGACATCCCTTCATATCCTTACGGATAGGAGGGGATGTCCGTGTTTGCTTTCGGGTGGTTCATGCAAAGAAGGAGACGGATGCTCGTCGCCGCGCCGCTGGCGTTGTTATTCGCCGCGCTCTGGCTGGCGCAGACGGCACCCGTATCGGCGAAGCCGAGCATTGCCGTTCAGTCTTCCTACGATCGATTTCTCGCGGGGGCGGAATCGTTGTACAGGGCGGTCAACGAGGGGAATTGGGACTTGACGAGGGACAAGCTCAACGCGTTGGAAGAGCAGCTCCGCAGATTGCCCATGGAGGGCATCGCCACGGCGGAAGGCATTCAGGCGCTCGCCAATAGCATGACGGACATGAAGAGGGCGGTCGCGACGGTCGGACCCGACGAACGGAAATGGAAGGAAGGCGCGGCGCGGCTTCGTCTCGCGGCGGACGCGCTCGCCCATCCGGATCGTCCGATCTGGGTCACTTACCGCAAAGTTTTCAATGACGATATCAATAAGCTCGAAGCCGCTTTGCCGAGCAAATCGGCCGCGTCCGGATCGTCGTCTGCGAGCGAGTCGGCGAAAACGGCATTCGGTCAGTTGTCTTCCCACTACTCGGTCGTAAGGACGGCAGCCTCCTTGCAAGCGGAGCCTTCAGCCATCGAGCGGGCGGATTCCGCGTTCCGATACGCTTCGCGATTGATCGGCGCGGAATCGACGCAGACGGAATTGCTGCGGGGCATCGCGATCCAATTGCGGGACGCGCTGGACGGCTTGTTCCCGGAGGAAGCGCCGGCGGCGTTCGTGCCGCCGCTCGGTACAGTGCCGCCGTCGTGGGGATGGTCGGCGACGATCGGCTCGTTTATCGTGACGGTGCTATCTTGGGTCGGATGGAGACGATACAAGGAGGATCGGTTCGCGGAGCATTCGGTTTCCCGCGGCATGGACGAGGGCAAAGAAGACGCCGCGAAGAAGTGGATCGATCAATGGAAAACAAAGAAATAGACGGGAAACGGGCTTATTCTTCCCGGAAGCCCTCCCCGAGCACGTCATGTACTTCGCTGATGACGATAAAAGCCCTCCGGTCATGTTGACGGACGAGGCTTTTTAATTTGCCGATTTCGAACCTGCTGACGACGCAATAGACGACCATTTTATTGTCGCCGGAGTATGCGCCGACGGCGGGCATGAGCGTGACGCCGCGATCGAGCTCGTTCGTGATGTGTTTGGCGAGTTTCTCGGGCTCTTGGCATAGAATCGTGAACGCTTTGGCCGCGTATGCGCCCTCTTGGATGTAATCGATGATTTTGGAGGCGATGAACACGCTGACGAGCGTATACAGCACTTTCTCCTTCGGGATGAACAGCAACGAAAGGCCGAGGATCAGCACGTCCAGCGTCAAAATGATCTGCCCCATGCTCCAGCCCCGAAGCCTGTGCAGTATACGGGCGATAATATCGACGCCCCCGGTCGTCCCGCCGGCGCGGAAGACGAGTCCGAGCCCGATGCCGAGCGTCACTCCCGCGTACAGGACGACGAGAATGAAATCTTGATCGGTACGGAACGGCGCCATCCATCCGTTGTCGACGAGCCGTTCGGCGATCCAGAGAAAGAGCGACAGCATCAACGTGCCGGCCAGCGTGTACACCATAGCGTTCTTGCCGAGCTGCCGCCAACCGAGCGCGAACAAAGGCAAGTTGATGACCAAGGAGGTCAGCCATACGGGCAAGTCGAGCGCGTAGTTCAACAGTACGGCGACGCCGGTCACTCCGCCCTCCATGAGCATGTTAGGAATAATAAAGTATTGCAGGCCGAAAGCGTAAAGCGCCGTGCCCGCCGCGAGCAGGCACCACGTCTTGACTTCGTTCCATATGCGGGAATGGTTCATGCGAGAAGATTCCTCCAAAAATGCATTTGTTTTCGATTACGTCTTACGCTAACATAGAATATAAACCTTCACGAAAGGATACGGACGATGGGACAATCGCGCATTGCCGGCAAGGCATTGGCGGAGCGTACGCTCGCGGATATTCAGCGCGACGTCGACGCCTATATTTCGCAATTCGAAGAAGGCTACTTTTCCCCGTTATCGATGCTTGCCCGGATGTCCGAGGAAGTCGGCGAGCTGGCGCGGGAAGTGAACCACGCCTACGGCGAGAAGCCGAAAAAGAAAGAGGAAGCCGATAATTCCATCGAGCTGGAGCTCGGCGATATTCTATTCATCGTCGCTTGCTTCGCCAATTCTCTCGGCATCGATCTGACGGAAGCGCACCTCAAGGTGATGGATAAATTCAATACCCGGGACGCGAACAGGTGGACTAGGAAGAACACCGATAACGCCTGACCGACATATGCTGAACTATCCCCGAAAGAAGGGAGGATGGTCGGCATGGACGGGGAAACGTGCCTCCGGCAGGCATACGATGCCATCTTCCGGGGAGATTTCGAGTCGGCGATGAACGGTTTCTCCCAAGCGATCGCGCTGGAGCCGGACAACGCTACTTATTTGCATAGCGGTTCGATCACCTGCGCGAGAAACGGGAGATTGCCCCAGGCGCTCGCCTACGCGCGGCGCGCCGCCGAGCTGCAACCGGACAATCCGTCGTATCAGCTGCACTTGCGAACGCTTTTATCCAAGCAACGCATTTACGAAGCCCGGATATTGCTGGCACAACCGGCGCCGAATATCGACGAGAGCGCGAAGCTGCTGAAGGATGCGACCCAGTTGGATCCTTTGTCCGCCGAGGCAAGGCTGATGCTCGGTATTCTATACCGGATGCAGCGCAATTACAAGCTCTCCCTGGATAGCTTGCGCGATGCCCTTCAGCTCGATCCGCAGAACGAGGAAACGAAACGTCTTCTGAGCGAAGTGCGCGCGGAAAGGCGACGGGCGATCAAACAACAATACTCACACTACAATTCGCAAAGGAACTGGTGAACATGTCGCAAGTCATTAAAGTCGCCGTGGCGGGCGCAACGGGGAGAATGGGCCGCGAAGTCGTTAGAATGGTGTTGGAGGATCCCGAGTTTCGGCTCGTCGCCGCTGTCGCGTCGACGGCGGAGCCCGTTGACGCCGGGACGCTCGTCGGGAAACCCGACACCGGCGTCATCGTCTCCCGCGTCTTGGCGGACGCGCTGGCCGCGACCCGTCCGGACGTGCTCGTCGACTTTACGAATCCGAAGTCCGCGATGCCCAACACGGAAGCGGCGCTGGCCTACGGCGTTAGGCCGATCATGGGCACGACGGGATTCACGCCGGAACAGATCGCCGCGTTGGACAAGCAGTGCCGCGAACAGGGCATCGGCGGCTTGATCGCGCCGAACTTCTCGATCGGCGCGATTCTGATGATGAAATTCTCGGCGATGGCCGCCAAATATTTTCCCCACGTCGAAATCATCGAATACCACGGCGATCAGAAGCTGGACGCGCCTTCCGGCACGTCGATCAAAACCGCGGAATGGATCTCCCAGGCGCGCCAAGAGATGCGCCAAGGCAACCCGAACGAGGAAGAAGTGATCGAGGGCGCGCGCGGCGGGTATTATGACGGGTTCCGCATACATAGCGTAAGGCTTCCGGGCGTATTCGCCCAGCAAGAGGTCGTGTTCGGCGCGTTCGGGCAGACGCTCAAGATTCGCCACGATTCTTACGACCGCGCCGGATACATGCCCGGCGTGAACACGGCTATCAAGAAGGTCATGAACGCAACCGGCATGGTATACGGTTTCGAGCATTTCCTAGACTAACGGAGGAGAGTTGCACCCATGATCGATATCGCACTTATCGCGCACGACCGGAAGAAGGACGAAATGGTCAATTTCGCCATCGCTTACGAACACGTACTGAAGCATCATCGACTGTACGGAACGGGAACGACGGGCACTCGCATAATGGAAAACACGGAATTATCCGTTCATCGCTTCATGTCCGGTCCTCTCGGAGGGGACCAGCAGATCGGCGCCCGCGTCGCGGAGAACACGATGGATTTGATTCTCTTCTTCCGCGATCCTCTCATGGCGCAGCCGCACGAGCCGGACATCATCGCTCTTCTTCGCCTGTGCGACGTGCAGGGCATTCCGGTCGCGACGAACGTGGCAACCGCCGAATTGTTGATCAAGGCGCTCGAAAGAGGCGATTTCGCTTGGCGCGAGCTCGTACATAAGTATAAACCGGGGCTCGACACGAATGAGTGAGCCGCTCGATCTGCTCGTCTTCGCCGCGCATCCGGACGACGCGGAGATCGGCATGGGCGGCACGATCGCCAAGCATGCAAGATCGGGAGCCAAAGTCGGCATCATCGACTTGACGTACGCGGAGATGTCTTCGAACGGCAACGTCGAGACGAGGCAACGGGAAGCGGCCGAAGCGTCGGCCATTCTCGGCCTTGCCTTGCGCGACAACCTCGGCTTGCCGGACCGCCGCCTGTCCGCCGTCGCGCAGCAAACCGACCTGATGGTCGCCGCGATCCGCAGGCATCGTCCGCGGTTCGTGTTCGCGCCCTACCATATCGACCGCCATCCGGATCACGTGACGTGCAGCCGAATGGCGGAGGAAGCGACCTTTAACGCGAAGCTGAGAAAATACATGCCCGACATTCCCGCATGGACGGTCGAGCAATTGTTCTTTTATTTCATTAACGATACGCATGCGCCGCAGGTGCTCGTCGACGTCGGGGATTTCCACGCCGTCAAGATGGACGCGCTGAGAGCCTATCGTTCGCAATTCATGCCCTCAGGCAACGAAGCGGACTGGGTCGACACGCCGCTCACCGGCGCGTATTTGGACAATATCGAGGCGCGGGACAGGCTGCTCGCGCAGCAGAAGAAGTGGAAGTACGCGGAAGGGTTCATCGCCAAAGGCCCGATCGCGATCGAACGCTTCTAATGTCGAACGTTCGGGGAATATACTAAAAACGATCGAGCGTTCAAGAGTTCGATTTTCAGCACAGACCTCCCGATATACTTCGTGATCAAAAACGAACTTTTTGAACTACCTTTTGTAAGGAGGAATCGACGTGAACCGTCCGTTAAAAATAGGTATCACCTGTTATCCGTCGCTCGGCGGATCCGGCGTCGTCGCAACGGAGCTGGGTAAGCTGCTGGCGGAGAAAGGGCACGAGATCCATTTCATCACGCACAGCATGCCGTTCCGATTAGGGAAGTTTCATCGCAATATTTATTATCATGAGGTCGAAGTTTCGGATTATTACGTGTTCCGGTACCCTCCTTACGATTTGTCCCTCGCCAGCAAAATGAACCAAGTCGCCAGGCTGCAGAAGCTGGACTTGTTGCACGTCCATTACGCGGTTCCGCACGCGATATGCGCCATCCTGGCCAAGCAGATGGTCGGCGACGGCCTGAAGGTCGTCACTACGCTTCACGGGACGGACATTACGGTGCTCGCTCAGGACGAGTCGCTGAAGGACATCATTCGCCTCGGCATTCGCGAGAGCGATGCGGTAACGGCCGTCAGCCGAGACTTGATCCGCGAAACGCGGGAGCTGCTCGACATTCACGAGGAAACGATCGATCTGACGTACAACTTCGTCGACAAGCGAATCTATTATCCGCGGGAATGCTCCGATCTGAGAAGCGACTACGCGGAACCTCACGAGAAGATTCTCATGCATATCTCGAATTTCCGCCCCGTCAAGCGGACGCAGGACGTCGTCGACGTGTTCGCCAAGGTGAATGCGAGAATGCCTACGAAGCTCGTTCTCGTAGGAGAAGGTCCCGATTTGCCGAAAATCCAAACGAAAATCCAAGCGATGGGCTTGACTCACCGCGTTCACTTCCTAGGCAAGCAAGACGACGTCGCGCAAGTGATATCGACGGCGGACTTGTTGCTGCTCCCTTCGGAGAAAGAAAGCTTCGGACTCGTGGCGCTGGAAGCGATGGCTTGCGGCGTTCCGACGATCGCATCGGTGGCCGGCGGCATTCCGGAGCTGATCCAGCACGGCAAATCCGGCTTCCTTTCGCCGATCGGGGATACCGACGACATGGCGGCCAACGCGATCCGGCTGCTGAGCGACGAGAAGCTGTACGCGGACGTCAGGGAAGCTTGCCTGCAGCGGGCTCATCACGATTTTTGCAACGAATCGATTACGGCGCAGTACGAGGATATTTACTACCGCGTGCTCGGCATGCCGGCGAACGCGCGTACTCCGGTCTGTTGCAGCGAATGAGCGAGGGGATCGGCATGAATTTCGAATTCGATTTGGGCGACGGCTTCGGCAACGGAAACGATAGGGAAGCGGCCTTAGACCCTTTGTGGGACGCTGGGCTTGACGTCGTTCGTAAGCTGGAGGCGCAAGGCTATCAAGCGTATTTGGTCGGCGGCTGCGTCAGGGATCGCCTGATGGGACGCAAGCTGCACGATATCGACATCGCCACGTCGGCGAAACCGGAAGAAGTGACGCGGGCGTTCGCCCGCACGTTGCCGACAGGCATCAAGCACGGAACGGTGACGGTCATGGAGAACGGCGTTCCGTTCGAAGTGACGACGTTCCGCCGCGAAGGCGGTTATTCCGACGGCCGTCGTCCGGACGAAGTGGCGTTCGTCGGCGAACTTCGCGAGGATTTGGCCAGACGGGACTTCACGTTTAACGCGATGGCGTTCGGCTCGGACGGCCGGGTCGTCGATCCGTTCGGGGGACGCGACGCCTTGCGCGCGGGCGTCGTGCAGTGCGTCGGCGACGCGTCGGAGAGGTTCGGGGAAGACGCGCTTCGCATGTTGCGGGCGGTCCGTTTCGCCGCCGAATTCGGCTTCGAGCTGCTTCCGGACGTATGGGAGGCGATCGTTTGCCACAGAGCGAAGCTGAGCCAAGTAGCCGTTGAGAGAGTGTGCGCGGAGTGGGATAAAACGATGGCGGGCAACGGGCCGGAGCAAGGCTGCCACTACTTATTCAAGAGCGGGCTGCTCGGTTACGTCAAAGAACCGTTGCCCGCAAGCGTTCTGCACGCCGCCGAGAGATATCGGTTAAACGGGGCGGGCTGGGAATGGGACGCTTGGGGATCCGGAGAAGCGACGGGTTCAGGCGTCTCGCTGCCGCCGCTGCCGCTCTGCGGAGACGTCGACGTCCGTTGGACGGCGTTGCTGTGCGGAATCGGCGTATCGTCCGCGGACGCCGCCGAGTTGTTCCGCGTCTTGCGCCTCGGCGGCAAAAGAACGGACAGGGTACGATCGGCCGTCGGCTTGCACGAACGCATGTCGGGCTGCGCGGAAGACGAGCGTTACGAGCAGTGGCTGTTCGGCGTGCTGGATTTCGGGGCGGGCTCCGCCGAAGATTGGCTGGCGGCGACGGAACCGGCGGACGGCGAGCTCGCGGAGCTGTGCAGGGGGTGGATGCGAGCCATTCCGGCGACGGCCGCGTCCGCATTGGACGTTAGGGGTGACGAGCTGGCGAAGGCGTTAGGCCGGCCGGCGGGGCCTTGGGTCGCGGAGCTTCTCCGGGCATTGCTCGAAGCGGTCGCGTTCGATGAAATCGCGAATTCGAAGACGGAGCTGCTCGCCGCGGCGAAGCAATGGACGGAAAGAGCGGACGGTCGCGCTTAGGAGGATGAAGGATGGGTAACGTTAGCTTGATCGGATTGTTGGAAGCGGAAGAAGGACGGTACGTGTCCGGGGAAGAAATCAGCCGGAAGCTGAACGTGAGCCGGACCGCCATCTGGAAGCAGGTACGCAAGCTGGAAGCGGACGGTTACGAGATCGAAGCGGTGCCCCGGCTCGGATACCGGTTGACCGGCAAGCCTTCGAGGCTGACGGTCCGCGAGCTTCTTCCGAAGCTGAACACGAAGCGATTCGGCAAGCAATTGAAGTTGCTGGACGTCGTGCCCTCGACGCAGGACGAGCTCCGCAATATGGCGGAAGACGGCGCGGAGGAAGGCACGCTCGTCATCGCCGAGCAGCAGACGAGCGGACGCGGGCGAATGGGCAGGCATTGGGTTTCTCCGTCCGGCAAGGGAGTCTGGATGAGCTTGCTGCTTCGTCCGCCCGTACCGTTGCCTCTCACGCCCCAGCTGACGCTGCTCGCGGCCGTCGCGCTTAGTCGCGCGATCTCCCGCTTGGTGAAGGTCGAGATCGGCATTAAATGGCCGAACGATTTGCTCGTCGGAGGAAAGAAAATCAGCGGCATCCTGCTCGAATCCGCCGCCGAGGACGAAAGGCTTCGATACGTCGTCGTCGGCATGGGCATCAGCGCCAATCTCGATCCCGAGGATTATCCGGACGATTTGCTCGCCAAAGCCGTTTCCTTGAAAATGGCTTCCGGATCGGAAGTCGACCGGGGAGAGCTGATCGCGTCGATCTTGTCCGAGTTCGAGGGCTTGTACGACTTGTATTTGGAACAAGGCTTCGAGCCGATTCGCTCCCTATGGGAAGCGCACGCCGTCACGCTCGGCCGTACGACGGTGCTGCATACGCCGCAAGGCGCGATCGAAGGTATTCCCCGCGAGCTGGATGCCATGGGCGGGTTGAGGGTGGAACAGGCGGACGGCAGTTACCGTACCGTGTATTCGGCGGAAATCGGGAACGGAAATACGTAGATCGTCGGTTCACGTAGGTCATCGGTTCATAGACGACATTCCCGATTTCTGTTATAATCGCTGTGCAAGGTGGTATCGCCATAGAGCGAACTGCACTTGCGGCGCGATATTCCAGTATGAATCGCGACGAATCACGCAACAGTAACCGAATACCGTCTGATTCGCGGCGGATTCTGCTCTGAGCCGAAAGGACCGAGACAGAAGGACGTGAAATCGTTCTATGTTGAATGGGAACCTTTTTTGCTCATGGGCGAAACGGGTTTTTTTGTTGTCCGTGGACGTTGCGGAGCGGATTCTCGATTTCGCGCCAATACATTCTTAGGAGGCAATCCCATGAAACAAGCATTGACCGTCCCGAAATTGAAAGCGATGAAAGCCCAGAAGAAGCCGATCACGATGTTGACGGCATACGACTATCCTTCCGCCATGCTGTCGGAAGAGGCTGGCGTCGACGTTATTCTCGTCGGCGATTCGCTGGGCAATGTCGTGCTTGGTTACGATACGACCGTTCCGGTCAGGCTCGAAGACATGATTTACCATACGCGCGCCGTCGTTCGGGGCGCGCCCGGCACGATGGTCGTGACGGATATGCCGTTCGCGACTTACCGGCTCGGACCCGAAGCGACTTTCCGTAACGCGGCGAGGATCATGCAAGAAGGCGGCTCCCACGCGGTGAAGCTCGAAGGCGGCGCGGAGCTGGCGGACGAAATTCGGCTGCTCACGTCCGCGGGCATCCCCGTGCTCGGCCATATCGGATTGACGCCCCAGTCGGTTCATCAAATCGGCGGGTACAAAGTGCAAGGCAAGAGCAGCGACGAAGCGGAAAAGATGTTGAAGGACGCCAAGGCGCTTGAAGAGGCGGGCGCCTTCGGCATCGTGCTCGAGCTCGTGACCGAGGAGCTGGCGGCGGCCGTCTCGCATTCGATCGGCATTCCGACGATCGGCATCGGCGCGGGACGCGGCTGCGACGGCCAAGTGCTCGTGTACCACGACGTGCTGCGTTACGGCTCCAACGTTCGAGACAAGAAAATGGTCAAAAGCTACGCGAACATCGGAGATACGATCCGCGCCGCGCTGACCGAATACGTCGACGAAGTCAGGGCGAAGCAATTTCCCGAGGAGAAGCATTCCTTCCTGCTCGATCCGTCGGCAACGTCGACGCCAAGCCTGGGCGGGAAGTTATACGGAGGCGATAAATCATGACGGAGTCCGCTCCTCGACATAACGAACCGCAAATCATCCGCACGATCGCCGAGCTGAGGGCGGCGATCGCCGCTTTCAGGCGCGCCGGAGCGGATAGCGGGGTCGGATTCGTTCCGACGATGGGTTATTTGCACGAAGGGCACGCGAGCTTGATCCGCAAGTCGGCCGCCGATAACGGCTTGACCTTGCTTAGCATTTTCGTGAATCCGATCCAATTCGGACCGAACGAAGATTTGGACAAGTATCCTCGCGACGAAGCGAGGGACTTGAAAGTGGCAGCGGCGTCGGGCGCTTCGATCGTATTCTTGCCCTCGGCGGCGGAGATGTATCCGGCCAAACGCGTCACGACGGTGACGGTGAACGAAGTGAGCGATTCCTTATGCGGAGCGAGCCGTCCGGGGCACTTCGACGGGGTCGCGACGGTCGTCGCGAAGCTGTTCAATATCGTGCAGCCCGATCGGGCGTACTTCGGCATGAAGGACGCGCAGCAAGTGGCGGTCATCGCACGCATGGTGCAGGATTTGAATATCCCCGTCGAAGTCGTTCCTTGTCCGATCCTTCGCGAAGAAGACGGTCTCGCGCTAAGCTCGCGGAACGTGTATTTGGACGCCAAGGCGCGCTCGGAAGCGTCCGTCTTGTCCCGTGCGTTGTCCCGGACCGAGGAATGGATCGAGGAAGGCGCCACGGCATCGGAATTGATCTCCCGGCTTAGCCGCGAGATCGCCTCATCGGATATCGCCGATATCGATTACGTGGACTTGTTGACGTATCCGGAGCTGACGCGCCCCGAAGAGGGCAAGCCGCTCGCCGGGCTTGACGCCGACGTTCTCGTCGCCGTCGCGGTTCGGTTCGGCCAAACCCGCCTGATCGACAATAAATTGCTTAATCCAGCGAAAGCAGGTGCGATTCTATGTTCCGCCAAATGATGAAAGCCAAAATACACCGCGCCACGGTAACGGAAGCGAATTTGAACTATGTCGGCAGCGTGACGATCGACCAAGATTTGCTCGAGCTGGTCGATATTCTTCCCGACGAGAAAGTCCAAATCGTCAATAACAACAACGGCGCTCGCTTCGAGACTTACGCCATTCCGGGACCGCGGGGTTCCGGCGTCGTCTGCTTGAACGGAGCCGCCGCGCGGCTCGTTCAGCCGGGAGACACCGTCATCGTCATCAGCTACGGCTTCATGACGGACGAGGAAGCCCGCCGCCATCATCCGCGGGTCGCCATTATGGGCGAAGGCAACAAGGTTGTCGAATTGTTGGCGGAAGAGCCGCATTCGACCGTTATGTAACGCGTATGAAACACCTCCCCGAAACGCAGAATGACAGTACGGTTTCACTGCGAAGCTGATGCTGTCGAAGCGATTGCCCGTCAATCGCGCAGAGGAGGGGTACGCTCATGATTCGGCAATGGTTCGCGACGATGAACGAAGTGCTCGACGATCTAATTATCCGTTATCCTCAAGCCACCGGCGAAGAAAAAAACGAGCTGCAGCGGCAATGGGACATGCTGAAATCGCTAAGTGATGATATTATTGAATCATGGCTTCAATTCGAAGACAAAATGGGATTCTTCCGCGAGCTGCGACAACAGCAATCGGAACCCCAGCCCGAGCCGCATAAGCTTCTCGAACCTTACGTAAAGGGCCAAGGGTACTTTAAGCTCCATATGTTCGAGCATGCCTCGGACCAACTGGAGCAGGCGGTAGCGCTTTATCCCGACCTCGTCTGCGCCCGAATGTTCCTGGCGATGTCCCGGATGCACCTGAAGCATTGGAGCGAGGCGCAGCGGCACTTCCAGCTCGTCGCCGCCATATCGGAAGAGAGCAGGCTGCGGGCGATCGCCTACAACGCGCTTGGCTGCATTCAAGCGATTAACGCGCATCTGGAACAAGCCCAGCTCTATTTCCGCAAAGCGTTGGAGGCCGATCCGGCTTTCGCCGACCCGAAGACGAACCTCGAATCCGTGCTACGGGGAAAAGGACAAATTCAACTGCAATTCGGAAGCGCGGAGCTTCAAACGTTAGTTCAAGCCTGACGGCTCGAAAGGAAGTCTGGAATGAAATTTGCCGTGCTCGATTTCGAAACGACGGGCATGTCGTCCGATAAAGATGAAATAATACAAACGGGACTCGCGGTCATCGACGATGCGGGTACCGTTTGTTCCACGTATGCGAGCTTCGTTCGGCCGTCCAAGCCGATTCCGGCTGAGGTCGCCCGGTTGACGGGCATTTCCGATTCGGACGTGGCCGAAGCCCCCGAAACCGAAGACATGATCGCCGAGCTCGTCCCTTTTTTGCAGGATGCCGTACTTGTCGCTCACAACGCCAATTTCGATGCGCAATTCCTGCAAGCCGCCCTCGAAAGGAGCGGTTATTTGCCATTCGGCGGCAGAATGCTCGATACGGTCGAGCTTGCAAGGCTCGTCTTCCCGACGCAGCCTTCGTTCTCGCTGTCTTCGCTGACTCAAGCGTTCGGCATCGCGCACGACCGTCCGCACCAAGCGGACAGCGACGCGCTCGCGACGGCGGAATTGTTCATGTTTTGTTTGAACAAGCTGCGGCAACTTCCGCTGTTCACCCTTCAGAGGCTCGGCGCCCTGTTTAGTCCGGACAACAGCGACCTCGGGTGGTTGATCGCCCACGTCTCCGCATGGCGGGATACGCAGCCGTTCATTCCCGAAGAAGGGCTACACCACTTCCGTCAATTCGCGATGAACGTCGGCGATTGGGGCGAAGACAACTCGAATCGCCAAGACGATTCGAACGGCGTTCCGGATTCGTTAAAAGAAATGGATTTCGAACAGTATTTGGCCGCCGTCCAGGGCAACCTGAAGGCGCTGTTCCCCTCGTACGAAGCAAGGGAAGGCCAAGACATCATGTTCAAGGAAGTATTCGACGCCCTTCAAGCCGACTCGCATCTGCTCGTGGAAGCGGGAACCGGTACGGGCAAGTCTCTCGGGTATTTGCTGCCGTCTCTTTATTATGGACTGAAAGAAGAGAAAAAAGTCGTCGTCAGCACCCATACGATCCAATTGCAGGAGCAGCTGCGCGAAAGAGATTTGCCGCTGTTGCAGCAAGCGTTGCCGATGCCGTTCCGGGCATCCGTGTTCAAAGGACGCAGCAACTACCTGTGCCTGCGCAAGTTCGAGAACCGGCAGCACGTGCCGGAGCATGCTTTCGGACGGGAAGAATCGATCGTCCGCGGCGGCATGACCGTCTGGCTCGGAGAGACGACGAGAGGCGAATCCGAAGAGCTGAACGTCGGCGGCCGCAACAAGGAGGAATGGGACGCGGTCGCGAGCGACACCGCCTCTTGCTTGAACCGGGCATGCCCTTGGTTCAAGCGTTGCTTCTACCATCGCGCGAGGCAAGAAGCAGGAAAGGCCGATCTTGTCATTACGAACCATGCGTTGCTGTTTACCGATTTGCGCGCCGAGCACCGATTGCTTCCGGCGTACGATCGGCTCGTCATCGACGAAGCCCATCATTTGGAAGAAGTGGCGAGCCAGCATCTCGGGCAGAAAACCGGCCACGCGACGTTGATGCTGCCGCTTCTGCGCGTGTGGAAGGACACCAAGACGGGTTTACTCCCGCAGCTCATCTCTGCCGCATCGGCAATGGGATCGACGCACGCGACCGCTTGGGCGGAGAAGCTCGAAGAGCTTGCGCCCAAGCTGACCGAGATCCGGGAAGCGTGGGAACGCTGGATGGACGCCTCCTTCGGCATGCTCGCCTCCAACGCCGCGGCCGACGAAACGGGCAACATGACGTACAGGCTGAAGCCGGATCAACTGCCCCCGCAATGGGAAGCGTTAACCGTAGACGGCAATAACGTCATTCAGCTGCTGTCGGATTTCATTCGGCCGATGGAGAAGATCGTCGTCGACATGAGGGAGGAAGCGGACGAACTAAGCCTGCAAGGGCTTCTGACCGACATGGGCGGCGTGCTGAAGGATTTGTCGAACACGAGGGCGGACACGCAGTCGTTCGTCACGCTCGGCAGACCGGAATACGTCTATTGGATCGAAGGGCATTCCCAGTACCGGGGAAGATCCGTATGGATATACGGCGTTCCTTCCGACGTCAGCGAATTGCTGAAGGAAGGCGTGTTCGACAAAAAAGCGAGCGTCGTCATGACGTCCGCGACGTTAACGATCGACAAGTCGTTCGGTTACGTGACCGAGCAGCTCGGATTAATCGAGGCGGATAAAGCCGGGAAGTTGAAAACGGCGATGTTGCCTTCCCCGTTCAAATACAGGGAACAAGCGCTCGTCCTTATTCCCCGCGATTTTCCGGGCATCAAAGGGAGGGACGGAGAAGCCGCGTTCGTCGCCGCTCTTACGTCGTCCTTGGAGGAAATGGCGCGGACGGCGGGAGGCCGCATGCTCGTTCTGTTCACGTCGCACCGGATGCTGAAAACGGTCTACGGACCGTTGAAAGAAAAGCTCGAGCCGGCCGGCATTCAAGTGCTTGGCCAAGGTCTCGACGGGGGCAGCCGCAGCCGGTTGACCCAGCAATTCATCAAGCAACCGGCTTCCGTGCTTCTTGGCACGAGCAGCTTCTGGGAAGGCATCGACTTACCGGGGGACGCTCTCACTTGTCTCGCGATCGTCAGACTGCCTTTTCAGCCGCCGAATCATCCTGTCGCGGAAGCGAAAGCGGAAAAGCTGCAAGCGGAGAACAAAAATCCGTTCATGAAGCTGTCGCTCCCCCAGGCGGTCATCCGCTTCAAGCAAGGCTTCGGCCGGCTCGTGCGAACGGCGACCGATCGGGGCATCGTGCTGCTGTACGATACGAGGGTAATCGACACGTATTACGGGAAGCATTTCCTGTACTCGTTGCCGGGACCGAAAATGGAGCATTTACCGACGGCCGCGATGGCGGGCAGGGCTCGCGAGTGGCTGTTTCCCGATCACGATGAAAGAAAGGAGGGGACTTGAATGAAACCGATCAAAATTTCCGAGGCGGTCGTCCGGAGGCTGCCGATTTACTTACGATTTCTGAATGAACTCAGCTTAAGCAACATTCATACGGTTTCCTCCCAAGAGCTCGGAGAGAAGCTGGACCTGAATCCGGCGCAAATTCGCAAAGACCTCGCGTACTTCGGCGAGTTCGGGCGTAAAGGGGTCGGCTATAACGTCGATTATTTGATCGAGAAAATCCGCCAGATCTTGAAGCTGGACAAGACGTTGAACGTCGCACTCGTCGGGACGGGCAATCTGGGGCGCGCGCTATGCAATTATAATACGTATATTAAAGACAACATGAAAATCGTCGCCGTATTCGACGCGGACGAAAGCAAGAAGGGCACGATGATCAACCGGCTGACCGTTCAGCCGATGAAGGAGCTCGCCAAGTCCGTCGAGCGGCTGGATATTTCGGTCGGCATCATTACGGTGCCGGCTACCGAGGCGCAGAACGTGGCGGATCAGTTCGTCGCTTCCGGCATTCGGGGCATTCTGAACTTCGCGCCGGTCGTCTTGAAGGCCGCGCCCGGCGTCAGAATTCACCATGCGGATTTTACCGCGGAGCTGCTCAGCCTCGCTTATTATATGGACTCGATCAACGGATCGAAAGAAGGAGACGGACTTTAATGACGCGGTTACTGATCGAGAATGGCTATTTCGTCACGATGGACGACGACCAACCGAAATTCCAAGGCTGGATGGCGGTGGAAGATGAACGGATCGCGGCTCTGGGCGAAGGAGAAGCGCCCGAGGAAGAGAAATCGCTCGCGTCCGCCAAGCTGGACGGCAAAGGTTATCTGTTCATGCCGGGACTCGTGAACACGCATGGGCACGCGGCGATGTCGCTGCTGCGCGGATTGGCAGACGATCTGGCATTGCAGGATTGGCTGCAAAACCATATGTGGCCGACGGAAGCGAGATATACCGGAGACGACGTGTATTGGGGCTCGGCTCTCGCGGCCGCCGAGATGATCAAATCCGGCACGACGACGTTCGTCGACATGTACGACCATATGCATCGGGTCGCAGAAGTCGTCGAGCGCTCCGGCATGAGGGCGAGCTTGACGCGCGGCGTTATCGGACTGTGCCCGGAAGACGTTCAGAAAGCGAAGCTGGCGGACGCCATCCAATTCGCGAAAGATTGGCACGGCGCGGCGAACGGGCGCGTCAGCGTCATGATTTCTCCGCATGCCCCTTACACGTGCCCTCCCGACTACATCTTGAAATTCGTCGAAGCGGCCCACGATCTCGACTTGCCGATGCATACCCACATGTCGGAGACGATCGCGGAAGTGGAACAGAACGTGCGCGATTACGGCTACCGCCCGGTCGAACATCTCGACCGCCTCGGCATGTTCGGGCGTCCGACGCTCGTCGCTCACGCCGTTCATTTGAACGACGACGAGATCGCGTTGCTCGCCGAACGAGGCGTCGCCGTATCGCATAACCCGGTCAGCAACCTGAAGCTCGCGAGCGGCGTCGCGCGCGTGCCCGACTTGCTCAAGGCGGGCGTGACCGTGTCGCTTGGAACGGACAGCGCGGCCAGCAACAATAACTTGGATCTGTTCCAGGAAATCTCGATGGCGGCGTTGCTTCATAAAGGCGTATCCGGCGATCCGACCGTCGTTCCGGCGGCGGAAGCGCTTCGCATGGGCACGCTCTACGGCGCGCGCTCGATCGGCTTGGAAGGCGTGACGGGCCAATTGAAAGCCGGCTTGAAGGCGGATTTCATCGCCTTGAACGTCGATCGGCCGCATTTCGTGCCGCGCACCGATTACGTATCCCATCTCGCCTACGCGGCTAGAGGTTCCGACGTCGCCCACGTATGGGTCGACGGCAAGCAATTGCTGAAAGACGGCAAGCTTCTGACGCTCGATGAAGAGAAAATCAAAGCCGAAGCCGAAGCTTGCTTCCGGAGGCTGCGCGGATGAATTTAAGCCGTACGGAAGGGCATCGCAAAGGGCCTTCGCTTTCGCTGGCTAAGTGGGGCATTCTCGTCGCGGGGTTCGTCGTGTTCGTGCTCGTCTGCTTCTATTTGTATGTCCGGTCTTCGGATAAGGATTACCGAAGCGTCGAAAATCGCGCCGTTCGGATCGCCAAGCAGCAAGCGGGGTTGAAGGAAGTGACCGACGCCGCGTCCCATACGTGGGACGAGACGGTGTGGATCGTCTCCGGCAAAGACGCGGACGGCGAATCCTGGGTCGTGTTCGAGAAGTCGGATGGCGTCGTGAAGGAGAAAACGACGGACAACTTGACGAAAAAGCAGATGCTGGCGAAGTTCGAGAGCGAGCACGAAGGCGCCTCGGCGCCGATCCGGATGATTCCGGGTTGGTTCAAGGGGCAGCCGGCTTGGGAAATCCGTTACTGGAACAACGACGATCATCTCCATCAATCGCTCGGCTTTTACTCGTTTAAGGATGGCACGATGCTGAAGACTTACGTGTTGTCGAGCTAGCGCTTTGCCGCTTAACCGATTCGATGGCCTTACCGTTTCGCACGCTGAGCCTTGCCCACAACCTGTAAAAGTGCAGTTTGTATCGCACGATTCTTCAAATTCCTGAGGACAACCTGCAAAAATGCAGGTTGTTTTCTTTTTTTTGAGAGGATCGACATATTTAGGCCCATCAAACTTTAGAATTGCAGGTTGTTTGGTCGTTTTTCGTTTCAGCGCCGAATAACCTGCACTTTTTACAGTTTGTTTGGAAGCTGTAGTCAGGAGTAACCGAATTTCAGGCGGGGGAGCGGAGGTTGAGGTGACTGCAGTCAGGTGAGACCCTATTGCAGACAGAGTATGATAAGCAAGGTGTAGATACGCGGTTCGCGGGTTGCTGGTTCGCTTTCCAACGTTTTAATAACGATTATGCTGACCAAAACTGATATACTCATGGATGTACGAAACGTACGGATGCGCATGGAACATTCTCGCAGACTTCAGAACTCGCACGGACGTCGCCTCGTCCGCCATCGGTTTGACCTTTATTGATATTAATGACATTAACTTTCGTTTGTATACCTACTTATTAGGAGGGAATCGACATATGAACAAGATCAGAATATTACCGATTGCGATAACGGCCGCGCTGACGGCAGCCGTGCTGTTCGGCGGTTGGTTCGGTTACCGCCATTACGGCGTCGAGCAGCCGCTCGACCGGGTCGCGAACGCGATCGCCGGCGTCGAGAACGCCACAGTCGAGATGGGCGCCGGATCAGTGAAAATAGACGTGAAACTTGCGCCTGACGCGAATATCGCCGAAGTGTACCGTAAGATCAAACAAGAAGGCTCCGGAGAAATCGGAAGCAAGCAGTTCGAGCTTACGGCGGACGCCAGCAGCAACGAACGGTTGGAAAAAGCATGGAGTTACGCGTTGTTCGACGTCGCCGAAGCGATGGAGACGCGCAAGTATTCCGGCATCCGTGACGCGATGGACGGCTTGTCCGCCCATTTCCCGGGCGTGACGGCGACGACGGACATGGACGAAGACAACGTCTATATTTCGTTGCGCGACGGCAATGCGGCGAAATTCGTCGTGCTGCCTCGCGAACCCGCAACGTTAGGAGCGTGGTCTAATGCGTAAATTAAACGATTACGGCAAAGAAATCGGCATCGGCGCGGCGATCGTCGTTCTCGTGTTTCTATTGTACGTCGGATTGCCGCCGGCTATTATCGTCATGGGACTGCTCATGTTCGGGGCGATTTTCTTGTTCACGAGAGGGCGAGGCGGCCTTGCGATGGGAACGGCAGGCAAACGGGCGGCGACGCGCAAGCCTGAATTTCTGACGTTCGAGGATATCGGAGGCCAAGAGCAACCGAAGAGGGAACTGACGGAGGCGCTCGACTTCCTCGTGTACCGCGATAAGATCGAGAAGCTCGGCATTCGTCCGTTGAAGGGCATCTTGCTCACGGGCCCTCCGGGAACCGGCAAGACTTTGCTCGCCAAGGCGGCGGCGCAATACACGAATTCGGCGTTCGTGGCCGCCTCGGGCAGCGAATTCGTCGAGATGTACGTCGGCGTCGGCGCGGGGCGCATCCGCGACCTGTTCAAGGAAGCGCGCCAGCAGGCGACGAAGCTGAAGCGGGACAACGCCATCATCTTCATCGACGAAATCGACGGCATAGGCGGCAAAAGGGACGGCGGACAGCACCGCGAATACGACCAGACGTTAAATCAATTGCTGACCGAGATGGACGGCGTGCAGGGCGACGAGAGCGTTCGTATTCTTCTGATCGCCGCGACGAACCGCAAGGAACTGCTCGACCCGGCGCTACTTCGCCCGGGCCGGTTCGACCGTCACATCCAGGTCGATCTTCCTGACAAATCCGCGCGCGAGCATATTCTGAAGTTGCATGCGCGCAATAAGCCGTTATCGGAGGAAGCTTCTCTCGCGAAAGTCGCGGAAGAGACGTTCGGTTTCTCCGGGGCGCAGCTTGAGAGCGTCATGAACGAAGCGGCGATCTACGCGATGAGGGAAAAGTCGGAGACGTTAAACAACGTCCATCTGTCGCAGGCGATCGACAAAGTCATGATGGGCGAACGGATGGACCGCGAGACGACGCGCGAAGAACGCGAGCGCGTCGCGATCCACGAGCTCGGCCATGCGATCGTCGCCGAAAGCGTCCGTCCCGAGAGCGTCGCGCAAGTGTCGTTGACGCCGCGGGGACAAGCGCTCGGTTACGTCCGCCACCATCCGCGGCAAGACAGCTATTTGTATTCGCTCGACGTGCTCGAGCAGCAAATCATGATAGCGCTCGGCGGCGCCGTCGCCGAAGAGATTTTCTACGGCGGCCGCAGCACGGGTTCCCGCGGGGACTTCGACCAGGCGACGAGCATCGTCCGCACGATGATCGAATCCGGCATGTCGGATCTCGGCATCGTTCATCCGGAAGCGATCACGCAAGAGCAATGGTCGGGCGAGAACGCCAAAATCCTTGACGGCCTCACGATTCGGACGAGGGAATTGCTGGGCAAGCACAAGCCGACGTTCGAACGGCTTCTGTCCATTCTTATTCGCGAAGAAACGTTGTCGGGCGAACAACTGAGAGATCAAATCCAACAAGCCGCTTAATCGCGCCTATCGCTCCGCCGGAAGCTCCGGCGGAGCTTCTTTTGCTTAAAGACGAAGAAAATCGATAATAATGCGCTAGCATTGAACCTTATTGGATGTATGATTTGGACTCAAATTGGAAAAAACAAGATAAATCTTGCAATTGATTTTGGAGTGACGTCGGTATGAGGAATTGGGCGCGAATCATAATGATTTTAGTCATCCTCGCATTCACTGGAGGCTGCACCGGTAAGAAGAATGGACCCGACGAGAACGATCTATTGCATGCCAAGTCTGAACGGGGAATCAATTCGAAGAAAGTCATATTTATAGTGGCCGATTCCTTAATGGTTCAGGCGATTGATGAGGGAATCAAGCTGAACCTGCTACCCAGTTTCCGATATTTGATTGAAAACGGACAATATTACACGGATGTCGTGAGTTCTTTCCCGACGATGTCCGTGACCATTGACAGCACCGTTGTGACAGGGACTTATCCGGATGAACATCGCGTGCCGGGATTGGCTTGGTATTCGACTGATGAACGAAGAGTTGTGAACTACGGAACCGGACCGATGGAGGCCCTCCGAACAGGGGGCGATCAGGTGTTAACTGATTTGTTTGTTAACCTGAACGGTCGACATCTGAATTCCCGCGTTTCTACCATTTATGAAGATCTCGCAGGTCGAGGCTTGACCTCGGGCTCGGTCAATGGGCTGATCTATCGGGGGACAACCGAGCATACACTGCGTTTGCCGACAGCAATCCATCTACCGCTGAAGCTGCAGAAGGAATTCAAAGTGAAAGGACCCGAGCTTCTGACTTTCGGGTCTTTCGCCAACCCGCTTGAAGAAACGAAGAACATGCCTGACGGTATTACTAATAAATTGGGATTTAACAATGATTATGCCGTAGAGACAGTGAAGCATTTGATTGCGAACCGCCGTCTGCCTGACTTTCTCTACGTGTATTTGCCCGATATGGATCAGCGTCTGCACAAGAAAGGTCCTTCCGATTTAGATGGCGTACGCAAGCTGGACGGGCAACTTCAATCGATGCTGCAATCGTTCGGCTCGATGGATGAAGCGATGAAGAAGGCGATGATCATCATTGTAGGAGACAGCGGCATGTCCCAAATTCACCCGGCAAACCATCAACCCATTATCGATCTGCCGGAATTGTTGAAGGGCTATGACGTTCTACAAGCCGGAATGCCTGTAACCGATCAGACGGAAATCGCGTTGGCGGTTAATGAAACGTCGGCGTACGTGTATGCCCTTAAAGCCAAACCATCCCTCAAGGAGTTAAACGATCGACTTCGCGCCGAATCCCGGATCAGTCTGATCGCCTGGAAGGAAAACGGGTGGATCTGCGTCGCGCATAGCGGAACTTCCGGTGAATTCCGATTCAGAAAGAAGGGGGTTAGGGTAGATCCTTACGGGCAAACATGGTCATGGCAGGGAAATCCGGATGTGCTGGATATTAAGACAGCAGGAAACAATCGGCTGGAATTCGGCCGGTATCCCGATGCTCTGCAGCGATTGTTCTCCGCTATGAATTCGCATCCCGGATCGTATGTTTTGATCACTGCAGAACCGGGTTATGAACTGGTAGCTCATAGCTCGCCGACTCATAAAGGAGGCGGTGGGCACGGTTCTCTTCACCGTACGGAATCTTTAGTCCCCTTAATCATCAGCGGAACCGACGCGAAACCGAAGCTTCATCGTCTGGTGGATCTGAAAAAATATGTGCTCGGGCTTCTCTGATGATAAAGAAGATCGCCAATTCTCTAGCCGTTAAGGCGTGATGAGGGGCGCGATCTTCTTATCTATGTCCGAACGCACCGAGCCCCGTACAGAGGTGAATTTGGAAAGAATCGGCATCGCAGGGTTTTCGGTAGGTTCTCTCCTCTCCTACGTTACCGCTTCATTGGACAATCGTATTCGCGCGCGAGTATCAATTTTCTTATGATCTGTTCCCGGGTAAACATGAAGCTAACGGCCGACAGTCGTTCGATTGGCTGAAATCGATGCTATCGGATTGAACATTATACACGGACCGCACAAGCATATCGATGGAGATCGTTATCTGACCAGCCCGGATTAATATAAGGGCGTTACACATTTTGCGGATCGGCCCGATGCACCTTAGGGCAGGCTTCAACGCCTAAGTCTTAGTTATGGCAGCTTGCTGTGCTTTTTCCCTCGCCTCCGCATTAGCTTGAACCATGGAACCCCGAGGACGACCCCGCTTGGGTCTTGCGATGGGAGGAACGGGCATGCATAGAAAATGGGGAACTCGCAGACGATTTTCTGCTTCTGGCAGCGGTTCCGGTTATTCAACGGCTAAGAGATGGTCCTCGCAGCGTCCGCGCCGTAAGATGAAACGAAAGCATTTCTGGTTGATTACGATATTGCTGCTTCTCTTTATCCTTGTCCAAGGGACGCTTTTACTAGACAGGGAACTCTGGAAGCTAATCGCGCGTATCGCTCCGCCGGAAGCCCCGGCGGAGCTTATTTTTGCCTAAAGACGAAGAAAAACGATAATAAATGTGCTAGCATTGAACCTGATGCCTTTCGGAATCGTTCTTATTGAATAGAGGTGGCAAGGTTGGACTCGCAACGGAATTTCGATTTTCTCAAATATATGGTCGAGAGCGACGACGATCGCGGGTTGCTCAACGAGCTCATGAACGCATACGGCAAAGACGTGTGGAACTACGCGTACAGCATAACGCGCAAGTGGGACATGGCGGACGACATCTCCCAGGAGGTGTTCATTAAAGTGTTCCGCAACATGCATGCCTTCCGCAGGGACGCATCGGTCAAAACCTGGTTGCTGACGATTACCCGCAACACGGCGATCGACTTCCAGCGGTCGGCTTTCTTCCGCAAAGTTACATTGTCGGATACGATGGAAGAACGAGGAGAGCGGGAATCCGTCGAGCACGACGTGCTGGCCAAATCGACCGTGAACGACATGTGGCGCATGGTGCTGGAATTGCCGAAGAAATATCGCGAAGTCATTATCTTATACGCGCATCATCAGTTGTCCCTGAAGGAAATCGCGCAAGTGCTGGACGTCACCGAAGGAACGATCAAGTCCCGCATGTTCCACGCCCGGCAAAAGCTATCGAAGATGAAGGAGGCGAACAGCCATGGAGGATAAGGATTTGTTCGAGCAGCTTGCGCGCGGTCCGTTGAACCGGAACGGCTTCGACGAGTCGCTGAAGCGCAGGATCAACGACAGTCTCGAACGTCCCGGACGAGCTCGGGGACCCTCTCGTCCTTGGCTGTTGCGCTGGCCTGCTTTGAGCTTCTCGTTGCTGCTCGTTCTCGGCATCGGCGCGGGGGTATGGAGCTTAAGCGCGGGAACCGGGCAGCGGGACAATCTGTCCAAGACGACGGAACAGCCTGTTTCCTCTTCCGCGGCAAGCGGGGTCGGCCCCGTAGATCCGACTCCGCATTCCGCGGTCGTCATCGGGCTTAGGCAAGATGGAGACTCTCCCGATTCGGCTAGCACGTACCGCACGATCATCGTCGCTCCGGAGAACGACAAGCTGACGTACGTCAGAAGCGGCGACGGCATCTGGATGCCGTACAAATCGAACTTCTGGAAAATCGAATACCGGAACGCTTCCGCCGCGAACGCGGGTCAGTCGCTCATCGCGCTGAAGTCCGGCGAATCCTCGGCGGAGAAGCCAGCTGCCGATGCCACGGCGACGGACGGCGCCGTTGCCGGCAGAACGGAGAAGCTTCTCTACGCGGGAAACCGGTTCGTATCGATTCTTCAGACCGATGGGGACGGACGTACGCGAGCCTTAGTCAATCAAGTGACCGAGCTCGACCCGAAAGTCAGGGCAGCGGATCCCGAGACGCTCGTTAATACAAGGTACACGTTCGCCGCGGCTCTCGGCGACGCTGCCGCCGGACAAGACGCCGACGAATGGGCGATCGCGCGGGAAGACGCGAAGTGGGTCGCCAAGAAGCCGTCCGGCGACGGCGGATCGGCGACGTCCGATTGGACGACGATCGACGCGGATCTGACCGCGGACGTCGTCAAGGATCTTCCTCTCGCGATCAGCTGGGAAGACGTTCTCAAGTTAGACCGGAGCGCTATCGATGCTTATACCTCGCAGGACGGCGATATGGCCGTCGTCGTATCCGCGGAACGCATTCAAGTCATTCCGTATTTGTTGCCTCAAGCGGATCGTCAACCGGTCGAGTTCGAGTTGCGGCCGAACGAGTCTGTCGTCATGGTGCAATGGGCGACCCAAGCGAAATACGTGGACAATTGGAAGCAAATGTTCGGCAAGTGGTTCGCGGCTTCGGCAAGTTAGAACGGTTTATGATAAGATGAAAGTACCCGGACGCGATTCGCGCGCGGGCACTCTCATCTTATTGCTTTATGGAGGCTAATCTATGTTTAAAGTCGTCGGCGTCGTGGGCGCGGGAACGATGGGGCGGAGCATTGCCGAAATGCTCGCGGTCAAAGGACTGGACGTTCATCTCGTGGAGAAGACGCCCGAGAAGCTCCGGCAGGCGGTCATCATGATCGAGGCCAGTCTCGACCGTCAAATGGAACGTTGGGCGATCACCGCCGCGGAGAAAAAACTTACCTTAAACCGGATACATACGGAAACGTCCTTGCAACATCTCGCGGACTGCGAACTGATCATAGAGACGATCAGCGAAGATCTCGACGAGAAGAAGGACGTGTTCCGCCAATTGGACGATATCGTCGCGGCGGACGCCGTGCTGGCGAGCAATACGTCGACGCTCAGCTTGACGGAGCTCGCAGGCGCGAGCAGCCGCCCCGAGCGGGTCATCGGCATGCATTTCGTCTATCCGGCGTTCCGGATCGACGTCGTGGAGATCATTCGCGGCTTGCATACGTCTGACGACACGTTCGGCCGAACGAAAACGTTCATCGAGGACGTGCTCACGAAGAAAGGCGTTATGGTGTACGAATCGCCGGGGTTCGTAACGACCCGGCTCGTCTGCCTTCTTATTAACGAAGCGTTGCACTTGCTGGAAGAAGGCGTCGCATCCCCGGAGGATATCGACTCCGCCATGAGTATCGGTTATCAATTCGAATACGGGCCGCTGGAAATGGCCGACCGATTCGGGCTCGATTCGGTGCTGGCTGCGCTGGAGCGGATGTTCCGCGAATTCGGCGAATTGAAATACAGGCCGTCGTTCCTGCTGAAGAAAAAAGTTCGGGCCGGACAACTCGGCATCAAGACGGGCGTCGGATTTTTCAAGTACGGCAAGGACGGTGAACGGTTGCCTTGAACATACTCGTCATCAACGCGGGCAGCTCCTCGGTCAAATACCAATTGTACGATATGGAGACCGAGTTCGTGCTGGCGAAAGGCCGCGTCGAGCGTATCGGCATGGACTCGTCGATCTTGACGCACGAAGTGAACCATCAGCCCGAAGTCCGGGAAGTCAGCGAGATTCTCGATCACACGACCGCGATCAAGAAAGTGCTCGACATGCTGACGCACCGGAAGTTCGGCGTGCTTCGCAACATCGCCGACATTCAAGCGGTCGGCCACCGGGTCGTTCACGGGGGCGAGACGTTCAGCCGCTCCGTGCTCGTCGATGCGCAAGCGAAACTCGAAATCCGCAAGCTGTTCGATCTTGCTCCGCTTCATAATCCCGCGCATATGATGGGCATCGCGGCGGTCGAAGAGAACTTGCCGGAAGTGCCGCAAGCGGTCGTGTTCGACACGGCGTTCCACCAGACGATGCCGCCGAGTTCGTTCCTGTACGCGATTCCGACCGTGCTGTACCGCAAGCATCAAATTCGCCGTTACGGCTTTCACGGCACTTCGCACGACTATGTAAGCAAGAAGGCGGCCGAATTCCTCGGCCGTCCGGTCGAGGAACTGAAGCTCGTCACGTGCCATATCGGCAACGGCGCGAGCTGCGCCGCGATTCTGCACGGCGAGTCATACGACACGAGCATGGGCATGACACCGCTCGAAGGGCTCATGATGGGTACGCGCAGCGGGGATCTCGATCCGGCCGTCGTGCCGTTCACGATCAATAAAGAAGACTTGACGTTAAACGAAGTCAATTCGATGCTGAACAAGCACAGCGGACTACTTGCGATCTCCGGCGTCAGCAGCGACATGAGGGAAGTCGTCGACGCGATGAACGAAGGCCACGCGAACGCGAAACTCGCTTTCGAGATGTATGCGTACCGAATTCGTAAGTACATCGGCGCTTACGTCGCTGCGATGGACGGCGTCGACGCGATCGTCTTCACCGCTGGGGTAGGGGAGAATTCGGCGGCGCTGCGCACGGAAGTATGCAAAGGCTTGACTTTCCTGGGCGTGCTGCTGGACGAGGGGCGCAACGCAGACCGTTCGCCCGAGCCTCGCCGGATTACGACGGATGATTCGCGCGTAAGCGTGCTCGTCGTGCCGACGAACGAAGAACTATTGATCGCAAGGGATACGTACCGGCTCGCCAAAGAGCTTAATCAGAACATTTAATGGCATTAAACGATAAAACACGCAAAGGAGAATGAAGATGGGACGCGTAGATTTGGCTACGATCGGGGAATATGTCGGTCAATCGGTCACATTCGGTGGCTGGCTGACGCGCAAGCGTTCGAGCGGCAAAATCCAATTCCTGCAAATTCGCGACGGCTTGGGTTTCATCCAAGGGGTGCTCGTGAAGTCGGAAGTCGAGGAATCGGTATGGGAGAAAGCGGGACAGCTGACGCAAGAGAGCTCGTTCTACGTCACGGGAGTCGTCCGGGAAGAGCCTCGCAGCCCGTCCGGTTACGAGCTTAACGTCACCGGCATCGACATGATTCAGATCGCCAAGGATTATCCGATCACGCCCAAGGAGCACGGCGTGGACTTCCTGATGGACCATCGCCATCTGTGGCTGCGCGCGCCGCGGCAGCGCGCCATTCTGCGCATTCGCGCCGTCATCATTTCGGCGATCCAAGGCTTCTTCGACGAAAGAGGATTCACGCTCGTCGATCCGCCGGTTTTGACCCCGTCTTCGTGCGAAGGAACGACGAATCTGTTCCATACGAAATATTTCGACGAGGACGCATATTTGACCCAGAGCGGGCAGTTGTACATGGAAGCGGCGGCGATGGCGCTCGGCAAAGTGTATTCGTTCGGACCGACGTTCCGCGCGGAGAAGAGCAAAACGCGCCGCCACCTGATCGAGTTCTGGATGATCGAGCCGGAGATGGCATTCGTCGATCATGAGGAGAACCTGAACGTTCAGGAACGGTTCATCTCGCACGTCGTCGGCCAAGTGCTGGAGAAGTGCCGGGCCGAGCTCGCGGTGCTGGAGCGGGACGTGGCCGCTCTCGAACGCGTCATGCCGCCGTTCCCGCGGATCACTTACGACGAAGCGCTCGATCTGCTGAAGGAAGTCGGCATGGAGCTGCCTTGGGGCGAAGATTTCGGCGCGCCTCACGAAACGGCGATCGCCGGGAAATTCGACCGACCGGTATTCATCACGCATTACCCGGCGAGCTTTAAGGCGTTCTACATGAAGCCGGATCCGCATCGGCCGGAAGTCGTGCTGTGCGCGGACATGATCGCGCCGGAAGGCTACGGCGAGATTATCGGCGGTTCCCAGCGGATCGACGATCCGGAGCTGCTCGCGGAACGATTCGCCGAGCATGAGCTGACCGAGGAAGCTTACGGCTGGTATATGGATTTGCGCAAATACGGTTCCGTGCCGCATTCGGGCTTCGGACTCGGACTGGAGCGCGCCGTCGCTTGGATCTGCGGCCTCGACCACGTCCGCGAGACGATCGCCTTCCCGCGCACGTTGTACCGGCTATATCCGTAATCCAATCGGGACGATAGCTTAGAAGATCCTAACACGAAGAGAGGCGAGGAGCCGATGAACGACCGCAACGCGCTTGCGAGGGGAATGGCGGAAGCGTACATGGACGGGGCCGTCAGCGTCCCGTACGCGCTTCTGCGCACGTACCGCGCGCTGAAGCTGAGCGATACGGACGCGATGCTGCTTCTTCAGCTGATCGCTTTTCGCCAGCTTGAGCAGAACGAGTTTCCGACGATCGAACAGCTTCAAGAAAGATTAGGCTGCTCGCCGGCGATCGTCGGTCAGGCGGTACAGAAACTGCTGAAGCTCGGCTTCGTCACCATCGACGAGCAATTCGACTCGTCTTCCGGCGTGCAATCCGAGAAATATAATTTGTCTGGCTTATTCCGGAGAATCGGTCAACTGCTCGCGGAAGGTGAACTTCCGCTTCGCGCGGATCAGGCCGACTCGGGAAGTCCGGCATACGCGGCCGCTTCCGCGGAGAGCGTCTCCGGCGGCAGCGGATTCGGAAGAAGCGAAGAACGGGCTTCGGGCGCGAAAGCGGGAACCTACGCAGCCGGCGATACGGGCGGCGTCCCGCGCAGCTTGTTCTCCCAGTTCGAGCAAGAATTCGGACGGCCGCTGACGCCGATGGAGTACGAGACGATCACGAGCTGGCTCGACCAGGACCAGTACGCCGACGAATTGATCCGGTTCGCGCTGAAGGAAGCGGTGTTCGCCGGCAAGCTGCATTTTCGCTACATCGACCGGATTTTGCTGGAGTGGAGCCGCAACCGCGTGACGAACGTCGAGGAAGCGCGTCTTCACGCCCAGAAATTCAGAACCGGACGATAACCGTCACGATAGGCATGTGCTCTATATTTTGAAAGTCCCCAATCGTTAATTTGTAAAAAAACCACTCGTCGGACCGCCGTGGGGGCGGAAAGACGGGTGGTTTTTTTGTGCGGTCGCCAAGCGATGCGATTGATTATCGGCTTTGCTTCAGCAGCTGCCAGCGATACGCGTATTCGAACAGGAATTCGAAAGCCTCGAGATGTTTTTTCGCTTCGGAAGCGTCCTTGCCCCAGACGCACACGCCGTGCTTGCGGATGAGCAGGCCGGGCACGCGCGCGTTAAGGACGGGCTCGATCTCGGGCACGATCTTCGGCACGTCGGCGTAGTTCGGCACGATCGGCACGTCGATGACGGCATCCTCGTCCCAAATATTGAACGCTTTAATGAGCTCGACGCCTTCGATCGGCACGGCACGGCGTTCCCAGTACAATTCGGAGACGAGATTATTGAACACGGAATGTATATGGAAAATGGCTCCAGCGCCCGTCAAACGGTATATTTCCCGGTGAAGGGACGTTTCCGCGGACGGCTTCAGCGCGGTCGTCTCGCAAGGCTTGCCGTCCTGATCGACGAACAGGAAGTCCTCCGGCGTCGACTTCGTTTTGTCCTTGCCGCTCGCCGTGACGGCGAAGAAGAACTCGTTCGGCTCGAAGGGGCCGATCCGCATGCTCAGGTTGCCGCTCGTTCCCGGGAACCAGTGGCGGGAGGCGAAATCCGCTTTGACGGCTGAAAATTCGCTCAATATCCGTTGTTTTTCCTCCAGGGCGATATGGGAGAAGCTCATTCGGGGCGACCTCCTTGTTCCAAATAGCTGACGATATCGTGGAACGTTTCGAACGGGACGTGCGGCAAGCCGAGCTGGGCGCAGCGATCCGTCAAGTGAGAGCGCGAGAAGACGAGATCGACGATTTTGGCTCCAGGGAAGTCCGTGATGCTGTCGCCGATCAAGATGCGGTAGTACTCGTCTTTCGCGAACCGGCGAATGACGGCCGTCTTGCACATTCCGCAGCCGCCATGATCGCATTCTGCGTCGCAGTCATGCGGCCACGTGATGCGGATCGTATCTCCGCTGAAGTCGCTGCCGTTGCAGTACACGTGGTCGGCTGGGATGCCGAATGGCTCGAGCAGCGGATAGACGAAGAAGTCGATGCCGCCGCTCGTCACGTAGAACGGGACGTCGTGCGCCTTGCACCAATCCAGCAGCCTTTGGAAGCCCGGGCGAATGCCGGCCGTCGTCAGTATGTAATTCCGGACTTCGTTCTGCATGCTCGACGGGAGCAGCGCGAACATCTCTCCGACGCCTTGTTTAACGGATTTCTTCTCGGAAATGATCTCTTTGACGATATCCTCCCAGCCGGGAGGGTTGAAATGCTTCATGACCGCGACGATGTTATCGCTTAACGTGATCGTGCCGTCGAAGTCGCAGAATAAGACGGGTGTGCGCGGAAACGATGATATCGGCGTGCTCAAGATGTGCGTACCCCCCAGAGTTCGATCGCTTGCTTAAGCGGTTCGTGCGTTTGCGCGTATTGCTCGAGCGATTGGCCGGCCAGAACGGCGTCGACCGCTTGACGGAACGCTTGTCCTCCCGCTGCCGGACCGCCGGGATGGCCATGGACGCCTCCGCCGGCGTTGACGACGACTTCCGGGCCGAAGTCGCCCATGATGAGCGGGACGAGCCCCGGATGGATGCCCGCGGAAGGGACCGGCATCGCCGATTTCTGCGGCAACGAAGGATCGAGCAACGCTTCCTTGACGGCGAGATTCTCGGCTTTCGGCATGACGACCGAGCCGTACGGTGAAGGGAAGAGCGATAAGTCCGCGCCCGCGATTCTCATCAGCTTGCCGAGCAGTACCGGAGCGGATATGCCGTAATGCGGCGACGGATAGAACGCGCCGGCCATCGCCGGATGCGCGGCGATCGGCACGGAGACGTCCGGATCGGCGGCGAGCTCGGCCAATGCGTCAAAGCCGTAAGCCAGCACGTTAAAGAGCAGGCCGTTCGCGCCGGCTTCGATCGCGCGTTTGGCGTTGTCTTTCAGCGAGAACGTCGGTCCGGTCAAGTTCGTGAAGTAGATGAGCTTCTGGCCCGTCGCTTGCTCGGCTTCCTTCAACGCGCCGACGCACGCTTCAACCCGCTTGACGAGCGGGGATAACGGGTTCTCGAACAGAATTTCATCGTCCTTGATCAGGTCGACGCCGCCGAGCGCCTGCTGCAGGAATTGATGGCGCAGATTGTCGAGGTCTTGTCCGATGACGGATTTGAAGATGCTCATGACGAGCGGCCTGTCGTGCACGCCGAGCAGGTCGCGAACGCCTTGCGCCCCGAATTTCGGGCCCGGGAAAGCGGATAGGAAGTCGGACGACGGCTCGATGTCGATCAGCTTGATTCGGCCGTCCATCGACAGCTTGCCGAACGCGGTCACGAGGAACGCCGGAATGTCGCGGCTGAAGTTGGCGTCCGGGTAGGCGATCGTAATGTCGGCGAAGCGCTCGCCGGGAACGTCGCTTTCGTGGGCGGAGACGGAGACGACTTGGCCGAGATGCCGCTGCATTTGCGCTTTGGCCGCTTCCGGCAAGTCGGTCCAGCTGCCGACGGTCAAGCCGACGGCGATGCCCGTCGCTTTCTTATGGAAATCGGCTTTATCGTCGTATAGCCGGTAGGTCGCTTTGCTATAGGAATTATTCATGGAAAGGAAACCTTCTTTCTTGGATTAAGCGCTCGGTGATCCGACCGCTTCGGAACGGATCGCGTCGCCCATCTCGCGCGCGCGTTCCGCGCAGCGGTGGATCGCCTTGTTCATCGCTTCCTGGAAAGCGTAGCGGTCGAGCGTCTCGATCGCGGCCTGCGTCGTGCCGTTCGGAGACGTAACCTTACGGCGCAGTTCGCCGGGATTCTCGCCGGTAGACATGACCATCTCGGCGGCCCCTTTGACCGTCTGCGCCGTCAGCAGCTTGGCCGCTTCTTCGGTCAAGCCGAGCTCGACGCCGGCTTGGATCATCGCTTCCATGACGTAATAGACGTAGGCGGGACCGCTGCCCGATACGCCGTTAACGGCTTCGATCTGCGGCTCCTCCACGACGGAAGCGAGGCCGACGGCTTCGAACATGGCAATCGCGAAAGCGCGCTGGGACTCGTTCGCCGCGTCCGAGAAGCTGATGCCGGTCGCGCCGAGGCCGATCGTGCTCGACGTGTTCGGCATCGTGCGGGCGACCGGCTGCGCGTTGCCGAGCAGCTGATGAATCGTGTCGATCGATAAGCCAGCGATGACCGAGACGAGGAGCTGGTCCGGGCGGAGCAACGGCTTCAGCGCGCGGATCGCCTCCGCCGAATCCTTCGGCTTCATGCTGAGCAAGATGATGTCCGCCGTGCGAAGCGCGTCCTGCTTCGCGGCTTCTGTCGGAGCGGGGACGACGCCGTACGTCCGTTGCAATTCGTGCAGGCGGTCGGCGTTCTGGCGATTCATGACGGTAATATTGGAAGGGGCGGTCAAGTTGGCGGCTGTCATGCCTCGAAGCAACGCTTCGGCCATCGATCCGGCCCCGTAGAAGCATAGTTTCGCTTGGTTCGCGGTCTCGTTCATTTGTTCGTCGCTCCTATCCTCTGATTTGTCCGTTGCCGACGACCCGGTACTTCGTCGACGTCAATGCAGGCAAGCCCATTGGCCCGCGAGCGTGAAGCTTCTGCGTGCTGATGCCGATCTCCGCGCCGAATCCGAATTCGAAGCCGTCGGTGAATCGGGTGGAGGCATTATGGTAGACGGCGGCCGCGTCGACTTCCTGAAGGAAACGGTCGGCGTTCTCATGAATCTCGGTCACGATGCATTCGGAGTGTTTCGTTCCGTAGCGGGCGATGTGCGCGAGCGCGTCGTCTACATCTTTCACCACTTTGACGTTCAAAATGTAATCGTTGTATTCGGTGGCGAAATCTTGCTCCGTCGCCGGCGTCGCCCAAGGCGCGAAGGCGAGCGTCGCCTCGCAGCCACGCAACTCGACGTTCGCTTCGCGGAACGCTTCCGCGAGCTCCGAGAGATGACGGCCGGCGAACCGGTCGTGAACGAGCAGCGTCTCCATCGAATTACAGACGGAAGGTCGTTGGACTTTGGCGTTCAGGGCGATCGCCTTCGCCATGCCATAATCCGCGGATTCGTCGACGAACGTATGGCATACGCCGGCGCCGGTCTCGATGACGGGAACGGTGGCGTTCTGGACAACGTTTTGGATGAGGGAGGCGCCTCCGCGCGGGATGATGACGTCGAGCAAACCGTTAAGCTTCAGCATCTCGTCGACGGACGCCCGGCTCGAATCTTCGATCAATTGAACCGCGTCGGCCGGTACGGCCGAGCGGGAAAGCGCCTCGCGCACGACGGCGATGATCGCGCGGTTGGAGGAAAGCGCCGCCGAACCGCCGCGCAGGACGGCCGCGTTGCCGGATTTCAAACATAACGTCGCGGCGTCCACGGTAACGTTAGGGCGGGCTTCGTAGACGATGCCGATGACGCCGAGCGGCACGCGCCGTTTCTCGATGCGCAAGCCGTTAGGGCGTTCGAACGAATCGAGCATATCGCCGATCGGATCGGGCAGCTCGACGATTTGGCGGACCGCGTCGGAAATGTCTTGCAATCTGGCGGTCGTCAGCTTCAGTCGGTCGAGAAGGGAAGACGACGTCCCGTTGTCGCGACCGTGCGCAAGATCTTCCTCGTTAGCGGCGAGAATCGTTTGTTGTTCCGTCAGAAGGGCATCGGATACTAGTAGCAGCGCCTCGTTTTTCTGCGCCGTCGTTAACCGGTTCATAACGCCGGCCGCTTGTCGGGCCGCCGTCGCTTTGTTTATGACTTCACTCATGGGAGCTTGCCTCCTTGGCTAATGATGTCGCGACCCATTCGTCGCGGTGAATGACTTCCGCTCTCGGCACGTCCAGCCGCTTGAGCGTCTCTTCGCTGGACATGCCGGCGACCGCCGTCACTTGCCATGCGGAGAAGTGGGTGACGCCGCGCCCGAGAACGCGGCCGCCGGCGTTGACGACTTCGACGACGTCGCCCGGATGGAAGTCGCCTTCCGCCAGACGGACGCCGGCGGGGAGCAAGCTTCTTCCCCGGCTCAGAAGGGCTTCTTCCGCTCCGTCGTCGACGACGAGCCGCCCTTGCGGCACGGAGAGGAATCCGACCCAATGCTTCTTCGCCGACAGGGCGGAAGAAGAAGAAGCGAAGTAAGTGCCTTTGCCCGTTCCGGAGAAGGCGGCGGCCAAGTCTCCCGACTCGGCGACCCTGCCGACGAAGAGGGGGACGCCTCCGCGCATCGCGATGCGGGCGGCTTCGATCTTCGAGCGCATGCCGCCGGTGCCGACGGCAGAGCCCGCGCCGCCGGCCATCCGGTACAGCTCGTCGGAAAGCACCTCGACGCGTTCGATGCGGACGGCGTCCGGCGTCTTGCGCGGATCGCCGGTGTATACGCCGTCCATATCCGTCAGGATATACAGGCCGTCGGCCTTGACGAGCGTCGCGACGAGAGCGGACAAGCCGTCGTTCTCGCCGAATTTGATTTCGTCCACGGCGACGGTGTCGTTCTCGTTGATGATCGGCACGGCTCGCTGCTTCAGCAATTCCTCGATCGTGCGCGTCGCGTTCTGCGACCGGCCGCGGTTGCTGAAATCGGGTCGAGTCAGCAGAATTTGAGCGGCGGTGATGCCGCTCGCGTTGAACGCTTCCTGGTAGGCCTGCATGAGCAGCGCCTGGCCGACGGCCGCGGCCGCTTGCTTCTCGTGCACGAGCTTCGGTCTTGAAGCGTAACCGAGCTGTCTGAAGCCCGCAGCGATCGCCCCGGAGGTGACGAGCAGCACTTGGTGGCCCGCCGCGTGCAAAGACGCGATTTCGTCCGCGTAAAAACGAACCTGATTGCGATTCAAGCCGCCTTCTTCAGCCGTCAGAGAGCTGCTGCCGATTTTAACGACGATACGTTTTCCCATTGCGATCCATCCCTTCTAAAGCCAATAAAAAAAAACTCCCGTCCCCTTGTAAAGGACGAAAGTCTGATCTTCCGCGGTGCCACCTTCATTGACGGGGCGGGCATATGGCTATGCCGGCATCCGTCCGCTCATGGTCCTGATAACAGCAGGAACTGTCCGGCTCTTCGCCGTCCGCTCGGGGATGGGGGAGGCGGGGGACAAGACGAATTCTCGCAGCCTAGGAATTCGTTCTCTGATCTCGTCCGGGTCCGCTTCGGTTCCCGTCGTAGCGTTCATATTATTTCCTATTCAATAAAGAATACCACGCGGCATAAGGGTTGTAAAGGAACGAACGACTTGTTCACATGGCGATCGCTTGCGGAAATGGAACCTCATAGAGAGTTCAACATAAGCATTAGCGTTGTCAAAGTCTCCTTTGGACGCGGACGCTGAAGGCGTTTTTTCGTTTAACGTTCGCGATCCAGTTACTTCCTCCGGCGAATTAACTCCCAGCAGAGAGCCCCGTTCGCCCGCTAGTTACTTCACCAGACGCATTAACTCCTTGCAGTCGTGTCGGTTGAGTCGACTGATGCGGTTAAACGCTTTTTTGACCGTTTAGTCTCCTTCAAGCCATTTACGTAAGTCGATTGGGGACATTAACCGCTTTTTTGACCTATAACCGTCACTTGAATGTCGTTTCTTCAACGATAACGTTCATTTTGACAGTAGTATTTCACAAGATGTCGGTATAGTGTTTTCGTAGGCGATATCCCGAACACTTTTGCAGGCACCCGCTCACGATTCCGCGTTTACTTGAACAGGTTAAGACGGCCGATTCTGGCCGCGACTTCGCGAAGCCGATCTTCGGTCGTGAGCAGGCCGAGACGAACGTATCCTTCGCCGTTCGCGCCGAAGCCCGTCCCCGGGGCGACGACGACGTCCGCTTCTTCGAGAAGGAGGTTAGCGAACGACATCGACGTATAACCTTCGGGTACCGGGAGCCAACAGAAGAAGGAGCCGGCAGGCTTGTCGGCTTTCCAGCCGATTTCCTCCAGCGCTCCGTAGAGCGCGTTTCTACGGCTTTCATAAGTCGCGACCAGATCTCGAACGGACTGCTGGGAACCGGACAACGCTTCCGCGGCCGCCTCTTGAATGCCGCCGAACAGGCTGCAATACATGTGATCCTGAATAAGGTTGATCATCTCGACGATCTGCGCGTTGCCGATCGCGAACCCGACGCGCCAGCCGGCCATGTTGTACGTCTTGGACAGCGTGTAGAATTCGACGCCGACTTCCTTCGCTCCCGGCGTCTCGAGGAAACTGACCGGGCGCTTCCCGTCGAAGCCGATCGCGCCGTACGCGAAATCGCTGGCGACGACGATATGGTTCCGGCGGGCGAACGCGACCGTTTCTTCGTAGAAAGCGGGCGTCGCGATGGCCGACGTCGGATTGTTCGGGTAGTTGAGGAACATCAGCTTCGCCTTGTCGACCGCTTCGGCCGGCAATGCCTCGTAATCGGGAAGGAACGCGTTCTCGGCTCGCAGCGGCATGAACGACATCTCCGCTCCCGCGAGAGCGACGCCGGACCAATAGTCGGGATAGCCGGGATCGGGTACGAGGCAGACGTCGCCCGGATTCAACAAGCATTGGCTGATCTCGATTAGTCCGGCCTTTCCGCCGAACAAGACGGCCACTTCCGTCGCGGGATCGAGGTCGACGCCGTAATCTTCCTTATATCTCTTGGCGACGGCTTCCTTAAGAAAGGGGAAGCCCCTGAACGGCGGATATTTGTGGTATTGCGGCTTGTCTGCGGCAGCTTTCAGGCTATCCACGACGTTGGACGGCGTCGGCAGATCGGGATTGCCTTGGCCGAGGTTGATAACGTCGCGGCCGGTCGCTGCGCGCGCGTTCGCTTTAGCGACGAGCGCCGCGAAAAATTGTTCCGGTAATACTTGCAACCGCTGGGCGGGAGTTATCTGTATGGACATGCGAATCGGTCACTCTCCGTATGGCTGAAATAGGATAGGATGAATGTAGCATAACGCGGCGGCGAGGGCAACGATTGACGGCGGCTTCGCGCAACATTTCCGGTCGGGGAAGTCGGAGATTCGCGAGTGCTAACTTCGACTGTTGCCGACGAGGGGACGATGCAGTAGGATGGAGAATAAATAGGTATGTAATCGTAGGAGTGATACGACATGACAACGCCGCTGCGTCTCGCGTTGGTTCAAATGAATATTATCGCCGGAGATCCGGAAGCGAATTTCGCAGCGATGGAAGCAAAGCTGGAAGAAGCGGCGGCGCTCGTGCCGAAGCCGGACTTGATCGCTCTTCCGGAAATGTGGAATACGGGATACGCGCTGACCGATATTCAGAAGCTAGCCGATCCGGACGGCGATCGGACGAAAGCGACGATTTCCGCCTTCTGCGGAAAGCACGGGATCAACGTGCTAGCAGGCTCGATCGCGCAGCTTCGGGGTTCCGCGGTCACGAACACGGTGCACGTGTTCGACCGCTCGGGCAAGGTCGTTGCCGAATATAGCAAAATCCATTTGTTCCAGCTTATGAACGAGCACCTTCACTTGGAAGCGGGCGCCGAGACGGGCCGCTTCGAGCTGGACGGAGTGCCGGCGGGCACGATGATCTGCTACGACATCCGGTTCCCGGAGCTTGCCCGTTCCCTGGCGCTCGGAGGCGCGAGAATCGTGTTCGTGCCCGCGGAATGGCCGCATCCGAGATTACACCACTGGCGTACGCTGTTACAGGCGCGCGCGATCGAGAATCAAATGTACGTCGTCTCCATCAACACGGTCGGGGAGAGCGGCGGCGCCAGCTTTTTCGGACACTCCATGGTTATCGACCCATGGGGAGAAGTGATCGCCGAAGCTCCGGAGGAGGAGACGATCCTCGTCGCGGACATCGACCTGTCGCTCGTCGAAGAAGTGCGCGGCCGCATCCCGGTCTTCGCGGACCGTAAGCCGGCGCTATACGATTTGTAATCGATCGATGAACCGGGCATTCGCGCCGGTTCATTTTTTTATTCCTTCGGACATGATGCGGAATTGAACGGAGGGGGTGATATCGACTTGCTGCATAACGGGGCGCGCCTTTAGCTTTTTCCATAACGCCGGGTGGAAGGCCATGAGATCGCGTCCGATTCCGAGAGCATCGCAATTCGAAGTGCGAAGAAGATTAACGATCTCTTTGCAATCCTCGGTCAGCGCCTCGGTCATTTTCCGTTCGACCGAATCTTTGAATTGAGTCGGATTCTTTATGTTATTGGAGCTGTAGGCAACTATCGACCCCTCCATCTTCATTCGTACGGACACTTTGAGCGTGCCGTCGGAGCCTACGGTTAACCGCTTCCTGGTCGTGTATTTACGAACGTTCACTGTAACGGAATCGATTTTGCCGGAGATGAAAAGATTGCGCGTAAAATAAAACCGTTTCGAATGCTGCTTCAACATCATCATCAACAGCGGCGCTTGATGTTCGGGCACGAACCGGCCGGTAAACATATTGGCGTGAAACAGCGCGGTTCCAAGGATACGCGCTTTTTTTTCTTCGGCGTTCCATTCCATGTAGGGTAACGTCAAATCGTGCCCTTCGTCGTGGAGGAGCGGAAACAGGTTGTTGATGTTCGTCTTTGGAATAACGAGCGATTTTTCGGCGCTTTGGACCGTATGAAGCAATGATCTTCCCGCCATATTTCCGCTAAGCGTAGCCACGCGATAAAAATCGGTCGCGTTTCCGCGGGCGATGACGACTTTCGAGGCGGACGGATTTTTGGCTACGCGATACGCGAATTCGAGAAGGTCCTCCAGCTTGACCTGCTTGACCGTCCGGTCGCCGAATACAAGCACGTTAAGCTTGGCGAATCCAAGGTGATCCGGTACCTGCTGCTCGACTTTCTGAAAAATTTCTCCTATCGAACTTCCTTGCGAATCGTAAAATTCGTTCGTTTCCGTCTTGTTTTCCGTAGCCCCGTAGAGGCTCCGGATCGCTATCGTACCTTTAAGTTGCGACTTGTCGATCCGATCGAAGGAGGCGAAGGAGACGATCCGCAAATTTTTGAGCGACGAGGAAGTGCATGCCGGCGCTGACAACGCGACGAGGAGAATCAGGACAAAGCGGCACCGTTTCACGGGGACATTGGCCTCCTTGCTTGATATGAAAGAGCGAGCGGAACCATGACTAGCAACAAGACGCCGAGCATGCTTGCGTATTCCCATCCTCCCCAAATGGCGAGCGATTCGATTTTTTCGCGATCATCCCCCCAATACAACGAGAATAAGATCAGGATCGAGGCAACCGAGAGCAGCGAGTAAGACGGATTCAGGTTCGGCCAAAGCTTTCTCAGGCAGAGCAAGGTCGAGAACGTGTAATTCGCGTTGATCATGTACGATTTAATCAGCCAGACGGCGAGGAAAACAAAATCGATTCTTTCCATCAAGATCAGTTTGATCCCCCGGTAAAAATACAAAACGGGCTCGGGAATATCGTCCAGCCCATCGGTGTTGAAGAACATCAGGCAGGTAAGGAAGGCTATAATGTAAATGGCCGTCAGAAATAACGTAAATCCGACGAGAGGCTTGACGGCTGATTTAGGACCGCCGGCAATCGCGGGCGAGATAACGACGAGAAGCTCGATACCCGCAAAAGACAATTGGGAATAGAACAAGGCCCGGAGAACGGATTGGCATGAGGGATCGATTGGTAATAAATAGCGATAATCCAAAGGAGACAAATTCAGCAAGGTTAAGCAAAGAAGAATGGGGATTTCAGGGCTCATGAGCACGCTTAAGCGGGCAAGGGGCAATAGCGGAGCTCCGGCCATCAAGAACAACGCGACTCCGTCTATCGCGGCGATCCACCAAAATTCGGCGTCGGGGTATATCCACTGAATGACGATATTCGTGCTGATCACGATGCCGATGATCGTGCGAAAGCCGCTATGCAACGCGAATAGGGCGGACATCAGCTTGACGGTCCATCGTTTGATTTTACCGGACGGAAGATGGAAGAGATCGTAATCCGGAAATCGTTCCAGCAATCTGGCGGCAATCAGGATAAAGGCGCAGGAAAGCAATCCCGCAAGCAAGATCGGAATCCAGCCGGAAGTACCCGCATGCCTGTTTATATCGTAAGGCATTGTCAAAACGCCGATTCCGATTTGCGTCTGGAAGAGGAAAAACGCGGCCTGTACCGGGGTGATTTTGGCGGCAAGCGGATGCTGCATGGCGTTACCTCCCGAATGTCTGGCGAATTCGTTCCGCTACCGATTGGAATAGTCTGTTCTGGATGATGAACGTTCGGACGAATCCTTCGTTGCCGGAAGGCGAAAGGGGAAATAAATAGGGCATGCCGAACGTCTGCAGCCTGCACAAGTGCAACAGCGCGATCGTCAATACAGTCATCATGCCGGGCAACCCGTACAACTCTGCGCTTAGCGTAAACAAAAGCGTCAATAGGCGGGAAGTGTTTTGGATCTCGTAACTGGTCGCCGTATAGGATGCGATCGCGGTAAGCGCGATAATGACGATCATCGTCGTCGATACGAGATGCGCGTTGACGACTTCGGTTCCGATGACCAAACCTCCGACGATGCCGATCGTTTGGGCGATTCGAGTCGGCAGCCTGATGCTTGCTTCCCGCAGCAATTCGAGGATGAGTACCATAAACAAGGCTTCGGCGACGCCTCCGTACGGAATAAGCTCGATAGAAGACTGCAATGAAAAGATCAGATCCTCGGGCAATATTTCGAAATGATATTGAATCACCGATATGTATAAGCCGGGAAGAATCATCGAGAAGATAAATCCGAACAGACGCAGACCGAAGTACAGGCTGCCGTACCACCAGCGCGTGTTGTAATCGTCCGGAGATTGGAAAAAGGCGAAGAAATTGACGGGAACGACGATGGCCGAAGGGCTTCCGTCGACGAGAACGACGCAACGTCCTTGTTTCAAGTAGAAGTTAACCCGGTCAGGCCTTTCGGTTTTCATCGCGAGAGGGAAAACGGAAAACGAATCTCCTTCGATTTCGCTCAAGAGGTCACCGTGAGAATGAATGCGATTTTGGTCAATGCCCTCGATTTTGCGCGTAACGGCGTTCACCGCTTCGGGCTCGGCGCTGCCCTCGATATGGAGCAAAAGAACTTGCTTACGGGTTTTGCCGACGAAAAATTGGCGCAACACCAGTCTTTCGTTCTGATGCCGTTCGCGAATGAGAAGCATGTTCGTATCCAGATCTTCGACGAAGCCTTCGTGCGAGCCCCGGATGACGACTTCGTTCGAAGGCTCGGCTACCGATCTCGTTTGGCTAGCTTTCACTTGGAAGCTATAAGCGCGCTCTTGCTGTTCGATCAACATAACGCAGCTTCCTTGAAGCAGCTCTCGAACGATTTCTTCCGGAACGGCAACCGTTTTGATACCGAGAAGGGGAATGCGCTCCATGATTTCGGCGAGCGGCGGATGTTCGTTCAGAAGAGGCCTTAAAATCAGGCGCTCGATTTTCTCCTTATCGACTAACGATTGTATGTATACCAGACTGCAAGCGCTGCCGGAAACCGTGAATTCCCGGTGCGTGAAATCTTCCGAACGATGAAGAAGCTCGGAGAGATGCTTAAGCTTGCTTTGAAGTCGATCGGGGGCGGTTGTTCGATGCGCCATGACGTCCTCCGTTCTCGCTCGGCGAATAACTCTAGGCTGACACGGAGCACGTCATAATATGCGCACTAAATGGAAAAGTCGAATTGCCATCCGATTACTTGCTAATATGCAACAGCGTATTCCGGAACGTCTCGATGAACGCTTCCGCCGCGTTGGATAAGTAACGGCCCTTGCGGTGGGCGATGACGAGCGTCCGCGTCGGACGGCCTTCGAGCGTCAAGTAGGTCGGAGCGGGGCCTTGCCAATCGTTGCGCGTCATCATCTTGGGGAGGAAGGCGATGCCCATGCCCGCTGCGACGAGCGATTGCACCGTCTCGATGTTGCCGCTCTCGAAGACGACGCGGGGGTCGAAGCCCGCGGTTCGGCAGATGTCGTGCGCGATGGCGCGGAAGCCTTGTCCTTTTTTCAGCAGGATGAACGGCTCGTCGCGCAGTCGCTCCACGGCGATGTCGGCCATGCCGCGTTCCGCTGACAGCGGATGTTCGGAAGGCACCGCCAGGCACACTTCCTCGTCCATCAGCGGCATGTATGCCAGCGACGGTTCGATCAGCGGAAGCGTCAGCAGGCTGACGTCCGTGCCGCCGCTCGCCGTCAGTTGCTCCAGCTTCCTTGTCGATTCTTCGATCAGCACGATCTCGATGTCCGGATACGCTTCCCTGAAAGCGGGGAGGACGTGCGGCAAAATATGGGCGCCGGTCATCGGCAAGCTGCCGACGACGAGACGCCCCTTGCGCATGTCCGCGATGTCTTCCATCTCCCGGCGCAATTGGTCCGCCATGTCGACGATCTGCTGCGCCTTGTCCACGAACACGGAACCCGCGTAAGTCAGCTCGACGGAATTCGTGCTTCTCTTGAATAAGAGCACGCCGAGTTCCTTCTCGAGCTTGGACAGTTGCTGGCTCAGAGACGGTTGGGCGATGTGGAGCTTCTCCGCGGCGCGGGAGAAGTTCCTTTCGGCCGCGATCTGTATCGCGTAAATGAGTTGGCGGATTTCCATGCGTCGGGCACATCCTCTTCATAGACTGGAACTATTAACCTTATAGATATTATATCTTGGAACAATGAAAGATGAAATGTTATGATAGGAACAAGTTAGAGATGACCTTATCGAGGTGAACCGAGACATGAGTAAATTGACAATGTTCGAGAAAATTTGGAACAACCACGAAATCGTATCCGAGCAAGGCAAACCTAGCATTCTGTACATCGACTTGCACCTCGTCCACGAGGTTACTTCCCCGCAAGCGTTCGAGGGCTTGCGACTGTCCGGCCGCAAAGTGCGCCGTCCGGAACTGACTTTCGCGACGATGGACCACAACGTCCCGACGAAAGACCGCTTCAACATCTCCGATCCGATCTCCAAGCAACAAGTCGACACGTTGACGACGAACTGCCAAGAGTTCGGCGTGAAGCTGTATGACCTGAACACGATCGACCAAGGCGTCGTTCACGTGATGGGGCCGGAGCTCGGCTTGACCCATCCGGGCAAAACGATCGTTTGCGGCGATAGCCACACGTCCACGCATGGCGCGTTCGGCGCTCTGGCGTTCGGTATCGGCACGAGCGAAGTCGAGCACGTTCTCGCGACGCAATGCTTGCAGCAATCGAAAGCCAAAACGATGGTCATCCGCTTCAACGGCAAACGCCAACCGGGCATTACGGCGAAGGACATGATCCTCGGCCTGATCGCCCAATACGGCACGGACTTCGGTACGGGCTACGTTATGGAGTACACGGGCGAAGCGATCCGCTCCCTGACGATGGAAGAGCGCATGACCGTGTGCAACATGTCGATCGAAGCGGGCGCGCGCGCCGGCCTCATCGCTCCGGACGAAACGACGTTCGAATACTTGCGCGGTCGCGAATACGCGCCGCAAGGCACCGCTTTCGAAGCTGCCGTGGCGCAATGGAAAGCGCTCGTATCGGACGAAGGCGCCACGTACGACGCGGTTCTCGACTTCGACGTCGACTCCTTGATCCCGCAAGTCACTTGGGGCACGAGCCCTGGCATGGGCACGGGCATCACTTCCGCCGTTCCGGTACCGGAAGAGCTTCCTACGGAGAACGAACGCAAAGCGGCGATGAGCGCCCTGGAATACATGGCTCTGAAACCGGGCACGCCGATGACCGATATCGAGATCGATTACGTCTTTATCGGCTCTTGCACGAACGGCCGGATCGAAGACTTGAGAGCGGCCGCTTCCGTGGCCCGCGGCCACAAAGTCAGCTCCAAAGTGACGGCGATCGTCGTGCCGGGCTCCGGCCGCGTCAAGCTTCAAGCGGAAAAAGAAGGCTTGGACAAAATTTTCGTCGAAGCGGGCTTCGAATGGCGCGAAGCGGGCTGCAGCATGTGCCTCGCGATGAACCCCGACGTCCTGAAGCCGGGCCAACGTTGCGCGTCGACGTCCAACCGGAACTTCGAAGGCCGTCAAGGCCGCGGCGGACGCACGCATCTGGTGTCGCCGGAGATGGCTGCGGCGGCGGCGGTCCAAGGCCGTTTCGTCGACGTTCGCACGTGGGATTTCAAAGCCGAAGTGACGGCGTAACAGGGAGGATCAACCAATATGCAAGCATTTACGACGCTTAACGGATTAGTCGCCCCGGTCGACCGGGTTAACGTAGATACCGACGCTATCATTCCTAAGCAATTCCTCAAAAGAATCGAGAGAAGCGGCTTCGGCCAGTTCCTGTTCTTCGAATGGAGATGGGACGAACAAGGTAACGTCATTCCCGAGTTCAACTTGAACAAGCCGCGTTACCAAGGCGCTTCCGTCTTGATTTCCCGCGCCAACTTCGGCTGCGGCTCGTCCCGCGAGCATGCGCCGTGGGCGATCATGGACTACGGCTTCCGTTGCATCATCGCGCCGTCGTTCGCGGACATTTTCTACAACAACTGCTTCAAGAACGGCATTCTGCCGATCAAGCTGAGCGAAGAACAAGTCGACGACCTGTTCAAGCGCACCGAAGCGCAAGAAGGCTACAAGCTGAACGTCGATCTCGAGAACAAAGTCATTACGAGCGAAGACGGCTTGAACATTCCGTTCGAGCTCGACGAGCACCGCCGCCAGTTCCTGCTTCAAGGTCTCGACGATATCGGCCTGACTTTGAAACACGAAGCTTCCATTAGCGCATACGAAGCGAAACGCGCCGCGGCCGCCAACGCTTAATCGCAAAATCGCTAAACCAAAAAGACCTTTTGTCCCCGATTCGGCAGATTCCGGGGCAAAGGGTCTTTTTTTCCTCTTTTACGCAACTTTTCATCCGGGCGGACGTCTAATGATTCGTGGACAAACCGACGCATTCCTACATCATCCGTCAACGTTCGCATATCCCATCCGACATCGAGGTGAAGCATGAGAAAGTGGATCGTCTTGTTGTTCGTCACCGCCGGCATGCTGCTCCTGAGCGCTGGAATCGCCAACGCCGCGAAGGCGGAAACGAAATTGGTACCCCAGCTCGTCTTGGACGGCAAAGCCTTGCTTCCGCCGATGCCGCCGACCTTCGAAGGGCAATCGATATTGATTCCGGCCCGGGTCGCGATCGAGAATCTCGGCTACAAGGTGGACTACGACAATAAGAAAAAACAGGTAACGGTAACGAGCGGCACCCAGACGTTGATCATGACGGTCGACAAGAAAACCGCCTATCTCGATAACGCGCCCCTGCAGATGGACGTCGCCCCTAAGCTTTATACGCAAAACTCCATTACTTACACGTTTATTCCTCTCCGATTCCTGACGCAGTCGTTCGGATTCGACGTTTATTGGGATAACGTAGCCAAAACGGCATTCATATATACGAACGGCGGCACGGCCGAGAACCCGGGCAACGCCGGGAACAACGGCAATACCGGCAACACCGGAAACACGGGCAACAACGGAAACGGGGAAACCGCCGGATCCGATACCGAACCTCCCGACGGCGGCCTGATCGGCGTCGTCGACCCTTCGGAAGAAGCCGGTGGCGATGACCCTGCCTCGCCGCCCGTCATTACCGGCAATCTTCATTCCGTTAGATACGAGCCGGACGTCATCATCTTGAACTACGACGGTCTAATCGCGCCTACGGTAACGACGTTGGACAATCCGAAGCGCCTCGTGTTCGATTTCCCGAACGTGCAATACGCGGGCGACTTCGCTCCTGCGGTCGATTTCGCGGGAGGGTTCCAAGGCAAGATCGACGTAGCGGACCATCTCGCTCTGACCGCCGTCCGTTACTCCTTGTTCGGGGACAAGCTCATGGCGCCTCGCCTCGTCCTGGATCTGAAGCAAACGTGGGACTACGAGCTCGTCAACGATCCATCGGCCGGCGAGCTTCGCGTGAACTTGAAGCAGCCGACGCCGGACAAATCCAAGTTTACCGTCGTTCTCGACGCGGGACACGGAGGCAAAGACCCCGGCGCTACCAGTTTAAGCAAGAGAACGGAAAAAGAATTCAACTTGTCCCTTGCACTAAAAGTTCAGTCGATACTGGCGGCCGACGAGCGGATCAACATCGTCATGACACGCACGGGAGATACGTATCCGACGCTCGCGGACCGTTATAACCTGGCGAATTCCAATCAAGCGGATTTGTTCGTCTCCGTTCACGCCAATAGCTACACCGCCGCGACGAACGGAACCGAAACGTATTACACCCGCGACGAGAGCCGCGCTTTCGCCGAATTGATGCATTCCGTATTCGCTCCGGCCACGGGGCTGAAGGACAACGGCGTGCGCCAGAAGAGTCTCGCGGTGACGCGGGAAACGAAGATGCCGGCCATCCTGCTCGAAGTGGGTTATCTGTCGAGCAAGATCGACGAGCCGCAGATGTGGAACGACGAGTTCCAGAATCGGGTCGCGGCGGCGATCGCCCAAGGCATCAAAATGCAATTGAAACTTTATTGATCATGGACTAGCGATCCGGCTCCTTATGGGGCCGGTATGCTTGTATAAGGGAGAGGGGATCACTCAGAATGAACAATCGCGCATCGAAATGGGCGGCGGGAGCATTGGCCGCCACGATCGTCGCTTCGGGTCTCGGCTTCGCGGCGCCTTACGCGAACGCGGCTTCGCCGTTCAAGGACGTCGTCGTCGGCCATTGGGCGGAGAAGCATATTACGAAGCTGGCTTTGCAAGGCATATTGAAAGGCAGCACGACCGGACAATTCAATCCGAACAATGCCGTCAGCAGGCAAGAAGCCATTATTATAGCCATTCGGTTCATGGGCATCGAGGACGAGGTCAAGAAAACGGACGTTATCGTGCTGCCGAGCGCGCTCGTCGTGAAAGACGACTACAAGCCATACATACAGCTAGCGTTGCAAAAAGGTCTCTTGAACCGGGATGAAGAAATCGCGCTCGCGACCAAAGAGAAAGGCAAGGAGTGGGGCAAAAGCGCGGCGACCCGCGAATGGTTCACCCGCTTGCTCGTCCGTTCGATCGGCAAAGACGCGGAAGCGAAAGCAGCCGCTTCCCAAGCGACTTCCTTCGTCGACGATTCTTCGATCGACGCTCTTCTGAAAGGCTACGTGAACGTCGGCGTCGCCGCCGGCCTGATCAACGGCGTGTCTTCGGTGAACGCGGCCGGCGCGACCGTCACGAAATTCGACCCTGCCGCCGCGCTCACTCGCGCGACCGCTTCCACGCTGTTCAGCCGCGCGGAAGCGAAGCTTGCCGTCGCTTATTCCGGTCAAGTGACGGGCACGCTCATGTCCGCTTCGCCCGACAAGCTGACGCTGCTGTTCCAGAACGGCACGTCCAAAGATTTCGCGATCAACGCTTCGACGCCGCTGTACCGTTACGATACCGACAAGCCTTCGTCCGTATCGGCGTTGAAGCTTTATGGAGAGGTGACCGTCATTACGGCTGCGGACGACAGTGTCGGCTACGTCGAGCAAACGAACGACACGCCGAAAGTCGTCACGCACGAAGGCACGCTAACGCGAGTATCACCTACATTGAATCGCATTACTTTGCTCGAGGGCGAAGATTCCGTGTACTATTTCTACGATCCGGCCAACAAACCGACCGTCGCCGATGCGGCCGGCCAAGCGATCGCGCTGGACGCGCTGCCGGCGAACGTTCCCGTGAAAGTAGTCGTGGACGCGTTCAGGGCACCGGCGGACCGGAAGATTCTGTCGATCACCGTCAAGCAATCTGTCGCGAACAAGACGGGTACGGGCACCGTCGTCTCGTGGGACGCGGTTAGCCGCGCGCTTCAAGTGAAAGACGACGCGTCCACGACGACCGAAAGCTACACGCTTAGCGCCAACGCGACGATCAAGAAGGACGGCATCAACGTCGCTCCGGAAGATTTGAAAGCGGGCGATACGATCACTTACGACGTGAAGACCGGTTCGATCGCGAGCGTCGTTATCGTGAAGTCGCAATTCGCGACGAAGTCCGGTCTGTTCTCGTCGCTCGACAAGACGACGAAGACGATTCAGTATACGATCGCGGGCAAGCTGAACGCGGAATACTTGACCGACAACGCCGTCGTCAAAATCGACGGCTACGCCGACGCGACGTTGGACGATCTGAACAAGGACGACGCCGTGACGTTGACATTCAACGACGCGGGCAAAGTGTCCATAATCGCGGTAACCGGACGTTCCGTTCAACCGTTGAACGGCGCTTCGATCTCGAGTTACGTCGCCGATGCCAAGACGCTCATCGTCTATGACGCCGCCGGCAAAAAGTACAATTTGGACGTCACCGCGACGACGAGGTTCGACTTGAACGGCACGAAGCTGACGGTCGATCAAGCGTTGCCGTACCTGTCTTCCAAAGGCAAGAAAATCAACGTCGGCATCAGCGGCACGAACGCGGTGTACGTCTCGATCATCGCGAAGTACGCCGGTACGGTTACCGAGAACAATGCGACCGCGAAGACGCTTAAGCTGACCCTCGACAACGGGAGCTCGATCACGATCTCGTACGGCGCTCCGATCGTCGATATTTACGGCGTAAGCGGAGAGACGATCGCGGACGTCAAAGCGGGCGATATCGTTACCGTCCTGCTGAACGGCATGCAGGATCAAGCGTCGTCGGTGCTCGTGCAGAAGAACGCCCAATTCGAATACGTGTCCGCGGACGCGACGACGGGCAAGCTTCGGGCGAAGAAGGCCGACGGCACCGTCGAAGAATGGACGATCGGTTCCGGCGCGACGCTGCAGGACGAGAACGGCGCGGCGACGACGCTTGCCGGCCTGAATTCGGCGAACCTGCTTAACGTGACGTTCTCCGGCAGCGCGCCGATCAAGGTGAAAGCCGTGACGGTCGCTTACGGCCGCGTCGCTTCGGTGAATACGGCGGGCGCGACGATCGACCTGGCGCTTCCTTCCGGCGCGACGGTCACGAAATCGGTCGGCGCGACGCCGCTCGTCTTGAAGAACAACGTCGTGCAAAGCTCGCTAGCCGCCGTGTCTCCGGACGACCGCGTCGAAATCCGCAAGGACGAGAACGACCGCGTCGTCATCCAGATCGTAACCGCGCTTCGCAAGCAATTCTGGTATTACGAGAGCTCGTCCCGGACGCTGAACGTGCTGCACGAGCTGACGGATCCGGATTACGCGTTCACGCTTCATCCGCAAGCTTATATCCATCTAGGCACGACCGTGCTGACGATGGCCGATATCAAGAGGGAAGACGCGATCTCGCTCTACCTGCTTCGCGGCAAAATCGTCGAAGTGGCGAAGTAACGAATATCATGCGATAGAAGAGAGGCAGCCGGGCGGAACGTCGCCCGGCTGCCTTTTTCCCGTTAACCGCCCTTATTGCCGCCTCTTCGATCTTCCGGTAAACTTGTAGAAAGAGTAAGGGTTAACGAAGGAGACCATAATGAACGCCGCAACGTTAAGGCTAGTGCTCGATCAGATCGCCGGGATGTTCCCGGACGCGAGATGCGAGTTGAACCACCGCAATCCGTTCGAGCTGACGATAGCCGTCCTGCTATCCGCGCAGTGCACGGACGAGACCGTCAACAAAGTGACGGCGACGTTATTCGAGAAATACCGGGAACCGCAAGATTACTTGAACGTGCCTTTGGAAGAGCTCGAGAACGATATTCGCAGAATCGGTTTGTTCCGCAACAAGGCGTCGAATATCCAGAAATTGTGCAGGCTCGTCATCGACAAGCACGGCGGGGAAATTCCCCGCAAGCACGAAGAGCTGACCGAATTGCCAGGCGTCGGCCGAAAGACGGCTAACGTGGTCGTCTCCAACGCTTTCGACGTGCCCGCGATCGCGGTCGATACGCACGTAGAAAGAGTATCGAAGCGGTTCGGCGTCTGCAAGCCCGACGATTCGGTGCTCGAGGTGGAGAAGAAGCTGATGAAGAAAGTGCCTCGGGACGAATGGACGATCACGCATCATCGGCTGATCTTCTTCGGACGGTATCATTGCAAGGCGCAAAATCCGCGTTGCGACGTCTGTCCGGTGCTCGAGCACTGCAAGGAAGGCAAATCCCGCCTGAAGGCGGGATTGAAGAAAAGGAGCGTCACCAAGTGAGCCATACCGACTATCTTGCTCCCGAAGCGATAGCGCCATTATCCGATGAGCTTATTTCCTCTATATCCGGTTTGAACGCCATGTCCGAACGGGCGAAGGAACAGGGAGACGCCGTTCAGGCGGACAAATTCGCCGAGCTGTCCGCGAAGCTCGCGGGCGGTAAGCTGACGGTCGCGTTTTGCGGGCATTTCTCCGCCGGCAAGTCTACGCTCGTTAACGCGATATGCGGCGCGCAATTGCTGCCGTCTTCCCCGATCCCGACGAGCGCGAACGTCGTGACGGTATTTAACGGCGAGCCGTCCGCGCAGACGGTATTCAGGGACGCGGACGGCAACGTGCGAGATGCCCGGCACATCGCGGTAGAGGATTTGCACCGGTACGCCGCGGACGGAGAGGGCGTCACGTCGATCCGGGTGTCGTTTCCGATACCGCTGCTCGGAGACCGGATGGCGATCGTCGATACGCCGGGCGTCGATTCGACGGACGGCGCGCATCGCGCCGCGACGGAGTCCGCGCTTCACTTGGCGGACGTCGTCTTCTTCGTGACGGACTACAACCACGTGCAATCGGAAGTGAACTTCCGGTTTATGCGCAGCATGGCGCGTTGGGGCAAGCCGACGTACCTGATCGTGAACATGATCGATAAGCACCGGGAAGAGCAGCTGCCGTTCGCGGCGTTCCGCGAAAGCTTGAATCAGGCGCTAGCCAACTGGGATATCGCCCCCGCGGGCACGTTATTCCTATCGCTCAGGGAGCCGGATCATCCGCTGTCCCAATGGTCTTCGTTACTGCGCCTCATGAAGGATCTTCAGCCGCTGGCCGCGCCGCTCATGCTCGCGAGCGCGGACCGTTCGGCGAGACACTTGGCCGAGCAATTCCGGGAAACGCTGCACGAACGGCATGCAGAAGAGAGGGACAAGTGGCTGGAGGCGCTCGGAGACGACGGGGAACCGGAAGCCCGAGCAGCTCTTCGCGCGGAATTGGAACGCGAGCTGTCGGAGGCGGATGACGCCGAGGATATGCGGCGTAACCGGCTGCGAACGGAGCTGGATAAGCTGCTCGGCAGCGCGAATCTGACGCCGGCGGAGACGCGGGAGAAAGCAAGGGAAGCGCTCGTCGCGATGCAACCGGGCTTTAAGGTCGGTTGGCTCGCGGGCGCGGCGAAGACGGAAGCGGAACGCGCGACGCGCCTGGAGAGGCTCGCCGCCGACTTCAACCGGCAAGTCGAAGCGAACGTCACCGGCCACGCGAAGGAGCTGCTGAGGAAAGCGGCGGCCGAAGGGGGCTCCGCGATGTCGGGAGAACGGATGGAAGCGTCGCTGGACGCCTTGTTCCGCCCCGTCGCGCCGGACTGGCTGAAGTCGCTCGTGAAACCCGGCGCGGGCGCCGACGGGCAAGCGACGCTGAATTATTCTGCGGAGATCAGCGCCGAGCTGAAGGCGATGTACCGCAAAGCCGCCGTCTCGTGGGCGGAAGAAGCGGCGAAGGGCGACGAGGCGCAGCGGAAGGAAATCGCCGGGAATCTGCGCGGCGAACTCGCGAAGCTCTCGGAGCGGGACCGCGCCGCGGATGAGCTGGAGAAGCTCGAAGCGGAGGAGCGCGGCGAAGAGAGCCGCTTGCTCGCGCTGCTTCCCGGCGAGGCGAACGACGCTAACCGCGTGGCCATGCCGTCAGTCGGCGAGGTGACGGCGGAGGCTCTCGCGACGGCGGAAGCGGCGGCGTCCGCCGTCGCGCGGCACGAAGGCGCAGCGCCTCAAGCGAACGGCGACGCCGGCGAGGAAACGGCGATGCCGAGCGAGTCGCCCGGATCGCCGGCCGGAGCCGCGGAGAGGCTGTCGCAAGCGGCGGAGCTGCTGTCGGGCATTCCGGCGCTGCGTTCGATCGCGGACGGCTTGAAGGCGAAGGCGGAGCGGTTCCGCAACCGCAGCTTCACGATCGCGTTGTTCGGCGCCTTCAGCGCCGGCAAGTCGTCGTTCGCGAACGCGCTCGTCGGCAAGCCGGCGCTGCCGGTGTCGCCGAATCCGACGACGGCGACGATCAACCGGATCGTCGCGCCTACGGCCGATCGTCCCGACGGGACGGCGCTCGTCTCGATGAAGACGCCGGAAGCGTTCGCGGACGACATACGCCACTCGCTGAAGCGGATCGGCATCGGCAAGGAAAAGCTCGAAGCGGCTGGCGACGACGTGAAGACGCTGCTGTCGTTGAAGAACGCCGTCTCCGCCGGCGACCTCCATCCGAGAGGCAGGCCGCATCTCGCCTTCCTGAACGCGGCGGAGGAAGGCTGGGAGGCTTACGGACCGAAGCTAGGCGAGAAGCTCGTCGTCGGGCGCGAGGACTATCGGCGGTTCGCGGCGGAAGAGAAAGCTTCGTGCTTCGTCTCGGACATCGACCTGCACGTCGATTCGCCGCTGACGAGAAGCGGCGCCGTGCTCGTCGATACGCCCGGAGCGGATTCGATCAACGCGCGCCATACCGGCGTCGCGTTCCAATATATCAAGAACGCGGACGCCGTCTTGTTCGTGACGTATTACAACCATGCCTTTACCGAGGCAGACCGCGAATTCCTCAACCAGCTCGGCAGCGTCAAGGACGTGTTCGAGCTCGACAAGATGTTCTTCGTCATCAACGCGGCCGACTTGGCGACTTCCGAAGCCGAACTCAACGACGTGAGAGAGCACGTCTCCGGCCAGTTGCTCAAGCACGGCATCCGCAAGCCGCGGCTGTTCGCCGTATCCAGCCGCGACGGCTTAGAGGCGAAGCTGGCGCGCAGCGCGGATCGGTTGGCCGCTTCCGGCATCGCGCCTTTCGAGGCGGCATTCAAGTCGTTTTCCGAGGAGGAGCTCGGCGGCTTGGCGCTCGCTTCGGCGAACAAGGAGCTGGAGCGCGTCGACAAGCTGCTGGAAGGCTGGCTGCAGTCCGCGAACGAGGACGCGGCGACGAGAGAGGCGAAAGCCCTCAAACTTGCCGCGCAAGCGGAGCAATGGCGCACGGACGGCGCCAAGGCTGTGCCTCCGGCCGCCGCGCAGCCTCTCGAGCAAGAGATCGGCGAACAGCTCTATCATTTGCGTCAGAGGCTCAAATTCCGGTTCAAGGAACATTTCCAGCTGGCCTTCCATCCGTCCGTGCTACAGGACGACGGAAGGGACCTGAAGAAGCTGCTTCAGGCCTGCGGGGACGACTTGAAACGATCGCTTGGGGAAGACCTGCTGCAGGAGCTGAGGGCGGCAGGTTTGCGCCTGGAAGGCACGACGCACCATCTCGCCGTCCAAGCGCTCGAAGCGTTGCCGGGCTTGGCGAGCATGGCGAAGGAAGGCTTCCAGCCGGAATCGGCCGAACGGGCGGCGCTGGAGCTTCCGCTGCCGGAGCCGTTCTCCCGCGGTCCCGCGCTGGAGGCGAAGCAACTGTGGGCGGCGTTCCGCTCGCCGAAGCATTTCTTCGAGAAGGAAGGGGCGACGGGTCTTCGCGAGGAACTGAACGGGAAGCTGTTCGGCGTGCTCGACGAACAGTTGGATGCCCTTCGGGAACAGTGGAACTCGGAGGCAGGAAACGCGCTTCGCCAAGCGGTCGAAAGATCGGCGGCCGCATGGTCCGACCAACTATCGGCGTTCGCGCTCAGTGTCAGCGAATCGCTGCTACGTCCGGGCGAAGAAACAATGTTGTCGAATTTGCGGGAACGTTGGCGGAACATTATCCAATAAACAACGAAATCGGCTTTCTCCCTTCGTTAAGGCGACGGGAGGAGGCTTTTTCTTGCGTTGGCTATCTTTTCCTTGGTTTAACGGCTGAACAAAGGGATATTCGGTACGATTCGCGACGATTTACGAGAATACGGGTGCATGGGGTCGCTGAACGGCGAAGTTCCCGCGCGAAGGACGAATACCAACGCATACCGCTGTTGAAGCTCCATCGCGATTGCGCTACACTGCCGGAGAAAGAGGAGAGGGGAGAGCCGTTCTTGCAAATTTTCAAAGCATTGAAAAGTTATTACTGGCAAGACAAAGGATTTCTTTGGGGCTCTGTCGGAGGGCTCGCGATCGCGACGGCGTTAGGGCTCGTGTATCCGCTTCTGCTCAAGTCGCTCATCGACGACGTCATTTTACCCGGCGAATTTTCGGGCGTGCTCGGACTGTCGTTTACGGCGGTCGGCGTTATTTTCCTGAAAGCTTGCTTCCAGTACTTGCACGGCTTCAGCGGAGGAAGGCTTGGCAACAGGCTCGCCTACAGGCTGAGAAACGGCTGTTACGGGAAACTCCAGAAATTATCATTTTCTTACTACGACAAGGCAAGAACGGGAGATCTCATGTCCCGTCTCACGGCGGACATCGAAGGCATCCGTCAATTCATCGGGTTCGGCTTCGCGCAGCTGCTGAACACGGGATTGCTGCTCGTCTTCGGCTTCGCCATGATGTTCGCGATCGATTGGAAGCTGACGTTGCTGACGTTCGCGATGCTGCCGGTGCTCGGCTTCGTGGCGATCCGCTTCGAGCAGAACATCCACCCGGTATTCCGTTCGATCCGTTCCGCGGTCGGCCGGCTGACGGTAAGGGTCCAAGAGAACGTAACGGGCGTACGCACGGTCAAGTCGTTCGCGAGAGAGCCGTTCGAGATCGATAGATTCGTGAAAGAGAACGTCGATTATCGCGACAACCACGTGGAACTGGCGGGCGTCTGGGCGAAGTACTTCCCGATGATGGAATTCGTCGCCAACCTCAGCGTGGCGGCATTGCTCCTCGTCGGAGGCTGGCGGGTCATCGACGGCACGTTATCGCTCGGCGATTTGATTGCGCTTTCGGGGATGCTCGGCATGATCGTCGCGCCGCTCTGGACGCTCGGGTTCCAAATTAACGGCTACACGCAGTCGAAAGCGTCCGGCGAAAGGCTGCTGGAATTGCTGAATCAGCCGATTTCGGTGAAGAACGCGAACAACGCGCTCGTCCTGGACGCCGCCGCCGTGAAAGGCCATATTTCGTACGAGGACGTCAGCTTCCGTTACGCGAACCGCGACGACTTGCCGTCCGCGCTGATCGGCTTCGAGCTCGACGCTCCGGCGGGCTCCGTCATCGGGCTGCTGGGCGGAACGGGTTCCGGCAAAACGTCGACGGTGGGTTTGCTGCTTCGGGCATACGACGTCGGCGAAGGCGCGATTACGCTCGACGGCATCGACATCCGGCATATCGAGCTGGAAAGCCTGCGCCGCCAGATCGGCGTCGTCTTCCAAGAATCGTTCCTGTTCTCGACGACGATCCGGGAAAACATCTGCTACGGATTCCCGGACGCGACCGATGAGGATATCTATGAAGCTTCGCGCCTCGCGCAAGCGGACGGCTTCATCCGCGAGCTTCCTCTCGGTTACGAGACGGTCGTCGGGGAGCGAGGCATGGGCTTGTCCGGCGGACAGAAGCAACGGATCGCCATTGCCCGCGCGCTGCTCGCGAAACCGAAAATCCTCGTTCTCGACGACGCGACGAGCGCACTTGACATGGAGACGGAACAAGAAATTCAATCCTCGATCCGCAAAGTGATGGCCGGCCGAACCGTGTTCATCATCGCGCACCGGATCTCGACGCTGCGCCGCGCGGACGAGATCGTCGTGCTCGACAAGGGTCGCACGATACAGCGCGGCACGCACGAAAAGCTCGTTCGTCAGCCCGGCTTGTACCGGGAAACTTACCGCATTCAGTTCGCGGACCGCCCGGAAGAGCTGGATATCGAAGCGAGCGCCGCGAGCGGAGAAAGGAGGGTGACGGGATGAGTCGCCAATTCGTCTATCAGGACGACGAACTGATCGAGAAGCCGTTCAACTGGAAACAAGTCGGAAGGCTGTTTTCCTTCGTCGCCCCTTACAAGTCCGCCGTCGCCCGAGTCGTCGTCATCATGCTCGCGTTCGGCATGCTGTCGCGGCTGGCCATTCCTTACTTCATGAGCGTCGCGATCGACAAGGCCATTCATCCGAAGGACGGCAACGGAGATTTCGGCATGCTGACGTGGATCGTCGTCGCGATGCTCGTGTTATACGGCACACGCTGGTGGGCGCAACGCTACACGATCCAGCAAACGAACGTCATTGGGCAGAAGGTTATTTTCGACCTGAGGGCGGCCTTGTTCAAGCACATTCAATCGTTGTCGTTCCGTTTCTTCGACAAGCGTCCGGCGGGCTCGGTGCTCGTCCGGGTCACGAACGACGTCAATTCCTTGCAGGATCTCTTCACGAACGGCGTCGTCAACTCCGCCATCGACATCGTGCAATTGATCGGCATTACGGTCATCCTGCTCGTGCTGCAGCCGAGCTTGGGACTCGCGATCATCATCACGGTACCGCTCATGTTCCTCGTGTCGACGTCGCTTCGGAAGAAAATCCGGATGGCTTGGCAGGTCGTTCGGATCAAGCAGTCCCGCATCAACGCGCACTTGAACGAGAGCATACAAGGCATTCGGGTAACGCAAGCGTTCGCGCAAGAGAAAGAAAACATCGGATTCTTCGACCGCATGAACGCGAGCAACATCCGTTCGTGGAATAGGGCGTCGGCGCTGAACCAATTGTTCGGTCCCGTCATCGAAGTCACTTCGGCGGTCGGCACGCTCATCTTGCTCCTGTACGGCACGCACCTGATCCAGAGCGGGGCGATGACGGTCGGCGTTCTCTTTGCCTTCATCACTTACGTAGGCAGCTTCTGGGAGCCGATCACGCGTCTGGGCAACATGTATTCGCAGCTTCTCATCTCGATGTCTTCCGCGGAGCGCATCTTCGAATTCTTCGACGAGAAGCCGGCCGTTCCGGAGAAGGAAAAGCCGACCGCGCTGACGCAGTTGAAAGGGGAAGTTCGCCTCGACGGCGTATCGTTCGGCTACGAAGCGGACCGCCAAGCGCTGAAGGGGATCGATCTCGACATCAAGGCGGGCACTTCGGTCGCTCTCGTCGGCCACACCGGTTCGGGCAAGAGCACGATCGTCAACTTGATCTGCCGGTTCTACGACGCGACGGAAGGTCGCGTGCTGCTCGACGGCATCGACGTCAGGGACGTGTCGATCGCGGGCTTGCGCTCGCAGATCGGCATCGTGCTGCAGGATACGTTCATCTTCTCCGGCACGATCCGCGACAACATCCGTTACGGCCGTCCGGACGCGAGCGACGCGGAAGTCGAAGCCGCCGCGCGTTCCGTCAGGGCGCACGATTTCATCGTCGACTTGCCGGGCGGTTACGACACGGAAGTCGAGGAACGGGGCAACGCCCTTTCCGTCGGCCAACGCCAGCTCATCAGCTTTGCCCGCGCGCTACTCGCGGATCCGCGCATTCTCGTGCTCGATGAAGCGACGGCCAGCATCGACACCGAGACGGAGCTTCGCATCCAGGACGCGCTGGCGACGCTGCTTCACGGACGGACGTCGTTTATCGTCGCTCACCGGTTGTCGACGATTCGGCACGCCGACATGATCGTCGTGCTCGATCACGGCGAGATCGTCGAGACGGGCAACCACGAGCAATTGATGAAGCGCCCCGGTCACTACAGAAATTTAGTTGACGCGCAATACCGGTACTTATCCGCCTAATTCGGACTTTACAACAATCGCCCGTTCGGCATTCGCCGGAGGGGCGGTTTGCGTTCATGCGCCGATTTGTAAAATGTCGCCGGAACCGTTATCGTGGAAAGAAATAGGGAATAACGGCGCGAAGGGATTCGTCGCCGACGAATGCGCATGGGGGGAGGAATCAGGTCATGAGAAGATCCAAATGGCTTTGGCCGACGCTCGGGTGGACGACGCTCGTCTGTTTGTTGTTGATGCTGACCGGGTTCGGGTGGGCGCTCAAGGACTCTTGGTTACCGGAGAGCGGTATCGCGCTACCCGAACCGTCTGCGCCCGAGAAGGCGACCGGAGGCGATTGGAGCGGCAAAACAGAGCTGTACGTCACCGCCCTCGGCGATTCGCTGACGAAAGGGACGGGCGACGCGACGGGCGAAGGTTACGTCGACCGCGTCGTCGAACGGCTGGCCAAGGAAATGGACAAGCCCGTTCATCTCGTCAACAACCTCGCGATCAACGGACTGCGTGCGGACCAGATGGCGGATAGGTTGGAGGAGAAAGGCTTCGCGACCGCGATTAGCAAGGCGGACATTGTGCTTCTGACGATCGGCGGGAACGATTTGTTCCAAGTCGCGCAGGACGGCGGCTCGCTCGCCGAGGGCGGGGATTTGTCCCCGGAGCTGCTGCTTGAGCGATTACCCGGGTTAAGACCTCGCCTCGAAACGGTCATGAGCAAAATCCGGGAGCTGAACCCGACCGCGCGGATCGCTTATGTGGGGCTCTATAATGCTTTCTACGACTTGCCGCAAATGTTGGGCGCGAGCGACGTCGTCGCGCAATGGAACGATTACGCGTTCGCCTTGGCGAAGGCGGACGGCAACGCGACGGTCGTGCCGACGTACGACTTGTTCGAATTCGACTTGAAGAAATATTTGTCTTCCGATCACTTTCATCCGAATGAATTCGGCTATTCGCGCATCGCGGACCGCATCGTTCAGGCGTTGCAATAACAGAGAAAGGAGTGGCGATAATGACGATCGTAACGGAGGACAGAAACCCGTCCATGGCGCAAGAAGCTTCTTCCCCGGAGCGGAACGATAAAGAAATCGTCTTGTCGGTGCGCGGTCTGAGGAAGTCGATCGGGCGCAAGCCGATCATCAACGGCGTATCGTTCGATGTGAGGGCGGGGGAAATATTCGGCTTCCTCGGGCCGAACGGATCCGGGAAGACGACGACGATCCGCATGCTCGTCGACTTGATCAAACCTTCGGCGGGCGAAGTGCTCGTCTGCGGGGAGAACGTCGGCAAGCATCCGGAGAAGGCGTTGTCATACGTCGGATGCATCGTGGAAAATCCGGAGATGTACGCCTTCTTGACCGGGTGGGAGAACTTGGAGCATTTCGCTCGCATGCAGAGCGGCATAACGGCCGAACGGATCGCCGAAGTCGTCGATATCGTCGGCATGGACAAGCGCATCCACGACAAGGTCAAAACGTACTCGCTCGGCATGAGGCAGCGGCTGGGCATCGCGCAAGCCCTTCTCGGCAAGCCGAAGCTGCTCATTCTGGACGAGCCCACGAACGGGCTCGATCCGCTCGGCATCAAAGAACTGCGCGAGTTCATCCGCATGCTGGCCGACGGGGGCATGAGCTTGTTCATCTCGAGCCACTTGCTGAGCGAAATCCAATTGATGTGCGATCGGGTGGCCATCATCGCGAGAGGTTCCGTCATCGCGGTGGGCGACGTGGACGAGCTCGTCTCGCAGGCGGGGACGTATACCGTGTGGCAAGTCGACCACCCCGACGAAGCGAAGGCGATGCTAGAAGCCGCGGACAAGGGCTCGGTATCGGGCGCGGTCTCGGGGACGGTCTCGGTCGTGCCGGACGGCGGGCACCGTATCGACGAGGCGATCCTGACGACTCTTCATCGGCCGATCGTGACGATCATGGATGACGAGGCCGTTCCCGGCTGGGTGAACCGCTTCGTATCGGCGGGCATCGCCGTTCGGTCAGTCCAACGCGTGGCGCCGTCTCTGGAAGAACTATTTCTGAAGCTGACGGAGGGGGAGCGCATTGGGTAACTTGCTCGCGTTGATCGAGAACGAAACGTTGAAGGTGTGGAAGAAAAAAAGATTCGCCGTCGTCGTCCTTATTCTGCTCGTTCTTATTCCTGTATTCGTGTACGCGCAAATGAAGATCGCGCAGAACACGGCCAAGAAGTACGATACCGATTGGCGTGCCGAGCTGCAAAGCCGGATCACCGACAATACGAACGCGCTCAGCAGCGAACGGATTCCCGAAGAGTGGAAGAAGTGGCGCAAAGCGCTCGTCCAACAATTGCAATATTATCTCGATCACGATATCAATCCGCAAACCCCGAACGCGGTCACGTTCACCCGTTCGTTCATGGACAACGCGGTGTCGCTGTTCATTCCGCTCATGGTGCTCGCCGTCGCGTCGGATCTCGTCTCGTCGGAGCGCTCGACGGGGACGATCAAGATGCTGCTGACGCGACCGGTGCGGCGATGGCGCATTTTATTTTCCAAGTTGGCTACCCTGACGTTGTACGTCTCGCTGATCGTTATCGCGACTGTCGTTCTCAGTTACTTGATCTCGGGTCTCGCTTTCGGGTATCGGGGCTGGGGAGAGCCGGTATTCGTCGGGTTTAAGGTGCAGGGCTCGGACGTCGACACGTCGAACGTTCACGCGGTCAGCCAGGGCGTCTATCTGCTCATGCAGTCGGGTCTCGTATGGTTCTCGGCCATCGTCGTCGCGATCATCGCGCTTATGGTAAGCGTCCTCGTAAGGAGCACGGCTGCCAGCTTCGTGACGATGATGGCGACGATCATCGCGGGAACGATTCTCGCGAACATGGCTTCGTCTTGGAAGACGGCGAAATATTTATTTAACGTCAATCTTGAAATATCGTCCTATTTACGCGGCACGCCGCCCCCGGTGGAAGGGATGACGCTCGGATTTTCGCTAGCCGTTCTCGCGATTTGGGGCGTCGTCGCGCTAATCGTGTCGTTCACCGTCTTTACGAAGCAAGACATCTTGAATTAGAATAACGGAAGTGCGTTCGATTCCTATGGGCGCGAGAGAAGAGCAAGGAGGTCCACAGGTGACCGAGCAAATCGATCTGTTCACGGAAAGCGCGGCAACGGCCGGCAGCGAATACAGCGCGGACGATATTCAAATACTCGAAGGCTTGACCGCCGTGCGCAAAAGACCGGGCATGTACATCGGCAGCACGACGGCCTCGGGTTTGCACCATCTGCTCTGGGAAATCGTCGACAACGCGGTCGACGAGCACTTGGCGAAATATTGCTCCCGCATCGACGTCACCATCAACAAGGATAATTCGGTGACGGTCGTCGATAACGGACGCGGCATTCCGACGGGCATGCACAAGAGCGGCATTCCGACGCCCCAAGTCGTATTCACGATTCTTCACGCGGGCGGCAAGTTCGGCGGCGGGGGGTATAAGAAGTCCGGCGGTTTGCACGGGGTCGGCGCTTCGGTGACGAACGCCTTGTCCGAATGGCTGGAAGTGGAAATCTACCGCGACGGCAAAATACATAAGATGAGATTCGAGACTTGGGTCGACGGAGCGGGCGTCGAACGCGTCGGAGAACCCGTCATGGGGCTCGACGTCGTCGGAAACACGAACCGGACGGGCTCGAAGATCACGTTTAAACCGGATCCCAAAGTGTTCCATGGCCACGTCAGCATGAATTACGAAACGGTATCCGAACGGCTGCAAGAAATCGCGTTCTTGAACTCCGGCTTGAAAGTGGTCGTGAAGGACGACCGGAACGGCAAGACCGACACCTTCCACTACGAAGGCGGCGCGAGCCAATTCGTTCAGTTCCTGAACGAAGAAAAGTCCGTGCTTCACGACGTGATCCATTTTACGGCGGAGAAGGACGACATCGAGGTCGAAGTGGCGCTCCAGTACAACGACGGCTACACGGAGACGTTGGCTTCGTTCGTCAACTCGATTCCGACGCGCGGCGGCGGCACGCACGAGACGGGCTTCAAGACGGCTTACACGCGCGTCATGAACGAATACGCCCGCAAAACCGGCCAGCTCAAGGAGAAAGACAAAAACCTCGAGGGCAACGATCTGCGAGAAGGACTCATGGCGGTCATCAACATCAAAATGTCGGAAGTGGAATTCGTCGGCCAGACGAAGGACCAGCTGGGGAGCGCTTCTGCGCGCAGCGCGGTGGATGCGGTCGTAACGGACAAAATGACCGTGTTCCTCGAGGAGAATCCGCAAGTCGGCCAGCTGCTGATCAAGAAATCGATCCAAGCGTCCAGAGCCCGCGAAGCGGCGCGCAAAGCGCGCGAGGAAATCCGCAGCGGCAAGAAACGCAGCGAAAGCCCGAGCCTCGGCGGCAAGCTCACGCCGGCGCAATCGAAGGACAGCTCGCGCAACGAGCTGTTCATCGTGGAAGGGGACTCCGCCGGCGGTTCGGCGAAGCAGGGACGGGATTCCAAATACCAAGCGATCCTCCCGCTCAAAGGCAAGCCGATGAACCCGGAGAAAGCGAAGCTTGCCGACATCCTCAAGAACGAGGAGTACAAGGCGATCGTGAACGCGATCGGCGCCGGCATCGGTTCGGAATTCGACGTCGAAGAGTGCAATTACTCCAAAATCGTCATCATGACCGATGCGGACACGGACGGCGCGCACATTCAAGTGCTGCTGCTGACGTTCTTCTACCGGTACATGAAGCCTCTTATCGACGCGGGCAAAGTGTTCATCGCCCAACCGCCGCTCTACAAGCTGACGCGTAAGTCGGGTAAGCTGGAGACGGTGCGTTACGCGTGGACGGACGACCAACTGGGGAGCTACATGAAGGAATTCGGCAAAAATGCCGAGCTGCAGCGGTACAAAGGACTCGGGGAGATGAATCCCGACCAGTTGTGGGAAACGACGATGAACTACGAGACCCGGACGTTCCTGCAAGTGCAGATCGAGGACGCCGCGAAAGCGGAGCGCCGCGTGTCGACGCTCATGGGCGACAAAATCGACCCCCGCAAGCGTTGGATCATCGAGAACGTCGATTTTACGGAGATCGAAGAGTAAGCGCGGCGCCGTCCGGGGCAATCGACCGGATGGTTAGGCGCATGTTGATAGGAGGCTAGGCGCTTGAGCCTACTGGAGCAGTTTCTACCCGCTTTTCTGGAAGAGGTCGTCGGCGACCGCTTCGGGCGTTATTCCAAATACATCATTCAAGACCGCGCCATTCCCGACGTCCGCGACGGATTAAAGCCGGTGCAGCGGCGCATTCTGTACGCGATGTACGATTCCGGAAACACGCCGGATAAGCCGTACCGCAAGTCCGCGAAGACGGTCGGCGACGTCATGGGCAACTATCATCCTCACGGCGACTCGTCGATCTACGAAGGCATGGTCCGCATGGCGCAGCCATGGAAAATGGCGCATATGCTCGTCGACGGCCACGGCAACTGGGGTTCGATGGACGACGATCCTCCGGCGGCGATGCGTTACACGGAAGCGCGTTTGTCGACGATTGCGATGGAACTGTTGCGCGATATCGAGAAACGAACCGTTCTTTTCAAAGATAACTTCGACAATACGGCGAAGGAACCCGTCGTGCTGCCGGCAAGGTACCCGAATTTGCTCGTGAACGGCGTGTCGGGCATCTCGGCCGGATTCGCGACGGAAATTCCGACGCATAACCTGCGCGAGATCATCGACGCCTGCGTCGCGCTCATGAGCAAGCCGGAGCTTACTGTTCCGGAGCTGATGGAGATCGTTCGCGGGCCCGACTTCCCGACGGGCGGCACCATCATGGGCGGCGACGGGATCCGAGAAGCTTACGAGACGGGCAAAGGCAAAATCTATATCCGTTCCAAAACCGCGATCGAGGAACTGAAAGGCGGCAAGCAGCAAATCGTCGTTACCGAAATTCCTTACCAGATCGTCAAGTCCAAGCTCGTGAACGCGATCGATAACCTCCGGATGGAGAAAAAGGTCGAGGGCATCGCCGAAGTACGGGACGAGAGCGGACGGAACGGACTTCGCATCGTCGTCGAGTTGAAGAAGGACGCGGACGCCGAAGGCATTTTGGCTTTCTTGCTGAAGAAGACAGACCTGCAGACCGCCTACAACTTCAACATGGTCGCTATCGTCAACAAGGCGCCGCGGCAGCTCGGCATCAAGGCGATTCTCGAAGCGTACGTCGACCACCAGAAGGAAGTCGTCACGCATCGCACGCAATACGACTTGGAGAAGGCCGAAGATCGCGCCCATGTGCTCGAAGGGCTCGTTAAGGCGTTGAATTTGCTGGACGCGGTCATCGAGACGATCAAAGCATCGAAAAACCGTCTCGACGCGCAAAACAATCTCGTCGCGAAGTTCGGTTTCTCCGAGCGTCAAGCGGACGCGATCCTGACGCTGCAATTGTACCGGCTCACGAATCTCGAGATCACGTCGCTCGAGAAGGAGCATGCGGAAGCGCTTAAGAAAATCGCTCTGTACCGTTCGATTCTCGACAATCCGAAGAAGCTGATGGGCGTCATCAAGGAAGAGTTGACGGAAATCCGCGAGAAATACGGCATCGACCGCCGCTCGGTCATCCAGGGCGAAGTGGAAGAGATCAAAGTCAATCTCGAGGTGACCGTGCCGGCCGAGGAAGTTCTTGTGACTTTGAGCCGCGAGGGCTACATCAAGCGGACGAGCTTGCTATCGTTCACGCGTTCGGGCGGCGAGCTCGGCAGCGCGGGCGTGAAGGAAGGCGACGTCATTCGCTGGAGCCTCGGGCTGAACACGCTCGATCCGCTGCTGCTTTTCACGCAGAAGGGCTATTACTACTTGCTTCCGGTGCACCAAATTCCGGAGTTCAAGTGGAAAGACACCGGAACGGCGATCGTGAACGTGCTTCCGCTCGCTAAGGACGATCGCATCGTCGGCGTCGTGCCGGCGAAGAACGCGGACTTCGCGGCTTCGGCCTCCGAAGTCGAGGGCGGCGAAGCGGGAGGACCGACGCTCGTGTTCGTGACGCGTCGCGGCCAAGTGAAGCGCACGCCTCTCGTCGATTACGCGACGAGCAGAAGCATGGCGATCGCCGCGTGCAAAGTCGCGGACGGCGACGAGATCGTCGGCGTCTTCCGTAGCGAGCAACCGGACGACATACTGCTCGTTACGGAGCAGGGCATGAGCATCCGCTTCAACTTGAACGAAGTCAGCTTGCAAGGGCGCGTAGCCGGCGGCGTAAGAGGCATCACGCTGAAGGACGGCGACTTGGTCGCCGGAGCGCTGCCGGTCGCGGGAGACGAAGGGGAAGTGCTCGTCCTGTCCGATTACGGCTACGCCAAACGTTCCCTGTTGCTCGATTATCCGCAGCAAGGACGCGGCGGCAAAGGCATCCAGACGTTCGAGTTCAAGGAAGGCAAACGGGTACGCCCGAACGGAACGCGGCTGATCGCCGTGTTCCACGTGAAGGAGGCCGCTTCGCTGCTGGCGTTGACGACGGGCGGCGCGGTATCGGAGTTCTCCTCGGAGAACGCGCCGGTCGACGACCGCAAATCCCAAGGCAAACTGATGGCGGCCGTCGATCGAGGCGACCTTCTGTCGGAGGCGTTCCGCAAGCCGTTGTCTCAACAATAACGCCATAACGCGCGAATAAGCGCCCCCGGTTGCCGTGATTCGGCTGCCCGGGGGCGCTTTCTTGTGCCGCTATCCCATTCGCTCAGAAGTCCCATACGCCGGTATCCCCGTTGCTCAGGAACACATTTGGCCCCTTTTGCCGATATCCCAGTTGCTCAGGAAGCCATTTACCTTCGCGGTCCGCCGCAGTCCGGCAAAACCGGTTTGCAGTACGCTACCAGCGTACTAAATGCGCCGTAGCCCGGCGAAAGCGGCTTATAGTACGCCGCCAGCGTGCTAAATGCGTCGCAGTCCGGTGAAAGCGGCTTGCAGTACGCTACCAGCGTGCTAAATACATCGCAGTTCGGTGAAAGCGGCTTGCAGTACGCTACCAGCGTGCTAAATACATCGCAGTTCGGTGAAAGCGGCTTGCAGTACGCTACCAGCGTGCTAAATGCGCCGCAGACCGGTGAAACCGGCTTGTAGTACGCCGCCAGCGTGCTAAATGCGTCTCAGTCCGGCGAAACCGGCTTGCAGCACGCTGGCAGCGTGCTTAATGCGGCGCAGTCCAGCGAAACCAGCTTTCAGCACGCTTTCAGCTTTTGGATAGAGACGTTCCTTTTAATCGTAAGGCCCGCCGTTCGTCTCCGCACGGTCGATCCATCTGAGCAAAATATCCAATACGACCCACAGAGGCACCGGTTCGTTTAGCCGGTCCAGCCACTGGGGGTCTTCTATGAGTCCGGCCTCTTGCGCCATCTGACCGATCATTTTGATTTTTTGATCCGCTTGGGACATGAACTTACCCCTCCTTGCCGCGCGCGATTCTCCGCGTTCGCCCATCTTTCGTGACCAGTATATGTCGGGGATTGTCGGCACGTTCGTTATCGTGCGGATTTATGTCGTAAATATTTAATCGCATTAAACTATCTTTCGACATAGGGCCTGAGTATAATAAAAGAGAAGGCAATGTTCGGGAGGAAAGGGGCGTCCCCATGGATAATGCGGCGGAATTTGTGAAAAGCTGGACGAAGCTCACGAAGGATTGGAACGCGCGAATGGAAGCGGAGCTCGCTCCTCAATTAACCGCGGGTCAACTGGAAGTATTGGAGTTGTTGCAAGCTTACGAGCCGATGAAACCGTCGGATTTGCTGCCGCATTTGGAAACGACGCCTGCGGCCATTACGACGCTTCTCGACCGTATGGAGAGAGCCGGTTTGGTGGAAAGAAACCGCGACGAAGGCGATCGCCGTATCGTCTGGGTGACCATGACGCAACTCGGACGCTCGGAAGTCGAACGGGGCGTATCGGTTAGAAGTGCCATCGTGAACATGTCGCTGGAGCAAATCTCGAGCCATAACCGGCAATTGCTGGTGTATTTGATCAGCAAAGTCGCCGGCACGAGAGAGCAGCCAGCCGTCTCCGCTTCGGATAAGAAAGCGGCTGCGGCCGGCGGAGAGCAAGATGGGTCAGACCCGGTAGAGCAAAGCACTCAATCTTCCGCGAGTTAAAGTTTCATAACGAACTCTCCAACGGTGCGAGTCCGTTGGGGCGTTATTGCTTGGTTTGAACGGATGACAACCTGATAAACGGCACTCTGCTTGCGGAATTAGTCGCCCAAAGCGACCTAATTCCTGAAAAGTGGCTCTGAGCATGCGGATTTAGTCGCCCAAAGCGACTAATTCCTGAAATGCGGCTCTAAGCGAGCGGAGTTAGTCACCCAAAGCGACTAATTCCTGAAAAGCGGCTCTAAGCGAGCGGAGTTAGTCACCCAAAGCGACTAATTCCTGAAATGCGGCTCTAAGCGAGCGGAGTTAGTCGCCCAAAGCGACTAATTCCTGAAATGCGGCTCTAAGCGAGCGGATTTAGTAGCCCAAAGCGACAAATTCTCAATGAAATAAGCCTTCGGCCCACGAATGGGACGAAGGCTTATTTCATGTTCGCGGTTTTTCTTAACCCGCCTTCGGCCGAAGCTTGAGCAGGTGGACGTTCATCTTGTTCAGCATCTTCTTGATGTTGGCGTAGTCGGCGTTCGTCAGCGTCGGATCGTCTCGGTTTGCGAGAGCGCGGGCTATCGGGATGACCGTATAATAGCGTTTTTTGTTTTTGGGGACGATGTGCACCCATGTCGGTTCCGTCGTGACGTTCTTCCATTCCGTCGCGAACGTGCCGTCCGCTTGACGGGTTTTGACAAGGGTGACGCCGAAGATCAGGCCTACGTCTTTCCAGTTGCCAGTTTGGTTGGAGATGAAGTTGCCCATCGAATAGATGACGAGTCCGCGATGCGGCATTCCGTCGGCGCTCTCCCCGGCGGGGACGTCGATGACGTCGTATGGCTGGACGACGTGCGTATGCGAGCCGAGAACGATGTCGGCGCCCGCCTCGACAAGATCCCGGACGAGAGTCGTCTGCGCTTCGTTCGGCAGCCGTTGGTACTCGATGCCGAAATGAAGGCTCACGGTCACGACGTCGGCGCCGGCTTCTTTCAGTTTGGCGATATCCGCTTTGATGCGGGAAGGCTCTATTAAGTTGACGGCGAACGATTTGTTCTGAGGCACGGGGATACCGTTCGTGCTGTACGTATAAGCGGCGAAGCCCATGCGGATGCCGTTGCGCTCTTCGATGACGAACCGGCCGCTCTCCGCTTCGGTCGCGGACGTGCCGAACGGAACGAGGCCCGCTTTGCGGACGTTCGCGAGCGTGCGCTCCACGCCCGGAAATCCGCGGTCCATCGCATGGTTGTTGGCGGTCGACACCAATTGCACGCCGGCGCCCTTCAGCGCTACGGCGAGCTCGTAAGGAGCGTTGAACCGAGGGTAGCCGGTATACTTCAGATCTTTGCCGGCGATCGGCGTCTCGAGATTGGCGACGACCCAGTCTCCTTCCGCGAAGATCGGCTTGACCTGCGCGAACCAGGAGGAGAAATCGTATTTGCCGGTCGCCGCATCGTAATAGCCGGGCAATTGCGGCGAGTGGGTCATAATGTCGCCGACCGCGACGAGCCGGGCTTCCGTGACGGCCGGGCCTTCCGGAGTCGGCGAAGCCGACTCTCCGCTGTCCGCCGGAGCGGAGGGCGTGCCCTGCCCGCCCAGTCCGCCCGCGGAACTCGTCGCGGACTGGGAAGGGGATGCGGGCGAGTTAACGCCCGCGCCTGAACAGGCCGTCAGCGTGAACGCCGACAGCCCGATCGCGATAGCCAGTACCGAACTTCTGATCAATACATTCCTCTCCTCGGAACGAATCGGTTTACTTGCCGCTTTCCCAACGGCCGTAGATGCCGCAAGGCAGCGTCATGCCGCTTCTCGCGATCGGCAATCCGATCTCGCCGCAATCGAGGGTGCCGCCGAACTTCCTGCGGAACGACAGGTTGAGCAGGTTGCTAAGCACGGTCGGCGACAAGCCGGTCGTATAAGAGTTGACGAGAACGAAGAGAGGCTTGTCCGACAAGATCGACATGCACGACTCGAGGAACGGAAACAAATTCTCTTCGAGCTTCCACATCTCGCCGTTAGGGCCGCGGCCGTAAGAAGGAGGATCCATGATGATCGCTTCGTATTGGCGGCCTCTGCGTTCTTCGCGCTGGACGAACTTGAACACGTCGTCGGTAATGTAGCGGATCGGCGCGGAACCGAGTCCGGACAGCTCCGCGTTCTCCTTCGCCCATTGAACCATGCCTTTCGCGGCATCGACGTGGCAGACGTCCGCTCCTGCCGACGCCGCGGCGACGGTGGCGCCGCCCGTGTAAGCGAACAGATTCAATACGCGAATCGGGCGGTTCGCCTCGCGGATCTTTTTCATCATCCAGCTCCAGTTCACCGCTTGTTCGGGGAACAGTCCCGTATGCTTAAAGCTGGTCGGCTTGATATGGAACTTCAGCGGACCGTATGAGATGTTCCAACGCTCCGGAAGAGCGCGCTTGTAAGTCCATTGTCCGCCGCCGCTGGCGCTTCTGTAATAATGGCCGTCGGCTTGTTTCCATTCGGCGTTCTCGTTGCGGAGCGGCCAAATGATCTGGGGATCGGGCCTGCGCAAAATCACGTCGCCCCAGCGTTCCAGTTTCTCGCCGTTGCCCGTGTCGATCAATTCGTAGTCTTGCCAATCCGTTGCCATCTGCATAGTCGTCTATTCTTCCTTTGTCTGTTGTCGTTCGTTCAGCCCGAGGCGGGCGGGGAAGCTTCCTCGCAGCCGTTGTTCGGGCTGAACCGGTATCCGAAGCCTCGGACCGTCTGCACCCATTGGGGATGCGCGGGATCCGCTTCCAGTTTCTTGCGCAGGTTGCTGATATGCACCATGAGAGTGCGGGTGTCTCCCATGCTTTCGGAATGCCAGACCCTGCGGTACAGTTCCTCCAGCGGAAACACGCGATAAGGCTGGCGCGCGAGCACGCTCAGCAGTTCGAACTCCTTCGCGGACAGCGGAACGACGCCACTGTCCAGCCTGACTTCGAGCCTTCGAAGATCGATCTCGAGCCCGGGAAATTGCAGAGAGCCCGCGGAATCTTCGGCCGAACGCTCGCGCGTTCTTCTTCTGCGCAGATGCGCTTGGATTCTTGCGACGAGCTGGCTCGGGCTGAAAGGCTTCGTTATGTAATCGTCGCCGCCTTCGGACAAGCCGCGGATAATGTCGCGGTCTTCCGATTTGCAACTAAGGAAGACGATCGGCACGTCGGCGCACGCGCCTTGCCTGAGCGTGCGGCAAAGCTCGATGCCGTCCATTTTGCCTATGGATACGTCGAGGACGATCAGATCGGGAATAAGCGTATCGGCGATCCGCAACGCCTCGGCGCCGTTGTCGGAAGTATAGACGGCGAATCCTTCCTTTTCTAAGTAAAGGGATATCAGCTCGGTAATCTCGCGTTCGTCGTCGACGACGAGAATGGAAGCTTCGGGACTTTTCATTTTAATCCTCCCACTCGGAAGTTGTCGATGCCTTATTATAACGAAAGCGTTGACGTGTAAGCAATGCGCCGTTACAATGACGTTCGAATACTATCGCCGGCGCAACGGATCGGCGATGGAACAGACGGACGGGGAGGGGCACCTGTGGGCCCTAGTGACGCGGCTTTCCGCGGGGGACGGAGCTTTCGCATGCGAATACGATCCTTGATGGGCGTGGCGGCATTCGCGATGCTGCTGATCGCCATTATAGGCGGCTGCGCGGTCGCGCCGGGACCGGACAAAGCCATTCCGGAGGCTTCGGCAGGCGTCATCGACTTGACGGATTGGTCGTGGGAGAAGGACGGAATCGTTCCATTGGACGGGGAATGGCGATTCGAGTGGCTGTCCGGGAAGGCGGATAAAGCCGGAACGAAGGCAGCGGCCGAGACGACGATCCATGTTCCCGGAACGTGGGGAGCGGCCGTTACGGGGAGCGGCGTTCGGCTCGACGACCAAGGACTCGGCACTTACCGGCTTACGATTAAGCATGCTCCCCAAGACGGACTGCTCGCGCTTCGCGTGCCTAACGTCTCGACCGCGTACGAGCTCAGGATCGACGGCAAAGTCGCCGCGACGCGGGGAGTGACGGGCGCGTCGAAGAAGATGAGCGTGCCGTACCAACAGCCCGCGACCGTCTTCTTCGACGCCGGAGGCGAGACGACGGAGCTGACGCTTAGCGTCGCCAATTACGACCACCGGCGCGGCGGCATCCGGACGGAGCTCGTTCTGGGCGACTACGCGCATATCGAGAAGCTGAGAACGGGGCAAACGGCCCAGGAACTGATCGTGCTCGGCTGCTTGCTCATGATCGGCTTTTACCATTTCGGCTTGTTCGTCATGCGGCGCAAGGAAATGGCGAATCTGATGTTCGCCCTGTTATGCTTGTTCGTCAGCGTGAGGATGGGCGTCATCGGGGAAGGGTATCTCGTTCAATGGATCGAACCGCTCGATTGGGCGGGCGCGATGCGGATCGAATACGTGTCGTTCGTCATGGCGGGTTGGTCGGGCTTCGGCTTCTTCCAGACCGTGTATCCGGACGAAATCAAGAGATATTGGCACAAGCTGTCGACGGGCCTCGCGTCCGCGCTCATTGCGCTTCTGTTCGTCGCCGAACCTTTGTCGTTCACTTCGTGGTTGATCGCTTATCAATTGTACATTCTGCTCTTCAGCAGCATCGTGCTGGTCGCACTCGTCTTCTCCGCGAAAAGGCGCAGGGAAGGAGCCTGGTTGACGCTGGTCGGCGTAGCGGGCCTCGTGCTGACGATCGTGAACGACATGCTGTTCTACAACGGTTGGTGGCGATCCGTCGATCTGCTGCCGTTCGGCTTGCTGTTCCTGATCATCCTGAATTCGTTCATCATTTCCAAAAGATCGTCTTCGACTTACGAACGGGCGGAACGAATGTCCGCGGAACTGAAGGAATGGAACAACTCGCTGGAGGAGAAAATCGAAGGGAGAACGGCGGAGCTTCAACGCTCCTACGTGACATTGGAGGAAGCGAAGAGAGAGCTGGAACGGATGGAGCAGTCCCGGACGCAGCTCGTCAGCAACATTTCCCACGATCTGCGCACGCCGATCACGTTGCTTCGAGGTTATCTCGAGGCGCTCAAGGACAACGTCATTTCCGATCCGGTGAAGAGGGACCATACGATCCGTTCGATGCTCGCGAAGGTGGAAGGGCTGAATGCGCTCATCCAGGACTTGTTCGACTTGTCGGTGCTCGAAGCCCGCAAGGTGGAGCTGACTCTCGAGCATATTCCGTTGTCCGGATGGATACAACGATTAACGGAGCAGTACGGATTGGAGATGCAGGAAAAAGGAATCGGCCTCGCGAGCTCTCTCGACGAGGAAGGCAGGCCGGGCGCGAAAGTGCTCGTGGATATTCGCCGAATGGACCGCGTTTTCGCGAACATTTTGTACAACGCGATCCGCCATACGCCTCCGGGAGGGGAAATCCGAATCGCCATGCAGGCGTTCGCGGACCGTTCCGAGATGGAAGTGGCCGTATCCGACAACGGCGCCGGCATCGACCCCGAAGATCTGCCTTTCATCTTCGACCGATTCTACAAGAAAGACAAGTCGCGCCACTCTTCCTCCGGAGGAAGCGGACTCGGCTTGTCGATCGCGAAGGAAATCGTCGAGCTCCACGGCGGCAGCATTTCGGCATGCAACCTGCCGGCGGGCGGCAGCGAGTTCCGGATCGTCGTTCCGCTTTCCGCTTGATCGGCGGGCGACGAGGCTACGCTAACCGCCTGAATCGGCACGATGCTGTTCCTGGCGTATGAGGTCGTTAATGAGGTGCAACGATTTCTTCCTTTGATCTTGGCTCATGTGCTGAATGAGAGAAAGGATTTCCCGCGACTCCGCGGATACGCCGCTCTCCGGCTTCGGCTTCGAATTGGCGCCGCCGATAATGTAGTCGAGCGACACGTCGAAAAACGCGGCGAGCTTGATCAGCGTCTCATATACGGGTTGTCGGTTGTTGATTTCATAATGGCTATAAGCCGAGCGCGTAATACCGATATGCTTGGCGACTTCTTCCTGCGAGATTTTTCGCCGAAGGCGAAGTTCGCGCAACCGTTCACCCATGCTCATAGTGAATAACTCCTTGACACTAGTTAGAATATTTATATTAAATTTATGATACATAATGTATCGTGTCAAGTGGTTAAGGAAGCGTTTTAGCGCAAAAGAAGGCAATGATAAACAAAATGTTGCAAATAGTAGTTACATAATGTATCTTTTTCTGAGGAGGTGATCGAATGAAAGTCAATATTACTCGCGCGAATATGACCCATGACGAAGAGTCGGGCTACGTCGGCATCGTCCTGTTCGAGGTAGAGGGGCATAAACAGCCGTACGAGGTCACGATCCAAAGCAATAACGGTAGAAACAATTGGAGCTACGCGATCAATTTCGGAGCCCAATCCGGAAGCGAGGAAGAGATCCAAACGGTAGACGAACGCCTGGAAGAGGACGACGCGTTTTTCGAGCAATTCGTCATCGCCGCGAAAGCGGGAATGGCCTAACAGAAATGGTTTCCCGATAAGCCATACATAAGCAAAGGCCGCGCAGGCAGATCGAATCGGATCTGCATGCACGGCCTTTCTGCGTGATAGGAGGTTCGCTGACGGCTTACGGACGGCGGACGAACCGGAACGAACCGAGCCGGACGTCGCCGCGGAGGACGAGCGTCACGTCGCGGTCGGCATCGCCGATCGTCAAGTTGCCGGAACGGGAGCTCCAAGTTCCGGATTCGCCGTTCAAGCTAAGGCTAGCCGCAAGGCGGCCGTTCTGCCCGCCGAAGCGGATGTCGACGGCGCCTTCTTCATTGCCGGAGACGATCAATTCGACGGCGTATTCGCCGCTCTCGAAAGCGAAGTCCCCGTAACGGAGCCAAGCGACGGGGGAGACCGGCTGCGCGCAGCCTCCGCCTTCGGCGTAATCGCCGATGACGATGCCGTCGTAGTCGTCGAAGTTCACAGCCCGCGTGAGCGCGCTAGGATCCCGTGGCGGTACCGTTTCTCCAGCTACCGCGAGCGAGCCCGTCAAGCGGATGTCGGAGGAGGAAGAGCCGACGAGTATCGAGCATTCGCCGTTCTCGAGGCAGAAGCGCTCGCGCGTGACGTCCCAGAACCGAAGATCGGAGGCGTGCAGTTCGAAGACGACTTCTGCCGATTGGCCGGGCTCCAACCGGAGACGCCGGAACGCCTGCAATTGGCGCAGCGGTCTCTTGACGCGGGAGCGTTCGACGCGCGTATACAGTTGCGCCACTTCCTCGCCCGCGACGTCGCTCGTATTCCGGACGCGGAAGCTTACGCGAACGGTATCACCGTCCGAGATCCGATGCGCGTCGACCTTCAGATCGCCGTAAGCGAACGAGGAATAGGACAGGCCATGGCCGAACGGATACAGCGGCTCGCCGGAGAAATACTGGTACGTGCGCCCGCTCTTGATAATGTCGTAATCCATGAACGCGCCGAGTTGGTCGACGGACTTGTACCAAGTCATGTTGACGCGGCCGGCGGGATTATACCGGCCGAACAGGACGTCCGCCAGCGCCGAACCGAGCTCGTGGCCGGCATGGGAGCTGTACAGAATGGCCGGAACGTTCTCGTTCGCCCAATTGACCGCGAACGGATAACTGCCGACGATGACGGCGATCGTGTTCGGATTCGCCTCCCGTACCGCGCGAAGCAGACGCTCCTGCGAAGCGGCGAGCGTCAGGTCGGGACGGTCGATCGTTTCCTTGCCGTTAATGAGCGGGTGATTGCCCACGAAGACGATGGCGACTTCGGAATTCCGCGCCGCTTCGACCGCTTCCGCGAGACCGTCGACGACTTTCTCAACGTCGAACGCGTCCGCGTCGGCGGCAGAGCCATCCATCGCGCGCCATTCGCCGGACGCCGAATCGACGGTTACCGGGCGGTCGTTCCAGGTCGACAAGCGGGCGGAGCGTCCGTCCGCGCCGTAGCGGACATGGAATACTTCTTTCGTGAACCATTCCCAGATGTGCTCGGAAGAAGCGGTCACGCGCTCGTCGTCGGTCGTCAAATAAAGCCTATTCGTTGCGGACACGAAGGTATGGCTGTCCCATCCCCAATCCGAAGCGACGAACGTCTCCGCTTGGGAAGCGTCGGTTCGGTCGGCGAAGAGGGGGGAGCGTTCCGCCGAGGACAAGCCAACGTATCGGCCGGTACTCGCCTGCTTGAATTTCACGTGGTCGTTGCCGCTGGCGAATCGTACCACTGCGCCATGCTTCGCCAGCAATTTCGAGATGCCTTCGAGGGGCGTGACGGCGTACGGCAACGTTCCGCTATACCAATCCCGGTACACTTTACCGCCGAGAGGCCCGATGACCGCGACGCTCTTCAGCTTATCCGCGCGAAGCGGCAGCGCTCCGTCGTTCTTGAGCAGGACGACGCTTTTGCGGGCGGCCTCGCCAGCAAGCTTGATATGTTCGGGCTTAAGGATTGCCGATTCGTCGATCGACGAGTACGGATTAAGCGAATCCGGATCGAACTCGCCGAGACGGAACCGGACGCGGAACGCGTTCGTCAGCGCGACGTCGAGATCGGTTTCGCCGAGCAAACCTTCGGCGAGGGCGTCGCGAATCGCTTGCTTGGACACGTCGTGATCGTCGGTAATGCTGTCGATGCCCGCTTTAATCGTTCCGGCGACCGCTTCCTTGTACGTATCGACGTACTTGTGGTCGTTAACGGTTCCGAGCACGTCGCCCGCGTCGCTGACGACGAAGCCGTCCATGCCCCATTCCTTCTTCACGATGTCGTTTACGTCGGTGTTGAGATTGGCGGGAACGCCGTTGACGGAATTGTAGGCCGTCATCATCGACTGGGCTTTGCCTTCCTTGAACGGAATCTCGAACGCCTTCAAGTAATATTCCCGCATGTTGCGCGGATCGATGCTGACGGAGCATTCGCCGCGATCGATTTCATTGTTGTTTCCAATGAAGTGTTTCAAGGAGGCGACGGCCTTCAAGTAGAACGGGTGATCTCCTTGCAAGCCGCGAACGAGAGCGGCGGCGAGCTTGCCCGCCAAATGCGGATCTTCGCCGTAAGCTTCCTCGGTCCTTCCCCAACGCGGATCGCGCTCCATGTCGACGGTCGGCGCCCATAGCGTCAAGCCGTTGATCGCGGGATTGCGCTTATAGAAGGCCCTGGCTTCTTCGCCGATGGCGTCGCCGATTCTTTCGAGCAACCCGGCGTCCCACGTGCAGGCGAGGCCGATCGGCTGCGGGTAAGCGGTCGCCTCGCCGAGCCAGGCGACGCCGTGCGCCGCCTCGGTACCGTGCTTGTACGCTTTAATGCCCAGTCGGGGCACTTCGTCCTGGTATTGGCACATCAAGTTGATTTTCTCGTCCAGCGTTAACCTGGAAACCAGATCGCCGACGCGTTCCGCGAGGGGCAGAGCCGGATTCTGGAATAGGAATTCGTATGTCATGGTCTGAGGATCATCTCCCGGTGTTGGATTCGGCGGCCGAACGTCAAGCCGACCCGTAGATTAATCGATTTTATCACGGTGCCGCGGCGAGAAATACCCGGCTTATTGAAGTGAAAATACGTTCACAATTAGATGTGGCGGCATCGGAAGGGGCATTTACAAGGGCGCCCGTAAGGATTAATGTTAGGGATGGATCGACGGCCCGTCCCGATGGCCGGTTATGAAGGAGGAAGCTTCGTGCTATTTCGAGCGTTGAACAACCTAAAGCTGAGGACGAAGCTGTTCCTGTCGTTCATCGCCGTCGTCTTCGTTCCCGTCCTGATCGTCGGCGTCTTGCTGACAAACGAGCTGCGCAACATGGCGCTCGGCAACGCGATGGACCAGACATCGACGAACGTCCAGCGCGTCAAGGCGCGGACCGCGGAGCTGATGAACGTCGCTTACGACAGCTCCTATCGGCTCGCGAACGACGAAAGGCTGGAGACGGTCACGAACAGACGATACGAGACGACGTACGACGTCGTCCAAGCTTACCGAGAATACAACGATTTCAAAGAAAACCGCCGGTTATACAATGAAATCTCGAACATCCGGTTCTATATGGACAACCCGACGCTGCTGAATAACTGGGAATTCATTCAGCCTTCTCCCGACGACGAGGCTTCATTATGGTTTCAACGCGCGCTCGGTAGCGCCAACGGCATGACGGCGTGGTATTACTTGCAGGACGAGCGGGACAACCGCAAATATTTAAGTCTTGTCCGCAAGGTCAGTTTCTTGGAACAGGCGACGAACGGCGTTCTCGTCATTAACGTGAACATGGATATGCTCGACAGCATTTTGAGCCAGGAGACGTTCGAGACGATGATCGTAGACGACTCCAACACGATACTGGCGGCCAACCGTCCGGGACGACTCGGCAAGACGCTAGCCGACGTCGATTTCCAGCGCAACGTCATCAAGGAGCGGGACGGCTCCTTCGAAGCGAAGATCGACGGGAAAGATTCGCGAGTGCTCATCGAATCGATCGTTCCGCAGGAAAGCATGAACAGCCTTCGCATTATTTCGGTATTTTCCATCGAAACGATCGTGAAGGACGCGAACCGCGTCAACGTGCTAGCGTTCGTCATCATTTCGGCGAGCTTGCTCATCGCGACGTTGCTCATCTTCGGCGTATCGACGATACTGTCGAAGCGGATGCTGCGGCTCAGCAAACATATCTCCAAAGTCGCGACGGGCAATCTGGACATCTCGCTAAAGATCGACGGCAAAGACGAAATCGGGCAACTGTCGAGACAGTTCAACGCGATGGTGTCCAGCATTAACGGACTGATGGCTGAAGTTCAGGAATCGAACAAGCAGAAAAGCTTGCTGGAATCGAAACAGAACGAGATCAAGCTGAAAATGATGGCCAGCCAGATCAATCCCCACTTTTTGTTTAACGCGCTCGAATCGATTCGGATGAAGGCGCATCTGAAGGGGGAGAAGGAAATTTCCCAAGTCGTGCGTCTACTGGGCAAACTGATGCGGAGGAATCTCGAGGTCGGGACGGGAATGACGAAGCTCGCGAGCGAGATCGACATCGTTCGCTGTTACTTGGACATTCAGAAATTCCGCTACGAGGATCGGCTCAACTATTCGATACTGATCGACCCGCGCGCCGAGAATACCGACATTCCGCCGCTGATCATACAGCCGCTCGTCGAGAACGCCGTCATCCACGGACTCGAGAACAAGGCGGAGGGCGGCATCGTCTACGTGCAGGCGGAGCTGGAAGACGATCAGATCCGCGTCGACGTATTCGACAACGGCGAAGGCATGACGGCTGAAAAGATCGAGAAGCTCGTCTCTTCCCTGAACGAGACGGAAGACGACGAGAACAACCGGATCGGCTTGCGCAACGTACACCTTCGGCTTCGGCTCACTTACGGCGAGCGACACGGGCTCGAATTCAGAAGCGAGCCCGGCGCCGGCACGCACATAACGTTCACGATACCGCTAGGAGGGAAAACCCATGAACTATAATGTAATGCTCGTCGACGACGAACCGACGATCCGCGAAGGGCTTCGGACGCTTATTCCTTGGGAGGAGCTAGGCTTCCGGGTCGCCGATACGGCCGCGAACGGCCAGGAAGCGCTGCAGAAATGCAAAGCGAACGCCCCGGATCTGCTGATCGCGGACATCCGAATGCCGGGAATGACCGGCCTGGAACTGATCGGAGCGATACGCGAGCTAGAGACGGACATAAGAATTCTGATCCTGAGCGGTTACGCCGATTTCGAATACGCGAAGCAGGCGATCGCCCATCGCATCGACGGCTATTTGCTGAAGCCCGTCGACGAAGACGAGCTGATCGGCTACCTGGACAAGCTTCGGGCGGAGATGGACGCGGCCGCTTCGGCGAAAGCCGGACCCGCCGGCGGGCCGGACATCCGAATCGACGTGCTTATCCAATCGTATTTGTCCGGCGAGACGCTTCCTCCGGCTTCATTCGCGCAGTTGAATGAGCGGCTGGAATGGGAGTCCTACGAGATCGTGCTCGTGAAGCCCGCGACGAGCAACGAGATGGTGCCCGCCCTCATGACGCTGATCAAACATAAGCTCGTCGGCTTGTTCGACGCCCGCGGACGGGGCGTCACCTTCGGCATGGCGCCGTACGTCGGCATCGTATTGAAGGGAGCGCTCGGCGACGAGAAGCACCGCAGGAAAATGTACAAGGAAATTTGGGATAGCTGCTCCGAGCACGTCATCGATTTGTTCGCCGTGTCCGGCGGGGAAGCGAAGCGACTGGAAGAGCTCGGCACCTCGTACCGGAAGGCGCTCGACCGGATCAAGAACCGCTTTTTCCTCGAGAAAGGGACGATATCCCGGGCGGATCGGCCGGAAACGGAGCGCGGAGAAGCCGACAACGCGGAGCAGCTAGACGAGCTGTTCGCGAACGCGGTCGGTACGCTGTACTTGGCGCTAGAGGTCGGCAATACGGATACGGTGCGCCAGTATATCCAAGAACTGGCCGAGGAGACGGTCAGCTTCGGCTGCTCCGAGGAGGAAATCAAAACCCGGTTCGTCCAGCTGTTCTCCGCGGTTCAAGACAAGCTCACGCATAACCGCTCGGAGAAACATAGCCTGGAGCTGCGGGCGGGACTCGTCGACATCTACAAGGAAACCCGTTATCTCGGACTCATCGAACGGTTATCGGCGATCGCCGAAGGACTCGCGGGCAAGGCGGACGGCGGCGGAGCGGAGACGCTCGTCAAACGGATGATCGACCTCATCCACCGCAATTACGCCGAGAATCTGAAGCTCGAGAAGCTGGCTGAGCTGTTCAACTACAATAGCGCCTATATGGGCAAGCTATTCAAACAAATGACGGGAGAGCATTTCAACACGTACGTCGACAAAGTGCGTATCGACCAAGCGAAGCAACTGCTGGAGCAAGGGTTGAAGGTGTACCAGGTCGCCGAGAAGGTCGGCTACGCGAACGTCGATTACTTCCATATCAAGTTCCGCAAGTACGTCGGAACTTCTCCCAGCGGCTATAAGAAGCAGTAGTCGGAGGACTCGGAGACAAGCGCTCGTCCGCCCGTCGGCGGATGGCGCTTTTTTTGCGGATTTTTATATGATTTTGCGTGCAATCCTTCGGGTAGTCCGAGGCGACTCCCATCCGATATGATTGGATTACGAAGTAGGAGGGATTCCATGAAGGCGGTTACGGCTTCACCAGTCACCAAAGAGCGTTCGCGTGCGAACCGATTCTGGGCAACTTTCATCCGCAACAAATATTTGTACATGATGTCGCTCCCGTTCATCGCATGGGTATTCGTATTCAGCTATTACCCGTTATGGGGCTGGCTGATGGCTTTCCAGAAGTTCAAGCCGAACGGCACGCCGATACTGCAGCAGAAATGGGTCGGGCTCGAACAGTTCAGAACGATGTTCCATGACGATATGTTTTATCAGGCTTTGCGCAATACGCTGGCGATGAGCATCATGGGGCTCGTATCCGGATTTATCGTGGCGGTCGGTTTCGCCCTGTTGCTTAACGAATTGAAGAACATCGCGTTCAAACGCGTCGTGCAGACGATATCGTACTTGCCGCACTTCGTTTCCTGGACGGTAGCGACGAGCATCATTACGAGAATGCTGTCCAGCGACAACGGCGTCGTCAACGATATATTGCTAGGACTCGGCTTTATCCAGGAACCGATACAATTCATGGGCAAGGGACACTTGTTCTGGGGCATCGTCACGGTGTCCGACCTGTGGAAAGAAACGGGCTGGAGTGCGATCATCTACTTGGCGGCCATCTCCGGCATCGCGCCCGATCTGTACGAAGCGGCGAAGGTCGACGGAGCGGGTAGACTAAGACAAATGTGGCACGTGACGCTCCCGGGCATCCGTTCGACGATCGTCGTCCTGCTCGTGCTGTCCATCGGCCATCTGGTCAATAACGGCTTCGAGAAACAATTCCTGCTCGGCAACAACCTCGTGCTCGATTACTCGCAGGTGCTTGATTTGTACTCGCTCAAATACGGCCTTGAAATGAGCCGTTATTCGTTCGGAACCGCCGTAAACATGTTCAATTCCGTCGTCAGCCTCATTCTGCTGTTCGTCGCGAACGGACTGTCCAAGCGATTTACGAAAGAAAGCGTCATTTAAGGAGGAGCAACATGACTACGACAAGCTTGCGACGTAAAACTTCAATATCGGACAAGGCGTTCAATTCGTTTCTCGCGATCTTCATGACTCTCGTCGTCATCGCGACGTTGTATCCGTTCCTTAACGTGCTCGCCCTATCGTTCAACGATTCGACGGACAGCGTCAGGGGAGGCATCACGATATTCCCTAGGGAGTTTACGTTTAAGAACTACGAGATTATTTTCTCGTTCAGCGGGCTCGTTACGGGCTTCAAAATTTCGGTGCTGCGAACGATCGTCGGCACCTTGCTCGGACTCGTTAGCGCGTCGATGCTGGCGTTTACGCTGGCCCGGCCCGATTTCCAAGGTCGCAAGTTCGTGTCCTACACGCTCGCGATCACGATGTACGTATCGGCCGGCATTATACCGACTTACTTGCTCATCAAGGATCTCCATATGATGGGGACGTTCGCGGTGTACGTCTTGCCGGGGCTCGTCAGCGCCTTTAACGTGTTCGTCATCCGGTCGTTCATCGACGGCATTCCTTTCGCGCTTCAGGAATCGGCGAAGATAGACGGCGCGAACGACTTTACGATCTTCTGGCGCGTCATCCTGCCGATGACGACGCCGGCGCTTGCGACGATCGCGCTGTTCCTCGCCGTCGGGCAATGGAACGCCTGGTTCGACACGTACTTGTACAATTCGTCGAGCGATCATCTGACGACGCTGCAATTCGAGCTGATGAAAGTGCTCCAAAGCACGACGACGGGCAATAATGGAGACTATCGCAACACGAACATGACGCAAGTGATGGCGACTGTATCGCCAGAATCCGTCAAAATGGCGATTACGATCGTCGTTACCGTTCCGATTCTTCTTGTGTACCCGTTCCTACAGCGGTATTTCGTACAGGGCATGACTTTAGGCGCCGTGAAAGGGTAACTTTCCCTTTCTCGGTTAGCCGAATGACCATCGGTATTGCCGGGGAAACCCGTGATACGCATATAAGTTTCAATAAAAAATAGGAGGGTTACACAAATGGCAGCTCAGAAAAAATGGCCGGTCGTTCTGATGGCCTCGACGCTGTTCGCCGGTTTGCTGGCGGGTTGCGGCAACAACAACAATAACGCAAGCCCGTCCGCATCGGGCGCGGCTAGCACCCCAAGCAGCTCCGCAAGCGAAAGCGCAAGCCCGGAAGCGGTTAAACCGATTACGTTCTCCTACTACAGCGAAGACCCGAACCCGAACTGGGCGAATATGCAGGACGAGACGGGCAAAGTCATTACCGAGAAAACGGGCGTTACGCTCGACGCGGAATTCGCGGTAGGAGACCCGGGTCAGAAATCCGCTCTGATCGCAACCAGTGGCAAATACCCGGACTTGATCAGCGCGAAGAACAGCATCAGCAAATTCGTCGACGCGGGCGCCGTCATCGACTTGACCGACCTGATCGACCAATACGGCCCGAACATCAAAAAAGTATACGGCGACCAATTGAAGCGTCTGCGCTACAGCAACGAAGACCAAGCGATTTACGTACTGCCGTCTTATGCCGGCGTTAACCAAACCTATTTCGAGGCGGGCGGCGGCTTTAGCTTGCAGCACCGCGTCGTGAAAGAACTTGGCTATCCGAAGATGCGTACGGTCCAAGATTTTGAAAACGCTCTTAAACAATACCTGGCCAAGCATCCAACGGATGACAAAGGAAACAAAAACATCGGTATCTCCTTGAACGCCGACGACTGGCACATGTACATCTCCGTCACGAACCCTGCGTTTGCGACAACGGGCGGAGCGGACGATGGCGAATACAACATCGATGTAGACACGAACAAGGTCACTTACCACTTCCTCCGTCCCGCGGAGAAAGAATATTTCAGATGGCTCAACCACATGAACGCGGAAGGCTTGCTGGACAAAGAAAGCTTCGTTCAGAAGTACGACCAATACAAAGCGAAAGTCGCTTCCGGCCGCGTGCTCGGCTTGATCGACCAGCTATGGGATTACGCGGATGGCGAGAAAGCGCTGAAAGCGGAAGGCAAAATGGATTACGCTTACGGCCACTATCCGGTTACGCTTGACGAAACGTACAAAGACACGTCGTTCTGGCCGACGGGCTTCATGGCAGGTAACGGCCTCTCGATCTCCAAAACGAATCCGGATCCGGTCGCGGCGATTAAATTCCTCGATTACCTGGCGTCCGACGAAGGTCAAGTTCTTCTGAACTGGGGTATCGAAGGCAAGCACTATACGGTCGAGAACGGCAAACGCGTGATGATTCCCGAAGTGAACGATCGCCGCATCAACGACGCCACGAACTTTGCGAAAGAATCTGGCATCGGCTTCTATAATTTATTGAGCGCTCACTACGGCGACGGCGTGAAGGATCCGACGGACAACTACTACACGCTGAAGAATCCCGAGCAATTGACGACGGACTACAGCGACGTAGAGAAAGAAGTGCTGAAAGCTTACGGCGCGACGATCTGGAAAGACCTGTTCCCGAAAGAAGACGAGTTCAAAATCAAGCCGTGGGGCGCGGCATGGAACATTCCGGTTCCGACCGACAGCGAAGTCACGGTGCTCGACGAGAAGCTGAAGAACATTACGTGGAAAATGATTCCGAAGGCGATTCTCGCGAAGCCTGCCGAATTCGACGCGATCTGGGACGATTACGTCGCTCAGCTCGAAAAAGCGGGCGTGCATAAAGCCGAAGAGCTTCGCGGCGAACTCGTAGCCGAACGCGTTAAATTGTGGAACGAATAATCGCGATTGTGTTAATCTAAAGCAGGAACGACAGAGCCCGGGCGATCCGGGCTCTGTTTGCTATCACGGAGGGTCGACTATGGGAGAGCAATGGAAGCAATCGGGCTTAGAAAGCGGCAAGAAGGAATGGAAGCTCTCGTACGACAAGCCCGCGACGGTATGGGAAGAAGCTCTTCCGATCGGTAACGGACGGCTCGGGGGCATGGTCTTCGGCGGAGCGGACGCGGAACGCGTCGCCTTGAACGAGGATACGCTATGGGCCGGCATTCCGCGAGACACGCTCGATTACGACGCGAGGAGATATTTGGCGAAGTCGCGAGAGCTTCTGTTCAACGGAAAGAACGCGGAAGCGCAGCGGCTGATCGAAGAGCGGATGGTCGGGCAAGATTGCCAGCCGTACGTACCCGTCGGCGACTTGCTGCTGAAGCGGATCGAGGGCGGCTCGGTCGCGAAAGACGGCGTATCGGACTATCGCCGCGAGCTGACGCTGTCGGATGGCGTCGCAACCGCGAGTTACCGCGCGGATTCGGACGGAGCCCTCGTGAGAGGCGAGTATTTCGCGAGCGTGCCGGATCAAGTCATCGTTATCCGGTACGTCGCGGAAGAGGGGAAGCTGAACTTCGACGTTGGCTTTACATCGCCGATTCCATGCGAGACGGTCGCTTCGGACGGCGCCGTCCTTTCGATGACGGGACGCGCGCCTAGCCACGTGGCGGAAAATTACCGAGGCGACCATCCGGAGCCGGTGCTGTACGAGGAAGGCATCGGCATGCCGTTCGAGGCTCGCCTTCGCGCGACGACGGACGGTCGTCTGAGCCTGGGGGACGGCCGGCTCGAAATCCGGGATGCCCGCGAATTCACGATCTATTTGGCCATCGAGACCGGCTTCGTCGACTACCGGACGGTTCCCGAAGAGGAAGCTTTCTTGGAACGCTGCCGGAATCGGGTCGATCTTGCGTCGGAGCTGGGATACGAGGAACTGTTGCGTCGGCACGCCGAAGAGCATAGCGCTTTGTTCGGGCGAGTCGATCTAGTGCTCGAGGCGGGCGAAGAGTGCTCCGATCTGGAGGAGACGCCGACCGACGCGCGATTGGAAGCCTACAAGAACGGCGGAGCCGACTTGGGGCTGGAGGCTCTGTTCTTCCAGTATGGGCGCTATTTGCTCATGGCGAGCTCCCGACCGGGTACGCAACCGGCGAATCTGCAAGGCATCTGGAACCCGCACGTACAGCCGCCATGGTATAGCGATTATACGGTGAACATTAACACCGAGATGAATTATTGGCTCGCGGAAGTCGGCAACTTAAGCGAATGCCACGAGCCGTTGTTCGACCTGTTGGACGGTTTAAGCGATACCGGCGGCAGGGCGGCGCGCGTGCTGTACGGCTGCCGGGGCTGGACGACGCACCATAACGTCGACGTCTGGCGGATGGCGACGCCGACGGGGGGAAGCGCGATGTGGGCTTTCTGGCCGCTCGGCGGCGCTTGGTTGGCGCGGCATCTGTGGGACCGTTATTTGTTCGATCGGGACGAGCGATTCTTGAAGGAGCGGGCGTATCCGATCATGAAAGGGGCGGCTCTGTTCTGCCTCGATTGGCTCGTGGAAGGGCCGGACGGCTTGCTCGTCACGAATCCGTCCACGTCGCCGGAGAACGCGTTCCTCACGAAGGACGGCGAGACGTGCAGCGTGACGGTCGGATCTACGATGGATTTCGCCATCATCAAGGAATTGTTCGCAAGCGTCGCGGCGGCGTCCGGCAAGCTCGGCGTCGACGCAAGCTTCGCCGGCGAGCTGACGGCCGCGCTTGCGCGATTGCCGGACTATCGGATCGGCCGGCACGGAACGATTCAAGAATGGCTGGAAGACTATGAGGAGGCGGAACCGGGACACCGGCACATCTCGCACTTGTACGGCCTTCATCCCGGCGACCAGATTCACGAAGGAACGCCGGAGCTGTTCCGGGCAGCCTCGGCAACATTGGCCCGAAGGCTCGCGAACGGCGGCGGTCACACGGGATGGAGCTGCGCTTGGCTGATCAATCAATTCGCGAGGCTGAAGGACTCGAAACAAGCCTACGCCAACTTGCGGACGCTGCTATCCAAGTCGACTTACCCGAATTTGTTCGACGCGCATCCACCGTTCCAGATCGACGGCAATTTCGGCGGCGCGGCGGGCATGGCCGAGATGCTGCTTCAAAGCCACTTGGACGCCATCGAGCTGCTGCCCGCGTTGCCCGAAGCTTGGAAAGACGGCGCCGTTCGCGGGTTGAAAGCCCGGGGCGGTTATACCGTCGATATGCGATGGGAGAATGGCGCGCTCAAGGAAGCGACTTTAGCCGCTTCGCATGACGGAGCTTGCCGGATTCGCTACGGAGCGGGGGCGGTATTCGCCGTAACGGACTGCAACGGAACGGCCGTTGCTTGCGAAGGCGGCGAATTCCGGGCGAACGCCGGAGAAACGTATGTTTTGAATTTTTGAGTTGAGTCGGAAACATTTGACTCCCTCCGATCGTCTGAGAGTAAAAGACGAGAGAAATCGGGGGTTAGGCAGTGAAAAAAGCGAGAATCTTTGCCATTGTCGCTTTCGCGGGGCTTACGTTGACCGGATTGGCGGGATGCGGCCGGGGAGAGGAAGGAGCGATTTTGCCGGAGAAGGGCGTACGGCAGTATTCGGCAAGCCGGCTCGATCCGGCCGTTGTCGATGCGTCGAACAGGTTCGGCCTGTCGCTCTATGGTCGATTGACAGAGGCTAAGGAGTCGGATGGGAACGTCTTCATGTCCCCGCTGAGCGTATCCGCCGCGCTCGCGCTCGTCGCGCGCGGGGCCGCGGGCGAGACGGATGCCGGGATGAGTAAGGCGCTCGGGCTGGAAGGAATGACCAATGATCATATCGGAAGCGGTTATCGTGTCCTGCTAGACCTATTGCGTCACCCGAACGACGACGATGTCATCATGACGTTCGCGAGTTCGTTATGGATGGCCGGTCATAAGATGTTCAATCCCGGTTTCATCAGCGGAAGCGTGTCCGATTACGCCGCGGAGACTTTCGCATACGATGCGGAAGACGATTCCGCGGCGAAGAGGATGAACGATTGGGCGGCGAAGCGCACGGACGGCGCAATCAAGAAGGTGATCGACCGCATCGATCCGAATTCGGCGTTATACGTACTGAACGCGATAGACTTCGACGGCGCTTGGACGTCGCCGTTCAACGCGGCGGTTACGAACCGGGCGAGATTTCACCCGACCGGGTTTCCGTCGGAGGAAGATTTCTTCGTGCAGATGATGACGCAAGGCGGCCTATACGAATACGCGAAGCTAGATGGATACGAAACGATTCGCTTGCCGATCGGAAAGAAGGATAGCGCGTACTTGGCCGTCGTCTTGCCCGACAAAGCGGAAGATGCGCTCGCGAAGCTTCAGGCCAAGCTCGCGGCGGATCCTAAGATATTGACCGGCAAGCTCGAATCGCGACGCGGAACGATCGAACTGCCGAAGACGCAATTCGCTTACTCCGCGAACTTGAACGAAGAGCTGAAGGCGATGGGCATGGAGACGGCCTTCGATCCCTTAAATGCTAGCTTCCCGGGCATTAACGACGAACCGCAGACTTTGTTCATCAGTAACGTCGAGCATTTCTCCTCGTTCGAAATGAACGAAGACGGCGTTAGCGCGTCCGCGGCGACGATCGTCGAGGTGGAGGTGGGAGCCGCTTCCCCTCCGCCGGAAGAGCCGTTCCGCATGTCCGTCGACCGGCCGTTCGTCGTCGGCATCGTCGACAGGGAGACGGGCGTGATCCTGTTCGTCGGTACCGTATCGAATCCGAACGCCGAATAAATGATAGAAGCCCCGGACCGCGATTTGCGGCACGGGGCTTCTCTATTCATAAGGTGCTTCATGCGCGTGCGCGGCGAAGCATAGTTAGTCTTGTTCGCCCGCGAGATTGAATTGCCAGCCGATGCCGAATTTGTCCGTCACTTGGCCGTAGCATTTGCTCCAATCCGTTTCTTGCAGTTCCATGACGGTCGTGCCGCCTTCTTTCAGCTTATGGAAAGCCGACTTGAGCGCATCTTCGTCCTTGGTGACATAGGAGAGAGTGAAGTTGTTGCCCGGGTTGTAAGGCATGCCCGGGAATACGTCGGAAAACATCAGGGCGCTGCCGTCGATCATCAGGCGCGCATGCATGACCCAATCTTCTGTACCCGGAGGGAGAGGGTAATCCGGATGGGCCGGCATTGAACCGAAAGTGATCAGCTGGGGTTCCCCGAGGCCGAATACTTCAGCGTAGAACAGCACGACTTCCCGGGTGTTGCCTTCGAAGTTCAAATAGGCGTTAATCGGCATCTTATTCGCTCCTTGGATATGATTTACATTTCGAAAAGAGTGTACCATAACTAAAAAACGAAATCAAACATGTGTTCTTATTTCGAGCCGATTCATAACGCTTCGAAAACAGCCGATATATTAAGATGAAGTTAGCACAAAGTTAAGATAAAGTTAGGGGAAAGAGTTCATCCGGCGCGAAAGAACGCAATTGGCTCGATGGTTGTAAAGCGACCATATGATAGGAAAAGAGGCTATCCCGGGTCGAAAGCATTCGACGCTCGGGATAGCCTCTATGTCGTCACTTGGCGATGTCCGCCCACATTTCCTCTTCGACGTCGAGCGTGATCTGCGAAGGGAAGACGCGTTCTCCGAATTCGCTCAGCACGTATCGGGCGATCGCTTCCTTCAAGTTCGCTTCGACCAGGATACGGCTGCGGCCTTGCACCCACGTCTCCGCCCCGAAGCCTTGCTCCTCGTCGTAGAGGAGCTCGACCTCGACGGATTCGACCGGCACTTCGTACCTCTCGGCCAGATGCAGGCAGACGGCGTTAACGATGTGATCCATTCCGAGTCTCATCGTCCGTTACCAGCGGCGCGGGCCGTCATGCGTGCGCGGCGGCTGCTGGCGGCGGCGCTTGAACGCGTTGAACGCGGCGACCGCGACGGCGATCAGGACGGCTAGCGCGAGCGCGTTGATCAGGAAGCCCATCATGTTGCCGAAGAATCCGGTGCCGAACATGCCGCCGAACATCAGGCCGGCCAATCCCCCGATCATCATGCCCTTCATGAAGCTGCCTCCGGAGAAAAATCCTTTATTCGTCGTGCCGCCCGTAGACGAAGCGGAGGATGTATTGGTCGTGGAGCTTTTGCTCACGCTATCTTGCGATTGTGCCGGCGTTTTGCTGAACGATTTCTTGCCGGAGCTGAACGAACGGGGCTTCGCGTCGACGCTGTTCGCCGGAACGGTAACGACGACCGTAAAAGCGACGAGGCTCAGAACAAGAAATACTTTTTTCCACATGGTGCTTGACTCCTTCTGAAGTGAGGTTTTGTGTGTTGAATGATAGGTAATACGGGGTTCGGTTCGCGGAGTTTCATTTTCGAAGGAGGATGCCGGTTAGCAAATTTTACGGTATGCTAAAGACAGCGAAGAGGTTGGGGGAGTGGAAACGTTGCCGGTCTCGCAATATCCGCAGGCGTACGTCGATTATCTCGCGGAATACTACGGCTCGCGCGATTATTTCGAATGCCATGAAATCATGGAAGAATATTGGAAGGAACATCCGGATTCGCCTCAGCTTAGTAGCTGGCTCGTGTTCATTCGGATCGCGGTGTGCTTGTATCACGCGCGCCGAGGCAATTGGAAAGGCGCCGCGAAGCTGATGGGCAAAGCGGCCCAAGAAGCCGACGCGGAGCAGTTCGGCAAGCTGGGCATGGACGGCGCGAAGTTGAAGGAAGCGCTGCGAAGCGCGGCGCAAGCGTGGTCCGAGCCGAACGCCGAGTATGCCGACATCGAGCTTCCGATCGTAGATGCGGCGTTACGGCAAGCGGCGATCGACCGTTGCGGGGAGCTCGGCTATTCGTGGGGAATCCGCGGCGAGGAAGCCGGCGAGGACGTCATCCACCGTCATCTGACGCGCGACCGGACGGAAGTCGTTCGCGCGCGAGCGGAATCGGCCGAGCGCAAGGCGAACGGCCGCGGTTGACCGCAACAATACAAAAAGAGGCGTCTCGGGACTGTCTCGGAACGCCTCTTTTTGTTGCGATCGGATTAATCCTTCAAGGCCGCCAGATAACGATTACCTTCCGTGACCATTTCGAGCTCGCCGGTTTCGGGATGGATAATGAGGCCGTGAACGGGCGTGCCCGGCGGGAGAAGCGGATGGTTGCGGACGATGTCGACGCTGTTCTCGACGCTTTCCCTGACGCTGTCGAAGCCGGTCAACCAACGGTTGAGGCTGATGCCGGAATGGCGCAACGTATGGATGACGTCGTCGGCGATGCCGCGCGCCTTCATGTGGGATACGACTTCGTTCGGATCGATGCCCGTCATGCCGCATTCGTGGTGCCCGACGATAAGCACTTCGTGCGCGTTGAGCTCGTAGAGTGCGACCAGGATACTCCGCATGATGTTGCCGAACGGGGCGGTAATGATCGCTCCCGCGTTTTTGATGATTTTGGCGTCGCCGTTTTTCAAGTTCATCGCTTTCGGAAGCAGTTCGGTCAGGCGCGCGTCCATGCACGTGACTATGACCATGCGTTTCTCGGGAAACCTCGACGTCATGTATTTCTCGTACTTTTTATTGTTAACGAATTCGCGATTATGATTCAGTATTTCCTCGATGTTGGGCATAGGATTCCTTCTTAACCTCCTTGCGCGTTATGCGTCGACGGTCGCCGCTCTGCGGTCTTCCAGCCGAAGCCGGTTGCTGTAGATTTGCGAGTCGCTGATCAAGGCGAAAGCCCGCGTGTCGGATCTGTAAGTCAATCTTAACCGTTCTTCGAAAAACACTTCGTGACGTTGCTCGTACCAGACGTCGAACGCGTTGCTCTCCGCCTTGAGCTCGCCTTGCGCCGGCGCCCGGATCCCCCATAACGCGGGAACGCCGTTCATCGCGCAACCGCAGCCTTCCGTGTCGGATACGAGCTTCCAGACAGTCGCGTCCTCGCCGTATTTTGCCCGGATTTCTCCGATCGCTTCGTCGCTCCATTCGATGCGAATCATCGCTCCGCATGCCTCCCCGATTCGTGTTGCGTACCGATCGGAAAATAAACCAATCAAGTTGATTATAAATTTTACTGAAGTTATGATCAAGATAACAATATCCAGCAAAGCAAAAACGCCTTCGGCGTCCTCTGGGCGCTGAAGAAGCTTTGCGGAGACGATTCAGAAATGGATAAGCGTGAAACTTATACATTCTGAATCGTCCAGTAAAAGGAAAGGTCGTGTCCTCTTGAGCCAACAACAACAATCGTCCGCCACGCCACTGGAGCGATTCCGGGAGCTGACGGGGAAAATCAAGCAATTCGAAGAAATTCTGGGCCTCGTTTATTGGGATATGAGAACGGGGGCGCCGCGCAAAGGCATCGAGCTTCGCTCTCAAGCGGTGGGCGCGCTCTCCTCGGAGACGTTCAAGCTGTCGACTTCCGAAGAGATGGGAGAACTGCTCGCGCACTTAAGCGCGCCGGACAACGCGTCCGCTCTCGGCGAGATCGACCGCAAGCTCGTCGAGGAGACGGCGAAGGATTACGACCGCAACCGCCGCATTCCGCCGGATATGTACCGCGAGTATGTCGTTCTCACTTCCCAGTCGGAAGCCGCTTGGGAAGAAGCGAAGGAAAAGAACGATTTCGAAGGTTTCGTGCCTTATTTGGAGAAAATCATCGATTATAACCGGAAGTTCATCGACCTGTGGGGCGTGAAAAATACGCCGTACGACACGTTGCTCGATATGTACGAGCCCGGACTGACGACGGAGGAGCTGGACCGGTTGTTCGGGGAGCTTCGCGAGCGCCTCGTGCCGCTCGCCGAACGGATCGCGAAGTCGCCGAACAAGCCCGACACGTCTTTCTTGAACGGGACGTTCGACAAGGAAGCGCAGAAGGCGTTCAGCAAGCTGATCCTGAAGCAAATGGGCTACGATTTCGAAGCGGGGCGCCTGGACGAGAGCGTTCATCCGTTCGCGACGGGCCTAAGCACGGGCGACGTCCGCATTACGACCCGTTACTTGCCCGAAGATCTGACGAGCGCGCTGTTCGGCACGATCCACGAAGGCGGTCACTCGCTGTACGAGCAGAATATAAGCCCCGAGCTCGACGGCACGCCGCTCAGCACCGGCACGTCGATGGGCATCCACGAATCGCAGTCCCGCCTCTGGGAGAACATGATCGGCCGCAGCCTCGGCTTCTGGCAACGGTACTTGCCGGACCTTGCGGCGCTGTTCCCGGGACAGCTCGACGGCGTTACGCCTGAAGCTTTCTACCGCGGCATCAACGTCGTGGAGCCTTCGCTCATCCGGATCGAAGCGGACGAATTGACGTATAACCTTCATATTATGATCCGTTACGAGATCGAGAAAATGCTGTTCAACGAAAATCTGAACGCGCGAGACTTGCCGGAAGTATGGAACCGGAAATACGCGGAAGCGCTCGGCGTTACTCCTCCGGACAACGCGCACGGCGTGCTTCAGGACGTTCACTGGTCCGGAGGCGCGTTCGGGTACTTCCCTTCGTATTCTCTCGGCAACATGTACGGCGCGCAAATGATGGACGTCGCCCGAAGCAAGCTGCCCGAACTCGACGCGCAAATCGCGAACGGGGAGCTGTTGCCGCTGAAGGAATGGCTGACGGAGCAAGTATACCGCCACGGCAAGCTGCTGAAGCCGTCGGAGCTGATCGAACGAATCAGCGGACGGCCGTTGCAATCGTCTTGCTTGTGCGATTACTTGGAGGACAAATACAAGGAGATTTACCGACTGGAATAGGAGCCGTAGCCGTTCATGGGGATCCGAGTCATCAAAACCGCGGTCGCGGCGCTCGTCGCGATCTACGCCGCCTATTTGCTCGGCGTCGACAATCCGCTATCCGCAGGCATTCTGGCGATCATGGGCGTCGATACGACGCGCTGGCGCGGCATTCGCACCGTGCTGGCGCGCTTCGGCGCGTCCGTGTTCGGCCTTCTGTTCGCCTCGGCTTTATTCGCATTCATCGGCTTTCATATTTGGGTGCTGGCGCTCTATATTCTGTTCGCGTATCCGATATTGGCGCGGACAGGCTTGAAGGACGGCATCATCACGGGCTCGGTCATCGTGTTCCATCTGTTCGCGGCGGGAGAGGTGACGGGAAACACGCTGCTGACGGAGCTCGAGCTGCTTTTTCTCGGCCTAGGCTCGGCGACGCTGTTCAACTTGGCGTACATGCCGAAGGAGAACAAGACGCTCGTGGCGCTTCGGGCCAGGACGGAAGAGAGCTTCTCGGACATCTTCCGTAGGCTCTCCGAGCACTTGCGCGATCCGGGAACGGTGTGGGGAGGCGAGGAAATGCTGGAGGCGGAGATGGCGATCGAAGAAGGCATCGAGGTCGCCCAGCGGGCGAGGGAGAACCGTCTCATTCCGCAGGACGAGCCTTGGCAGCTTTATTTTCAAATGAGGCGCCAGCAATTGGAATCGATCCAGCTCATGATGGAATCGATCGCGTTCGTCTCGAGCCGCGTCCCCCAAGCCGAGCTGATCGCGGTGCTGTTCGACCGGCTGACGGAAGACGTCAAGTCGGATTATTACGAAGGCGAGACGGAGCGGATGCTCGGACAACTCGAAGTCGGCTTCAAGGGAATGCCTCTTCCGGCGACGAGGGACGAGTTCGAAATTCGTTCTTCTCTCTTTCATTTATCGAGAGAGCTTCGCAGATATTTGGGCATCGCGAGCCGTTGGAAAAAACGGAAGTCAACTTCTGCCCATGCGATCATACAATGAAACGTAAAGTCTATCCCGGCAACCGTTCTTGACGGTGACCGGCAACGGTTGCGGGCTGAGCGAATACATTTTTGTCACTCTAGACGAATGTCCTGCATAGACTTTAAGTGACTTGATCGTATGGAGGAGGTCTACCGAAATGGCTATTGCGGATAAACGGCTGCAGCGCAGGGAAATCATCACGAAGGCGGTTTGCGGCAAAGGCCGTAAGTTCTCGACGATTACCCACACCGTAACGCCGCCGCACCACCCGACCAGCATTCTGGGCGCGTGGATCATCAATCATCAGTATGAAGCGGTGAAATCGGGGGACGGAATCGAAGTAATCGGGTCTTACGATATTAACATCTGGTATTCGTACAACAAAAACTCGCAAACCGACGTCGCCAAAGAGACGATCTCCTACGTGGAGCTCGTAAACTTGTCGTATGTAGATCCGAAACATCGCGCGACCACGGAAGAGGTATCTGCGGATGCGACGCAGGAGCCCAATTGCGTGGAAGCGACGATCGGATCGGGCGGGTCTTCCGTACACATCCGCGTCGAACGGGAATTCGCCGTCGAGATGGTTGCGGAAACGAAAGTATGCGTTATCGTCGATCCTAACGGCAGCGACGACGACGGCAAGTCGGCCGACTTCAGCCTCGGCGACGATGGGGATTTCGAAGATCTCGATTCCGATTTACTGGAAGACGATTTGTGATCGGTTCGGTCATCGACCGGTACTTAAGTCTATGCAGAAGCGGAACGATTGTCGAGGGCGGGTGCCCTGCCGGAACAACGGGATAAGCCTGAATGCAGCAGCGGCGAACATAGGGAAGGGCTATTCGGCTTCGGCGTACACTCGCCGCACGCGGGACGGTCCTTCCCGTGTTTGCGTTCGGGAAACGGAGGATAGCCGGCATGTCGGGTAAAGTGTGGGCGTACGTTCGGTCGCCCGTCGGAGCCGGAGCGGGAGCGAACGCGGCGGGCGGTAAAGTGGTTGCGGGATTAAGGGCATCGCATGTTGCCGGAGCGGGTTCAAAGGCGGGAGCGCTTGACGGCGGGTCGCCGTGGGCTCTCGCGGGCTTGCCGATGCTGGACGAACCGTCCGGTCCCGGAGCGGCGGGGCCGAACGATTGCGTCGTTCCGGTCGGGAGCGCGCCGACTTTATTGTTATCGGATAAGTCGGCTATGACGTCTTTGACGATATCCCCTTGGCTCATGAACGCGAAGGCGAAGGAAACGGCCGCCCTTCCTGACGGGGAACTGCAAAGGCGGCTACGCAGGGAAGGCGTGCCGGCGATCATCGGCGAGAAACGCCCCGGCGATGTCGGGATTACCCGGCTAAGCGTATCCGTATGGGGGTTCGACGCCGTCGAGATCGCGAGACTCGGATGGCATTCCCCTTCGATTAACGACGTTAAATATAAGAGGGGGCAAGTCGATCCCATCTGTTTGCATCGCGAGCATGCTCTTTGGAAGCCGGCGGAGAAGCTTGCGGCCAGGGCGTTGTACGCGCTAGGTCTTGATTTCGGACAAGTCGAAGCCCGCGTCACCGACCAAGGCAAACTGTACGTCGCCGCCGTGCGGCCGGTTATGCCGAGGTTGTCTCCGGGAGGACAATTTCGGTTGAAGGAGCTGGTGAACGAATTCGCTTCGGCGTGGGCGGCGGAAGCCTTTCGCCGGCCGGTAGCTAAGCTCGGCGCCGATCCCGAATTCGTTCTTCTCTCCGAAGACGGAAGGGTCGTGCCGGCGTCGAGGTATTTCAAGCCGGAAGCGGATGCCGGCTGCGACTCGGTACGCGTACGCGGGGAGAAACGCTGGCCGCTCGTCGAGCTTCGACCGAGGCCGACGACGGAGCCGTCGCGTCTGGCTTCGGACGTGCGAAGATTGCTCGTCGCGGCGGCGGAGAAGACTGCGGGCGCAGCGTTGACGTGGCGGGCGGGCGCGATGCCCGTCCCGGGGTTGCCGCTCGGCGGCCACGTCCACTTAAGCGGCGTCGCGCTGACGGGCGAGCGATTGCGCGCCCTAGACAACGCCGTCGCGTTGCCGCTGCGGTTGCTAGAGCCGCCGTCGGCCGCCAAGCGCCGTCCGCGCTACGGCGCGCTTGGCGACGTGCGCCGCCAACCCCACGGCGGCTTCGAATTCCGCACGCCGCCGAGCTGGCTCGTCTCGCCGAGGCTGGCGCTCGGCGCGTTCGCCTTGGCGAAGATCGCGGCGGAGCATTCGCGGGAGCTCGCGGCCTGGCGTCCGCTCGACGAGGAGCGGTACAGGGAGGCGTTCTATTCGGACGACCGGGCAGTATTGCTCGAGGCGTCGGATAGGATATACGGACTCATACGGCAGACTGCCGGTTACGACCGTTACAGGGAACCGGTCGACTATTTGTTCGCTTCCATCGCGGGCGACCGTCGATGGGACGAATCGGCGGATTTTCGTCGTAAGTGGCGAATTCCGATCATGTAATAGATAGTCCTTCCGCGTAGTGGCGCGGGAGGACTTTTCGCGTTCGCGGATGAACGTCGACGGCGGTTGGCAACCTAGCCGAAGTGCTAGGGGACAACTTGAACCGGAGGAAAGACGGATGAGCGAAGAAGGGCGACCCGCACGAAGGGCGTTGGACATCGGAGAGAGGAAAAATCAGCATATCGACATTTGCTTGAACGAGGACGTCGAGGGTAGAGGGGAAGGGACCGGCTTCGATCGTTATCGCTTCGTTCATTCGGCGTTGCCGGAGCTCGATTTCCGAGCGATCGACATCGGGGCGGCGTTTCTCGGCAAGCGGACGAAGACGCCCTTCATGATCAGCTCGATGACGGGAGGCACCGACGAGGCCGGACGCATTAACGTCCGTTTGGCGGAGATGGCCGAACGGAAAGGCTGGTCCATGGGATTAGGCTCGCTGCGAGCGGCGATCGAGCAGCCCGAGCGGGCGGCTTCTTTCCGGGTGCGCCGCTTTGCGCCCGGCATTCCGCTCCTCGCGAACTTGGGAGCGGCACAATTGAACGCCGGCTTCGGCGCGGACGAATGTCGCCAAGCGATGGCGCTCGCGGAAGCCGACGGTCTCGTGCTTCATCTGAATGGGATGCAGGAGCTATTCCAAGACGAAGGGGACGTCGATTTCTCGGGGCTTCTGCGGCGGATTGAGCGGCTGTGCCGGGACGCGGAGTTCCCGGTCGGCGTCAAGGAAGTCGGCTTCGGCATCGACGGGGCGACAGCCCGCAGGCTGACGGACGCGGGCGTCTCATTCGTCGACGTCGCGGGGGCGGGCGGCACGTCCTGGATCGAGGTCGAGAAATACCGTTCGGCCGATCCCGTGAGACGGGAAGCGGCGCATGCGTTCCTCGACTGGGGCATTCCGACCGCGGAATGCGTCGTCGGCGTTCGGGCGGCCGTTCCCGGGACGACGATCGTCGCAAGCGGCGGCATGCATAACGGCGTCGACGCGGCCAAAGCGATCGCGCTCGGAGCGAACGTCGTCTCTTACGGGCGGACGTTGCTGGCGCCGGCTCTCGGCACGGACGAGGAGCTGGAGCGAACGTTCGACCGCATCGCGTTCGAACTGCGGGCGGCGATGTTCGGCATCGGCGCGGGCGATCTGGACCGTCTTCGGCGGACGGACAGGCTTGCGAAGGTGCGGTGGTGACGCGGCGGTGGCAGGTGGGACGCTTTTTAGTCAGGTGAAACCTGACTGCAGGAACGAAAACGACCGACGGTATGGCTGTAGTCAGGTAAAACCTGACTGCAGGAACAAAAACCGGCGGGGGGGATGGCTGTAGTCAGGTAAAACCTGACTGCAGGGACTAAAACGGGCGGCGGGATAGCTGTAGTCAGGTGAAACCTGACTGCAGATACTAAAGCAGCTGACGGAATGGCTGTAGTCAGGTGAAACCTGACTGCAGATACTAAAGCAGCTGACGGGATTGCTGTAGTCAGGTGAAACCTGACTGCAGGTACTAAAACAGCTGACGGAATGGCTGTAGTCAGGTGAAACCTGACTGCAGGTACTAAAACAACTGACGGGACATCTGTAGTCAGGTGAAACCTGACTGCAAGAACGAACCCCGTCAGTCGGCTGCAGATTCGATTAGAAATCAACGTAATCGGGCAAACGCTCGCACGGAATCTCGACCATTCGTTCGAACGGATAGGCACGGAGCAGTGTTTTTCCCCTCGGGTGTCCGTGCGTCACGCAGATTTGCTATAATGAATTATTGATCATTCCACATCTTTCGCGTGACCAGGAGGAAGACCATGGCCGGCTATACCCCCATGATGGAACAATATTTGTCCGTTAAGGCGACGGCGCCCGACGCTCTACTGTTTTTTCGTTTAGGCGATTTCTATGAAATGTTTTTCGAAGACGCGATTACCGCATCCCGGGAGCTCGAAATTACGCTGACCGGGCGAGGCGCGGGCGGGGACGAACGCGTGCCGATGTGCGGCGTGCCCCACCACGCGGCGGAAGGTTACATCGCTAGATTGATCGATAAAGGGTATAAAGTAGCCGTCTGCGAGCAGATGGAAGACCCGGCCGCGACGAAAGGCATGGTCCGGCGCGAAATCGTCCGCATCGTGACTCCCGGAACGGTCATGGATGCGAAAATGCTCGGAGAAGCGTCGAACAACTTCATCCTCGGGGCGACGCTGCTTGGAGGCAGATTCGGCGTCGCGGCTTGTGACTTGACGACCGGAGAACTATACGTGACGTCGTTCTCGGCTTCCGAGGAAGCGATCGGCAACGTGCTGAACGTGTACAAGCCCGCCGAAGCGATCGGCGACGAAGCGGCGATCGCGGCCATACATAACGAAGCGTGCAAGACGGGAAGAACGATCGTGACGACGGTGCGGGCGGAAGCCGACCCGACGCGGCTTGCCGCGCAGTTCCCGGAAGAGCGCTGGTCCGAGCACGACGCGTCGCGCCAAGCGGCCGTCGCGAGACTTCTCGCTTACCTGGAAGAGACGCAGAAGAGGTCGCTCGCCCACGTGCGCGCCGTCAAGGCGTACGACTCCGAATCGTATATGTCCCTCGACGCGTTCACGAGACGCAACCTGGAATTAACGGAGACGGTTCGCGACCGTTCCCGCAAAGGCTCTTTGCTTTCCTTGCTGGACCGTACGCGGACCGCGATGGGCGCCCGCTTGCTCAAGAGATGGATCGACCAGCCGCTGCTCGACCGCGCGGAAGCCGATCGCAGGCTCGACGCGGTAGAAGCGCTGCATAGCGACTGGATCAAGCGGAGCGAGCTTCGCGACGAATTAGGCGAAGTATACGACTTGGAGCGACTGGCCGGTAGAATCGCGTATGGCACGGCCAACGCGCGAGACATGCTGAGCTTGCGTAATTCGCTAAGGCGCATTCCTTCCGTGCAAGCGATCTGCGATAGTTTCGGAGAGACGCCGCTCGCCGCGCTTGCGGAGCGGATGGATGCCTGCGAGGATATCGCGGACGCCATCGAACGGGCGATCGCCGACGAACCGCCCGTCTCGCTCCGCGAAGGCGGCATCATCCGCCCGGGCTTCGACGCGAAGCTGGACGAGCTCCGGGAAGCGAGCCAGAACGGCAAGCAGTGGATCGCCGAGCTCGAGCGCCAGGAGCGCGAAGCGACGGGCATCAAGTCGCTGAAGATCGGCTTCAACAAAGTTTTCGGCTATTATTTGGAAGTGACGCGCTCCAACTTGACGAGCTTGCCCGAGGGCCGCTACGAGAGGAAGCAGACGCTGGCGAACGCCGAGCGTTTCGTCACGCCGGAGCTGAAGGAGAAGGAAGCGCTCATTCTCGAAGCGGAAGACCGCATGTTCGACCTCGAATACGAACGGTTCGTCGAGCTCCGCGACGGAATCGCCGCCCAGATGGACAGGCTGCAGCGGCTCGCCGCAGGCGTATCCGAGCTGGACGTGCTGCAATCGTTCGCGGAAGCGAGCGCGGATCGCCGTTATACGCGTCCGCGCTGGACCGAGGGCGACGGTTACGACTTGATCGTCGAGGAAGGCCGCCATCCGGTCGTGGAGTCCGTCAACGAGAACGGCGTGTTCATCGCGAACGAAACTTCGCTGACGGCTATCGACGGTTCCATCTTGCTGATCACGGGGCCGAACATGGCGGGCAAAAGCACGTACATGAGACAAGTCGCCGTCATCTGCCTGATGGCTCAAATCGGTTGTTTCGTGCCTGCCAAGCGGGCGGTGTTGCCTTTCGTGGATCGCATCTTCACTCGGATCGGCGCGGCGGACGATCTCGTCGGCGGCCAGAGCACGTTCATGGTCGAGATGAAGGACATCCAAGTGATGACCGAGCAGGCGACGAAGAGCAGCTTGATCATTATCGACGAGCTGGGCAGGGGCACTTCGACGGACGAGGGGATGGCCATCGCGCAAGCGGTCATCGAATACGTCCACGACCATATCGGCTGCAAAGCTCTCGTCTCTACCCATTTCCACGAGCTGGCTCATCTGGAGCAATCGTTAACGGGGTTAAAGAACGGTTGCATGGCCGTTAAAGAAAGCGCGGACGGCGTCACCTTCCTGCGCAAGCTCGTGCCGGGAGCGGCCGATTCGAGCTACGGCATCTATTGCGCGCAGCTCGCCGGGTTGCCGGGCACGATCGTATCAAGGGCATACTCGCTGCTGAGCGAGCCCGCGCATGTCGGCGGCAAGCCCGCATTGGCCGGTGACATGGTCAAGGAAACGGCGGCGGCATTGGGTCTTGCGACGGCACCTACGACCGTGACGGCTGTTGCTCCGGAGCAGGACGAATCGGAGAAGGTTACGGTGACCCCGACGGCCGCGGGCATCGTACAGCTCTCGCTCTTCGGAGAAGCGCCGGCGCCGGCGAAACCGGCGAGATTGCCGTCTTCAGACAAGGTGCTGGACAAATTACGCAAGCTGGACGTCATGAGAATGACGCCGATGCAGGCGCTGGAATGGTTAAACGACGCCCGTAACTTACTGAACGAAAGCGGGGAACACGCATGAACCGGTTACGGAAACTACGAAACCTTCGAATCGCGATAACGCTATCGCTGTCTTTCGCGCTCTTGACGGTCGGCACGCCCGCCTTCGCGGCGAGCGCCCAGCAAGTGCAGGAAGTCAGGGAGCTTCTCGAACAATACCACATCAGCAAACCGGACGACGGGCTGCTCGCCGCCGACGAGATCGACAAGATGGTCGAAGCGTTGCACGATCCTTATACGCAATATTTCGACGACGACGATTGGAACGCGTTCGCGTCCTCGCTCGATCAGAAGTTCGTCGGCGTCGGCATCGTCATGAGCCAAGGGAAAGACGCTGTACTCGTGGAAAGCGTCGTTCCGGGCAGCCCGGCGGAAGCAGCCGGCGTGTTGCCAGGCGACGTCATCGCGGGAGCGGATGGCCAATCGTTGAAAGGCAAAACGGTCGAGCAGGTCCAGAAGCAGCTTCGGGGCGAAGCGGGTACGACCGTGCAGCTGCAATTCACGCGAGGCGGCAAGGCGATTACTTTCTCGATCGAACGCAAGGAAGTCCACCTGCCCGTCGTGACGGCGAAGCTGTTGTCTCCGGGCATCGGTTACTTGGCGCTCTCCGGATTCACGTCGGACTCGGGCAGCGAGGTGAAGCGGCAACTCGAGCAGCTCGAGACTCAAGGGTTGACTTCGCTCGTGCTCGACTTGCGCAATAACGGCGGGGGGTACGTGGACGCCGCCCAAGCGATCGCGTCGCTGTTCATCGATAAAGGCGTGCTCGCGCACATGATGGACCGGGACGGCACCGACCGTCCGATCGAGTTGCTCGGAACGAAGAAACCGTATACCGTCGTCGTGCTCGTGAACGGGAATTCCGCGAGCGCTTCGGAGCTACTGTCGGGAGCGCTGCAGGATTACGGGGTCGCGAAGCTCGTCGGAACGAAAACGTACGGCAAAGGCGTCGTCCAGTCTCTCATTCCGGTGAAGAGCGGCGGCGTGCTGAAGGTGACGGTACAGGAGTATCTCACGCCGACGGGGCGCAAGGTGGACAAAACCGGACTCATTCCCGACGTCTACGCAAAAGGCATGGCCGAACAGCTCGTCGACGCTTACCGTCTGGCGGGAGGCATGGGCATCGAACTCACTCTCGAACGCGGTATCGCGACGATGAACGGGTTGACGATGGCCGAGCCGAACGCGGCGATATGGAACAAGAAGACCTGGTACGTCGACACGAGGCTCGCGGCCGCGCTCGTCGGCGCGAACGTCTCTTACGATTCGCAAGCGCATGCCGTCAAGCTGACGAAAGGCGCGTCGCAATTGTCTCTCAAGACGAACGACGTCCGCATGATCGTGAAAGACGGCAGATCGAACGTCGACGTCGGCTTGATCGCCAAGACGTTCGCCGGGTTCGCTTACTCGGTATCGGGAGAGACGCTGAAGCTCTCCGCGAATTTACAATAATCAATCAACGACGCTAAGGGGAAAAGGAGTGAGCACCGATGGGAATCATTCGTCCGCTCGACGAGCATCTGGCGAACCAGATCGCCGCCGGCGAAGTCGTCGAACGTCCGGCTTCGGTACTGAAGGAGCTGATCGAGAACGCCGTCGACGCCGGCGCGTCCCGCATCGACGTGACCGCCGAGGAAGGCGGCCTGCAATTGCTTCGCATCGCCGACGACGGCGCGGGCATCCAGCCGGACGACATGCTCGTCGCCTTCCAGCGTCACGCCACGAGCAAAATCGCGTCGGACAAAGATCTCTTCCGGATTACGACGCTCGGCTTCCGCGGAGAGGCGCTGCCGAGTATCGCCGCCGTCTCCAAAGTGAAGTGCGTCAGCGCGACGGACGCCGGCGGTCTCGGACGGTTGCTCGAGATCGAAGGGGGCACCGTCACGGCCGACCGGGAGACGAACGCGCCCAAAGGAACGGAAATGGTCGTGAAAGATTTGTTTTACAACACGCCTGCCCGTCTGAAATACATGAAAACGATCCAAACGGAGCTCGGCCACCTGTCCGACGTCGTCTATCGCCAAGCGCTCGCCCGCCCCGACATCGCGTTCTCGTTCTCGCATAACGGGAATCAACTGCTCCGGACGCCGGGCAACGGCGACTTGAAGCAAGTCGTCGCCGCGATTTACGGCACGTCGTCCGCGAAAGCGATGGTCGAGGTGAAAGCGGACAATCCGGATTACACGCTTACCGGGTTGACCGCGCTTCCGGTAGAGACGAGGGCGAACCGCAACGCCGTCACGGTGCTCGTTAACGGGCGTTACGTGAGAAGCCAAGCGGTCGTGCAGCCGTTGCTGCAGGCTTACCATACGCTGCTGCCGCTTCATCGTTATCCGCTCGCCGTGCTGAATCTGAACATGCATCCGACGCTCGTCGACGTGAACGTTCATCCGGCGAAGCTGGAAGTGCGGTTCAGCAAGGAAGCGGAGCTTCGCGGCTTTATAGAAGCGGCGGCGAAGCAAGCGTTGGGGTCCGAAGCCTATATTCCTTCGGGAGCGTCCGTACGCGCGCCGAAAGCGGCGCCGACGTGGGTACAGGATCAAATTCGCTTCCAGCTGCCGCCCGACGGGAAGGCGGCCGATCCGGCATCCGCGCGGGAAGAGCTTGCCGCGGCGGTGCTTTCGGCGTTCGACGAAACGCTCGGAACCGCCCGATCGACGCCCGTCGGCGAAACTTCGACGCCGTCGCCGTCATCGCGAGCATCGTCATCCGGCGCGCCGTCGCCAAAAGCTGCAACCGAGCCGTTCGCGTCACACGGCGCGGATGCAGCCGTATTCGAAAGACGACCGACTTACGAGACGAAGACCGGCTCGTTCGAATCCGCGCGTCCGACATCGGCGGGATACGCGTCGAAGTCGCCGTCCGACTACGAACGGTCCGCGGACCGTCCGCCGGCCAAGCGTTACCAAAGTCCCGAAAGACCGTCCGCACCGAACGCGGAGCGCGTTCCCGAAGCGGTATGGAAAAGCGCGTTCGCCGCGCCGGAGACGAAACCGCAATCGCCGACGTTCCCCGAATTGTCTTGGATCGGCCAATTGCACGGCACCTACATCGTCGCCCAGAACGAGAGCGGCTTGTATCTGATCGATCAACACGCCGCCCATGAGCGGATTCATTACGAATATTATTACGACAAATTCGGCCGGCCCGAAGAGGCGAGCCAAGAGCTGCTGCTGCCGGTCACGCTCGAATTCGCGCCCGACGAGTGCGCGGCGTTGAAAGGCAAGCTGGCCCATTTCGAAGCGTCCGGCGTATATTTGGAGGATTTCGGAGGCAATACCTTTATCATCCGGGCGGTTCCGCATTGGTTCCCTTCGGGAGACGAGGCGGCGATCGTCCGGGAAATGGCCGAATGGATCATCCAAGAGCGCAACGTCGATCTGCGGGCGCTGCGCGAGAAGGCCGCCATCATGTGCTCCTGCAAGGCTTCGATCAAAGCGAACCAATCGCAGACGCGCGAAGCCGGGGAGAAGCTGCTGGAGCGTCTCGGCGCCTGCCGGCAGCCGTACACGTGCCCGCACGGCCGGCCCATCGTCATCAGCTTCACGACGTACGAATTGGAAAAAATGTTCAAGCGGGTGACGTCTTGATCGTCACGACGACGGATAAACCGACGGAGGCTACGAGTCGGAAGGCGATAGAATTGGCCGCGGAGCTGGAAGGGCGCTACGTCGTCCGCTCGGGCCGCACGATCAACGCGATCGTCGCCAAAGAACGAGACGACGAGATTCTGATCGTCGGGCCTCGCGATATCCGTCTGCTGCAAGAAGGCATTCCGCCGTTTTTCTACCATCCGAGCATGGCGCTCGTTCGCTTGAAACGTCTTCTGACGGGCGGGAACGACACGCTGCTCGACGTATCGGGCGTCTCGGAGGGTGACGAAGTCGTCGATTGCACGGCCGGCTTGTGCGCGGACGCCCTCGTGTTCAGTTACGCAGCCGGTCCGGCAGGCCGAGTCGTCGCGCTGGAAGCTTCGCCCGTCGTGCACGCGCTCGTACGGGAAGGGCTGCGCGCTTACGAGTCCGGCATCGCGCAAGTCGACGCGGCGATGAGAACGATCGATACCCGTCGCGGGCCGTATCAAGAGCTGCTTCCCGCCATGCCGGACAAGAGCGCGGACGTCGTTTATTTCGACCCGATGTTCGAACGCGCGGTACGATCTTCCAGCGGACTCGAGCCGCTAAGGGCAAGGGCGCGGCACGACGCTCTCGATCCGGAAACCGTCCGCCATGCGACGCGGATCGCCCGCAAGAAAGTCGTGCTTAAAGATCACCGGGCGAGCGGTCAATTCGAGCGGTTGGGCTTCCGCCCCGCTCGGTTGTCCGCATCCTCGGTCGCTTACGGAGTGATCGATGTTGACTAATTGGAACCAAGAAGTCGATGTAGACGGGCGGCCGCCGCTGCTCGTGCTCGTCGGACCGACGGCCGTCGGCAAGACGGCGCTGAGCTTGAAGCTCGCGAAGGCGCTGAACGCGGAAGTAATCAGCGGCGACTCGATGCAGGTATACAAAAGGATGGATATCGGAACGGCGAAGCTACTTCCGGACGATCGCGAAGGAGTTCCGCATCATCTTATCGATATCAGGGAGCCCGAATATCCGTTCTCCGTATCGGAATTCCAACAGCTGTGCGGGGAGGCGATCGCCGACATTCATGGGCGAGGCAAGCTGCCTTTTATCGTCGGAGGGACGGGGCTGTACGTGGAATCGGTCTGCTACGGATTCCGTTTCCAGGACATCGGCTCGGACGAGAGGTTCCGGGAGGAGATGAGGGCGTTCGCCCAATCCGAAGGCGCGCAGGCGCTTCACGACCGGCTGAACGCCGTCGATCCGGTAACCGCCGCGAAGCTTCATCCGAACGACGAAGGGCGCATCATCCGAGCGCTCGAGGTGTTCCGCCTCACCGGCATTCCGCTGTCCGATTCCCAGGATCAAAGCCGCGGAGACGACAAGGCGTCGCCTTACCGGCTCTGTATCATCGGCTTGACGATGGACCGCGAGGAGTTGTACCGCAGAATCGACGCCCGCGTCGACGGCATGCTCGAAGAGGGACTCGTCGAGGAAGTGTCCTCGCTGCTGCGAGATGGGGTTCCTCGCGAGGCCGTCGCCATGAGAGGACTCGGCTACAAGGAGATCGCCGCCTACTTGGCGGGGGAGACCGACTACGATGAAGCGGTGCGGTTGCTGAAGCGGGACACGAGGCATTTCGCGAAGCGCCAGCTCAGTTGGTTCCGGCATATGAAGGGGCTCGAATGGGTCGACGTCGGGGACGGCTCAAAAAATTCCGATGTTTTCAAACGGATATGTGATATAATAGCAGGAAAGTTTCATATCGATATTGAATATATTTGGACATAAATATTGTGGCGATGGGGGTTTACGGCCAATGAACAAGTCCATTAACATCCAGGATACCTTCTTGAATCAACTTCGCAAGGACAGCATACCGGTCACCGTTTATTTGACCAACGGTTTTCAGATCCGCGGCGTCGTTCGCGCGTTTGATAACTTCACCATCGTGATCGACAGCGAAGGCCGTCAGCAAATGGTGTACAAACACGCGATCAGCACGTTCATGCCGCAACGCAACGTGTCTCTGATGCAACAGGAGACCAGCTCCGACAATTGATCCGAATACGGACGCGCAAGCGGTCCGCGAAACTTTTCCCAAGCCAATAGCGTCTAACACAATAGGCCGGCAATTGAGCAACCCCTTACCGGGTTGTTCTTTCTTTATGCGAGAGGCGGACGGCAATCGCCGGCATCGTGGAAGTCGGCCGGGTTGGGTAACTTAAAGTGTAAGGTTGAACAACCACTAATAGAGATATGAGAGATACGGAGTATGAGCTAGCAAAAGGGGAGATCGACATGAGTCAGTCCGAATATCGTTCGCAAGCGTCGCCCGAGCCGAGAGGCAGATCCGGCAACGGAGGAGGCGGTAGCGGAAGCGGAGGCGGCAAGGGCAAAGGAAAAGGCAAAGGTCCCCGCAAAGGCAGGAAGAAGCGGGCGATTCTATGGATTTTTTTCGTCGGCTTGTTCGCGGTCGTGTGCGCCGTCGTCGGCTACTTGCTCGTCATTCTGAACGGCGAGCGAATCTTGAGCGCGAATATGAATAAATTGAACTTGGACCAAGCCTCGATCATCGTCGACAAGGACGGCAACCAAGTATCCAAACTATACGTGGCGGAGGGCAACCGGGAGTTCGTGCCTTTCGCGGAAATTCCGAAGCAGCTGCAGGACGCGTTCGTCGCGACCGAGGACAAGCGCTTCTACGAGCATAGCGGCGTAGACTTGTTCGGCATCGGAAGGGCGCTCGTAAAGGACGTCATCGCCAGAAGCGCGGTCGAAGGAGCGAGCACGATTACTCAGCAGCTCGCGAAGAACATTTTCCTCAACGCGGACAAGACGATTTTCCGTAAAGGCACGGAAGCTTCGATCGCCCTCGCTCTCGAGCAGAAGATGAGCAAGCAAGAAATTCTCGAGCTGTATTTGAACCGGATCTATTTCGGCAAAGGGCAATACGGAATCAAGACGGCCGCGAAGTATTATTTCGGCGTCTCCGATCTGAACAATCTGAAGCTCTGGCAAATCGCCACGCTAGCGGGCATTCCGAAAGCGCCGGGCGTATATAATCCCGTATCCAATCCGGAGAAGTCGATGGCCCGCCGCGACGTCGTGCTGAAGCTGATGGTCGACCAAGGACTCATTACCGAAGCGGAACGCGCCGAAGCGGCGACCGTGCCGTATAAGCCGACCGCGAACGCCGGCAAAGGCGCCAAGTATTTGACTTACGTCGATTACGTCCTAGACGAGGCGATCGAGAAAACCGGACTCAGCGAAGAGGAGCTCCGCAGCGCCGGTTATACGATCAAGACGACGATCAACACGAAAGCCCAGACGGCGATGGAGAAGGAATTCGCGAATGCGGACCGGTTCGAGAAAAGTCCCGACGAACGTCTCGTCCAAGGCGCGATGGTCATCATGGACCAGCACGACGGCTCGCTGATCGCCATGGTCGGCGGCCGGGATTACGAGACGTCGGGCACGAACCGCGTCGTCGAGAAGCGGCAGCCGGGATCTTCCTTTAAGCCGATCATCGATTACGGTCCGGCGATCGAGACGGGAGACTTCTTCCCGTGGTCGATCGTGCAAGATGTGAAGCAATGCTTCGGCAACGGCACGTATTGTCCGAGCAACTCTAACAAGGTCCCGTATCTCGGACCTATTCCGATGCGCCAGGCGATCAAGGAATCCCGCAACGTGTCGGCGGTATGGCTGCTGAACGAGATCGGCATCACCAAAGGGCTGAACTTCGCGCAGAAGCTCGGCATCAAGCTCGATAAAGCCGACCGAAACTTGTCCGTCGGGCTCGGCGGCTTGACTTACGGCGTGACGCCGCTTGAGATGGTTCGCGCTTACGGCGCCTTCGCGAACGGCGGCAAACTGCAAGATCCGCATAGCATCTTAAGCATCGAAGACAGCGAAGGCAATTCGGTCTACGAATACGCGGAGCCGAAGAAGAATCGCGTCATGGACGAGAAAACCGCCTATTACGTGACCGACTTGCTGAAAGGCGTCGTCCAGAAAGGCGGTACGGGCGTGCGCGCCGCCATCAGCGGACGGACGGTCGTCGGCAAGACGGGCACGACGCAAGCCGGCATTCCGGGCTACAAGACGAGCAAAAACCGCGACGTCTGGTTCGTCGGCTATACGCCGGAATGGACGGCCGCCGTCTGGTTCGGTTACGACAAGACGGACAAAGAGCACTTGCTCAAAAACAGCAGCGGCCAAGCGGCGGCGATGTTCTCCGCGGTCATGTCCAAAGCGCTCGTCGGCGTGAAGAAGATGAGCTTCCCGGTTCCGAGCGATATACAGCAAGAATCGCAGCTTCCGGCCGTTACCGGCTTGACGGCGTCCTACACGCCGGATTCCCTGACGGTGCAACTGTCTTGGGCGGCCGTCGCGGGCGAAGGGATCACGTACAAGATCTATCGCAAGTCGGAAGATCAGGCGGAATTCACCCAACTCGAAGAAATCGCGGAAACCGCGATCGGCGACATGAGCGTCGAACCGGATAAGAATTATATGTATTACGTCACGGCTTACCAAGCTTCGACGAAGCTGGAAAGCGCGCCTTCGGAGCAAGTCTCGGTGTCGACGTTGTCGGAATTGGGCTCGTCGCCTCCTCCGGACGGGAACGGAGAAGTCGTGCCGCCGGACGAGGGAGGCTTGCCGGAGGAGTCTCCTCCGCCGATCGAGATCGTCATTCCGGGCGAATCTCCGACGCCGAGCGAGTCGCAGACGCCGCCGCCGGAGAGCCCGTCGCCGGACGAGAACGCGTCGACGACGCCGTCTCCAAGTCCGGATCCTTCTCCGAATCCGTAGCCGTAACGAAGCCGCAGAAAGACGGATCATTTGAACTTAAAGAGGGGCAGTCCCAATCGTCATCGAAGATGACGAAGGGACTGCCCTTCTTTTAATATTCATTTTTTTCGTACCCGATCTAATGAAAAGCGTTAAACCAATAAAAACGAAAACATCGGAATGGTATATTGGAGACGGGAGGCGAGAATATGCGGGTCGTTTACTCATTAAGAAATCGATTGAGTCTCATCATTGCTTTGCTGCTCGTGATTTCTTTTCTTGCCATGTACGTGTTCATTTCCCGCCAAGCGAAGAACATTATCGGGAGTTTCGCGGATCGCTCCGTATCGGAGACGATGGATCAATATACGTTTTCCGTGAACACGGTCGCGGCGCAGATCGGCGATTTCGCCAATCTGATGTTCAATAGCGAGATGACGCAAGCTTGGCTGTCCGCCCAGGCCGATCCCCAGCTGTCCAAGGACGAGAAGATGCTGGCCGACTTGAAGATGCGGCAGTTTCTAACGCGAACGACGGCCAACTACTCCGTCATCTCGTCGGTGTCGGTATTTCATCGGAACGGAATATCCATCGGCATACAAGATCAGATTTATCGGGAACAGAATTTCATGGCGTTGGCATGGTACCGCTATTTCAAACAACGCGGCGAACAATGGGTTTCCGCGCATACGGATCCGTATCAGCCCGCTTCCATGGCGGAGGTTCCGATGATTAGCCTCGTTTTTCCTCTCGGGGTGTACAATCCGGCGCAAGCGGAGAGCGTCTTGAAGGTCAACTTCCGTTCCGATTTAATCCGGCAGCCTCTAGAGCAGATCAGCCTAGGGGAGAAGGGGCGCGTTCTTCTCGTGAACTGGGACGGGAAGCCGGTTCTCGCCCAGGACGATCCGAAGCATGCGGATCAGATCAGGGAGCAGTTAAGCCAAATCCGCCGAAACGGGGGAGGCAACGGAACGATCCGGCTGCATACGGCAGAAGGCAATTATTTTCTATTCTACCGTACGCTGAAGGTGCAGGATTGGATTCTGATCGGCCTTATATCGGAAGCGGATCTATACCGGAAGCTCAACAATCTGAATACGACGATGCTGGCGATTATCGCGATCCTGCTGGCGGCGACCGTATTCGCGGCTACCGTCATCTCGGCGGGCGTCGTCAAGCCGTTGTCGCGGCTTTCCCTCGCCATGCGCCAAGTGCAGAAGGGCGACTTTGCCCGAGCCCAGAGGATCGTGCTGCCGGCCGCGGGCTCGAAGTCGGAGGTCGGATTCGTCGTGAGCAGCTTCCTGACGATGATCGAGCGGCTTGAACGGCACATCCAGAGCGAGTTCGAAATGAACATTCGCAGGCAATGGGCGGAATACAAAGCGTTGCGGATGCAGATCAACCCTCATTTTCTCTATAACACCCTGGATGTCATCAGCAGTCTGACGATGCAGAAACGAGCGATGGAAGCGGTCGATGTCATTGAGTCATTGGGGAAAATGTTACGTTTCTCGCTTAATATCCGCAATGATCTCGTATCCGTGGACGAAGAATTGTTATATATCGAGCGTTATGTCTCCATCCTTCGGATCCGATTTTCCGACAGGCTGCAAATTAGCATGGACATCGACCCGGGGATGAGAGACTGCCGCATCTTGAAATTCATCCTTCAGCCTATCGTCGAGAACGCGGTTAAGTACAGTCTTCGCAATAAAGATTCCGCCGTTATTCGAATTCAAGGCTGGATGGCAGACGAAACATTGCATTTGCGGGTCGAAGACAACGGAGTCGGCATGCCGCCAGGAATGGTGGAAAGAATGTTCGATGAATTCCGCCGGTCGCAGTTTATCGATGTTCTTAACACGAAAGGGGATCAGATCGGGCTTAGGAACGTGCTTGCCCGATGCTTTTTGTTCTATGGGGATGCCTTTAACGTTTCCATTCTGTCCGAAGTCGGACAAGGCACGTCGATCACGATTTCCATGCCTAGAAAAGGAGAAGCCGATGAAGCCGTATAAAGTGATGATCGTGGACGACGAACCGGAAATCCGCAAGGGGATAGAGATGAAAGTCGATTGGGAAGCGCTCGGTCTGATCCTTCACGCCGAAGCGTCCAACGGGCAGGAAGCGATGAGCGCGCTGGAGCAGCACCCGATCGATATCGTCATTACGGATATGCATATGCCGTACATGGACGGGGTGGAATTTCTGAAAGCTTGCGCGGATCATTATCCCCGTCTGAAGCTGATCGTGCTGTCGGGCTACGATGATTTCCTGTACGCGAAAGCGGCCGTCCGCAGCAACGTCAAAGATTATTTGCTTAAGCCGGTCGTTCGCAGGGAATTAGCGGACTCGCTGCAGAAAGTCATCGGCGAGCTGGATAAGGAACGTCAAGCGCATGCGGACCGCAACCAGATGGAATGGCAGCTCTCGCAAAATCTAATCTCGATGAGGGAGCAGCTCATCGTGCAGACGCTTAAACATACGAGCGATTACGCTTGGCTGTGGCGCGATCAAGCGAAGCGGCTGCGCACGAATCATTGGAACGACAGCAAGGTTCAATTCCTGGTTATCGATATGGATTCGTCGGAGGATAGGCCATTATTCCTTCTGCCCTTCGAGCTGCTATGCAGGGAAATCGCGGCGGAATGGAGCGGCGAGGCTTACGTGTTTCGGGATCCCGGATTGCCGTATATGATCGGCATGATGGTCGTTCATCCCGGGCGGGAAGGGGAAGATTCCTTCGCCAATCGGGTGAATGAACTGATCGGCAAGCTCGCGCCGGCGATTCAACGCTATATCGGAATGGCGACGGTGAACGGAATCGGGGAGCCGGTGATAGGCTTTCAAGAATGGAAAAAAGGCTATCTATCCGCGCTGCTCGGCTGGAACGAGAACAAAGCGAACATCAATAAGGCCGAGAGCAACGGCGTCATAACGGAAGTTCCTCTGTCTCCTGAGCTAGAGAAGCAGCTCGTTCACTTGCTCAAGTCGGATAAGCGGGAGCCGTTCAAGCAGGAGTTGAACAAGCTGCTTAAGCTTGCCGAGCGGCATTCTCCTCAAGTGCTGGCGAGGACGATTTTTTACGCTTACTTCGTTATGGAATCGGTCGCGCAGGACTACGGGATCGCGATTCCGACGGAACAGCGCATCTGGCTGCAGCCAGATCTGGTATGGGGATTAAACGCGTCCAAGCGGGCCAATGAATATATCGAACGGACCGCGGACTGGATCGCGGATCGGATCGCGTTCTTTCATCATGCGCCGGGCAGCGATCTATTCGAATCGGTGAGGCGTTTCATCGACGATAATTACGGAAGCGAGCTTACGTTATCGATGCTGGCCGAAAAGTATCATTTCAATTCCTCGTATTTCTCCGAGTTGTTCCGCATTCATATCGGCCAGACGTTCAGCGACTATTTGACGGATATCCGAATGACGAAGGCCGCGCGGCTGCTGATGGAAAGCGATTTTCCGCTGACGGAGGTCGGCGAGCTTTGCGGTTATGCCAATCCCAGCTATTTCAGCACGGCGTTCAAGAAGCGCTATCGGATGAGTCCCTCCAAGTATCGGAATCTAAGAGAACAACGAAATTGAAAGCGCACTTCCGACGAGAGTGAATTCCTTCAACCCTTTCCCGCCGATAAGATGGAGAAGCAACGACAAACCATTCGAAAGGGGATAAGCAATTGAACGCGATGTCTAAAAAAGCAAAGCGGGTCAGCGTCTTTCTAGCATTTTGCCTCGTCTTAGCGGGCTGTTCCTCGAACAACGATTCCGAATCGAGCGGCTCCCCGTCTTCGTCGGCAACAACGGAATCGGCTTCCCAAGAGGCGACTCCCGAGCCCGAGAAAGTGGAAATCACGCATTGGCGTTACGAGAACGACAATGAAACGAAAACGATACAGGCTCTGATCGAATCCTTTCAGAAGCAATATCCTCACATCACCGTGAAGCTCGAGCTTATTCCTTCCGAGCAATACGAGACGAAGATCCGCACGGCGATGGCCGGCCAGAACGCGCCGGACATCATGGCCATCGACGCTCCGACGATCGCCTCGTACGCGAGTCAGGAAGCCATCATTCCGCTGGACGATTACATGAACGCGGACGGGAATAAGGAGGACATCTCCAAGCCGGTACTGGGCAGCATTACTTATAAAGGGAAGATTTACGCTGCTCCGCTTCAGGATCACAGCCTCGTATTTTTCTACAACAAAAAGATGTTCGAAGAGAAGGGCATCGCGCTTCCCTCCCAAAATCCGAACGAGCCGTTGACATGGGATCAATTGTTGGAAGCGGCGAAAAAATTAACCGATACGGGCAAAGGCATATACGGGCTCAATCCGATCTTCAAAGGGTTTACTGGCGGAGAAGCGCCGCCGTACGGAGAAATGCCTTGGATCTGGCAAGCTGGCGGAGAGATCATCAATGCCGAAGGCACGACTTCCAAGGGTTATCTGGATTCGCCGGAATCCAAGACCGCGCTCGAGTTTATCCGCAAGCTCTACAACGAATACAAGGTCGCACCCAAGGAGCTTCCGGAGGATCCGCTACCCAACGGCAAAGTCGCGATCGATATTCAGTCGCCCGGTTATTTGAACAAATTGAAAACCAAATATCCGGATTTCGAATTGGGAGTGGATTTCGATATTATGCCGCTCGCCAAGAACATGAAACAAGCGACTCCGATGGGCAGCTGGAACATGGCGATCACTTCGCAGTCGAAGCACCCTAGGGAAGCGTGGTTGTTCGTCAATTGGGTAACGGGCGCCGAAGGGGCCAAAGAGTGGTACAAAGGCACGGGCAATTTGCCGGCCCGTCAATCGACGATTGCGGCGATTCCCGAGCTGAACCAGTATCCGCTGAACGTCTTCGCCGGCCAATCTCTGAACTTCGCGCATCCTCGTCCGGTTACGCCGGCTTATCCGGTCATCAGTGAGACGATCCGCGAGCTGTTCGAGGAAATCGGCATCGGCAACCATGACGTCGATGCGGCGTTGGAGAAAGCCGTGAAGAAAATCGACGCCGCCTTGGCGCAAGTGAAATAACGAACGCCGATCGGCAGCGGGAAGGAGAGTAGACGACCGCCTACTCTCCTTATTCATGGGAGGAATGCGCGTGGGAACGGCAAAATGGTTGAATTTCGGCAATCGCGAGAAATACGCGGCATGGGGCTTCGTACTGCCGGCGCTGCTGCTGCTCTTGATTTTTATGTTCTATCCGATGCTTCGGGCGCTTCTGCTGAGTTTCCATGAAAGCAATCTCATCAGTACGAAGCTAACCTTCGTCGGTTTGGACAATTACGTTAGGCTCGTTCGGGATCCGGAATTCTGGACGACGCTAGGCCACTCCTTTTACTTCGGACTTATCGTCATCCCGGTTCAATCGGCGATCGCCTTCGGTCTGGCGCTCATCGTACAGAAAAAAACGCCCTTCGTGGCGCTGTTCCGGACGGTATATTTCTTACCCGTCGTTATTTCTTTCGTTATCGCTTCGGCGGTGTTCCGATTGATCTATAACAGCGAATACGGAATGTTGAACATTTTATTGGATGCTCTGGGATTGCCCGCGTTCGAAGTGTTATCCGATCCGGATGTTTCCATGTTCGGAATCATCTTGCTGGGGATCTGGCATGCGATGGGATATTTCATGATCATTTTCCTGTCGGGCCTGAATCAAATTCCCGGAGATCTGTACGAGGCAGCGGAGACGGACGGCGCGAGCGGGTTCCAGAAATTTCTGTACGTAACGCTTCCCTTGATGAGAAGGACGATTTCGTTCGTCCTCATCATTACGACGATGGACGCGTTGAAGATATTCATTCCCATCTATGTCGTGACGGCGGGAGGGCCGGCCGGCTCCACGCGCACGGTTGTCCAATTCATCTATGAAACGGCATTTCATCATATGAATTTGGGCTATGCCATCGCGGCCGCGTTCATCTATTTCATCATCGTGCTTGCCATATCGATCATACAGCTTCGGCTATTCCGGTCGGATGTGGAATATTAGGAGGCATCCGCATGCGCGCGACTTTAAGAGGGATTCACTATGCGAGTATGGCCCTATTGGCGGTAATGACCTTATTCCCGATCTATTGGATGTTCATGAGCGCGTTCCGGGCCGAATCGGAGATGTTCCGGTATACGGAGCTTTCGTGGCGGCTGTTCTTTCCCGTAGATTGGACGTTTCATAATTTCGAGGCTATTTTCCTGGACGAGGATAAGCCGTTCGGCCGTTATATGTTGAACACGTTCGCGATGGCCGGCACGGTAACGGCGGCAGGGCTAATCGTCAACGCCATGGCCGCCTTTGCATTCGCGAAGCTGCATTTTCCTTTCAAGAAATTGCTGCTTGTCGTTTTCTTGTCCACGCTCGCCATTCCGCCCGAGGTCGTCATGGTGCCGCAATATTTGGTCATCCGCGATCTGGATTGGCTGAATACGTTCGCGGGGCTCATCGTGCCTTCCATCGTTTGGGTATTCGGCATCTTCATGCTCACTCAGTTTTTCGCCGACATCCCGAGGGCGATTCTGGAGGCGGCGAGAATCGACGGGGCTTCCTGGCTTCGGATTTTCACGATCATCGTGCTGCCGAGCGCCGTGCCCGCGCTCATCACGCTTGGCATTATTACGTTCATTCACCAGTGGGATTCGTTATTGTGGCCATTAATCATCATTAGCGAAGATAGCAAACAGGTCATTCAAGTCGTCATTTCTTCGTTTACGTCCGATCAGGAGAAGCACTGGGGGAAAATCGTCGCCGCATCTTCGGCAAGCTCCGTTCCGATTCTCGTTATTTTCTTGTTCCTGCAAAAATATTACGTCCGCGGCATTATGATGTCGGGTGTCAAAGGGTAAGCGCGTTCCAGTGAACCGTACGCTATACGGCTAGGAGGATAACCACATGAGTCGGAAACAGGATTGGACCAAATATAACTTCGAATACGATCGCAAATTGAAAATCGGATTTATCGGGGCGGGGGGACATTCCTTCCGCAACGTGTACCCTACGTTTCAATACGCGCCGGTGGAATTGGCCGCGATCTGCGACGTGAACGCGGATCGGGCGGCTGCATACGCCCGTCAATTCGGCGCCGCGGCAAGCTATTCCGATTACCGCGAGATGCTGGACAAAGAGAAGCCCGACGCTGTCTTCATCGTGACGGCTTACGAACCGGACGGACGGGTGCAAGCGACGGCAATCGCCAGAGAGGCCATGGAAGCGGGGGCGCACGTATGGATGGAGAAACCGACGGCTTCCAGCACGGGGGAAGTGAAGGAGCTTATCGAGACGAGCAGGCGAACGGGCCGATACGTAATGACCGGCATGAAGAAGATTTTCTTTCCTACCATCGAGAAAGCGAACGAGATTATCCATTCGGTCGATTTCGGCGCGCCCGCATCGTTCTCGCTTCGTTATCCGATGGCGATGCCGGCTCTAGAGGATAGAGCGGACCTGCGGAAGACCGAGGACTTGTTGGATCATATTTTTCATCCCGCATCGATCCTCAATTATTTGTTCGGAGAAATCGAGCACTTCAGCTATGAATGGGAGCCTGCCAACGGAGGCAGCGTCGCCATTCTGAAGTTCCGCTCCGGCATCGTCGGTACGGTTCACTTGACGGCAGGCATCGCGGGCAGCAGCCCATTGGAAAGGCTGGAGGTTGTCGGAGACGGCTGCAACGTCATCGTGGAGAACGGGGTCAAGATGACGTATTACCGCCGGGCCGATCGGCCGACTTACGGCCGCGCATCCAGTTTTATCGTGCCGGATGAAGTGGCGCCGCTCTATTGGGAGCCTGAGTTCTCGCTTGGCCAACTCATGAACAAGAACATTTTCTATTTGGGCTACGTGCAAGAGGTGCTGCACTTCTGCGAAAGCATTCTCGAGGGCAGGGCTCCGGTCAAAGGCACGCTCGAAGCGTCGATGGAAATCTTGAAGCTGTTCGAAGCTTTTTGCCGGCATCCTTCGGGGCAGAAGATTTCTCTTCATAGCAACAGCCACGATAAATAGATCGGAGGAGAGACGGACATGGCTACGATAGCGGATTTGCGGAAAGAAGAACATATGCTCCACCTCGATTGGGGCAAAATTCAATGGTTATGCGGCAAGGAAATCGACCCCGATTGCGAGATGACGTTCGGAATGGTCTATATTCATGCCGATACGTCCAACCCCAGACATTATCACCCCAACTGCGAAGAATATATTTTCGTGTTGTCCGGAGAATGCGATCACACGCTCGGAGATGAATCCTATCATCTGGAACCCGGAATGATGCTGAGAATTCCGAGAGGAGTTCCCCACAACGCCACGACGACAAGCTGGGAACCGTGCAGGATGCTGATCATGTATTCCGCTCCCGACAGGCAAACGATCGGCGAATGATGCAAGCGGGGGATTGGCCATATCCGATTCCGAATGGGGGAAACCGAAGATGGGGAAAGCGATTCTCGTAGGAGCTCTGGATACGAAGGGAAAAGAGTTCGGTTACGTCAGAAATCAATTGCATCGTTGCGGAATCGAAACGATCGCGATAGACGTAGGCGTGCTGGGGACACCCGAGTTTCAGCCGGACATCTCAAGCGACGAGGTCGCGAGAGCCGGGGGTTCGAGTCTGGCTCAGCTTCAGACCGCGAATGATCGAGGCGAGGCGATCGCGGTCATGGCGAAAGGAATCGAACAGGTCGTAAAAGGCGTTCTGGCAGACGGGCAAATCGGCGGATTGTTCGGGATGGGAGGAACGGCCGGCACGACATTGGGTGCGGCAGCCGCGAAGGCGCTTCCCATCGGGATTCCGAAGCTATTGATCTCGACCGTCGCTTCAGGGGATACGAGACCCTATGTCGGCGTTAAGGATGTCACAATGATGTATTCCGTCGTGGACATCGCCGGATTGAATCCGTTGTCTACCCGCATTTTGCATAACGGGGCCAATGCGCTCGCCGGCATGATCAGCCAATACGAATTCGAATCGGAATCGGTTGCCGGCGAGAAGCCGATGGTCGGGATGACGATGTTCGGCGTGACGACCCCATGCGTCACGAGAATCAGGGACCGGTTGGAGCGTGAAGGTTTCGAAGTGCTAGTCTTCCATGCAACCGGCGCGGGCGGCATGGCGATGGAGCAGCTCATCGGAGACGGCTACGTCAAGGGAGTCGTGGACGTCACGACGACGGAACTGGCCGACGAATGGGTAGGAGGCATATTCAGCGCGGGAGCGAACCGGCTGGAAGCGGCCGGGCTGGCCGGCATTCCGCAGGTCGTCTCCGTGGGGGCGATGGATATGGTCAATTTCGGACCCCCGGATACCGTGCCGCACCGATTCGCTGACCGTCGATTTTATCAGCATAACCCGAATACGACGCTGATGAGGACGACGAAGGAGGAGAACAGGCAACTCGGGATGTTATTGGCGGCGAAGCTAAATCAAAGCCGATCGCCGACCGTCGTCGTTTTCCCCCGCGGAGGAGTTTCGCTGCTGGATATGGCGGGCAAAGCGTTCGACGGTCCGGAAGAGCGTCATGCGTTGTTCGAGGCCATACGCTCAGGGTTGAATGAGAATATTCAATTGGTAACGACGGATAAGGATATTAACGACCCGTCTGTCGCGGACTTGATTGCGGAGCACTTCGTCCGAATATTCCGGCAGTAAATGGACGGGACGGCAACTCGAAGGGAGCGGTTCGTATATGGCAATCTCAAGACAGGAAATATTAAGACGTTTACGGCGGCAGATCGATCGGGGCGACATCATCGTCGGCGCGGGCGCGGGGACCGGATTGTCCGCCAAGAGCGCGGAAGCGGGCGGCGTCGATCTGATCATCATTTATAATTCGGGGCGTTATCGCATGGCGGGACGCGGCTCCTTGGCGGGTTTAATGCCTTATGGAGACGCCAACCGGATCGTCGTCGAGATGAGCGGGGAAGTGCTGCCGATCGTCAAGGATACGCCGGTTCTGGCGGGCGTATGCGGCACCGATCCTTTTCGGTTGATGGATGTGTATTTGGCCGACTTGCAAAGAATGGGTTTCTCCGGCGTGCAGAACTTTCCGACGGTAGGCTTGTGCGACGGGGTTTTCCGCCAAAATCTCGAAGAAACCGGAATGGGCTACGACCTGGAAGTGGAGATGATACGCAAAGCGTATGAATTGGACTTGTTCACTTCTCCGTACGTATTTAACGAAGAAGACGCGGTGAAGATGGCACAGGCCGGGGCGGACGTGTTGGTTGCGCATGTCGGGTTGACGACGAAAGGGACGATCGGCGCAAGCACGGCGATTACGTTGGATGAAGCCGTGCGGCGGGTTCAACGGATACACGATGCGGGCAAGGCGGTCAATCCGGACATTATCGTGTTGTGTCATGGCGGACCAATCTCCGAACCCGAGGACACGCGTTATGTGCTGGAACGTACGAACGGCGTTGCGGGATTCTTCGGCGCATCGAGCTTGGAGCGGCTACCGACCGAGATTGCCATCGAGCAGCGCGCGAGAGAATTCAAGTCGCTTTCCATGCAGTAAGCGGCGGATCGACTGCCGTTTAACAAAAGAAGACCGCCCGTTCTTGCCGCCGATTCGGCAGGACGGTGCGGTCTTCTTTTCGTTCCGATTACTTCTCTGAATTCCGATACTGCACCGGAGTAACGCCTTCCGACTTCTTGAAGGCATTATAGAAGTGGCTTTTCGTCTGAAAGCCGGCCATTTCCGCGATTTCGGCGATCGTATGGTCGGTCGAGACGAGCAGCTTTTTCACTTTGCCGATCCGTTCCTGCAAAATGTAGTCGGCGAGCGTAATCTCGTACACTTCCTTGAACACGTGGCGGATATAGCTGGACGACAAGCCGAGATGGTCGCTGATCGAATCGAGGCTGAGCATCGAATCCTGCAGGTGGTTCTGGATGAAATCGATGATTTCCTGCGCGATTTCGTCCTTCCGGCTGGCCGGCGGCTTCGCTTTCTGATCGTTCATGACGCTGGACAGCTTCTCTTCCAGCCACGCCGACACTTCCGTTAACGAGGAAAAGCGGCCCAGCAGCGTATCGGTGCCGGCTGTTTCTTGCAGATTCATCACTTTACTGAACGATTTGAAAAGGGTGTACACGATCATTTTAAGCTGGAAATGCAAATCCTCCAACGGCAGCGCCTTTAACCCGTCCATCAACAGCGACAGTTGAACCTTCATCCGATCGTGATCGGATTGTTTGACGGCGCGGATCAACTCGTTAAGCAGGTTATCGTCCGGTTGCGTTCTTTGGGATTGAAACGACTCCTCCAAATCCGACTCCCGGAACACCTTCGCCTCGCCCGTCAAAAATTTGAGCAAAGTGAGATCGTACGTTTCGTCGTACGTTTTTCTCAAATTACCGGAAGCCGCAATCCGTCCGCTTACGGCGACCGCCGTAGGGGCATGAAGCCATTTCGATAGCTGCTCCTGTGCGGCCATTAACATAACCTCCGAGGACGTATCGTCATCTTCTGCGTGGTTCGGGGCGAATAGCATGACCAACCGGTCGCCGTCCATGTCGACCGCTTCCGATTTGAACCCTTGGTTCTTCGCTACTTCGGAAGCGATATTGCCCATGGCGTACTTGATCAGTTTCCTCGAACGGTAGTTGTATTGTTCCGCGAAGCTTTTGTACGATTCGATCCGAATGACGGCCATTCGGATTTGGTCCATCGCCGGAAGCTCGCTAATCTCCGATAACGGGGCGCGAATATTCGCATCCGAGCCCTGAAGAATCCATTGACGCAAATACTCTTCCTTGGCTAGTTCCTTGTAATTGCGTAAAGACGTGTTCATCTGTTGGACGGAGTCAAGCAAATAATGAAGGCCGCTTCGGATAATATCATCCTCTTCTTTAAGGGCGGAACCCGATTGCGGACCCAGCTTGACCTGAAATTCGCGCGCGAGCCTGCGGAACGGGCTTAACGTCCGAATCGATCCCCATACGATAATGCCGAGCAGTACGGCTACCAACAAAATGCCCGCCAACGTAATTTTTCGTTGGAATGCCCCGATATTTTGCGTCAATTCATTGGGGTCCGTCGCGAAATAGAGGGTCCAGCGGTACATATCCAGATCGGCCGCGGTGATGCGTCGCGCCGCTCCTCCCGTTACGAAGTCGGCTTGCCGGAAACCGGCGGCTTCGTTCCACTCCTTCGCTTGCTCCAGTCCTTCGAAACCTTCGCGGCTTCCGAGCATCAGCTTGTTATTTGGGTCTACGACTTGAATGGAAAACCCTGCCGCGTTGTCTTTTTGAAATAGAAATTTCTCAAGCTCCCGATTATCGAATAGAACGACCAAAAAACTCCCCTTGGTTCTCCAATCCGGAAAGATCCATGAAACGTAAGTGATCCCGTCGTGCTTGTGCGAGCCGAAAGAGGCATAGTTGGGAGACGATTGGCCAAGCGATCGCAACATGTCCTGGTCCTTGAACTCGTTCAGGTTGACCGAGCCATAGTTCGCGTCTAGCGCTCGGCGAGCTTTGGTGTTGATCAAATAAATATTCGAAATAAACGGTTGTTGGAGAGACTGGTATCTGCGCATCGTCGAGTAGGCGGCATAATCGTCCAGCGCGTCGTTGTCGTCCGCGACCATCCAAGTATTGATGTTTTCGTCCTGATACATGCTCACGCCAAAGCTGCGCAAATGATCAAGAGTAAATTGGGTATTTTGATAAATGTGGGTCATTTTGGAGTTGGCTATCGTGTTGACGTCGTTCATCGCTTCCTTGGCGTATTCCCTCGAGAGGAGAAGCGAGAAGAGAAATACGACGGCAACGGCCGTAAAGACGACAAGCAGCAGATGTCGAGTAAGTTTCGAGTGATAGAACGTTTTCATCCGCTTATGCCCCCAGAAGTCTTTCATTGTCTATAAAAATATTGTAATCAATCATGCCTCTCTCAGAAAGTGCTGAAAACGGCTTAATGTCCTGTTTGCGGCTTTTTGAGGATGATTCCCGGAAAAAGCCCGTATCAGTACCGGAATCGGCGGAATGTTGACTTTACCCCCCGACGGCGCTGAAGCTACGATGAATTCAAGACGGAAACGCAAACGCTTAACGGCCGAACGGATGAACGTCTGAACCGATTCGTAGTAAGGAGGACTTGCATCATGGGATTCTTTCGGGAAATCCGCAAAAACATCGATCTTTACCTTTTGGCCGTACCCGGATTGTCATTTCTGATTATTTTCGCCTATTTGCCCATGCAGGGGCATCTGCTCGCCTTCAAACAATATCGTTTGTCGGACGGAATATGGGGCAGCAAATGGATCGGGTGGAAAAATTTCGAATTTTTTTTCGGGGGTCAAGATTGGTTCAAGGTAACGCTTAACACATTGTACTTGAACGGGCTTTTTCTCGTCGTCGGGCTGGCCTTCTCCGCTTTCATCGCGATTCTTCTAAACGAGATTCGCAAAGCGTTTTTCAAGAAGCTGGCGCAATCGCTCATTTTTCTTCCTTATTTCATCTCTTGGCTTGTCGTTAGCTTGATGGCTTTCGCGTTTCTCAACGTGGAGGACGGCATGCTGAATAAATGGCTGACGAGCCTCGGCAAGGAGCCGGTCGGTTGGTATCAGACGCCTTGGGTATGGCCCATAATACTGACCTTCATTTACGTTTGGAAATTCGCGGGGTATTATTCGGTCATTTTCTTGGCGGCCATGACGGGGATCTCCAAAGAGTATTACGAAGCTGCCGAAATCGATGGGGCAACCCGGTTCCAACAAATCACGCGTATCACGATTCCGCTCATTCGCCCGGTCATTATCATGCTCACGCTTCTTGGAATCGGTCGCATTTTTTACGGAGACTTCGGAATGATTTACGGTATCGTCGGCGATAACGGCGTTTTATTCTCGACGACCGACGTCATCGACACGTATTCTTTCCGGGCGCTTCGCCAAATGGGCAATTTCAGCATGGCGGCCGCCGTCGTGTTCTACCAATCGGTCATGGGACTCGTCTGCATTGTCTTGTTTAACGGCTTCGTGCGCAAAATCGATAATGAAAGCAAACTGTTCTGACAGGGGGGCGGCGGAAAATGAAGGAAAAAGGATTTAATCTGTTCGTCTACGCGGTCGTCTCGGTATTTACCTTGGCTTGCCTGCTTCCGTTCTGGCTCATATTGATTGATTCCTTCGCTACGGAGAGCAGCTTCGTCAAACACGGATATCAGCTTTGGCCGAGCGAGTTCAGCCTTGAAGCCTACCGGTTTCTGCTCCAAGGGGATCAAATCGCGAACAGTTACATGGTCACCGTAATGGTTACCGGGCTGGGAACCTTGATTGCCGTTCTGATTACGGCCAGCTTCGCGTACGTGCTCGCCAACCGAAAGGTCAAGTACCGTAATATCATGGCCTTCTTCACCTACTTTACGATGATTTTCGGCAGCGGACTGGTCGGATTCTATATTCTGATGGTCAATTGGCTCGAACTGAAGGACTCGATATGGGCGTTAATTTTGCCCTATGTGCTGAATCCGTTCTACGCGTTTATCTTCGTGTCGTTCTTCCGGCAGCTGCCGTTCGAGCTGAACGAATCGGCAACCGTGGACGGCGCGAGGGAATTCCGGATTTTCTGGACGATCATCCTTCCGATTTCGACTCCGGTAATGGCCACGATCAGCTTGTTCTATGCGCTCCATTACTGGAACGACTGGTGGCTGTCTCTGCTGTTCATCGACGATCATCAGCTGCATCCGCTGCAAATCATGATCCGGCAGCTGATATCGAATATTAACGTATCTTCCTATGTTGCCGGAGCCAGCGGTTCCTACAATGTATCCGTACCGGCAAATGTCGTGCAGCTAGCGACGGTTTGCTTGACGATCGGTCCGATCGTGCTCGTATATCCTTTCGTCCAGCGCTATTTCGTGCAAGGCTTGACGATCGGAGCCGTAAAAGGTTAACAAGTTTCCCGGCAACCCGTCGGGAAGATAAAATAGGAAGTACAAAAAAGGGAGGAAGTACAAAAATGAAAAAGACGCTTTCCATCCTGCTCTCGCTATGCCTGCTTACGGTCATACTGGCCGCGTGCGGCAATAACGACAACGGGAACAACGCAACAAGCAGCTCGCCTTCCGCATCCGGTTCCTCGAGCCCGTCCGCATCGCCGAGCGCGTCTTCGGAGAAGCTTGACCCTGTAACTCTGAAAATCATGATTCCTGGAGACCGTCCGAAAGACTTCGACGCCGTCGTCGCGGAAGCCGAGAAACGGATGGCCGATACGCATAACGTGAAGCTCGACGTCGTCTTTATTCCATGGGCCGATGTGGCGCAAAAAACGCAAGTGACGTTGTCGTCGGGGGAAGATGTCGATCTCATCTTCGACGCGCCATGGCTGCACATGTCCCAAATGATCGCTTCCGGCTATTACGAACCGCTTGACGACTTGCTCAAGCAATACGGCCCGAACATTATCAGCACCCGCTCCGAACAGATGATGAACGCCAACAAGTTTAACGGTAAAATCATGGCGGTTCCGCTGGGCAATTCCTTCTACCAGGGACGCGTTTATTACGTTCGCAAAGACATCCGCGAGGAACTTGGCTTCCCGGAGATCAAATCGTACGAAGACCTGATTAAATTCGCTTATCTGGTTAAAGAAAAGAAACCGGACGTCACGCCGCTTATCGCCAAGGACGCAGGGATGTCTTGGGCGCAGTTCCGTAAAGTGTTCGATTACGCGTCGACGATCAAAGACACCCAGCTCGGCACGGACGGAGTTCTTTATCACAAAAACAACGACGGCAAAGTGTACAACATGTTCGACGAGAAAGACCCGACGTTCTGGAGCTGGATTACGGACGCTCGCAAGCTGTATACGGACAAATTGATGTATCAGGACGTATTGTCCGTTAAGGATTACCGCGAATTATACAAAGCAGGCAAAATCGCCATCATGGACACGAACGATTTCGGGGTTCTGTCCGATATCCAATCGGCCGTCAAGCAAAGCGCCGGCGGGGAAGTCGAAGCGGTCACGTTCTTCAGCACGGAAAAAGGCGCGAACGTCACCGACTTCAAGGTATGGAACTTCCTGGCTCTGACGAGCGTCAGCAAAAACAAAGAGCGCGCGATCCAATTCCTCGATTGGGCGAGCCAAAAAGACAATTACGACCTTCTTGCATACGGCATCAAAGGACAAAACTGGGAGCCGGTCGGCGACGACAAATACAAAAAGCTGAACGACGGTTACGCTTGGTTCCCGTTCGCGTGGATTTGGAATCCGCAAAACGACCGATTCGACGAAGCTCTCGGCGACGAGACGATCGCCCTGAACAAATTCACCGGCGTCGCCGATAACTTCACGCCGGACATCCTGACCGGGTTCACGTTCGACTCGGCTCCGGTTGCCAACGAAATCGCGCAATTCAATACGATCCGCGATAAATATATGAACGCAATAGGCAACGGCGTCGTCGATCCGGAATCGACGTTCGAGAAATACAAAAAAGAAGCATCCGGCGTCGCGAAGAAAATTCAAGAAGAAATGCAGAAGCAAATCGACGCTTTCCTGGCGGCAAAAAAATAAGCCGAACGCCGATAACCTAACGTAGCGGGACGCCCCGCGGCAGATGGCCGGCAGCCGACGCGAAGAGACCTTGACGACAAGGGGTCGCTTCGCGTCGGTCTGTATTCGCGGGGAATCGCGGCAACTGCAGGAATCTAAAAAAACGACAAATTCTTCTTAAAAATCTTCCTGTACGCTTATTCCATGTTAGTTCATACTTAGACGAATAGGAGGGTAATTCGATGTGGACTCCGGACGGTTTTTTCGAACAAATATACGAGGAGACGATCGCCCGGCACCGGGAAACGGCGGGCGGTCACAGCAAGGAGGAGCGCCGGCGGCAGCTTCGCGAAACGCTTCGGACGGCCATCGGGACGTTCGCGAAAGCGGATTCGGTCAACGAGCCGGAGTTGCTTGAAAGGGTGGATTGCGGAGATTACGTTCGGGAACGGGTACGGCTTTCGGTTGTGCCCGGTTTATCTTTCGCAGCTTACGTTCTCGTTCCGAAAACGCGCTCGGCTCGATGCCCGGCCGTTCTGGCCATTCATGGCCACGGGTACGGCAGCCGGGAAATCGTCGGTTTGCAGCCGGACGGAACGCCGGATACGGAGCCTCCCGGCATCCATCAGCATTTTGCGGTTCAGCTTGTCAAAAGGGGACTTGTCGTCATCGCGCCGGACGTCATCGGTTTCGGGGAGCGCATGCTGCACACGGATCAAGGCAAGGATCCGCGCCGCAACAGCTCGTGTTATACGATGGCGACTCACTTGCTGCTATACGGCAAAACGTTGACGGGGTTAAGGACGGCAGAGCTACTAGGGGCGCTCGATTACTTGGCCGGCAGGGAAGAGATCGATCCGACTCGGATCGGGGCGATGGGCTTCTCCGGCGGCGCGCTGCTCTCTTGGGCGTGCGCGTCGCTCGACGAGCGGATCCGGGCGACGGTACTTACCGGGTTCCCGGGTACGTTCAAAGGAACGATCATGGAAGTGTATCATTGCGTGGATAATTACACGCCCGGCCTGCTCGCGCATGCCGAGCTTCCGGAGTGGATCGGCCTGATCGCGCCGCGCGCCCTGTTCGTCGAATCGGCGACGGACGACCCGATCTTCCCGTCGCAGTCGGCTCAAGCGGCGATTCATTCGTTTCGGCGGCAATATGAGGAAGAGGGGGCCGCGGATCGATTCGCTTCCGACACGTTCGAAGGCGTTCACGAAATTAGCGGTCGTAAGGCTTACGACTGGCTGGCGGGTACGTTGTCCCGTTAAAGAAGTAGGAACTCAATGTCCATCACATTCGAAGAAGGTGCTTGATTTGATTACGAATCCGGTGTTAAAAGGTTTTAATCCCGATCCTTCCATTCTCCGCGTCGGAGACGATTATTACATCACGACCTCCACGTTCGAATGGTTTCCCGGGGTCGCGATCCATCATTCGCGCGATCTTGTCCATTGGCGACTGCTGACGCATCCGCTGACCCGCGTTTCGCAGCTCGATCTTCGCGGCGATCCGAGCTCCGGCGGCATTTGGGCACCGGCGCTATCCTATGATAACGGTACGTACTATCTGATCTATACGGACGTGAAGGCCCGTCGGGGCGTGTACAAAGACTTGCACAATTACATGGTTACCGCACCTACTATCGAAGGTCCGTGGTCCGAACCGATTTATCTGAACGGCAGCGGCTTCGATCCGTTCCTGTTTCACGACGATGACGGGCGCAAATGGCTTCTTAACATGCAATGGGATCACCGCAAAGGGAAAAACCGGTTCGGCGGCATCGTTCTGCAAGAGTACTCGCCCGAAGAACGCAAGCTGATCGGCGAGGCCGAAGTCATCACGAGGGGGAGCGGTCTCCCGTGCTCGGAAGGTCCCCAGCTGTTCAAGCGCAACGGCTTTTATTACATGCTGCTGGCCGAAGGCGGGACGGGATACAACCATGCGGCGACGCTCGCCCGGTCGCTGACCCTTAACGGGCCGTACGAATACGATCCGGAAACGCCGCTGTTGACGACGATAAACAATCCGGAGCATCCGCTGCTCAAAGCGGGTCACGGTTCGCTCGTACAGACGCAAAGCGGCGAGTGGTATATGTCACACCTTTGCGCCCGTCCGCTGCCCGGACGGATGCTTTGTCCGCTCGGCCGGGAGACGGCGATCCAGAAGATGGAATGGACGGCGGACGGCTGGCTACGGCTTTCCGGCGGAGGCAAGCTGCCGGCCGTAGAAGTGCCCGCGCCTGAGCTTCCGCCGTATCCATGGCCGGAGGAACCGGAAACCGACCATTTCGATCGGGATTCGCTGGGAATTCAATACTACACGCTCCGGATTCCGGCAACGGACGATTGGCTTAGCCTATCCGCCCGCCCCGGATGGCTGCGCCTCGCAGGTCAGGAATCTCTGAACTCCTGGAACCGGCAGAGCATGGCGGCGCGCAGGCTTCAGCATTTTCGGGCCGAAGCGGAAACGTGCGTCGAATTCGAGCCCGAGCATTACTTGCAGGCAGCCGGATTGGCGTGCTACTACGACGAAGCGGACCATTTCTATTTGCGGGTCAGCCACGATGAAGAGCTCGGCAAGCATGTTCGGGTCGCGCTTAATCACCGCGGGGTTTACGACGAGCCGGAAGGGCCGGTCGTCGGCGCCGAGGGCTGGGGACGCGTTTATTTGAAGGCGATCATCGATATGGACCGGGTGCAGTTCCTTTGCTCGCCGGACGGAACGGAATGGCAGAAAGTCGGTCCTTCGCTCGACCTCGGCCAGTTGTCCGACGAATACGAAGGGAAGCTTGGCTTCACCGGCACGCTGATCGGCCTATGCGCGCAGGATTTGGCCGGAACGCGCAAGCACGCCGACTTCGATTATTTCCGCTATCGGGAGATTATCGACTGAGAAGCGATCCGCACAAACGGGTTGGTGATATAGGGGAGGATGTAACGGATTTGGGCTTCCTGCACGCTAACGGGGCGAAGTTTGGCTTCGAATCTCTTGGGTCCGGGGAACCGGTTATCTTGCTTCACGCCCATTCCGTCGACCGGCGGATGTGGAATCCGCAGTTCGAGAAACTTGCCGAGTCTTACGAGGTTATCCGGTACGATCTGCGGGGATATGGACAATCCGACATTCCGAGGTCCGGCGAACCGTTTTCTCATGCCGAAGATTTGCGCGGGATCATGGATGAACTCGACGTCCCGAAAGCGCATCTGGTCGGCCTGTCGCTAGGTTCGTTCGTCGCGTTGGACATGCTGGCTTTTCATTCTGACCGGGTGTTGTCCGTCGCGGTTGCGAGCGGGGCGATTTTCGAAGGGGAAACGGGAGCGCAAGCAAAGAGCGATCCGAACTTTAAGCGGGATCTCGACGTGCCTGCGTTCAAGCGACGGTGGTTGCAATCGCTCCTCGCGGATTGCGGTCCTTACAGGGAAGAGATTAGCGGCGATTTGCAGCGGATGGTCGCGGACTGGTCGGCATGGCAGCCCGTTTACGAAACGGTTTTACCGATTGCGGGAGCTTCTTCGGTCCCCTTGCTCCGCGATGCCGACGCCCGAATTCCCGTGCTTGTCATCATCGGCGAAGAAGATTCCGCAGGCAGCCGCCGTTCGTCCGCGGAGCTGCTGGGCATCCGGCCGTCCGCCCGCGAAGTGCGCCTGCAGGATGCCGGACATATGTCCAGCATGGAGACGCCCGATGCGTTCCTTGACGCGCTATTACGATTTTGGCGGGCCGTGCCGGGTGAATAACACGCTCATGCATGAATCAATCAATGGAAATGCGAAGCGAATGAAACGATTTATCGGCAGCTCTTACAGGGGCTGCTTTTTTTGCATATGACGAAGCTTCTTCATAGTTAGGAAGCGTTAGGATACCGCGAAACTGGTTCGGTACGGTAAGATGTGGTAAGCTTTGAGTATGTTGAGCCGCTCATGGCGAGCGGCGCGTGTTGACAATTATCGATGCAAGCACGGAAAGGATAATCGGGATGAAACGTAAATTTTCCGATCGGGCCAATTGGCGACGAATTCTCAAGAAGAGCTATGCCTGCATTCCGATGGATGAGCCCGCTTTCCGGGGCTTCGTGACACTGTATCGCATTCATGAGCTTCGCGATCCGCTGTGGAAGGAATACAACGGGCGCAAAATGTGCCTCGCGGACCGCGGATATCTCTGGATGCAGCATTTTCCCCGCGGGGAACATTTCGTCGTAACGACGATGTTCGATGACAAAGGCCAAGTCGTGCAATGGTACATCGACATCTGCAAAGTGCAAGGCTTGACAGATCAGCAGGTGCCTTGGTTCGACGATCTGTTTCTCGACATCGTCGTTCTACCGACCGGGGAAAAGCTTCTTCTCGACGAGGACGAGCTGGAAGAAGCGCTGGACGACGGCCAGATTACGGCGCGCGACTCGGCGATGGCGCAGAAAACGGCGACCAGGCTGATGGACTTGATTAATCAGAACAAATTCCCGTACTTCGACTTGAGCTTGACTCATCGGCGCCAGATGCTCGATAAGCTCGGTTGGGAGAAAGGGAACGGCTGATGGGCGGCATGCCGATCCAAAGGTTAAGCACGAAGAGGCGTTGGAAGCTGCGGGCGTTGCTATGGATCGCGGCGATCGGATTCGTCGCGGTTTGCGCGTGGTGCGGTAGTCTCTATTATGTCATTACCCATTACGACGGGAACGTGGACAATAAGAACGCCGGGCCGGCGGACGCGGGCATCGTCCTCGGCGCGACGTTATGGGACGACCGGCCGAGTCCCGGCTTGGCGGAGCGTCTCGACCGGGCGCTCGAGCTGTACCGGGCCGGCGCGTTCTCGCACGTGATCGTGACGGGCGGGCTAGACGATAACGGCGCGACCGTGACGGAGGCGGAAGGCATGAAGGCGTATCTCGTCGCCAAGGGCGTTCCCGAGCGGGCGATCGTGACGGAGCCGCTGGCGCGAAGCACGTACGAGAATCTTCTGAATTCGCGGAAGCTGATGGAGGAACGCGGTTGGAAGACGGCCGTCATCGTCACCCACAGTTATCACGGTTCCCGAGCGGCGAATATCGCGAGATCGCTGGATTACGAGGCCGTTAGCGTGGCCGTGACCGACTCCAAGGTGTTGAAACTATCGTATCATAGGACGAGGGAAGTGCTCGCCTACACGAAATGGCTCCTCGAGAAACCGTTCGTATGACTAGCCGTCGGACTGCCGGAATACATTGGTATTGCGGCAATTTCGTCGACATCAGCCATACGGGGGCGAAACGTCATGAACGCGAAGGCGGGTACGTCCGAAGCGAAGGAAGCGGCCGCCGCGCATAAGCGGCCGTCAAGGCAAATCAACATCGTTCTGCGGAACGCGTCGGAAAGCGAGGCTTCTCCGGGAACTTCGTACGCTTCCTCGGCCGAAGCCGCAGGCAATCCGAAGGCGCTTCCCGCTTCGGGTCCTTGGGCGGAATGGCAAAAGGAACTCGACCGCATGATCGGTCTGGACAACGTGAAATCGCTCGTCTACGAGATCTACGCGCTGCTGCAGATCATGCAGTACAGAAGCGAGGCAAGCCTTCAAGCACAAGCGCACGTGTACCATATGATCTTCAAAGGCAATCCCGGGACGGGCAAAACGACGGTGGCGAGGCTGCTCGCGAAGCTGTTCCAGAGCATGGGCCTGCTCGCGAAAGGACATCTAGTCGAAGTCGAGCGCGCCGATCTCGTCGGCGAATATATCGGCCATACGGCGCAGAAGACGAGGGAGCTCGTACGCAAGGCGCTCGGCGGCGTGTTGTTCGTCGACGAAGCCTACAGTCTTGCCCGCGGCGGGGAGAAGGATTTCGGCAAGGAAGCGATCGACACGCTCGTGAAAGCGATGGAAGACCATAAAAACCAATTCGTGCTCATCTTGGCGGGGTATACGGCCGAGATCGAGAGTTTCTTGTTGACGAACCCCGGACTTCCGTCGCGTTTTCCGATTCAGATGGAGTTTCCCGATTATTCGGTCGACCAGCTCGTCAACATCGCGGAAGGCATGGCGAAGGATCGGGAATATACGATGCTGCCTCAGACGGTGTTCAAGCTCCGTCAATTGATCGCCCAGGAGAAAGTCGACGCGATCTACGATTTCAGCAATGCCAGATTCGTTCGCAACGTGCTCGAACGGGCGATCCGATACCAGGCGGTCAGGTTGCTTGGGCAGCATCCGAACGGCTCTCCCGGACGTCTGGAATTGATGGCGCTTCGGCCGGAGGACGTTCGCACGTTAGCCCAGAGCGGGCAATGACGCAGAGAAGACAGACGAAAGAGGGTTGGCGTTTGAGACCTAGAACATACGAGACCGGAGCAGACGAGCAAGAGAAAGCCGTGCTCGTCAGTTTGGTGACCGACGCGGTCAAAAGATCCGGAGCCGATCCGCGCCACTCGATGGAAGAGCTCGCCGCGCTCGCCGATACGGCGGGCGTCGCGGTCATCGGATCGCTTATGCAGAACTTGGAGGTTCCGGATACCCGGACGTTCGTCGGGAAAGGCAAAGCGCAGGAAATCCGCGCCCTTGCGGAGGAACATGGCGCTTCCACGGCAATCTTCGATCAAGAGCTATCTGGCGCGCAAGTGCGCAATCTCGAAGAAATATTGGATTTGAAAATCATCGACCGTACGCAGCTTATCCTGGATATTTTCGCCGGCCGCGCCAAGACTCGGGAAGGCATACTCCAGGTCGAGCTTGCGCAGCTGTCTTATTTGCTTCCGCGGCTATCCGGCCACGGCAAGAACCTGTCGCGTCTCGGCGGCGGCATCGGCACGAGGGGGCCCGGCGAGACGAAGCTGGAAACGGACCGCCGACATATCCGCGATCGCATCACGGAGCTGAAGCGTCAGCTCGAAGCGGTCACCGCCCATCGGACGCTGCACCGGGAGCGTCGCAAGAAAGCGGGTGCCGTGCAGGTCGCGCTCGTCGGGTATACGAACGCGGGCAAATCGACGCTGCTTCGCCAACTGACGAACGCGGACGTCCTCGCCGAAGACAAGCTGTTCGCCACGCTGGATCCGACTTCGCGCAATCTGGAGTTGCCGAGCGGCAAAGAGATCATCCTGACCGATACGGTCGGCTTCATCCAGAACTTGCCGCACGATCTCGTCGCCGCGTTCCGCGCGACGTTGGAAGAAGCCGTGGAAGCGGATTTGCTGCTGCACGTCGTGGACGCGTCCTCGCCGATGAGGGAACGTCAAATGAAAGTCGTCGAGGAAGTGCTCCAAGAGCTTGGCGCGGGAGGGAAACCTTCTCTGCTCGTTTACAACAAAATCGATCTTAGCTCGGCCGCGGCGCTTTCTATGCTGACCGGGGGACCGGATACGATCCGCGTGAAAGCTTTCGATCCGCGCGATATGGAGCGGCTGAGAACGCTGATCGAGGACCTGTTGCTCGGAGACGAAGCGACGTTTCGCATTCCGGCTGATCGAGGTGATCTCGCCGCGCTCGCCTATCGCGTCGGGGAAGTGACGGCGACGGATACGGACGAGGATTGGCTCGTGCTTAAAGTACGGCTCAATCCCGCCGACATGGAGAAATCCGGTCGGTCGCTCGAACCGTTCAGGTATGCCGGGGAGCGGTGACGGGGCGGTCATTCATTCGCATGGGGAAAAGGAGATTTCAACATCATCATGATTCATAAAGATACGGAATTCGAAACGCAGTGGGAACAATGGGCGGATGCGGCAGAGGAACGTTCGGCGAAATCGTTCCGCAATATCGACCGGATCGTCGAGCGCAACCAGGCGAAAGTCATCCGCGCGTTCCAGAAACACCGGGTCAGCGACTTTCATTTCTCGGGCTCGACGGGCTACGGGTATAACGATAGCGGCAGGGAAACGCTAGACCGGGTGTACGCCGACGTCTTCGGCGCGGAAGCTGCGATCGTCCGGCCGCATCTCGTGTCCGGGACGCATACGATATCGGCGGCGCTGTTCGGCGTTCTCCGCCCCGGAGACGAACTGCTATTCGTGACGGGCAGGCCTTACGACACGCTGAACAAGGTGATCGGCAAGACGGGAGACGGCTTGGGTTCGCTATCGGACTGGGGCGTCGTCTGCAAAATCGTTCCTTTGCGCGCGGACGGCAGCGTCGACTGGCCGGCGGTAGAAGCCGCGATTACCGACCGGACGAAAGTGTTCGCGATTCAGCGCTCCCGAGGCTACGATTGGCGGCCGTCGTTCACGATCGGGCAGATCGGCATCATGGCCGGGCGGCTGAAGTCGCTCAAACCGGACGGCATCGTATTCGCCGACAACTGCTATGGCGAATTCACGGAAGAACTCGAGCCGGCGGAAGTCGGCGTCGACCTCATCGCCGGCTCGCTCATCAAGAATCCCGGAGGCGGACTGGCGACTAGCGGCGGTTACATCGCCGGCAAACAAAGGCTCGTCGAGCTCGCTTCGTTCCGGATGACGGCGCCCGGCATCGGCGGGGAAGTCGGCGCGATGCTCGGCACGACGCGTTCGATTTTCCAAGGGCTGTTCCTTGCGCCTCTCTTGGTCGGACAAGCGGTCAAGGGCAGCGTTTTCGCCTCGGCGGTGTTCGACCGGTTCGGCTTCGAGACGCATCCGCTTCCGGAAGACCGGAGAACGGACCTGATCCAAGCGGTGCGATTCCCCGGCGCGGAGCAGCTCGTATGCTTCGTTCAGGCCGTGCAGAAGGCGGCGGCGGTCGACGCCCACGTCGTGCCGGAACCGTGGGACATGCCGGGGTACGATCACCCGGTCATCATGGCCGCGGGCACCTTCATCCAAGGCGGCAGCCTGGAGTTGTCGGCCGACGCGCCGGTGCGGGAACCGTACATCGCTTACATGCAGGGAGGACTAACTTACGCCCATGTGAAGTTTGCCGTCAAGCAAGCGCTGTCGGATTTTCGGGCGCGCGGATTTTTGTAAGTTTCGTCGCCGTAAACCTTACACGCCTTGACATGTTTTGCGTGTCAAGGTTACAATGGAAGTGATTTCAAGATCATCAATGTTAAGTTGGAAGGTTGGTAGAAGATGGGCGACGAAATTCGCAGGAATATGGCGTTGTTTCCGATCGGCATCGTGATGAAGCTGACCGACTTGACCGCCCGCCAAATTCGGTATTACGAACAGCACGAGCTGATTCAGCCGGCCCGTACGGACGGCAATCAACGTTTGTTTTCCTTTAACGACGTCGAACGGCTGATGGAGATCAAGTCGTTGATCGAGAAGGGCGTCAATATCGCGGGAATCAAACAAGTGATGAATCCGGTCGGAGAAGGAGAAAGCGAAGGGACGATCATCAATGAAGTGTCGGAGGTCAAGCGGCGCGAGATGAGCGATTCCCAGCTTCACAGGATGCTGAAACAGCAATTGATGCAAGGCAAACGTCCGGGCCAGGTATCCTTGATCCAGGGCGAGCTTTCCCGGTTTTTCAAAAACAAATAATAAAGCGACTAACGAACGCAGGAGGCTGTCATGAACTATACTCGCGAAGACATTTTGCGGATCGCCAAAGAGCAGAACGTCCGGTTCATCCGGCTTCAATTCACGGACTTGCTCGGTTCGATCAAGAACTTGGAAATTCCGGTTAGCCAGCTGGAGAAAGCTCTCGACAACAAGATGATGTTCGACGGCTCTTCGATCGAAGGGTACGTTCGCATCGAAGAATCCGACATGTACTTGTACCCGGATTTGAGCACGTGGGTGATTTTTCCTTGGGTCACCGAGAACAAGGTCGCCCGCCTCATCTGCGACATCTACATGCCGGACGGCACGCCGTTCGCCGGAGATCCTCGCGGCATCCTGAAGCGCACGTTGCAGGAAGCGGAAGCCATGGGCTTCTCTACGATGAACGTCGGACCGGAGCCTGAATTCTTCCTGTTCCAGACGGACGACAAAGGCAATCCGACGACCGAACTGAACGATCAAGGCGGTTATTTCGACTTGGCTCCGACGGACCTCGGCGAGAACTGCCGCCGCGATATCGTACTCATGCTCGAAGAGATGGGCTTCGAGGTCGAAGCGTCCCACCACGAAGTCGCTCCGGGTCAACACGAGATCGACTTCAAATACGCGCCGGCCATCAAGGCGGCCGACCAGATTCAGACGTTCAAGCTCGTCGTCAAGACGATCGCCCGCCAGCACGGCTTGCACGCGACGTTCATGCCTAAACCGTTGTTCGGCATGAACGGTTCCGGGATGCACGCGCATCAGTCGCTGTTCCGCGGCAACGAGAACGCGTTCTACGACGCGAACGATAAGCTCGGCCTGAGCGCCGTCGCCCGTCAATACATGGCAGGCGTCCTGCGCCACGCGCGCGGCATCGCGGCGATCACGAACCCGACCGTCAACTCGTACAAACGTCTCGTGCCGGGCTACGAAGCTCCTTGTTACGTTGCTTGGTCGGCGAGCAACCGCAGTCCGATGATCCGCATCCCGGCTTCCCGCGGATTGAGCACGCGCATCGAAGTGCGTAATCCGGATCCTGCGGCGAACCCGTACTTGGCGCTTGCGGTTATGCTGAAAGCGGGCCTCGACGGCATCGCGAACAAAATGTCGATTCCGGCTCCCGTCGACCGCAACATCTACGTGATGAGCGAAGAAGAACGGATGGATGCGGGCATCCCGAGCTTGCCGATCAACCTCAAAGAAGCGCTCGCGGAACTGCTCCGCGACGACGTCATCTGCGAAGCGCTCGGCGATCATGCGCTCAGCCACTTCTACGAGCTGAAGGAAATCGAGTGGGATATGTACCGCACGCAGGTTCACCAATGGGAACGCGACCAGTACTTGACGATGTATTGACGTTTTTCGATATTAGCCCCTTGTTCGCATTGATGCGAACAAGGGGCTTTTTGCTGTCGATGGGTTCAACCACCGCAAACGAGCCTCAACTGCACGCCTTGCGCACAATAATTGTGCTCAACCACCGCAAACGTACCGTGGATGGTCGAAGATCACATTATTGACTGCGGGCGCTACTGCTAATGGTACGTATGTTCATATATCATTGGTGCCACGATGTGAGGTGCTGTTGTCGGAACGCATGTTCTCTATTCGTTTAATTCCGCGCCTCATAACGCAAACCCCGCCCCCTTCGCCGAAGCGAAAGGGGCGGGGTTCGTTGTTTTACATAACGGAACGGATTAAGCCGATAACCTTGCCAAGAATGCTGACGTTCGGAAGCCGGATCGGCTCCATGCTGGCGTTCTCCGGTTGGAGGCGAATGTGGTCGCGCTCCTTGTAGAACGTCTTGACGGTCGCTTCGTTCTCATCCGTCATCGCCACTACGATATCGCCGTTCGTGGCCGTCGGCTGCTGCCTGACGATCACGTAGTCGCCGTCGTGGATGCCGGCTTCGATCATGCTCTCGCCGACGACCGACAACATGAAGACGGGCTGATCGCCGACCATGCTGACGGGAAGAGGATAATATTCCTCGATGTTCTCCTGGGCGGTAATGGGGACGCCTGCCGTGACTTTGCCGACGAGCGGGATCGGACGGATGGACGCGGAGATCTTGTAGATCGCATCGTCCTCGTCTCCGAGAATCTCGATCGCGCGAGGCTTCGTAGGGTCTCGGCGGATGAGGCCTTTCTTCTCCAGGCGGTCGAGATGGCCATGGACGGTGGAGCTGGACGCGAGGCCTACCGCTTCCCCGATCTCCCGGACGGAAGGGGGATAACCTTTGTCGCGAACTTCGTTCTTAATGAATTCGAGTATGGAATTCTGGCGATTGGACATCTTGGACACGCCTAGCCCTCCTATGTATGAGCTCATGATGACAAATTATAGCACAGAACCGGAGTTCGCACAAACATTCGTTCTTCAGAACAAACGTTCCAAATTTTGTTGACAGGCACGTATGTTCGTGTTACGATTACTTCAGATCAAACGAGAACAAATGTTTGGGGGACAATGAAATGGTACATACTTGGGTATCGACTGCTCCTGCAACTTCATCTCATCATAAATCTTCTACTTATGTTTATACGTCTTCGTCAAGACGCAAAGCTTCTTCGTTCAATTGGCGAATTGCCAGAGGCTTCTTTTTCCTGATCGCCTTCTTGCTGCTGTTCAGCGGCTTTACGCTCGTACGCGTATTTGCTTCTTCCGGAGAGTCCGTTCCCGTCCAAGCTCACGAGGTCGTCGTTTCCATCGACAGCGGAGACTCGCTATGGGGAATCGCGAACGCCAATAAGAAAGATGGCATGGATACGCGCAAAGCGGTTCACGAGATCCAGAAGCGCAACGCGCTGACGTCTTCGCAAGTCGACGTCGGTCAGCAGTTGATCCTGCCGGAGAGCATATTGCCCTGAACCCGGCGTCGCAAGCCATTCGATTCGATTTCCTTTATATTGTGAATATTGACAAGATCGGCGTGTGCCGGTCTTTTTTGAATTTCCCGTTCTTTGTCGTCCGACCGGGTCGCTTTTCTTGACAATCGCTCCGGCGAAATGGCAAAGTAGAGAAGATAAAAAGAAGGGAGCGAGTATACGATGGATATGGATCGTCTGATCACGCGAATCAATGAGCTATCCCGTAAAAATAAAAAGGAAGGCTTAAATGAAAGCGAAATGGCCGAACGCGACAGTCTCCGTCGCCAATACATTGCGATCTTCAAGCAAAATTTCCGTCAGGAGCTGGATCGTATCGAAGTCGTCGACGACGATTCGACGATCAAGCATTGAAAGGTCACTAAGGAGGAAGCTTATGTCCCGCTCGTGGGAACGCATGGTCTCGAAAAATTCGAAAGAAATCAACAAACGCCGCAAGAAGGATGGCAAGAAGGGTATTACTTCGAGCGGACCGCAAGTCGACCGATTCAAGGGGCGCAACTATGTCGTTCCCGTGATGTTGCTCATGCTGATCGTACTGTACGTGACGCTCGCGCAGCCTTGGTCGAAGGACTTCATGCAAGATCCGACGATGTTCTGGTTGACTGTCGGCTGTTACGTCGTTCTCGCCGTATTCTACTACTTGCGTCGGCCTTATTTGTCCGTGACGCGCGATACGCTCGAAACGCGCAAATTCACGGGTTATAAGACGCTTCGTCCGGGCGAAATCCGTAAAATCACCATTCAGCCCGGATACGTGATCGTCGAGTCGGTGAAGGGCGCCAATTGGGTGTTCTCGAAGCTGATGAACCGTTTTCCGATTCATGACATGGAACAAAGGCTCAAGGCGTTCGCCGAGCTTCATCATATCGACTGGGAAGTCAAGGCAAAGTGAGGAGAAGGCAGCATGACGGTTAAGGCCGTGCTTTTCGATTTGGACGATACGTTATTATGGGACGATCGCAGCGTAAGCGAAGCGTTCAAAGAAACGTGCAGGATCGCCGCCGAAGCGGCGGGGGTGAGCGAGGAAGAACTGGAAGCGGCCGTTCGCCGCGAAGCGAGGGCATTGTACGAGACGTACGAGACGTTCCCGTTCACGCAGATGATCGGGATTAATCCGTTCGAAGCGCTATGGGGCAAGTTCGAACGCGGGGATCACCCGATGTTCCGCAAGCTTCAGCAGCTTGCGCCTGAGTATCGCGTACAAGCTTGGACGAGAGGGTTGGCCGCGCTCGGCGTCGACCATCCGGAGCTCGGCGAGAAGCTGGCGGAATCTTTTCCGGCGCTGCGCCGAAAGCTCAAATATGTCTACGACGAGACGTTCGCCGTGTTGGACGAGCTGAAGAAGTCGTACAAGCTGTTGCTGCTGACGAACGGATCGCCCGATCTGCAGCAAGAGAAGCTGAACGGCATGCCCGAACTCATTCCTTATTTCGATTCGATCGTCATCTCGGGCAACTTCGGCGAAGGCAAGCCTTCCTCGAACTTGTTCGCCCACGCGATGGACCAGATCGGCATCTCGCCGGAAGAGGGCATTATGGTCGGCGACAAGCTGACGACGGATATCCTCGGCGCGAACCGAATCGGCATGACTTCCGTATGGATCAACCGTCATGGCGCGACCCGCGGGGACGAAATCGTACCTTCTTACGAAATCGCGAGCTTGACGGAGCTGCACGATTTGCTTAAAGCCTTAAACGGATAAACGATAAACGAAAAGCGCCCCCGCAAGGGCGCTTTTTCCATGACCATCGATTACTTGACGAATGTAGGGTCTTCGAAAGGGTCGGCGACCCAACCGGCCGGCTCGATGAACAAGCGGACCGCGACGATCGCTTTGTTGTCCATCAGGGTGAAGAAGTGTGGCTGGCCTTCCGGAACGGAGATAACGTCGCCTACGCCCAGCTCGACGTCGAAATAGCCGGTTTCCTCGTCGCCTTTAATAATGAAGATGCCGCGTCCGGCCGTGATCGCGCGCACTTCGTCTTCCGTGTGGGTGTGCACTTGCTCGAACTTCTTCAGAATGTCGGGCAAGTTCGGCGTCGCTTCGGAGAGGGCGACGATGTCCCATACTTTGTAGCCCCGACGGTTCGCCAAGTCGCGAATCTCCGACTCGTAAGCGGACAGGATACCGTTCTTGTCTTCATCCGACAGCGTGAATTTCTCGACGAGGTCAGCCGGTAATTTGCTAGCGTCCCAGTGTTCGTAAAGGACGTTTTGTTTCGTCAGGAACTCGAGAACTTCTTGCTCTCCGGAGATCCGTTCGTTCGTATTGCGAATGCGAATTTCAGCCATCCGTTAATCCCTCTTTTCCCAATAGGTATTCATGACATTATTATAGTCCAATTCCCGCAGGCTGTCGACGTGCATCTTTTCGTGCAGTGTCGATTCTGTTACTATAGAATTTAATGATTTGACAGACAGGGGAAGAGACTCCACTATGACTTTAACGCAAACGAAACCGTCTCTGCAAGAGGCGATGAAATCGCGCATTCTCATCCTCGACGGCGCCATGGGCACGATGATTCAGCAAGCGGACTTGACCGCGGAAGATTTCGGCGGGGACGACCTCGACGGATGTAACGAACTGCTCGTACTGACCCGTCCGGACGTCATTAGCGGCATTCACGAAGCCTACCTCGCGGCGGGTTCCGATTTGATTGAAACGAACACTTTCGGCGCTACGGCGCTCGTGCTGGCGGAATACGATATTCCGGAGAAGTCTCGCGAGATCAATCTCGCCGCTGCCCGGCTAGCCAAGGAAGCTTGCGATAAATATTCGACGCCCGATAAGCCGCGTTACGTGGCGGGGGCGATCGGTCCGACGACGAAGACGCTGTCCGTAACAGGTGGCGTGACGTTCGACCAACTCGTGCACGATTACGAGGAGCAGGCGGTCGCGCTGATGGAAGGCGAAGTCGACTGCATTCTCATCGAGACATGCCAAGATACGCTTAATGTAAAGGCGGCCGGCATCGGCGTTCGCAACGCGTTCGCCCAGTTCGGTCGCGAGCTGCCGATCATGATCAGCGGCACGATCGAACCGATGGGCACGACGCTCGCGGGACAAAACATCGAGTCGTTCTCGATCTCCCTCGAGCATCTCAAACCGATCTCGATCGGCCTCAACTGCGCGACGGGTCCGGAATTCATGCGCGATCATATCCGCACGCTGTCGGGCATCACGAACGCGGCGGTCAGCTGTTATCCGAACGCGGGCTTGCCGGACGAGAACGGACACTACCACGAATCTCCCGAATCGCTCGCGACGAAGCTGAAAGGCTTCGCCGAGCAAGGCTGGATTAACGTCGTAGGCGGCTGTTGCGGCACGACGCCCGCCCATATCGCCGCGATGGCCGAAGCGATGAAGACGATCGCTCCCCGTAAACCGGAAGGCACCCACCCTCCGGCGGTGTCCGGCATCGAGACGGTGTTCATCGAAGACGACAACCGTCCGATCATGATCGGCGAACGGACGAACATCTCGGGCTCCAGGAAGTTCAAGCGCCTGATCAAGGAAGAGAAGTTCGACGAAGCGTCGGATATCGCGCGCGCGCAAGTGAAGGGCGGCGCCCATATTATCGATATCAACCTGCAGGACACGGACATTGACGAGGCGTACGCGGTGAACCATTTTCTCCCGATGGTCACGAAGAAGATCAAAGCGCCGCTCATGCTCGATTCGACTTACGATCACATCATCGAGCTCGGATTGAAATATTCGCAAGGCAAAGCGATCATCAACTCCATCAACTTGGAGGACGGCGAATCCAAGTTCGAGCAAATATTGCCGCTTATCCACCAATACGGCGCGGCCGTCGTCTGCATTCTGATCGACGAAAGAGGCCAAGCGGTGTCCCGCGAAGCGAAAATGGAAGTGGCGACCCGTTCGTACGAGCTTCTGACCGGGAAGTACGGCATGAATCCGGACGATATCATTTTCGACCCGAACATGTTCCCGGTCGGCTCCGGGGATCCGCAATATATCGGTTCCGCGGTCGAGACGATCGAAGGCATCCGGATGATCAAAGAGAAGTATCCGCGCGCCAAAACGATTCTGGGCTTAAGCAACATCTCCTTCGGCCTGCCGGACGCGGGCCGCGAAGTGCTCAATTCCGTCTACTTGTACCATTGCACGAAAGCCGGCCTCGATTACGCCATCGTGAATACGGAGAAGCTTGAGCGTTACGCTTCGATTCCGGAGCACGAACGTTCGCTCGCCGAAGCGTTGATCTATAATACGAACGACGAGACGCTCGCCGCGTTCGTCGCCGCTTTCCGCGACAAGAAGACGGAGAAGAAGGTCAAGGAAAACAACCTGACATTGGAAGAACGTCTGGCCGGCTACGTGGTCGAAGGCAGCAAGGACGGCCTCGCTGGGGATCTCGACGAGGCGCTCGCCAAGTATCCGCCGCTTGAGATCATCAACGGACCGCTTATGTCCGGGATGGAAGAGGTCGGCCGGTTGTTCAACAACAACGAGCTGATCGTCGCCGAAGTACTGCAGAGCGCCGAAGTGATGAAAGCGTCCGTCGCGCATCTGGAGCCTCATATGGAGAAGAACGAATCCGCGGTCAAAGGCAAAATCCTGCTCGCGACCGTCAAAGGCGACGTGCACGATATCGGCAAAAACCTCGTCGAGATCATTCTCTCGAATAACGGCTATCATATCGTGAATCTCGGCATTAAGGTTCCGCCGGACCAGATCATCGAAGCGGTCCGCCTCGAGAAGCCGGACGCGATCGGCTTGTCGGGCTTGCTCGTCAAGTCGGCCGCGCAGATGGTCATCACCGCGCAGGATATGCGTAACGCGGGCATAGACGCGCCGATCTTGGTCGGCGGCGCCGCGCTTACGCGGAAATTCACGAAAACCCGCATCGCGCCGGAGTACGAGGGCGTCGTCTTGTACGCGAAGGACGCGATGGACGGTCTCGACATCGCGAACAAGCTGAGCGATCCCGGCCATCGGGCGCGGATCATCGAGGAGCACTGGGCGGGGCAGGCGAAGCTCGCGGAAGAGGCCGACAAGCCGAAGCCGGAGTTGCCGCAAGCTTCGCGCTCGCGCGTCTCGAACATCTCGAAGGACGCGCCGATCTTCAAGGCGCCGGACTTCGACCGCCACGTGCTGCGCGACTATCCGATGTCGCACGTGCTGCCTTACGTGAACATGCAAATGCTGCTCGGACATCACCTCGGGTTAAAAGGAAACGTCGAGGAGTTGCTCGCGGCGGGGGACGAACGGACGACGAACTTAAAAGCGACGGTCGACGAGATCATCGGCCAATCGCAAGCGAAAGGCTGGCTGAATCCGCAGGCGATGTACCGGTTCTTCCCGGCGCAATCGGACGGGAACGACATTCTCGTCTACGATCCGGCGGATACGAGCCGCGTGCTGCATAAGTTCACGTTCCCGCGTCAGCAAGTGGAGCCGTTCCTATGCCTCGCGGACTTCCTGAAGACCGTCGAGAGCGGCATCATGGACACGGTCGGATTCCTCGTCGTGACGGCGGGTCAAGGCGCGCGGGAGCAAGCGGAAGAGTGGAAACAAAACGGCGACTACTTGCGTTCGCATGCTTTGCTCGCGACGGCGCTCGAGGTGGCCGAAGGGATGGCGGAACGCGTTCACCACATCATGCGCGACATCTGGGGCTTCCCTGATCCGGCCGACATGACGATGAAGAAGCGTTTCGGCGCGCGTTACCAAGGCATTCGCGTCTCGTTCGGTTATCCGGCTTGCCCGGACTTGGAAGATCAAGGTCCGTTGTTCGCTCTCATGAAACCGGAGGACATCGGCGTCGAACTGACCGAAGGCTTCATGATGGAGCCGGAAGCGTCCGTGTCCGCGATGGTGTTCGCCCATCCGGAAGCGCAGTATTTCAACGTCGAGAAAGTCTAATCGATGCCATACGGAACCGCCGGCAAGGAAGCGGAGATCGCGCTTCCCTTCCGGCGGTTTTTTTTTTTCGCGGATAACGGCAGGATAACGCGCCGATGATCTTCTCCGAATCGTCGTCCGTTACGATCGGAAGAGGAAAGCATTCCGCTAAGGAGGCCGTCATCATGGACACGGGTTCGCATCTGCTCTTCGGCGCCACGTTATCCGGAATCGCCCTTTTTCACCCGGCCGTCGCTCAAGATCCCGCCCTCTCGTCCGCCGTCGTCGCCGCGTCCCTGATCGGCTCGCACGCGCCGGATTTCGACTCGGCTATGCGACTGTTCGGCCGCGAAAAGTATTTGAAGCATCACCGCGGCGTCAGCCATTCGATCCCGGCTTGGTTTCTATGGTCGGGCGCGATCGGCGCTCTAACGGCATGGGCGGCGGGGGAGATGACGCACATGGCGTTGCTGATCTCCATCGCGTTCGCGGCGGTCGTCATTCACGTCTTATTCGACTATACGAACGGATACGGCGTCCAATGGCTGCGTCCTTTCAGCGGGCGATGGCTGCATCTCGACACGCTGACGCTGACCGATCCTTGGCTCTTCTGTCTTCACGCATCCGCGGCGATCGCCGCGATATACGGCGAGCCGCTCGTCGTCTCTTGGACTTGCTTGTCGTCTTGGGCTGCGACCGTCATCTACGTCGCGTGGAGAATCGCCCACCATCGGCTCGTCGTCCGTCGCGTGCGAAGAAGATTTCGAAGGTGGCGATCGAGCTATGTGCTGCCGGGCTTATGGTGGTTCAGGTGGCAATACGTCGTTCAGACGGATAAAGGATTCGAGACGGGGACGATCGAAGGGAGACGGTGGCTACCGTCGGCAACGGTTCCCGTATGCGAGGAACACGCTTGCGTTGAAGCTAGTCGGCGGGCCGATGCCGTCCGGACGCTTCGCGGCTTCGCCAAAAAGGAGTATGTCTCGTGGGCAGCGCTTTCCGATGGCGGATACGTCGTCACGTGGACGGATATGCGCTTCTGGCGCCCGGGCGAATGGCCGTACCGTGCTCGAGTGACGTTGGACGAGCGGATGAATATCGTGCGCGAAGAGCTGGGCTGGCATAAGAAAACGTGGGAAGCGCCATTTGTATGACGCTCGCAAAAGATCCCCGAACGATTCGCCGATGAGCGGCGCGTCGAACGGGGATCTTTTTGGCCATCGGGTTATTCGGCGGCGTCCGCTTCGTCCTTGATTTCGCTTCTCATGCTGGAGATCGCCTCGCGACGTCCTTCGTTTTTCTCGGTTAACGCATTCCGTTCTTGCGAGCCGATTTCTTCCGCGTGTTCGTCCAAATAATGCTCCGATTGTTCGAGATTGTCGATCGTGTTCTGAACCGCTTCCTGCAATTTCTCGACGTTGTCGGAACGGTCGTCCGGTTTGGCCATGTTCGTGTCTCCTTCTTATCGGGAATTAGGTTGACGTGACGTCGACTAGTATGCAAGAATGCGCGTCCTCCTATACGGAAGGAAAAACTTTTCCCGGGAAAGCGCAGGAGACGACACGAATTGTCGCAATCGGAGCGTTGGGCGGGGATCGGGCCGATCCGAAGCGGATTCCGCGCATGCATTTGTCGAAAAGACTCGCGCAAGCACCGTTGCCGTGCGAACATATATTCTGTACAATAAAAGTATTATAGATCTAGGGGAAATGAACATGAATCCGTGGACGCTCCGAACGGAGTCGGTAGACGAATGGCTCGACCTGCTGCGAAGCAAGCCCGAGCTGATGGACAACGTGACGCACTGGCATACGGAGCCCGCGCGTCCTTCTCGCACGGCGGAGCTTCCGGCGTCCATCCACCCGAAGCTCGCCGAAGCGCTTCGCGCCAAAGGCATCGAGCGGTTGTATACCCATCAAGCGGCTTCCTTCGAGGCGGTGAACGCGGGACGGCACGTCGTCACCGTGACGCCGACCGCGTCGGGGAAGACGCTTTGCTATAATTTGCCCGTTATCCAGACGCTGCTGAAGGACGACAGCGCCAGGGCGCTGTATTTGTTCCCGACGAAGGCGCTGGCGCAAGACCAAGTCGCCGAGCTTCAAGAACTGGCGAACTTGATGGAGGCGGATATCAAGACGCATACTTACGACGGCGACACGCCGCCGACCGTTCGCCAGGCGATCCGCAACGCGGGCCATATCGTCGTGACGAATCCCGACATGCTCCATTCCGCGATTCTGCCTCACCATACGAAATGGGTCAAGCTGTTCGAAAATATCAAATACGTCATCATAGACGAACTCCATTCCTACCGGGGCGTGTTCGGCAGCCATGTGGCCAACGTCGTGCGCCGGCTCAAGAGAATATGCAAGTTCTACGGCAGCGAGCCGCAATTTCTGTGCGCGTCGGCGACGATCCGCAATCCGCGCGAACACGCGGAGAGGCTACTCGGGGAGACAGTCGCCCTCGTCGACGACAACGGCGCGCCCGCCGGGGAGAAACACATGGTGTTCTATAACCCGCCCGTCGTGAACAAGCAGCTCGGCATTCGCAGAAGCAGCGTGCTGGAGTCCCAGAAGCTGGCATCGATGCTGCTCAAGAGCGGCATCCAGACGATCGTGTTCGCGCGCAGCCGCGTGCGGGTCGAAATCTTGCTGACCTACCTGCAGGACGCGATCAAGAACGAGCTCGGAACGAAATCGATACGCGGCTACCGCGGCGGCTACTTGCCGAAGCTGCGCAGGGAAATCGAGAAAGGGCTTCGCAGCGGCGAGATCAGGGGCGTCGTCAGCACGAACGCGCTCGAGCTCGGCATCGACATCGGTCAGCTTCAGGCTTGCGTGCTGAACGGATATCCGGGCACGATCGCCAGCACGTGGCAGCAGTCCGGGCGAGCCGGGCGGAGGCAGGGCAGCTCCGTCACGTTCATCGTCGCCAGCAGCAATCCGCTCGATCAATACTTGATCCAGAATCCGGATTATTTTCTCGGCCGCCCTCCGGAAGAGGCGCGCATCCACCCCGACAACCTGCTTATTTTGCTCGACCATCTGAAGTGCGCCGCTTACGAGCTACCGTTCGAGGAGGGCGACACGTTCGGCGGAGAGAAGCTCGTCGACTTGCTCGAATTTCTCGCGGAGGAGAAGGTGCTGCACCGGGTCGGCAATCGCTGGTACTGGATGGAGCAGGCCTTTCCCGCCCACAATATTTCGCTTCGTTCGGCCGCGCAGGAGAACATCGTCATCATCGACATGACGGAAGGCCATCGCGTCATCGGCGAGGTCGACCGCTTCAGCGCGCCGACGCTCGTTCACGAGGAAGCGATCTACTTGCACGAAGGCGTGCAATACCAAGTCGAGAAGCTCGATTATCCGGAGAAGAAGGCGTACGTCCGACAGGTGAACGTCGACTACTTCACGGACGCGAGCTTGGCCGTCGAGTTGAAGGTGCTTCACGTCGACCGGGAGTCGGCGTCCGGACCGCTTACCCGGCAATACGGGGAAGTGACCGTCATGGCGAAGCCGACGATATTCAAAAAAATCCGACTCCGCACGCACGAGAATATCGGAAGCGGACCGATTCACCTGCCGGAAGAAATTCTCCATACGAGCGGGTATTGGTTCTCGTTCTCGGAGGAGGAGTCGGCCAAGCGGAGCGCCAACGACATGCAGATGGCGCTTCTCGGACTCGCGAACGTGCTCATTCATCTCGCGCCGCTACATCTGATGTGCGATCCGCTCGACATCCGGGTCGTGCCGCAAGTGAAGGCGACGCACACGAAACGGCCGACGATCTATTTCTACGACCGTTACCCGGGCGGCATCGGCCTCAGCGAGCGTCTATACGAAAAGCATGATGTGTTGCTCGAAGAAGCGCAGCGGCTTATCGTCGGGTGCGGCTGCCTGAGCGGCTGTCCGGCATGCGTCGGTCCGATCGAGGAAGTCGGCCTGCTCGGCAAGGATTTGGCGTTGTCCATGCTCGCCGGCGTGAGGGAACAACGATGAGCGGCGGTCTGCGCGAGAGGCTCGGCAGGCTTCGCGGCGTTTCGCCCGCGGAAGGAACGCCGGAGGCGGACATCGGGACCGCGAACATGGAGTCCGTCGCGGATAGAGGCGGGGCCGATGCTTCTATGGAAGGGCCGGACGTGTCCGAAGTCGGCGCGGAGACGATACCGGAAGGCTTTCGCCAACTCGGCATCGACTCGGAGCGGACCGAGTTCGGTTCTTTCCTGCTCCGTAAAATCCGATATCCGTACCCGTATCGCCATGGCACTTACGACTTGTCCGAATTGTCATCCCTAACGGGTTATTTATCGCCGGTCGCCCACCGCCAGAACAAAGAAACCGAGACCGGACAGCCGCTCGACGTGTCGCGATTGCTCTTCCTCGATACCGAGACGACGGGACTCGGCGTCGGCGCGGGCAACGTGCCGTTCATGATCGGCTTCGGCTATTGCGAAGACGACGCGTTCGTCGTCGAGCAGGCGCTCATTCGCCATCCCGGGGAAGAGAAGGCGATGCTCGCTTATTTGCTCGATAAGATGGGCGGACGCAGTCACCTCGTGACGTATAACGGCCGAACGTTCGACTGGCCCGTGCTCGTCAACCGCTTTATTTTGAACGGTTGGCGCAAGAACGGGGCGGAGCCGGCGCATCTCGATTTCCTGCATCCGTCCAGGGCGCTGTGGCGCAACACGCTCGCGTCTTGCCGTCTCGCGACGGTGGAGGTCGAGAGACTCGGTTTCGTCCGGGAGGACGACGTGCCGGGATCGCTCGCGCCCGCGCTATACTTCCGGTATTTAAGCGATGGCGATCCCGAGCATCTTCGAGGGGTGTTTCTTCATAACGAGAAAGATATTCTGACTCTCGCTTCACTATGCGTTCATTTTGGAGTATTGTTAAGCGAACGCGACATGGAATCGCACGCGAACGAAGCCGGCAGCGAGGAATTGTACCGCACGGCTTGCTGGTTGGAGCTTCACGGCAAGGCGGACGTCGCGGAGAGGCTGTTCGCCAGGCTCGCGGAGCGGGAGGATGCCGGGGACGGCGGATGGGGCTTGGCTCTGGCGGCCCGGTACAAGAAAGCCGGGCGTCATGGTCTCGCATTGCCGTTATGGAAGCAAGCCGCGGACAGGGCGGAGCATTCCGCGGCGCCTAAGCTGGAGGCGCATCTCGAGCTCGCGATCTACTACGAGCATCGGGACAAGCAACCGGGCGTCGCCGTTCGTTACGCGGAGAACGCATTGGAGCTCGTCCATCGCCGGGCGAAGCTCGGGACCAACGCCGCCAAGATGAGGGAAGAGAAAGAAGCTTGGCAACGCCGCTTGGCCCGGCTTCGGGAGAAGGCGGCGAGGCTAAGCGACAGGGAGAAGGAATGACCGCATCATGACTCATGCGATTCGTAAGATGGAAACGAATTTAACGGCATTAATGAAATTTCCGTCCCCGCGCGCGCTGCTGTTCGACTTGGACGGCACGTTATATCGCGGGGACGAACCGATAGCGGGCGCTTCCGAGCTCGTCGCTTACGTACGTTCGAAGTCGCTCGTTCCGCTTTTCGTCACGAATAACTCGACCCGGACGCCCGAAGACGTCGCCGGGCATCTCCTGCATATGAACATTGTCGCGGAACGCGAAGAAATCGTCACCTCCGCGCTGGCCGCCGCTTACGATATTCAAGCGAGGCAGCCGGGTGCCGCCGTATTCGCGATCGGAGAGCGCGGCCTGAAGGAAGCGCTTCGCGAAGCCGGTCTTCTTCTCGTCGGCGAGGATCGTGACGTCGCCGGCGCATCGGATAACGGCCGCGCGGATCTCGTCGTCCAAGGCCTCGATCGAGAGGCGACTTACGCCCGGCTGACGGAAGCGACGAGACACCTGCTCGCGGGAGCCGGCTTCGTGCAGACGAACCCGGATCGGCTGCTGCCGGTCGGCGACGGGTTTCTTCCGGGTGCCGGGAGTCTCGGAGCCATTCTGGTAGCGGCAAGCGGCAAGTCTCCGCTCGTCATCGGCAAGCCGTCGACGATCATCATGGATTTCGCGTTGAAGCGCGCCGGCACGGCCGCGGATCAAGCATGGGTCGTCGGCGACAACCCGTATACCGACCTCGCCGCCGCGAGAAACGCGGGCTGCCCGTCCGTGCTAGTATTGACGGGACTGTGCACGCCGGACAACTGGCGCGAGCTGTGCGGGGATGCGGGCGTCACGCCGGACGCGGTATGCGACGGACCTGAGGAAGTCATGCAATTGCTGGGTAATATGCTATAATGGACGCCATCGAGGCGATAACGATCATACGCGCGGCTAAAGCGGAAGGGAAGATCACAGAATGCCGGAAATTCCGGAAATGGAGCATTACCGCACGAAATTATCCGAGTTGTTATGCGGTCATACAATAGCGGGAGTCGCGATCAAGCGGCCCGCCGCCGTCAACGAAACGCCCGAGGCTTTCGGGGAAGCGCTGAAGGGTCGCGTCTTGCTGTTCGTCGAGCGTCGCGGCAAGCACTTGCTGTTTCACTTGGACGACGGTTACCGGTTGTTGCTGACTTTGTCCGCGGATAGCTGGCTCTATTACGGCGACGAAGCTTCGGGGGCGGACGTTCATGCCCACGTCGTTCTGACGTTCGACGACGGCAACGCTTTGCTGTTCGGCGATATGAAAGCGGCGCACCTGCATCGCCTGACGGCGAAAGCCGCGATCGAGCAGATGAAGCAGCTGGGGCCCGACGCGCTCGATTCGAGATTGACGCCGGAGGCGTTCGCCAAGCGGCTTGCCGGTAAGAAAGGCAAGCTGAAAACGACGCTGGCCGATCAACGGATCGTGTCCGGCATCGGCAACGTCTACGCGGACGAGATCGCTTTCGCCGCGCGCATCCATCCCGCGACTTCCGCCGGCTCGCTCTCGCCGGAGCGAACGGAAGCGCTGTACCGCGCCATGAGAGACGTGCTCGCGGAAGCGATCGAAGCGGGCGGCTACACGGTGCATCCGCTAATCGCGGGCGACGAATCGTCGGGCGGCTACCGGCAATCGCGCAAGGTGCACGACCGCGCGGGAGAACCTTGCTTGTCCTGCGGAACGCCGATCCGATCGGAAACGGCGGCGGGACGCAAAATGCATTTCTGTCCTTCCTGCCAAGGAACGGCTTGAATGATCCGGATTGGAAGCCACGTCAGCACGAGACACGGCTATCGCAAAGCGGCTGAGTACGCGGCGCATATCGGGGGCAACGCGTTTCAGTATTTTCCGAAAAACCCACGGGCGATCGGCGTGAAAGCATTCGACGCCGCGGATGCGGGGAAATGCGCTTCGTGGTGCGCGGAACGAGGCATCGTATCGATCGCCCACGGCCCGTATGCCGTCAACCCGGCGGCCGGCGGCGATTCGGCGGAACCTATGGCGGCCTGCACGCTCAACGATCTCGAGATCGCGGAAGCTTGCGGGTCTCTCGGCGTGGTCGTCCATTTCGGCCACTACAAAGGCGCGGATCCGCTGCAAGGCTATAAGAACGCCATCTCGTGGATCAACGACGTCTTGTCGCGATGGCGGGGCAAAGCGTTGATCTTATTGGAAAACCAAGCCGGCGACCGGGGACCGATGGGCACGACGCCGGAAGAGCTCGCGCAAATCCGTTCGCTCGTAGACGAGCCGGACAAGGTAGGCTTCTGCTTGGACAGTTGCCATTTGTTCGCGAGCGGCGAATGGCAACCGGAACGTTGGGAAGCGTTCTCGGAAAGGGCGGCGGCCGTCGGCTTCTGGGGAGGCGTGAAGGCGGTGCACTTGAACGATTCCCGATTCGGATCGGGTTCGCTCAAAGACAGGCACGCGCCGATCGGCGAAGGCTATATCGGCGAAAGCGGCTTGCGCGACTTGTTCGCGACGCCGGAGCTTGGGGGAGTACCTTTCGTGCTGGAGACGCCCGCGGGCGCTGACGGCACGCACGGGGAACAAGTCGCGCTCGCGCGACGGTGGTTGGAAGAGACGGGGGAGGCTGTCCGATGATCAACGTATATTTGGACGATGTTCGCGCGTGTCCCAAAGGGTTCGTCGTCGCCAGGTCGGCGGAGGAGTGCTTATTGCTGCTCGCCGAATGCGACGTTAACTTGCTGTCGCTCGATTTCGAGCTCGGTTACGGACAGCCGAACGGGCTCGCGGTCGTCCATGGAATGATCGTCCGGGACCGGTATCCGAAAGAAGTGTACGTTCACTCGTCCAGCTTGTACGGCCGCGAGCAGATGGTGCGCGAGCTGCGGGCCGCGAATCCGGCGGGCGTCGTCGTGCACGACGGGCCGATGCCGCAGAGCGTGCTGGAGGCCGCCGCCGCGTCGGGAGGGAAAGCGAATGCGTGAATGGGATCCGGCGAATTGGATGAAGGAATGGACGTTCGCTTCTGCGCCGTTCGCCGTGTTCGTACACACGCCTCTATGCGGGACTTGCCTGGCGGCCAAAAAGATGCTAGCCGTCGCGGAGGCGCTCGTGCCGGAACTTCCGGTGTCCGCGGCGAACTTGAACGTCATGCCGGGGCTTGCGCAACGGTTCCAAATCGAGAGCGTTCCGTGTCTTCTCGTGAAGAAGGCTTCCGGCGAATGGACGAAAAATTACCGTTTCCCTTCCGTGACGGAACTGGTAGAGACGATGAGAAACGCGAGGGATGGACGATGATCCGATTACATGATCTGACTTTCCGCCGGGACGACCGACTTATTCTGCAAGGCGTCGACCTGGACGTGAAGCCGGGAGAGCATTGGACGCTGCTCGGACGCAACGGCTGCGGGAAGTCGACGATACTGGAAATCATAACGGGATACCAATTTCCGACGTCCGGCACGGTCGACGTGCTCGGGGAACGATACGGGCAAGTGGACGTCCGGGAAATGCGCAAAAGAATCGGTTACATAAGCCCCGCCCTGATCGAGAAAATGACGTTGCGCGATCCCGTCTGGGAGATCGTCGCGAGCGGAGCGTTCGCGTTCCTGCGCTTCTACGTCGAGATCGAAGCCGACGTCCGAGAGCGCGCGTTCGCCGAGCTCGAGCGGGTCGGTTTGGGCCCTCTCGCGGAACAGCCCTTCGGTACGCTGTCGCAAGGAGAGCGCAAGAAGGCGCTTCTCGCGCGTACGATGATGGCTTCTCCCGAGCTTCTCATTCTGGACGAGCCTTGCGCCGGCCTCGACCTGTACGAGAGGGAGAAGTTTCTCGCGACGTTGTCGGACTTATCTTCTATACAATTGTCCATGCTGTACGTAACGCATCATATCGAAGAAATCATTCCTCTGTTTACGCACGTGGCGCTGATGGCGGAGGGGCGCATTCTCTCTTCCGGTCCGAAGAAAGAGGTGTTGACGCCGGACTGGCTGAAGGAAGCCTACGATCTGCCGATCGACATCCGATGGAAAGACGAGCGGCCGTGGATCGAGGTCGGAAAGGTGACGAGCAAATGACGACTTACGCCGCTACGGCGAACCCGGGATTCGCGCCCTACGCGATGGAAGAAATCCGCAGGCGCATTCCGGGAACGAAAGTGTCCGGACTCGCGCCGGGAGAGACGTTCACGTTCACGAACGGCGACGTCGAGACGGAAACGCTGCTGAAGGACTTGCGAAAGAAAGAGCCGGTATTTCTTCGGCATATGTTCCCGGTAGAACAAGAGATGGACGTATCGGGCGATCCGGAGACGACGGCCGAGTCGCTTCGGGCTTACGCCGCGACGCTGGGGGAACGGGTACGCGACGCCAAAGTCGCGATCCAAGTACGCAAAGAACAACATAGCCCGTTTCCTTTCGGCTCCGCGGAAGGCCGGGACGAGATCGCGACCGTCGTCCGGGAGCTGGGCGGAGAACCGGTCGCGCGCGAAGCGGACTGGATCGTGAGCGTCTACGCGACGAAAAAGAAGCTGTTCGTCGGGTGTTCGACGCCTCGGGATAACTTGTCCGACTGGCCGGGAGGCGCGCCGCGCTTCCGGAAGGACGAAGGCGTCATCTCGCGGGCGGCTTTTAAGCTGCTCGAAGCCGAGAAGGCGTTCAACTTGCCGCTCGATCGGTTCTCCCACGCGCTCGATCTGGGCGCCTCGCCCGGCGGGTGGACGTCGGTCCTGCTCGAAAGAGGGTTGAAAGTAACGGCGGTCGATCCGGCGGAGATGGATCCGTCGCTGGAGACGCACCCGAGATTGCGCCACATTCGGCGCAACGCGGCCGAAGTGTCGTTCGCGCCGGGTTCGTTCGATCTTCTCGTCTGCGACATGAGCTGGGATCCGCACCATACGTGCATGATCGTGAACGAGCTCGCGGACGTGCTGTCCGCCGGCGCGTCCGGCATCATCACGCTGAAGCTTATGTACCGCAAGCCGTTCCAGAGCATTCAAGAGCTGACGAAGGAATACGGCTACCGGTTCGATATCTTGAAAGTAAAACAGTTGTTTCATAACCGGGAAGAAGTTACAATGTGGGTGAAAAGAAAATAACCGGCACGGCATTACGGCAGGGAAAGCATCCCGCGGCCGGACGGTCTCTTCGCTAACCGAGGAGGCCGTCCGCGACGCGGGATTTTTGTATATGCGCATTCGAGGGAGGACGGGAACTATGGAAAGAAGCGCGAGAGGAGCGGACGGAGACGTCGCGCTCGCTCCCGGCGAGCTGTTCGCGGGGCGTTACGCTATCGTCATGCCGATCGGCAAAGGAGGAATGGGCCGCGTCTATCTCGCGGAGGATACGCGGCTCGGCGGCAAGCGGCGCGCGCTTAAGCTGACGCGCCCGTTAGCGGAGGAAAGCCGCGCGTTCCTGCCGGAGGCGCGGTTGCTTAGCGAGCTGGAGCACCCTGGACTGCCGGCGATCGTCGACTATTATTCGCCCGAAGAGAACGCAGGCATCGCGTGCATCGTCATGGACTATATCGCGGGCGATACGCTGGCTGAAAGGTTCGAGAAGTACGGGCGGACGCTGCCGTTCCCGCTCGTGCTCCGGGCGGTCGCCGACTTGTGCGACGTGCTCGTCTATTTGCACGCGCAGCGGCCTCCCGTCGTGTTCCGCGACTTGAAGCCGGCCAACGTGCTGCTGGATCGGGACGGCGCGGCGATTCTCGTCGATTTCGGCATTGCCCGCCGCTACCGGGCTTCCTCGGCCAAGGACACGCTTATGCTCGGAACGCCGGGGTTCGCCGCTCCCGAACAGCTTCGAGGGGAACAGTCCGATCCCCGCACGGATTTGTACGGACTTGGCGCGCTCGCCTATTACCTGCTGTCCGGCGGGCGATTCGCGTTGCGCCGAAAGAGCGACATGCGCGACGAGTTGCAGGCTGACGTCCCGGAAGCGTTCGCCCGATTGCTCGGGCGGATGCTCTCGGACGACCCTTCGCGCCGACCGCAATCCGCGGCCGAGCTTGCGGGTGAGCTCGGCGCGATCGGGGAAGTCGTCGGAAGGGATCAAGGGCGTCCCCGCAAGGCCGGTTCGCCGAGAGATGACTTCCTCGTCGAAGATGAGACTAGCCGTTACGCGAAACGCGATTCGTCCGTTGCCGTCGTCGCGATCGCGTCAGCATACCCCGGAGCGGGAGCGACGACGGTCGCGCTCGCCCTGTCGGCAGCGCTTGGGAAGAATGGCGTCGCGCATGCGCTCGTCGAATATCCCGGCGGCGAAGCGGAGCTGTACGCCCGCCTAGACGGCATGAGGCGCATGCCCGGCGGGGCGGTATTCTCCAGGGCGGGCGGCGGAGAAGCCGCCGTACCCGCTTGGCGCTATGGCAAGGCGGCGTATTACCCGCTCGATCCGTCGGATTCGTCGAGTCAAGAAGGTACGCGGGAAGCGTTCGCGGCATGGCTTCGCGGATTGGGCGTTCCGGTCGTTTTGCTGGACGTCTCCGGGGGCTGGGAGCGTCCCGGCGCGGGGGAATGGCTGACGCGTCACGCCGACCGCATCGTATTCGCGGCGGATTGTTATCCCGTCAAGTGGACGCCCGGAAGGCAGATGGCCTGCGAGGAGCTGTTAAGGGAAGCGGCCGGCCGCAACGTCGAATGCGATTGGATCGCGAACCGGGACCGTCCTTTCCGGGAGCGGGCCGCTTGGCTTCGTCTGTTTCCGGCAGCTCCCGCGGTTTTTTTTCCGGAGTTGCCGGCCGATCGCATGCTGAGCGCGCTATGGAACGGAGAAGGCTTGCCGGCGGACGAGGGTTCGGCGCAAGCGATATCGGCGGCATTCGCGAATTGGATGCCCGCGGTCGTCCGATCGATGACGTTGCGCGCCGGTCGCTAAGGTAGCCTCGGACATGCCATGATGCTTCGGGTCCGATTCCGCCCGAATTCGAGCCGATTTTCTTGGCTTTGACAGCCATGATACAATAGGGATGGGAGTAAGGCGTTTTCGCGAAGGAGAAACCGAAAATGGCAAACGGTCGGCGACGGTTGTCGGAAGTGGGACTTACGGCGCTGAGGTTAGGATTGACCTCGTTCGGCGGACCCGTCGCGCACATCGGGTATTTCAGGCAAACGTACGTGAGTCGCAAGAAGTGGCTTTCGGACGAACAATTCGCGGATTTGACCGCGTTATGTCAATTTCTGCCCGGTCCGGCTAGCAGCCAGCTCGGCATGGCGATCGGAATCGGCCGCGCGGGCATGCTCGGCGGTATCGTCTCTTGGCTCGGTTTTACGTTGCCGTCGGCGTTGTTGTTGACGGCGTTCGCGTTCCTCGCCAGACATGGCGCCATAGCGGACGCGGGTTGGCTTCGCGGCTTGAATCTTGCCGCGGTCGCCGTCGTCGCTCACGCCGTATGGAGCATGGGACGCACGCTCGCCCCGGACAAGCCCCGAATCGCTATGGTCGCGGCATCTGCGGCGTTCGCCATCGCCGTGCCGGGCGCGATCGGACAGTTGGCGCCGATCGCGCTATGCGGAATAGCGGGAGCGATGCTGCTTAAACCGCGAACGGATGAGAAGCGGCCAACCAACGCCAGCCCTAGCGCGGCGGAGGAACGCGTTCCCGGCAATCGAAAGGTTGCGGGAGCGGTCGGCTGTCTCGTCCTGTTCGCGGCGCTGCTGGCGGGATTGCCGGCGCTTGCCGCGGCATGGCCGCATTCGGCGGCACAACTCGCGGATATCGGGTACCGCGCCGGTTCGCTCGTCTTCGGAGGCGGCCACGTCGTGCTGCCGATGCTTCACGACGAGATCGTCGGAGGCGGCTTTACGGACGAGCGGAGCTTCCTCGCGGGATACGGAGCGACGCAAGCCGTTCCGGGACCTTTATTTACGTTCGCCGCCTATTTGGGAGCGGCGTCCTCGACCGGAACGGATAGCATTTTTAGGGCAATCCTATTACTTATAAGCATTTTTCTCCCGTCTTTCCTGCTCGTCGCCGGCGTCCTGCCGTTCTGGGGCAGGCTTCGGGAGTTCCGGACGACAAGAGCCGCGTTAAGCGGCGTGAATGCATCCGTCGTCGGCATTCTGCTGGCGGCGTTATACGATCCGGTATGGATCGGCACGATTCATACCGAGAAGGAATTAATCGCGGCGGGCGCCGGATTCTTGGCGATCGCCGTCTGGGGCTGTCCGCCTTGGCTGCTTGCCGTAGCGGCGGCCGCGATAGGTTGGCTTCTATATTCGTGAGGTGAATGATATGAACAACGAGAACATCTTGATCATCGAGGACGAGGACGCGATCGCGCGAATTCTCCAATTGGAGCTCGAGCACGAAGGCTATGGAGTGGGACGCGCGGCGGACGGGCGCAAAGGGTTGGAGATGGCGGTTTCCGGAGAATGGGATTTGATTCTGCTGGACGTCATGCTTCCGCAATTAAACGGCATCGAGGTGTTGCGCCGCCTGCGCCAGAACGACGGGGCCGTTCCCGTCATTCTGTTGACCGCGAGGGATACGGTGCCGGACAAGGTGAGCGGCTTCGAACACGGCGCGAACGACTACATCACGAAGCCGTTCGCGATGGAAGAGCTTCTCGCGAGGGTACGCAACCTGCTACGCATTTTCAAGGCGTCGCGGGAAGGGGAGAGCGAGGACGTGCTGAAGATCGGCGACCTGTCGATAGAACTGCTCACCCGCAAAGTGTTCCGCAAGGATCATTCGATCGACTTGACCCCGAGGGAATTCGAGCTGCTGCTTTACTTGGCGCGGCATAAGAACGCCGAGAAGACAAGGGACGAGATCCTGTCGGACGTCTGGGGCTACGAATACATCGGGGATACGAACGTCGTCGACGTCTACATTCGTTACTTGCGCCAGAAGATGGACAAAGGTTACCGGCACAAGCTGCTGCATACCGTGCGCGGCGTCGGATACATGCTGAAGGAGCCCGATGCATGACTTTAAGATCCAGATTTACGCTTTTTACCGTATTCTGGCTTATATTTATTTTGATCCTGTATAACATCTTCGTTTACTTCTTCGTCATCCGGGTAACGACGAGAGGCGAACTTCAGCTATTGACGAACAAGGCGGATCTCGTCATCGATAACTTGCGCAAGCAAGACATGAGAGGACTCGAGGATCCGAAGCTGCTGACCGACCTGTACAACTATAACGAAATGCTCAGAATCGTCACGGGCGACTTACGGGTCGCGAATCAGGTCGGGACCGACGAGGAATTGTTGACCATCCCTCCCCAGATGCAACCGTATAACCTGTCGGAGACGCGGCATATCAACGGCCAACGCGTTCTGTATTTGTCCGTTCCGTTCTTTGATCAAGGCCATCTGATCGGGACGGTCGAGGCGGCCCGCCGACTGACCGTCCTGGACAGCTACCTGCAAATTCTTATCGGCGCGCTCAGCGTCACGAGCGTGGGCGCGATCGTATTCGCGATTTTCGGGACGTATTGGTTCACGTCGCGGTTGACCGGTCCGATCGGACAGATGGTGCAGACGATGAGGGAGATCGACCGAAGCGGCAAGCTTTACCGGGTGAAACTGAACGGACGCGAAGAATCGGTCGAGCTGCAGCAGCTCGTCAGGGCGTTCAACCAGATGATCGACCGGATCGACCGGACGATCGAACACCAGAAGCACTTCGTCGCCGACGCGTCGCACGAGCTCAAGACGCCGTTGACGGTCATTTCCAGTTACACGGACATGTTGAAGCGGTGGGGCAGGGACAACGCGGAAGTGCGCGACGAAGCGATCGAAGCGATAGCGAAGGAAACGGAAAGACTGCAGCATTTGATCCGTTCGATGCTGACGCTCGCCGAAGCGGAGCAGGACGATTGGATGAACGTCTCCCGCTTCGACGTGACGAGCGTCGTCCGGGAGCTGTCCGAGGTGCTCGGCAAGACGTTCCGCAGGGAAATCCGCGTCCATTCCGACAACGCCGTCCATATGAAAGGCGACAAGGATAAGGTTCGCCAGCTACTGCTCATCCTGATCGACAATGCGATCAAGTACAGCAAAGAGCCGATCGACTTGCGCATTCGCCAGTCGAAGAACGCCATCAAGCTCGAGGTGTCGGATTACGGCATCGGCGTTCCCGAGAGCGAGATTCCTTTCATGTTCGACCGGTTTTACCGGGTGGACGAGGCGCGGCACAGATCGACCGGCGGAAGCGGGCTCGGCTTATCGATCGCGAAGAAAATCATCGATATCCACGAAGGAACAGTCGATGTCTACAGTAAGCAGGGAAACGGCACGACGATCTCGATCCAATTCCCGCGTAAATAAACGCAAAGAAACCGGCGTTCGGATGATCCGAATGCCGGTTTCTTTGAAACTCCTTACAGTACGCGTCTTGCGGTGACGTAGCGGGTGTTCCAATAAGATTCCCCGAGAGACGATATCGTGACTCCGGTAGATCTGTATGTATGCAAAATTTTATTATTGCCGATATAGATGGCGACGTGGCCGATTTTGTTTCCGGTCCGGGCGACGCGGAAGAAGACGAGATCGCCTTTTATCAAGTTTTTGCGCGCGACCTTGACGCCTTTCGTCGCTTGCGAGCTGGATACGCGCGGCAGCTTGATGCCGATTTTGCCGAATACGTATTGGGTGAAGCTTGAGCAATCGAACGATTTCGTCGAACCCGGCGTCGCGCCGAATTTGTATTTAACGCCCATGTATTGTTTGCCGAGAGATATGATTTTGTCCGTTTTGCTCGCCGCCTGCGCCGCTTCCGCCCGCTGGCCTCCGCCGACGGCCGCTCCGACGAATGCGATCGTCGCGCTAAGCCCGACGACGGCGATCCGGCGCAGCCATGTCTTCGTCCAACCCATGCCGTTCATCCATCCTTTCGATGCGAGTCCGTTGTCGCGAAGTCATCTGTCATGTCGTTCAGTATAACAAACGCGGAATCGACTATATTTTTCCAAGGAGAGCGGAAAATGGCGTTATTACTGGACCTTGAGGCATTTCTTAGAAATGGATGAACGTTTTCTCATTTGCCGCGCTCCGTAAGGCGCGGCGGCGACGGGGTGCCGAAAGCGGACGATTCCCGCTTGCCCGGGCTTCGTCCTATCCTATAATATAGGAGGGGAGTAAGGGGTAATAAGTCGCGTTGACGGGCGTGCCGGAGAGCGATATCCGCCTTACGTACCCGGGCTTACGGACTGGAGGCGGCATACGCGTGTACAAAAGGTTCAAAATTCCGGATCGGGGTCGCATGCACGAGGTCACGATACGCAATTATGAATGGGGGGACTTCGCGGAACTAATCGCTCTTCAGGAGCAATGTTTTCCGCCGCCGTTCCCGCCGGAACTGTTGTGGAACGTCGAACAACTGTCCGAACACGTGAACCGTTTCCCGGAAGGGGCGCTGTGCGCGGAGATCGACGGCGCCGTCGTCGGTTCGATGACAGCGCTCAGGCGCCGGATCGCAAGCGGCGCCCACGAGATTTGGTCGACGGCGACGAACGACGGCTATATTCGCAATCACGAACCGGACGGCGATACCATCTATGTCGTTGACATCTGCGTCTCGCCGGACTACCGCAAGTTGGGTATCGGCAAGCAACTGATGCAGGCGATGTACGAGACCGTCGTGCATCTGCGATGCTTCAGGCTATTAGGGGGCGGTAGAATGCCCGGTTACGCCGCCGTGTCGAACGAGCTGACGCCTGAGACTTATTTGGCGGAGGCGTGCGAGGGGAAGCGCCGGGATCCGGTCATCACGTTTTTGCTAGCATGCGGCAGAATGCCCGTCGGCGTCGTCGCCGATTATTTGGACGACGAGTCGTCCGCGGGCTTCGCCGCGCTCATGGAGTGGAGAAACCCTTTTGACAAGGAGAATGACTAACTTGGATTATATCCGCGTAACCTCGATCGAAGATCCGAATTTCGCCGCCATGCACGAAATGATGAGTTCGATTTTCCCGCCGGAGGAAGTGCTGGCATTCGAATTGTGGAAGGAGCCGATCTCGGATCCCGACATCCACGTGTACGTCGCCGTGCACGAAGGGGCGATCGTCGGCGCCACGGAATACCGGTATTATCCGGATTTACGCGTGGCGATGACCGATTTCACGATCGTCGGCGCTTCGAACCTCGGCATCGGGCGTTTTCTTTACGCGAACAGGTCCAAAGATCTACGCAGGTTGGAAAAGGAAAGCGGTACGGAATCGCTCGGCATGTTCGCGGAAATCTACAAGCCGCACGCCGTGACGTCCCTCCGGTTCGGCAACGTGATCGCGATGCATCCGGCCGTCAGGCGCGAAGTGCTGTCGCATCTCGGTTACCGCAAGCTGGACTTTTCCTACGTTCATCCGTCCTGGGATCACGAGGGCAAAGCGGTGTCGGAGCTCGATCTCGGCTTCCTTTCCGCCGATGAAGACGCGGATACGGTCGACGCTTCGCTCGTATCCCGCTTTCTGAAAGGATACTATTCGGCATTGCCGAACCGGCCGAAGGAATGGGACGACATGATCGCCAAGCTGGATGGGGCGGACGAGCTCAAGCTTTCCCCGCTGTAACCCTATCCTAAATTCAATATGTCCGCATCGATTTGCCTGCCGGCGTCTTAAACGAGCCTGATCCGCTCCTCGACCGCCTGCTCGAGCTCGTAATCGATGCGGACTTTTTTCGTATGCGCGATAAAACGGCACCGGTTGAAAAATTGCCCGATAAGAAATAAAGTGAAGCGAAGCGATCAATTCGATAACCTCGGTCCGTTACGGGCCTATTCATATCCAATCGACGGGGAGCATGGCACATGATCATCACGTTTCTGGGGACGGGCGATTCGATGGGGACGCCTAGGGTATATTGCGAATGCGAGGTGTGCGAAGAGGCGCGGGAAACGGGAATCAATCGCAGGCTTCGTTCTTCGCTGCTGTTGGAAGACGAGGGCGAACTCCCGTTGTTGCTCGATTGCGGTCCGGACTGGCGGGAGCAAATGGAGAAAGCCGGCTTGCGCGGTGTAGGAAGGGCATTGTTGACGCATGCCCATTTCGACCATATCGTAGGGCTCCCGGAATGGGCCGACGCGTGCAGGTGGACGGAGGCGCCGGCGACGATCCATGCGCCGAGGGAAGTGACCGGCGACGTTCTCTCGCGATTCCCATGGTTAGATCGTCAATTCCGGTTCGAGGCTAACGACGAGGGGACGGCGTACGGGGGATGGCGCATCGCGCCATGGCGAGTCAATCACGGCAAGAACGGGTATTCATACGCCTATCGCTTCGATCACGCGGAGCGCGGCGTAAGCTGGGCCTACTGTTCGGACTCGATCGATCTGACGGAAGGGCAAAAGGCGCCCCTCGCCGGCTTGTCCCTGCTCGTGCTCGGTACGAGCTTCGCGGAAGAGCCGTATCCGATGGACACCCGTTCCGTCTACGACATGAAGGAAGGGCTGGCGCTGGCGGAAGAGACGCGGCCCGGCTCCGTCGTGTTCACGCATTTGTCCCATGACGTGGATCTGAGGCGAAGCTACGGCCATCCCGATCATGTGACGATCGCGCATACGGGCCTGCGGTTAACGATTTAGTCGCGGGTTCGGATGACGAGGAGCAAGCCTTCCTTGATCTCGATCCGCCCGGCGGGGGCGTCCAGTACGTTGCTCACGCCGATCGAAGCGCCCGCGCGGATCGTCGCTTCATGAAGAGGATAACGGAAGCCGGTTAACGTGATGCCTTTGACTTCGTAGGTCAGAGGAAGAAGGGAGACATGGGAGAACGCCGCGTCATGCTCGATTTCCGTTCGTCCGTCGCACAGCCGGATTTCGTTGCGCTCGTCCGCGACCAGCAGAAGGCAGCCTCGCTCGCGCGCGTACTCCAGCAATTGCACGTTGGCCAAGCTATGATCGAAGCGGGTTCCTATCGCCCCGAGAAGAACGACTAGCCGATACCCTCTCGCGATCGTCTCGCGAAGGGCGAGCTCCGTATCCGTCCAGTCTTTGTCTACCGCGTCGAAATCGATGAATTGCCGGGACGACCGGCGAATGTTCTCGAGTTGCGGCGGCGTGACCGAATCGAAGTCGCCGAGCGCGAGATCGGGAACGCGTCCGTTATCGATCAGGAACGCGGCGCCGCGGTCGGCGCCGACGAGGAAATCGCCTTCTTCGATACGGTCTAGCGCCCACCGGCCTAACGTTCCTCCCGTGAAAATAAGCGCGCGTTTTGTCGTCCTCGTGTCGTTTTCGTACATGTTAACGAAGCCTCCGCTCGTCGATTATGTTATCAGTATATCGAAAATTGCGCGAAAATGCCCGAAATCCCCCGTTGCGATCCGGCGGCACGCTCGCTACAATGAGTAAGGAATTCATAGCCGCGCGGAGGAGAGACCATCGTGGAGTGGGAGTTTCAAGCATTCAGCATCATCGGCGTCATCGCGTTCGCTGTCAGCGGCGCCATCGTCGCCATGGAAGAAGAATACGATATTCTCGGCGTATTCGTATTGGGCCTCGTAACGGCGTTCGGAGGGGGAGTTGTTCGCAACTTGCTGATCGGCGTGCCCGTTACGACGCTATGGGAGCAAAGCCTTTCGTTAAAAATCGCCGTTATCTCGATCCTTATCGTGTTCCTGCTGCCGGCCGTATGGATCTTTCATTGGAAAAGGGCCGAAGCGTTCTTCGACGCCATCGGTCTCGGAGCGTTCGCGATCCAAGGCGCGTCGTTCGCGGTGAACAACGGGTTGCCGATCAGCGCCGTCATGGTTGCCGCCATGATGACGGGCATCGGAGGCGGCATGATCCGGGACATCATGGCCGGACGCAAGCCTCTCGTGCTCCGGGACGAGATCTACGCGGTGTGGACCATCTTGGCGGGACTCGCCCTCGGCGTTTTCAAGCTCGATAAGCCTTGGGAATTGTTCTCGTTGTTCTTGCTCGTCGTCCTGTTCCGCATGCTGTCGGTACATTACAAATGGAAGCTGCCCCGCCGGTCGTTGCTGCGCTCGGCGGAAGGCGGCGCGCAAGGAGGTCAACGATGAGTTATTCCGTGCTGTTCGTCTGTCTGGGCAACATTTGCCGCTCTCCGATGGCGGAGGCGGTCATGAAAGACCTCGTACGCCGGGAAGGGCTGGAGAACGAGATCTCGGTCGATTCCGCCGGAACGGGGGATTGGCATATCGGCAAACCGCCGCACGAAGGAACGAGGGCGCTTCTCGACCGCCACTCGATCTCATACGAAGGGATGAAGGCCCGTCAGTTCGCCGCGAACGACGGCGGGCAGTTCGATCTGATCGTGGCTATGGACACGAAGAACGAACGGGACATTCGGGCCATCCTTGGCGCCGGCCGCGGGACGGAAGTGATCCGATTCCTTTCCGTGCTGCCGGAAGCGGGCATGGACGACGTGCCGGATCCTTACTATACGGGCAACTTCGACGAAGTGTATGCCCTCGTGAAGAAGGGCTGCGAACGATTGCTCGATGCGATCAAAGGGAGGCTGGACGATGGACGGCGAACGTGAAGAGCCGATCCGTCCAACGCCGATCCCGGTACCGATGTCGCAGCTGAGGTTCGTCTCCCAAGACGAGCTGGCGGTTCGGATGGAACCGGTGAAGACGTTAAGCGAGAGCAAGGCGGAGCTGTACCGTCTCGTGAAGGATTCGGCCACGGGAGAGCACTATTTGCACTTCGCGGTCTATCATCTTCACATGGCTGCGGGCGGAGCCGAGGAAGAGTATCATCACTTGATGCCGCTGTCCCATGACGACGTCATCGCTTTCGCGCTCGGGAACGGCGATTACGTCTACCCGGCGAATTGGAAAGCGGCGTACTTGCGCAACGGACCCGACGGAGGCTTCGTCTGGTACGATCCTTCGGGAGCGGACGGCGCGGAGGAGGCGTACGAGGACGCGGGAGCGGCCATTCGCGAACGTTTGCTCGCGTTCCGTCGCTCAGGCGTCGAATGGTCCGAAGACGAAATAAAGAAGCTGCTGGACGACATCGACCGGCAGCTTCCTCCTGGTAATTAAACGCAATGAAAAAAACGTATCGTTATTAGTCCGCGAACGACGAAGGCGTCGGCCCGAGAAAGACGGCCAGCGCCTCCGGCAGTTGCTGTTGCCAGAACCCCCATTTATGTTCCCCGTCCTTCTCCTCGTAGACGAGTTTCGCTCCTCTGGCTTTCAATATCTCTACCGCTTCCCGGTTAAGGGCGACGAAATCGTACACGCCTCGGTCCGTCTCGTAAGCCGTCTCCTGCAAGCCGACGACCATCCAAAGCTTAAGCCGGTCGAGCGATCCCTCCGCTTCGATTTGTTCGATGTACGTATCGTAAAACGCGCCAGATAAGGAAACGATGCGGTTAAAGAGGGCGGGATAGGCGAGAGCGAGGGACAGCGACACCGCGCCTCCGAGCGAATCTCCGGCCAATAGCCGTTGCTCCGGCTCGTCGCGCACCGGATAATTCGATTCCACCCATGAAATCATTTCTTCGGCGAAAAATTTCATGTAAGCGGCGTTGCGGTTGCCGTCGGGGGCGTACTCCGACGTTCTTTTGCTTTTGTCGACTTCGACGCCGACGATGACGAAGGGTTCCCAGCCTTCTTCCAGGATGAGGCGCTGGGCGTGCGTAGCGATTCTGCCGAAATTGAAAAAGTCTTCGCCGTCTTGGCAATAGACGACGGGGTAGCTGATCCAAGCTTGATAACCGGGCGGCAAGTAAACGCGGATGGCGCGTTCTCCTTCCGGCAAATGTCGGCTTGGTATGACATGTCTGTTTATCGTTCTTTTGTACAACGGATTGTCGCTCATCGGACAACCTCCTTCGGCACGTATGGGATAAGTCGGGCATGGGCAAACCAATTGAAGGCCGCAAAAGCAAAGTTGTATTACACTGTTACATAAAAAATATACACCTGTTATACAAACATGATTTAGTCGAAAGCTATATGAATAAAGGGTTTTTGGAGTTTTTCTTTGACCAATTCACTTAAACAGGGATATAATAATTCTATAACAGAAAGCCCTCTTCCACAATTCAAGATGAGGTGAACCTAATGAGTAAAGTATCCACGGAAGCGCCGGCAAACGTGAAAGGCGCTCTCTCGCATGAAGTCAGGTCGGAAGACGTCGCTCCGCTTCAAGTATTGTCCCCGGAAGGCGAAGTCGTCAATCCGGAGCGCATGCCTAAGCTGTCCGACGAGCAATTGAAAGAAATCATGTACCGCATGGTGTTTACGCGGACTTGGGACGATCGCGCCGTGAACTTGGGCCGCCAAGGCCGTCTCGGCTTCTACGCGCCGGTATCCGGACAAGAAGCGACGATGGTCGGCAGCGAATACGCTTTGAACAAAGAAGATTTCGTCTGCCCGGGCTACCGCGACATGCCGCAGCTCGTCTGGCACGGATTGCCTTTGTACCAAGCGTTCCTGTATTCCCGCGGTCACCAGCACGGCGGTCAAATTCCGCAGGACGTTAACGTCTTGATGCCTCAGATCATCATCGGCGCGCAAATTCTGCACGCGACGGGCATCGCGATGGGCTTCAAGCTGAAAGGGGAGAAACGCGTCGCAATCACGTATACGGGCGACGGCGGTTCCTCCGAGGGCGATTTCTACGAGGGCATGAACTTCGCGGGCTCGTTCAAGCTGCCGGTCATCTATTTCGTACAGAACAACGGTTATGCGATCACGACGCCGTTCGCGAAACAGACAGGCGCGCAATCGATCGCCCATAAAGCTTTGGCGGCAGGCATCCGCGGCCTTCAGGTCGACGGCATGGACGTGCTCGCGGTCATCTCCGCGGTTCAAGAAGCGGCCGAAATCGGACGCAACGGAGGCGGCGCGACGTTGATCGAGGGCTTGACGTACCGTTTCCGTCCCCACTCGATGGCCGACGACGCGAGCAAATACCGCACGAAGGAAGAAGAGCAAGAGTGGAGCCTGAAGGATCCTCTCGTGCGCTTCGGCAAATATTTGGAGAAAAAGGGCCTCTGGTCCGAGGAAGAAACGGCGCGCGTGAAAGAAGAAGCGAAAAACGCGGTCAACGAACACATCAAAAAAGCGGAGCAAACGGAGAAAATGACCGTTGCCGGCTTGATCGATTCGATGTTCGAGACGACGCCGCCGCATCTTGAAGAGCAAAAAGCCGATTTCCAATAAGAGCAAGTTCAAAAAGTTCGGTTTTCAGCACATTAAAAGCGGACTTTTTGAACAACTAATAAATTTTGCGAGGCGGACGGCGGGCGGTTGCGCGCCGGTTCGCTCATGGCGAGGAGAGTTCAGCAGCATGGCTCAAATGAATATGAAAGAAGCGATTCGCGACGCGATGCGCGTCGAGCTGAAGCGCGATCCTAACGTGATTCTGTTCGGCGAGGACGTAGGCAAGGTAGGCGGCGTATTCCGCGCGACGGAAGGGCTGCAAGCGGAATTCGGTGAGACGCGCGTGTTCGATACGCCGCTCGCGGAATCCGCCATCGGCGGTCTTGCCGTCGGTCTCGGCACGCAAGGCTTCCGCCCGATCGCCGAAATCCAGTTCGTCGGCTTCATTTACGAAGCGCTCGACCAGATGTTCGTCCAAGCGGCCCGCATGCGTTTCCGTTCCGGCGGCCGTTACCATTCCCCGATCGTCTTCCGCACGCCTTTCGGCGGCGGAGTCAAAGCGGCGGAGCTTCACACCGATTCCCTGGAAGGCTTGGCCATCCAGACGCCGGGCATTAAAGTCGTCATTCCATCCAATCCATACGATGCCAAAGGCTTGATGATCTCCGCGATCCGCGACAACGATCCGGTATTCTTCATGGAGCATCTAAACTTGTACCACGCGTTCCGCGACGAAGTTCCGGAAGACGAATACACCGTGCCGATCGGCAAGGCGAAAGTCGTTCGCGAAGGCAAGGACGTTACGATTCTCACTTACGGCCTGATGGTTCACACGTCGCTGAAAGCGGCGGACGAGCTCGAGAAAGCGGGCATTTCCGCGGAAGTCATAGATCTTCGCACGCTGTTGCCTCTCGACATCGACACGATCGTCGCGTCGATCCAGAAAACGAACCGCGCGATCGTCGTGCAGGAAGCGCAAAAAACTTCCGGCGCCGCCGCGGAAATCATCGCGCAAATCAACGAGAAAGCCATCTTGCACCTGGAAGCGCCCGTGCTTCGCTGCGCCGGCCCGGATACGGTGTATCCGTTCGCGCAAATCGAAGACGCGTGGTTGCCGTCGGTTTCCCGCATCGTGAAAACCGCTACCCAGGTTGTACAGTTCTAATCGAGGAGGATTCCGAGTGACGACGAGATTCGAATATCGGTTCCCGGAGCTCGGCGAAGGGCTGCATGAGGGCGAAATCGTCAAAATGCATATCGCGCCGGGCCAAACGGTAACAGACGAAGATATCATCATGGAAGTGCAAAACGATAAAGCGATCGTGGAAGTGCCTTGCCCGGTCAACGGCAAAGTCGTCGAAGTGCTCGCGAAAGACGGACAAGTCATGCACGTCGGCGAAGTCGTCGCGATCATCGAAGCGGAAGGCGACGTGCCGGATCAAGGGCATGCGCCGTCCGACCACGCGCCGACGGCCAGCGGCAACGCGGCGACCGGCGGTGCGGATACGCATGGCCAGCCGGCTCAACAACCGGCAGCGGCGGAAGCCGCTCCGGCAGCGCCCGCGCCCGCCGCGGCTCCCGCGCCGACCGCGCGGCCGGCTAACGGCGGCATCGTCTTGGCGACGCCTAGCGTGCGCAGATTCGCCCGCGAGAAGGGCGTAGCCATCTCCGAGATCGCCGGCAGCGGCAAGAACGGACGCATTACCCGCGAGGACGTGCTCGGATTCGCGAGCGGCGGTTCCGCTCCGAAAGCGACGGCTTCGGAAGCTCCGGCAGCAAGCGCGGCCGCTCCGGCTGCGGTTCCTGTTGCCAAAGCCGCGACTTCCTACGGCCCGGGCGTCGAAGAGCGCGTGCCGTTCAAAGGCATCCGCAAAGCGATCGCGAACGCGATGGTCAAATCCGTCTACACGGCTCCTCACGTCACGTTGATGGACGAAGTGGACGTGTCCGGCTTGGTCGCTCTTCGTACGAAAGCGAAACCGGTCGCCGAGAAAAAAGGCGTCAAGCTGACGTACTTGCCGTTCATCGTGAAGGCGCTCGTCGCCGCATGCCGCGAATTCCCGGCCATGAACGCGATGATCGACGAGGCGGCCAACGAAATCGTCTACAAGAAATACTACAATATCGGCATCGCGACCGATACCGAGAACGGCTTGATCGTACCGGTCATCTTCGACGCGGACCGCAAGAACGTCTGGTCCGTCGCGAACGAAATCCGCGACCTCGCATCCCGCGGACGCGACGGCAAGCTTAGCGCGTCCGAACTGAAGGGCAGCACGATCTCGATCACGAACATCGGCTCGGCGGGCGGCATGTTCTTCACGCCGGTCATCAACTTCCCGGAAGTCGCCATCCTCGGCACGGGACGCATCACGGAGAAACCGGTCGTCAAGAACGGCGAAATCGTGGCCGCTCCGGTCATGGCGTTGTCGCTCAGCTTCGACCACCGCATCATCGACGGCGCGACGGCGCAAAACTTCTTGAACTACATCAAACAGCTGCTCAGCGATCCTGAACTGCTGGTCATGGAGGTATAATCATGGTCGTTGGAGATGCTTCTTTAGATATCGATTTGCTCGTCATCGGTGCTGGGCCCGGCGGTTACGTCGCGGCGATCCGCGCCGCTCAATTAGGCCAGAAGGTCATTATCGCGGACAAAGGCAAATTCGGCGGCGTATGCTTGAACGTCGGTTGCATTCCGTCCAAAGCGCTGATCAACTCGGCTCACCATTACGAATCGATGCAACACGCGGCGGACTTCGGTCTGTCGGCCGAGAACATCGGCGTCGACTTCGGCAAAGTGCAAGAGTACAAAACGTCGGTCGTCAACAAAATGACGGGCGGCGTGGAAATGCTGCTGAAGGCGAACAAAGTGCAAATGTTCCAAGGCGAGGCCATGTTCATCAACGAGAACGAAGCGCGTTTGTTCAACGAGAACGAAGCGCCTCGTTACCGCTTCAAGAACTGCATCATCGCGACAGGCTCCCGCCCGATCGAACTGAAGCCTTTCCCGTTCGGCAAACGGATCCTTTCTTCGACGGAAGCGTTGTCCCTGCCTGAATTGCCGAAGAGTCTCGTCGTCATCGGCGGCGGTTACATCGGCATCGAGCTCGGCCAAATGTACGCGAAATTCGGCGTGCAAGTGACCGTCCTCGAAGGCGCGGACACGATCCTTCCGGGCTTCGATAAAGACATGAGCCAGCTCGTCGTGAAGAAGCTCAAAAAATCGAACGTCGATATCGTGAACGGCGCGCTAGCTAAAGGCGCGGAGCAAACCGATAAAGACGTAACGGTCACTTACGAAGTCGGCGGAGAGCAAAAAACGGTTACGGCCGATTACTTGCTCGTCACCGTCGGACGCCGTCCGAACACGGACGGAGAGCTCGGCCTCGAGCTTGCCGGCGTCAAAGTCGGCGAACGCGGCCTGATCGAAGTCGACGACCAATGCCGCACGAACGTGAAACACATCTTCGCGATCGGCGATATCGTGCCGGGCGCCGCCCTCGCGCACAAAGCTTCCTACGAAGCGAAAGTCGCGGCGGAAGCGATCGCGGGCTTGCCTTCCAAAGTCGACTACAAATGCATCCCGGCCGTCGCGTTCTCCGATCCGGAATGCGCAAGCGTCGGCTATACCGAGAAGGAAGCGAAAGAAAAAGGCTACAAAGCGAAGTCCAGCAAGTTCCCGTTCGGCGGCAACGGCCGTGCGGTTACGCTGAACGGTGCCGACGGCTTCCTGAAGCTCGTCCATGACACGGATACGGGCCTCGTGCTCGGCGCTCAAATCGCCGGCGTCGAAGCTTCCAATATGATCGCCGAGCTCGGTCTCGCGATCGAGATGGGCGCGACGATCGAAGACATCGCTCTGACGATTCACGCTCACCCGACGCTTGCCGAGATTACGATGGACGCCGCGGAACTCGCGATGGGCCATCCGATCCACACGATCGCTCCGAAATCCTAATCCGGCGCAAGCCGCATAACCTTTACGAGGGCTTCACGATACCGTCATGACATCGTGAACGCCATCGTAAAGGTTTTTTTCATCGGATGACTACGTCATGCGTAGTTTCTTATGGGCTCCGAAGTAGCGCTGAGCTACTTAACTTCATCGCGTGCAGTCCGTCCGAGCTCCGAAGTAGCGCTGAGCTACTTATCTTCATCGCACGCTGTCCGTCCGAGCTTCGAAGTAGCGCTCAGCTACTTATCTTCATCGCACGCTGTCCGCACCGGCTCCGAAGTAGCGCTGTGCTACTTAACTTCATCGCACGCAGTCCGCTCGGGCTACGAAGTAGCGTTAAGCTACTTAACTTCATCGCATGCAGTCCTGACCGAGCTCCGAAGTAGCGCTGAGCTACTTAACTTCATCGCACGCAGTCCTGACCGAGCTCCGAAGTAGCGCTGAGCTACTTATCTTCATCGCACGCTGTCCGTCCGAGTTTCGAAGTAGCGCTCAGCTACTTATCTTCATCGCACGCTGTCCGCACGGGCTCCGAAGTAGCGCTGTGCTACTTAACTTCATCGCACGCAGTCCGCTCGGGCTCCGAAGTAGCGTTGTGCTATTTTTTTTCGTTAGGGACTATGGTTATTAGTGAACAACGATATGGAGGTGGAATTTGGCAATGACGACCGAACAAGCCAGGCCGATGGGCCGGTCCCGTTCCATCATGACGGAGCTCGTGTTCCCGACGGACACGAACCATCACGGTACGATGTTTGGTGGTACGCTCATGAATTACATCGACAAAATTTCCGCGATCGCGGCAATGCGGCATTGCTCGAAACCGGTCGTCACCGCTTCGACCGACAGCCTCGACTTCCTCGCGCCGATTCGCATGGGCGAGACGGTAGAGCTCGAGGCGTTCGTCACATGGACGCACAGAAGTTCGATGGAAGTATACGTCGTCGTGCGGGCGGAGAATCTGTTCACCGGAGACCGCAGGGTGACTTGTACGGCGTTCTCCACGTTCGTCGCGGTCGACGAGAACGGGAAGCCGGTCGCCATTCCGTCCGTGCTGCCGGAGAACGACGCCGAGCGGAAGCTGCACGACAGCGCGCCGGAGCGATACGAGATGCGCAAGAAGCGCCGCGCTCAGAGATACTCGACGACTGAGTAAGGGGCTCAGAGGGGGAAATTACGTTGCTAAGCGTGTTAATGCGAACGCGGGGGAGGTAGCGACCTGCAAAAAGCAAACTCCGTGCGCTATCGGACCCGAGTGCCGCCCGCGGCCAGCAAATAGCAACTCACCGTACGCTATCTGATTCGAGTGGCGCCCGCGGCCTGCAATTAGCCACTCTCCGTGCGTTATCGGACCCGAGTGCCGCCTACGGCCAACAAATAACAATTCTCCGTACGCTATCTGACTCGAGTGCCGCAGGCGGCCAGCAAATAACAACTCTCCGTGCGATATCGGCCTCGAGAGTCGCTCGAGGCCTGTAAATAGCAATTCTCCGTTCGTTAACGGCAGGCATCTCGTCGACAAGCTGCCGAATCGGATGCTACAATGGAGGCATACTGGCTCGAGGGGTGTCGTTTTGCGCAATTATTTGGATTTGCTACAGGATGTGCTCGATCATGGCGCGAAGAAGGAAGACCGGACGGGGACGGGCACGCTGTCGGTATTCGGCCGCCAGCTGCGGTTCGATCTTTCGGAAGGTTTCCCGCTCGTCACGACGAAACGCGTCCATTTGAAATCGGTCGTTCACGAGCTTCTCTGGTTTCTGAGAGGCGATACGAATATAAGTTACTTGAAAGAACACGGCGTACGCATCTGGGACGAATGGGCCGACGAGAACGGCGATCTCGGTCCCGTATACGGCTCGCAATGGCGCGCATGGGAAACGACGGACGGACGCGTGATCGACCAAATCGCGCAAGTAGTCGAAGGGATCAAGCGCAATCCGGATTCCCGCCGTCTTCTCGTCAGCGCGTGGAACGTCGGCGTCATCGATCAGATGAAGCTGCCGCCATGCCATTTCGTGTTCCAATTTTACGTCGCGGACGGCAAATTGTCGTGCATGCTCACGATGCGTTCCGTCGACACGTTCCTCGGATTGCCGTTTAACATCGCTTCGTACGCGCTGCTGACCCATATGATCGCGCAGCAATGCGACTTGGAGCCCGGCGAATTCGTCTGGTCCGGAGGCGACGTTCATATTTACAGTAACCATCTGGAGCAGGTGAAGCTGCAGCTGTCGCGCGAGCCGTTCCCGCTCCCGAAGCTGGTCATCGCGCGCAAACCGGCCTCGATCTTCGATTACGTATACGAAGACTTCGTCTTCGAAGGTTACGAGCATCATCCGACGATCAAAGCCACTGTAGCCGTATAACGATCTTTGTGAAGCGATCAATCGCGGATATGTCAATGAAATAGCGGGTCAAGGACTGTCCGATAAAATTTCGGCGGTCCTTTTTTTTATATTTCGGTGTTTTTTTTTGTTTAAGGCTCAAACCGTTCAGCCGATCGCTCCGTTTTCTTAGGTGAGATACATAAGAAAAGGAGATGCAGATCAGTGATGAGAACAAAGAACAAATGGTTAACGGCATTAATTTTAGCTTTTTGTATGGTTGTAACACCTTTGGCGGTTTTTGCGGAAGGAGAACAGACGGCTGCCGTTTCCGGCACGGCTGAGGTGAAAACTTCCACTTCGTCCGATATCGCCGCGCAGCTCGGCGTTCTAAAGGGTGACGGACAAGGCGTTACGGATGAGTATCTCGCCAAAACGTCCACCCGCCTGCAAGCGGCCATTTTGCTGCTTCGTCTGATGGGCAAAGAGCAGGAGGCGCTTTCTTATACGGGAACGGCAACCTTTGCGGACGCGAATTCCGCCGGAAAATCTAGCCGCCCAGTTTTGGCCTATCTCAAAAACCACCCGGAATACGGCTGGACCGGTACAAGCGGCGGAAAGTTCGAGCCGAATGCGACGATCACCGCCCAGCAGCTTTATAAAGTGATGCTGGAGTCGCTCCGCTTCCGTTCGGGAACGGATTTCACCTACAAAGAAGCACTGGCATTCGCCGAATCCAAAGGATTGTTCCGCGCGGCCAAAGCCGTTCCGTTCACGAACCGCGATCTGGCGGCAGCTTTAACGGAAACTTTGCAAGCAATGACCAAGGACGGAAAAGGTACGCTGTTGCAGGAAATGATCGAAATGAAAATCGTCTCCGCCGATAAAGCCGCTCTGCTGAACGGACAGCGGATCGATATCCGCAAGACGGCTGACGGAACTTATTATTTGACCGACGGCAAAGGAATGGCGCTTTATCTGTTCACGAAAGATATGGCCGACTTGAACTCCTGCCAAGGCCAATGTTTGGCCAACTGGCCGGTGTTCGCCGCGGATCGGTTGATCCTGCCTGAAGGATTGGACAGCGGAGATTTCGGCGCCTTCGTGCGGACCGATGGCTCAAAGCAGCTGACTTACAAAGGTTGGCCGCTCTATTATTTCGTCATGGACGCCAAAGCCGGCGACGTGAACGGAGAAGGCGCGAACAGCGTCTGGTTCCTGATCAAACAGCCGTTCTACACCGTCGGCCTTGGAACGGACGCCAAGCTCGGCAATTATTTGGTCGACAGCGAAGGGAAGACGCTATACTATTTTGACAAGGATCCTGCCGGCGCCAGCGTTTGTTCGGGGGATTGCTTGAAAGCATGGCCCGCTTTCCATGAGAACGGCATCGTAGCTCCGAAAGGATTAAACGCGGCGGATTTCGGCGAAATCACGAGAAATGACGGGACGAAGCAAACGACGTTCAAAGGATATCCGCTCTATTATTTCGTCCAGGACGCTAAACGCGGCGATTTGAAAGGACAAGGACTGAACAACGTCTGGTACGTTGTAGATCCGGCGAAATTCACCGGAACGACGGCCGGCAAAGCAGCTCCGGCTTCGGTTCCAGCCAAAGTAACGATCGAAATGAAGGGCTACAAGTTTGCGACGCCCGAAGTAACAGTCAAAGCGGGGACGACAATCGAATTCGTCAACATGGACCCCGACCAGCACAACGCAGTAGCCGTAGACGGTTCCTTCAAGACCAAATTGTTGGACAAAGGGGAATCCGCGACGATCACGCTGGATAAACCCGGTGTTTACGAATATTATTGCGCGCCTCATGCAGCTCATATGAAAGGGAAGATTATCGTACAATGATGACAGCCAAGAGAGGCATACTATTTACCTTAATCGTTTTATTCGTTTTCGCAGTCGTAACGGCATGCTCTTCCTCCAATAAAGAGGAGTCGGTTTCTCCGTCTGCTTCAAGTTCGGCGCCTGCAAGCCCTACTGTGGAGGCGTCACCGTCTGCCGCTAATGCATCGCCGTCCGAGAGCGCATCTCCATCGGAATCGCCAAGCGCATCCGCGGTCGAATCGGAGCATGCAGACCATGCTTCAGCGGAGCCCTCTGAACCTGCGGAATCGGAATCGCCTTCGCCTAAGCCGTCCGCTGACAAAGCGGACAAACCGAAGCCTTCCGAAAGCCCGAAGCCGTCCGAATCTCCCAGCGCCGACCCGGCGCCGGTAGAAGCGTCGGCCGAACCGAAGACTGTGGTTGTGGAAATCAAGGAATTTGCATTTTCCAAAGCGGAGATCACGATTCCCGCTGGCAGCAAGGTTACATTCATCAATCGCGATGAGGTGAAACATAACGCGGTCGCCGACGGCGGAGAGTTCGAAACGAAGCTGCTTGGCCAAGACGAATCGGAAACGGTCGAGTTTGACGCTCCCGGATCTTTCTCGTATCATTGCGGCCCGCATCCGGGCATGACCGCAAAAATCGTGGTAGAATAATATTTGACGGCGGATGGGAGCTGCTCCCGTCCGCTTTTAAATAGGATGGAAATAAAGGGGAACCGCCGAATGCCGATCCGGACCGATGGAGATTTATTGCGCCAAATTCGCGAGCGGAGCCAAGATGCGATGGAGCAACTGTACGACCGGTATGCGCGGCTTGTGTATTCTTTTGCCAGACGCGTCTGCGGGAACGAGGCTTTGGCCCGTGAAGTCGTTCAGCATGTGTTTACGCGTTTGTGGACGACGAAAGCGGAATACGATGCGGGAAAGGGAGCTTTCCAGAGCTGGCTGATCACCGTGACAAGGCGAATTGCCATCGACATCGTGCGCCGCGAACGCCGTCATCAAGCCGCCATGCCGATTGAAGAGATACAAGAACGGGCGGACAGCGCGGGCCAGGACGATCCGGAGACGGCTGCGATGCAAAATGCCGAGCGATCTGAAATCGCCTCTGCGGCAAAGCGGTTGAGCGAGCCGCAGCAGCGGGTGATTGAGCTTCTATATTGGAAAGGATATACGCTCCAGGAAATCGCGAATATGGGCGGAGAACCTGTCGGAACGGTCAAAAATCGGCTCCATCAGGCGCTGAAGAAGCTTCGCCTGCATTTGATGGAAATGAAGGAGGAACGGTAACCGATGGAAATCAAGGAAACAACCCCATGCGACGGGTTGGTTGATTATATGGCGGGCGAAGGCACGGATCTCGAACGCAAGCGTTTTGAGAAGCATCTTGTTACCTGTTCCGCTTGTACGGAAGAAGCGACAGCCTGGCGCGAAGTATGGGACCGCTTGACCGACGACGTCACTATGGTTGAACCTCCTGCCGACCTGAAGGATTCGGTTTTGCGTCCTCTTTTTGACGCTAACGAAATGATCCAAGAACCTGTTAAGCAGCCTCGGGGCTTCAGGGGTAAACGGCTTATTCGTGCTGTGTCTTGGACGGCGGTCCTGATATCGGTGTTTATAGCAGGATGGCTTATGCGGGGTATACAAACGCCTTCATCCGAAACGGAAGCTATCGCTCAAGCGCCAACGAATATTGAAACGATTTTTAATTTGACCGCGGAGAATGGCAGCGGAATGTTCGCCGATAACTCCAGGGCATGGGGCTTAGCCTGTCTCATCCGTTCCGAAAATAAAGAGCAGCTTGTCGTCTATATTTTCGGTTCTCCGCAAACGCAGGGCCAGGAAGCTTATCAGGTCTGGCTGTGGAAGGGTGACCAGCGCAGCAGCGCGGGGACTTTTACGGTCGGTTCTTCCGGTGTCGGTATCTTGACCCTGCCCTTGACGGAATCGATCCCGGATATCGAAGCAGTCGGAGTTACGCTGGAGCCCAACAGCCATTCCTCCGAGCCGAAAGGACCGAAAATGTTCGGCTCCGACAAGCAAGAAACGACAGGGACGATATAAGCGATCGGATTCGGCCATAACGCCTCCTTGATGCCTCCTTCGGGTAGGCATCAAGGAGGCGTTATGGTATGATGAAGTGTAGCATTGCAGATCAGAACGGAAGAGGCGAACCGAAATGACAGTCACTCTCATTGCCGCCGTCGCCTCGAATGGGGTTATCGGAAACAATAACGAGCTCATCTGGCGGCTTTCCGCCGATATGAAATTTTTCAAGCAACAGACGATCGGCAAACCGGTCCTCATGGGACGCAAGACGTTCGAGTCGCTCGGCAAGCCGTTGAAGGATAGAACGAATATCGTCATGTCCCGAACGTTGAAGGAAGCGCCCGACGGCTGCGAGCTCGTCGGCTCTCTCGACGAAGCGTTGTCGCGATACGCTGGCGAACCTCTCATGATCATCGGGGGCGCGGAGATTTATGCCCAATCGCTGAAGCATGCGGATCGTTTACTGTTGACGGAAATCGGACAATCGTTCAAAGGCGACGCTTATTTCCCGTCCTTCGACCGCGGAGAGTGGAAGCTCGTTTCTCGCACGGAAGGCCAGCAAGACGACAAAAACGCGCTACCTTACGCGTTTTGCGCGTACGAGCGCGCATAAGCTCGCATTTTGTTAGAAAGTACAAATTTTTTTGCGTATAATACATGGTGGCGAGTCGCTTGGTTTGTTAAGATATTCAATTATTGACCTAGAAATCGAACTAACGCGCTCTAGCGATGAGACCGACAGATGGAGGAAATGAGATGTCGACACCTACGGGATTCATGGAATATAAACGCGAACTGCCGACGGATCGCGATCCGCTCGAAAGAATCAAGGACTGGAACGAGTTCCACAAGCATTTTTCCGACGATCAATTGCGCACGCAAGGCGCCCGTTGCATGGACTGCGGCACGCCTTACTGCCATACCGGCATCGAGCTTAGCGGCAACGCCTCCGGCTGCCCGATCAACAATCTCATCCCGGAGTGGAACAACCTCGTTTACCGCGGACTATGGAGAGAAGCGTACGAGCGTCTGTCGAAGACGAACAACTTCCCCGAGTTTACGGGTCGCGTGTGCCCCGCGCCATGCGAAGGCTCCTGTACGGTCGGTCTGATCGGCGACGCGGTCACGATCAAGACGATCGAGCAAGCGATCATCGATCGCGCTTTCCATGAAGGCTGGGTCGTCCCGCAAATTCCTGAAGTCCGCACGAGTAAGAAAATCGCGGTCATCGGTTCCGGTCCGGCGGGACTCGCAACGGCCGCTCAACTGAACAAAGCCGGCCATACGGTAACCGTATTCGAGAGAGCGGACCGCGTCGGCGGCTTGCTCATGTACGGCATCCCGACGATGAAGCTGGAGAAGGAAATCGTTCAGCGCCGCGTCGACTTGCTGACGGCCGAAGGCGTTCAATTCGTCGTCAACACCGAGATCGGCAAAGACATTACCGCCGACGAGATATTGTCGCAGTTCGATGCGGTCGTCCTTTGCGGCGGCGCGACGAAAGCGCGTCCGATCGGCAACGTCGAAGGCCATGAATTGAAAGGCATCCATCCGGCGATGGATTACTTGAACAGCACGATCAAGAGCTACTTGGATAACGGCCTGCAAGAAGGTACGTACATGTCCGGCAAGGACAAGAACGTCATCGTCATCGGCGGCGGCGACACGGGTACGGACTGCGTCGCGACGGCTCTCCGTCACGGTTGCGCGAGCGTAACCCAATTCGGCACGCACTCGAAGGCGCCGTTGCAACGGGATTCGGCGAACAACCCTTGGCCGGAATATCCGAACGTCTATACGCTGGACTACGCGCACGAAGAAGCGAAAGCTTTGTACGGCGAAGATCCGCGCGCGTTCTCCGTCCTGACGAAGAAATTCGTCGGCGACGAGAACGGCAACGTGAAAGAATTGCACACCGTGCAAATTCGCCGTTACGTGGACGAGCAGGGTCGCAAAATTTACGAAGAAATTCCGGGCACGGAAAAAGTATGGCCGGCGGATCTCGTTCTGGTGGCGGTCGGCTTCGAAGGACCGGAGCGCACGCTCGTCGATCAATTCGGCCTCGAGACGGATCGTCGCACGAACGTGAAAGCGAAATACGGCCAATACAAAACGAACGTCGACAAAGTGTTCGCCGCCGGCGACATGAGGCGCGGTCAAAGCTTGATCGTCTGGGCGATCAACGAAGGCCGCGAAGCGGCGCGCGAAGTCGACAAGTACTTGATGGGCAGCACGCAACTGCCTTGATCTCGCGATAGCGAAGAAATGGAGGCCGTTCCCGGCAGGGGACGGCCTTTTGAATAGCCGTGTCGGGGTACGACGAAAGCAAACAACCGAAGGAGTGAGTCGCGTGATCCGGTACGGAGACGAACAGTGGCGCGAATTGAAGTTTATCGGGTTACGGCATGGGGCGGAGCGGCGCGACGGGCAATGGGTAGACGTTATCCTGCGCGTGGAGACCGCGCAAGATACCCCATTGCCGGACGACTTGATCGATTTCTCGATCTTGGCGGTATGCACGCACGCGGGTCATCCGATCCAACTCGTCACGCAAGACGAGGAAATGGATTGCGAGTACCAGCTGACGGAAAGCGAGCAGGAACAGATTAACGCTTATCTCCGATCCGCCGAGGTGCAAGCGGATATCGTCGAAGCGGCACTGGTCCGATAGACAGGGTTCCCCCAAAAGTTTCCTCGTGATACACTGATGTGAATAGGTTTCGGATGGGGGGGCCAAGCTGTTCGAATGGATAACGCCGCATTGCTATCGCCGACGGATGTCAGCACGATCCGCCGTTACGTCCAGACGAAATACGCGCCGCTCCCCGGAGATCGCCGCGCGGAAATCGTTGCCGACGCCATTCGAAGAACGCTGCGTCAGCGGCTGCCGGATCTCCCGGAGCAGCAGAAGGAAGGACTCGTCGATCGGCTGATAACGACTTGTTTGCTTACCGAACGTAGAGAAATCCGGCCCGACGACGTCCTGGAATTATGCTCGGACCTGGCCGATACGAACGACGACTCTCGAATGGAGCAACTCGTTCGGGCTTTGACGAATTGGGCGGAACAACATGCTCCCGGCAGATGGAACGCTGAACAGGTGGCGACGAGACTCGAACGGAGAAAAGGACCGACGATGTTGGCGCTTGCCGCATTGCCATCGCTTGATTTTCCGGTTGAAGGCGAGACTTCGCTTCCTGCGACAAAAGAGTTTGCCGCGGCCGTCTTTCGGTTCGCGAGGACGGCGACGCGCCGTCTGGCGCGGCCGATTCCCGCCGTCGCGCTGGCCATCGTCCTTGCCGGCGGAGCCGGATTGGGGGCGGCGTTGCTGTTTCGGACCTCCGCGGAGACGCCGGTCGCGCCGTCTCGGCCCGAAGCCGTCGTTCCCGCGCCGATCGCGAGGCCCGACGTCGGTATGCCGGACTTCTTGCGTTACGCGGACTTCGACGTCAAGTCGTTAAAGAAGTACTTGAACGGCAGAGACTCCTTGCTTGCCGAAGAGCCTTACTTCGGCGCGATCGTCGCGACCGCCAAGGAGCATGACATTCATCCTTTGTTTCTGTTTGCCATTACGGGCCAAGAGCAAGGCTTCGTTCCGAAATCGTCGAAGGACGCGAAGAAAATCGCGAATAATCCGTTTAACGTCGGACATAGCTGGATGGAATACAATACCGACATAAGGGATTCGGCGGGAATCGCTTCGCGGTTTCTTCTGGAGCTGGCGGAAAGCCGTCCCGAAGGTCGCGATCCGTTCGAATGGTTCAATCGGACATACGCAGAGGATCCGCAGTGGTCCGACGGCGTGCGCAAGCTGTTCGTCAAGCTTTCGGGATTGGACGACGGCGGATCGGCAAATCGATAAAGACAACAAAAACGGAACCCGACTGCGTCCGCGCAGGGAGGTTGCCGTTCGTTATTTCGCTGGGAATGAGTTCGTTCAACCGGACTCTTTCATCGTCAAGCCGGACAAGTAGTCGGATATCGCCGGCGGCACTTGAGGCAGCGCGGTCAACGTCAAGAGCGCGCCGGTCGGAGGCGTCTCGATCGGAATGATATTGTATTTCCATTCTTCATCTTGCTTCAAGTATACGGCGTTCAGGCCGCAGAGAAGGGCGGGAACGACGTCGGTTCTGACCGAATTTCCGATCATCCACGTGTTCGAACGGTCGAATCGGCCCGAAGCCAATATTTCTTCCAGCGCATCGGTGTTCTTATGCTGACGCACGTAGATGCGTTCTTCGAAAAATCGGTCCAGCCGCAAGCTTTCGATTTTCCGGTATTGAATCAGCGTGTCGCCGCCCGTGTAGAGATGCAATTCGTTGCCTTTGTTCGCGAGCGAGTACAGCGTTTCTTCCATCATCGGATAAGGTTCGACTTCGATCCCGTACACGCTATTGCCTAGCTTCCATAGCTTCTCTTCTTCGAGAACGGAGGAGGCGCGTCCCGTCGCATCGCGGAAAAACCGGTAAGTCTCGACGAACGACTGCGGAAAATGATCGGGCTGGAAGCCGACGACCTGCACGCCCGCGATGTCGATCTCGGCCTGCTTGGCGGCGATCGCTTCGCGAGTGACGCCGGACTTGGCGTACCAGGCGTACATTTCGTCCGCGAACCGGTCGAGGACGTCGTTGAAATATTTGTTGCAATAGACAAGAGTATCGTCCAGATCGAAAAATATCGTTTGCTTCATCGTTGGGTCGGTCTCCTTACGCGAATGCGATTAATTCGGCCTTCAACAGAATATATCGGCTGCCGCGCAAACGTGACGGCACATCGCGAGGGGGCGCCGTCTTCCCATTATGGGGTTTGAAAACGGGTTTGTAAATGAGGGGAAATAGGAAAACTAATAGTAAAGCCCGCCGGCGACAGTCGAGCCGATGGGTGGGAGGTGAAGTAAGTTGGCAAACCCGAACTTGGGAAAAGGCAACGAAATGCGCGGCGTCTCCAAGAGCAAAGGAAATGGCCTGGATCTCGGCTTGAACAAAATGACGAAATATCCGCCGAGTATGAACCGGATCAATAAAAACTTGCCTTAACCAAGCAAAAAGCCTTCGACGTCTTCTGGACATTGAAGCAGCTTTGCGGAGGATATTCAGAAATGGATAAGCGCGAAACTTATACATTCTGAATAACGAACGAAAGAAGCCGGCTTCGCGTATGACGCCGGCTTCTCGCCGCGATTAAGCATATTTGCGGATCTTGGCCTCCAAGTCGCGCCTGATCAACCGCATGCGCTGGCGGACATAGAAGTCGTAACTGCCCCCGGACAATTCGCGGGGGTTCATTGTGCTGCCGGTGTCGTTATCGATGATGACGAGCTTGCCGTCGTCGTAAAATTTGAAAGTCAGGTCTCGAGACGGTCTAGGCCCTCTGGCAGGTTCCAAGTAACGGAGATGTTCGCAATTCACCATCCATTATCCCACCTATCGAGTAGAATAGAACGTTTGTTCTTGTTTTGATTATAGCAAACATTTGTTCGTATGGCAAGGGATGACATTATGGCTTAAACTAGATGAATAATGGATCGAAGGGACAGGACAGCGATGATCGTCATTTCCGGGTTAACCCGAACAATCCCCGATGGGAAAACGATATTGAACCACGTGAACTTAAGACTGGAGCCGGGAACCTTCGTCGCCGTCGTCGGATCGAGCGGCAGCGGCAAGTCGGCGTTGTTGAAAGCACTTGCGCTGAAGGAAACTTGGACCTCCGGCGAATATAAAGTAGACGGCAAAGACATGATGCAGACCGGCTTCCTCGCCAAGATGAAATTCCGCAGGCAGGTCGCTTACCTGGAACAAAGGCCGATCCTTTTCGAGAAGAAGTCGGCATTGAAGAACGTCCTCATCGGAACGGCGGAACAGAATCCGCTCTGGCGCCGGGCGACCGGCATCGCGAGAAGCGACGATCATATGGGCGCGATGGACATGCTCGAGAAGGTCGGGCTGATGGAGAGAGCTTCCCAGCAAGTCGAGAAGATGAGCGGAGGCGAACGGCAACGCATCGCCATCGCGAGGGCGCTCGTGCACGGAGCCAGTCTCGTGCTCGCGGACGAGCCGGTGTCAGGCCTCGACCCGCACACGTCGGAAGAAATGATGCGAACGCTGAAGAAGCTGTGCCACGAGAAAGGGGCGACGATCGTCGCCGCGCTGCATAGAACGGAATTGGCGGAGAAATTCGCGGACGAAATCTGGGGCATGCAGGACGGCCAGATCGTCGTGAACATCAAGGGCAGAAGGCTGACGGCATCCGAGAAGCATCGGTTATCCTGAGCCCTCGCGCATAGAGAGAGCCTGGCCGTCTTCTTCCTCCCGCAATCCGGGACGAGAAAACGCCAGGCTCTCGCCTTACGCGTCGGTACGGTCCGACTGCGCGTCCGGCGACGGTTCGTTCGCCAGCTCGTGCAAGGAAGAGATTCGACCGTGCGGGTGTTGGTTCTGCTTACGGCTTTTCCACGCGCTTTCCCTGCGTCGTTTGGACGGGGGCATACGACTCCACCTTTCGCCGTTCGGCTAGGTAATGGGCTTGCCTCCGTTAGCGTGGCGCAGGCGGCGCAAGGTTATGCGCGCGGGACATTTTCTATAGGGGAGATGGGAACATGACGACGACATTGACCGAGAAATCGCATGCGTATCCGATCATATCGTTGAACGTCGGAGCCGTTCGGACTGACGAATACAAAGGTAAGCAAGCGCAATCCGGCATTTACAAGACGACGGTGGACCGCCCGCTGGCATTGTCCGCGCTCGGGCTGGACGGCGACGAACAGGCGGACCTCGTCAATCACGGAGGTCCCGACAAGGCGATCTGCGTCTATAGCCTGGAGCACTATCCCCATTGGGAAAAGGTGCTGAGCGCCGAGTTGCCGCTCGGCGCGTTCGGCGAGAATTTCACCGTCGGCAACCTGAGCGAACGGGATATCCGCATCGGCGACGTCTTCCGGGTCGGCACGGCCGTCGTTCAAGTGAGCCAGCCGAGGCAACCGTGCTGGAAGCTGGCGATGAAATGGGGACTCGAGGAGCTGCCGATGCTCGTGACGGAAACCGGCGCGACCGGCTTCTACTTCCGGGTGCTAACGCCGGGCACGATCCAACCCTCGGACAGCCTGACGTTGGAAATCGCGCATGAAGCCGGCGTTACGATCGAAGAAGCGAACAGGGTTATGCACAAGGACAAAGCGGATGCGGAGGGCATTCTCCGGGTGTTGGCCGTCGAAGAACTGTCGGCGAGTTGGAAAAAAACGCTGTCGGCTAGACTTTCGCGCTTGGAGAACCGCGAAGCGCCGGACTTTAAGTAACCGCCACGATAGAGCCGATGAGGCTCTATTTTTTTATAAACGCGAGACGGCATACGACGGCAAAAGATGAGCAATGCCGTACCGATTCCGACATATATATATAGAATAACGGGGAGGCGAAGACGGATGAACACGGCGCAGCGACTTGGATACGGGAAATACGAGAAGCTGTTGATCGTCAACGCGGACGATTTCGGACTGTGCAGAAGCGTGAACGAAACGGTTACGGAGTTGTTGGCGGAAGGCGCGATCGGATCCGCGACGGTCATGATGGTCTGTCCGTGGTCGTCGGGAGCGGCGGCCATGCTGCGGGACGTTTGCCCGGACGCCGACGTCGGCGTCCATTGGACGCTGACGAGCGAATGGAAGGGCTACAAGTGGGGGCCTCTGTGCCGCACCCGTTCCGTCGCTTCGTTGGCAGGTCCGGACGGTTGGTTTCCCGAGACGAGCGGAGAGGCGGAACGGAAAGCCGATCCCGACGAAGTTCGCCAGGAGTTGATCGCGCAGACGGAAGCGGCGCTGAAAGCCGGCATCCGCTTAACCCACGCGGATAGCCATATGGGCAGTTTGTACGGATTTCATACGGGCAACGACTTGCTTCAGGTCGCGTTCGACGTTTGCGCCGTGTTCGGACTGCCGTTCCGGTTGCCGCGCATGCTGATGGCGGTCGGCGGAAGGCGCATTCCGAGCGAAATCATGGAAAGGGCCAAAGTGCGCGTGCGCCAAGCGGAAGACCGGGGCATCATCCTGCCGGATTACGTGATCGGGCCGAACTACGATCTGAGCGAAGGGGATACGTACGAAACGGCGAAGACCGAAGGCTTGTCGCTGCTGCGAGGCTTGTTGCCCGGCGTCACGGAATGGATCGCGCATCCTTCCCGGGCGACCGAAGAATTGAGGGCCTTCCATGGCCAACCGGCCAAGAGGGCGATGGAAGCCGATTTCTGGAGAGACGAGAACGTGAGGAATGTCTTGGCGGACGAGGGCATACGAATGATCGGGTGGAAGGATTTGCAAAGACTGCAGGCGAGCCTCGCGTGAACGTAAAATGAGAATGGAAGCGTTTTTCCCCATATTTAAGCAATTAAAGAAGGAATTTGCCCGCGAAGATCGAAATAAATCATGTTTGCACTGTTTTAATTTTCTGAATGTTCCTTCATTTCAATTCGAAAGGGGATTGCGGAACGACATGGTTATGCTGCCTAAGGTGAACGAGCTCGGCTTTTTTGAAATTCGTCTGGAGTCCATCGGTGGGCTGGGCGCCAATCTGGCAGGCAAAATGCTGGCGGAAGCGGGAGTCATGGGCGTCGGGCTAAACGGCGTCAGCTTTAGTTCTTACGGTTCGGAGAAAAAAGGTTCTCCGGTGAAGGCGCACATCCGATTCTGCGATATCGACACGAGGATCAGGGATACGTCGCCGGTCGAACGGCCGCACGTCATCGGTATTTTCCACGAAAACCTGTCCAAGACGGTTAACGTCATCTCCGGCATGCTCGAAGACAGCATCGTGCTCGTCAATTCCAAGAAGTCCCCGGCGCAATTGAAGGAGCAGCTGAAGTTAAAGGGCGGCATCATCGCCGTCGTCGACGCGACGGGCATCTCGATGACCGAGAATAACCGCGTCAACATGGCGATGCTGGGCGGATTGTTCCGACTGTGCGGATTCCTGGACGCGGAGTTCATGAAAGGGGTTATCCGCAAGTCGCTGGAGAAGAAATATCCGGCCGCCGTGCAGCCCGCGCTGAATACGTTCCAACGCGGCTTCGACGAGGTGCAATTCCAGACGTTCGAATTGGCCGAAGGAGACGCGATGCCGGACTTCGTCCGGATGGACACGCCGGTGCTCGGCTACGAAACGCAGCCGATCGGCGGCTTGATCACGAATCCCGGCAACAGCATCCTGAAGGATCTGAGCATCTCCCGCGCGGGAATGATGCCGCACTTCGCGGACGACAAATGCATCCACTGCGCCGCTTGCGACAACGTATGTCCCGACTTCTGCTTCGTCTGGGAGGAGCAACCGGATAAGAAAGGGCGCCCGCAGATGTTCTTGCAGGGGATCGATTACCAATATTGCAAAGGTTGTCTCAAGTGCGTCCAAGCTTGTCCGACTGAGGCGCTGTCCTCCGAATTGGAGGAAGACGGCTACGCGGACGGTCACCGGGTGCCGCATCGGTTTCATCTGGCCATATAAGAGATAGAGCGCGAGCGATATTTTCAACGAGAAAACGATAGGAAAGGTGGAGTCTCACATGTCGATCGACATTCGAAAGGAATCGGCAAAGCAGGGCACCGTCGAACAACGGATCGTCTACGAATCGGGCAACGAGATGGCAGCATATGCGGCGCACCAGATCAACTATCATATTATGGGTTACTTCCCGATCTCGCCTTCGACGGAAGTGGCTCAGTTTCTCGATTTGATGAAAGCGAACGGCCAGCACGACATCGTCTTGATTCCGGCGGACGGCGAACACGGTTCCGCGGGCGTCTGTTACGGCGCGTCGACGGCCGGCGGCCGCGTGTTCAACGCGACGTCCGCGAACGGCTACTTGTATATGCTCGAACAAATGCCGGTACAGTCGGGTACGCGCTTCCCGATGGTCATGAACCTCGTCTGCCGTTCGGTGTCCGGACCGTTAGACATTCACGGCGACCATTCCGACCTTTACTTCGCCTTGAACACGGGCTGGCCGATCGTGCTGTGCCGCGATCCGCAAGCCGTGTACGACATGAACATCATCGCGCTGAAGCTCGCGGAAGACCCGGAAGTCCGCCTGCCGGTGCTCGTCGCCTCGGACGGCTACTTCACGAGCCATCAGAAGCGCCGCGTCATGACGTTCACGCACCGCGAGGACGTGCAGCGCTTCGTCGGCGAAAGCCCGCCGGAAGGATTCGCGCACGTGCTCGACCGTAACAATCCGATAACAGTCGGCCCGTACATGAACGAGCCGGATTATATTAATAACTGCTATCAGCAAAGTCAAGCGATGTACCGGGCGGAAGCCGTATTCGATCGCATCCAGCAAGAGTACGCGGAGCTGACCGGACGCGAATATCCGATACTGGAACTGTATCGGATGGACGACGCGGAAGTCGCCGTGTTCCTGCTCAATTCCTCCGCGGAGATCATTAAGGATGTCGTCGACCAGCTTCGCGCGCAAGGCGTGAAGGCGGGGGCGATCTCGCCGAACATCATCCGTCCGTTCCCGGCGAAAGCGATCGCCGAGGCTTTGAAGAGCGTCAAGGCCGTCACGGTCGGCGACCGCGCCGATTCGTACGGCGGGCACGGCGGCAACATGGTCATGGAAGTGCGCGCGGCGCTTCAGCAATACGGCAACGCGACGACGATGGTCATCAGCCGCATCTACGGTTTAGGCGGCAAAGATTTCTACGCGGAAGACGGCCTCAAGATGTTCGAATTCGCCATCGACGCCGTTCATGCGGGGAAAGTCGAGAAGCCTTACGACTATCACGGCATTACGGCGGGCAATCCGGCCAAGGCGCCGAAGCGAGTGCTCGAGCCGATGGACTACGAATCGCTCAAAACGGGCCTGATTACGGTAACGCACGACGAGGCGACGGGCAAAGTGAACGTGAAAGTCCCGCCGCTCCGCCAATTGACGAAGAAACCGAAGCGCATCGCTCCGGGGCACGGCGCTTGTCCGGGCTGCGGCATTTTCTCCGGCTTGGAATTGTTCTTTAAGGGTATCGAAGGCGACATCGTCGCGCTGTTCCATACCGGCTGCGCAATGGTCGTCACGACCGGTTACCCGTATTCGGCGCACAAGGCGACGTACATCCACAACCTGTTCCAGAACGGCGCGGCGACATTGTCGGGCGTCGTCGAGATGTTCCACGAGCGCAAGCGTCGCGGAGAGCTCGACGATCTCGGCTTGAAGGACGACTTTACGTTCGTCATGATTACCGGAGACGGCGGGATGGACATCGGGATGGGGCCGGCGATCGGCGCCGCTCTCCGCAACCACCGGATGATTATCTTGGAATACGACAACGAAGGCTATATGAATACGGGCGCGCAATTGTCCTATTCGACGCCGATGGGCCACCGGACATCGACGTCCAACGTCGGCAAGCATCAAGGGGGCAAAGTGTTCCACCACAAGGACACGGCGCAGATCATGGCTGCGACGAACATCCCGTACGTGTTCACGGGCAGCGAAGCGAGTCCGATCGACCTCGTGCGCAAGGGCGCGAAAGCGCAATGGTACGCGCAGAACGTCGGCATGGTGTACGGCAAAATCTTGATCACCTGTCCGCTCAACTGGCTGTCGGAAGACAAGGACGGGGCGGACATTATCGACTTCGCGGTCAATACGTGTTTCTTCCCGCTGTACGAAGTCGAGCGCGGCGTCACTACGATCACGTACAATCCCGAGGAGAAGGGCAAGCGGGTACCGGTCGGCGATTGGCTGAAAATGATGGGCAAGACGAAACATCTGTCCAAGCCGGAATACGCGGAGACGCTGCGGGAATTCGAACACGAGATTGAGCGTCGCTGGAACATGCTGAAAGCGAAGCACGAGAATCCATATCTCTAACAAGAGGGGAGGCGCATTCGAATGCCGTACGCGATGAGACATGCGCCTTCGGGCACGCTGCTCGCCGTCGTTCAACGCAACGGATATAAGCTCGCCTATTACGGACTCGTGCTCTGGGAGCAGCGTCCGGAGGAAGCGCACATGGCGGAAGCGTTGGCGGAGGCCGCCATCGAACCCGGAGACGCCGCCGGCCGGCTCTCGGATTGGGAAGCGATGGAGCTGACCGAGCACGAGGCGAAAATGGCGAACGTCAAGCTGCGCAACGATCCGCGCAGAGTCGTCTATTACCGGAACGGCATTCTCGCCGCGACGGACGCATAGCCTTAGGCGAGTTGAAGGAGCCGATGCGGATCGGCTCCTTTGCTTTTCGAGTCTCACTTTGCGACTCCGCCAATCACACCCTAATCACACTCCAATCACACCGCTCCTCGCAGACAACCTGCAATAATGCAGGTTGTTCGCATCAAATCGGCAAAACGGCTCAACAACCTGCAAAAATGCATTTTGTGGAGCCGGAATGGATCGTTTCGTGCCTGAAACGGTAAACAACCTGCAGATTTGCAGGTTGTCGGCGATCATTTGAAGAAACCAGCCCAACAACCTGCACATTTGCATTTTGTTGGCGCTTGGGAGTGGAAAAGCGAAGGATGTACGACGGATTGGCGTAATAGCGACCATGCAGCTCAGCAGACGTGAGGAACCGACGCGTGTGGGCGGATCCGTTCGGAAATCGCTATTGATGGATGCGCGAACTATCAGTTTTCCGCCAACCATTCCCGGAACAGCTTAAGCGGCAGAAACTTCTTCTTGCCGAGGGCGCTGGCGAAGACGGCGACGAGCTCGCGCTCCGGCGAGACGAAGATGTATTGTCCGCCGAATCCGACGGCGAACGCGACGCTCGGCGAGAGCGGGGCGCGCTCCGCGTTGTCTTCCGTCAGCGTCCACCAATGATAGCCGTAAGCGCCGATGTTGTCGTAACCGCGGAAGCGCGGCTTCGTGCTTTCCGCGATCCACTCTCTCGGAACGAGAGGAGCCCCGCGCCATTCGCCGCGCTGCAGGACGAGCAAGCCCAGTTTCGTCAGATCGCGCGGACGCAGCTGCAAGCCGAAGCCCCCGACGCTGACGCCTTGCGGATCGGATGGCCAATGATACTGTTCCATACCTAGAGGGCGGAACAGATGGCGTTCCGCGTAGGCGGCCGCGGTCATGCCCGTCGATCGCTGCAGGATCGCGCTGAGCACTTGGGACGAGCCTGAGTCGTACACCATGCGAGTGCCGGACGGGCGGACGAGCGGCCTCGACAGCACGAATCGCACCCAATCCGGACTATCCGTCATCGGGTAGGGCAAACCGTGCCAGTCTCCCATCTCTTGCCAGTCCCACCCCGGCGTCATCGTCAGCAGATGCCCGGCGGTCAGCGAAGCCAGATCGGGGTTGTCCCGCGCTTCGGCGAAGTATCCGGCGATCGGAACGTCGGGAGAGGGGAATTCCCCTCTGCCGGCGGCAATGCCGATAAGTAACGATAGCACGCTTTTGGTGATGGAATTGACTTTATGCAGATCGTCCGCCGATCGTCCGTCGCGGGAATGGACGAGCAACGTCTCGCCGCGCTCGCGAATTTCGCAATAGTCGATTCTCTCTCCGGCGATGCGCAAGGCGAGCTGTTCCGTCCGCGGACAATGATAGGTTAAAGCGTCATTCATTCGATAAACTCCGTTGTGCTTGTCGTTTAGTAGTCGGGGAAAATGGAAGCTTCCTTGCGTCCGTTCGTTTGCAGTCTTTCAGTGATCCGTTGCAGTCGCAGCACTTCATGTGGCTTCAATTCGCGCTGAAAATAACCGTATAAGTACGACGCTTCCAAGAAAGGGAGGGTCGTGTAACAGACGACTTGATTGTGGGAATACGGATTATCGATGAGGATTTGCCATTCTCCGTCCCGCTTGGAGACGGGGACAGCCGCGAGCGCCTCGTTCTTGGCCGCGAAGATGAGGTCGAATTCGTCCCATAACCCGCCCCACGACGGACTGAACCGTTCGGGCTCGGGGAACAGCCGGCGAGCTCGTGCCAACAAGCGGGAATACAAGGGACTATCTTCTTCCGCGTATTCGCGCAAACCGTTGCGGAAACCCTCGGCGAACGTATAAAACGCGAAATATCCCGCCTTTTCCATGGCCGCTCTATACGTTTGCTCTGGTTGGCCGGAATCCATTCGCATATAATGGTAAAAGGTTAGCTCGGACATCGTTGGCAGTCCCTTCAGGTATAAAATGGGAAACCTACTTGAATAATATACCCCACGGCTCGAGCGTGCGCCCGTTTTTTTGTGCTATAATGAAAAGCAAAATGCCCGGATCGACCGGGCAACGCTTTATGGGAGGGACACGAACAAGATGAGCCGGCGTTTCGTCATCGAAGCCGTAATGATCGCGATTTACGGACAATTGCTCCAACCGAGGGAATCGGTCGAATATCGCATTCCTTATACGTCGGTCATGGAACTTTACGATATGAAGGATAGCCCGGAACCGGTCATGCCGGAGCCGGACGACGATATTTTCGTCAAAAGCAAAATCGCGGAAATGATCTCTTACTTCGAGGATCCGTTCAACAAGAAGAAAATAGAGAGGGCGCTCATGGCGCCGTGGCGCGAAAGCCCGCCGCTTCCGATCGGCGACAAAGTGTCGCTCGTCGTCGTGAACTCTTCGGAAAACATGCAATACGGCGAGCAATTCGACCCGATCGAGACGGAGATCATGCTACTTGCGTTGAAGAGCCAATGTCCGGTAATGACCGATCAGATCGAGTTCCAGGACAAAGTCGTGCAAAATGCAGTACCGGTGCAGGTGTTCGATATCGACGATTTCGAATTCGCCGTCGAGGAAGGCGTCGACGCGGCGGGAGACATACAGGAATAACCGGGCTGCCGAGGATCTCGGCAGCTTTTGCGTACAGGATCGGTAAGCGTAATCCAAAGGACGCCGATGATGTTTTTGTTTAGCGGGAGGGGTGGATGAATGGGCAAACGATTCGCGAGATGGATGGCGAAGAGACAGCATAAACGTCAAAAACTCTTGTCCGCGCTTCGGTGGTACGGCAAGTGGGGAGAAGCCCGGATGTCCGCCGAAGAAAAAATCGATTACGCGGGACTGTTGCACGACCTCGGGCAATCCGATCGCGCCCTGGCTTTGCTCGAACTCGTCTTGAAGAGCGGCGAATACGCGCACGCTTACGAAAGACGGGCGCACATCTACAACGAAAGAGGCCGGGAAGAAGACGCTGTCGCGGACATGGACCACGCGATCCGGCTCGATCCCGAGCCTTATATTTATTGGTATACGAGGGCCGTCGCCCATCATGATCTCGGCCGTTACGAGGAAGCGGTGAACGACTTTCGCGAAGCGCTGCGCCGGCGGGACGACTCGAAGGCTTCCACCTATTACGAGCTCGGCAACGTTTACATGAAGACGGGCCGTTTTCCGGAAGCGGAAGACAGCTACCGTCGGGCGGCGACCGACCCGGACAAGGCCATTCCCCATTATTATTACCGGCTGGCGCAGTCTCTCGAGCGATCGGATAACATTCCGGACGCGCTGATCGCGATCGAAGCCGGCATCCGGCTGCAGGACGAATGGCGCAAGACGGAAGACAAAGGCGCGGCAGCTATCCGATTCCGCACGAACTATTCTCCCGCCGCGGTCGCGAGCTTCATCGGAAGCGCCGACGACGAATACGGCTTTCGGCCGTATCGCGCCCGCTTGCTCGAAGCGAGCGGCCGGACGGACGAGGCGCTTCGGACGATCGAACAGACGCTCGTTCATTATCCGGATGAGCCGGAGCTTGAGCTTCGCCGGGGCTGCCTCATCCGGGATGCCGGGCGAGCGGCCGAAGCGGCCGAAGCGTTCGAGCGCTTGACGGCGCGCGAACCGTCGTTCCTGCCCGCTTACATGGAGCTGGCGACGACGCATCGGGTCTCCGGCGATTACAAGCGGATGACCGATACATTGCTCGCGGCCAAAGAACGATATCCCGATCATACGGTCGTCAGATATTGGCTCGCCGACGCTTACCGGGAAGGCGAACAAGCCGATCACGCGAGAATCGAAAACGAGGAATTGACGACGCTCGAGCCCGACGATCCGCTGAACTGGAAGCAAAAGGCCGAAATCGCGATCGACGGCGAGCGATACGGGGACGCGGAGGAAGCGCTGACGCGCGCGATCGCCTTGGACGATACGGCTGACGCTCGCATGAGACGCAGCTTCTCCAGATACATGTCCGAGCGGTACGAGGAAGCGATGATGGACGTCCAGGAGGCGGTCCGACGCGACGAAAGCTTGCTCCTCCAGAGCAAAACGGCATATGCGATGGGAGAGCTCCTCGTCGGCATGGGCAATTGGGAGCTCGCGGACAAGGAATTCACCCGGGCGATCGAGCTGGAACCCGGCAACGCGCAATTGTTCGAGAGGCGCGCGAGATGCCGGTTCTCCTCGGACCGCCTGGAGGACGCGAAGGCGGATTGCGATCGCGGGTTGTTGCTCGATCTGAACCACGCGGGCTTGAATTGGCTGCGCGGGCTGATTCGTTACCGGCTGGACGATTACGAGGGCGCGCTGGCGGATTCGCTCGCTTACTCCGCGCTCGCGCCGGAAGATTCCCAGGGATATCATAATCTCGGTTTGATCTATAGTCAGCTCGACCGCAACGACGACGCGATCGACGCTTTCTCCAAGTCGATCGAGCTCAATCCGTTCGAGGCGCAAGCTTACTTGGAACGGGCGACGCTCGCTTACCGTTACTCGTTCGATCGGGCGCAGGCGGCGGACGACTTGGCGCAGTGGCTGTTGTACGCGGGAGGAGAACAGCCTCCGGGCGACCGGTTCGCCCTGCTCGCGGACGTTCCCGGTTTCGACGACGACATGAGAGAGCGCGCCAAGGACCAATTCCTCCTCCGTTACGGAGGCAGTCGTTATCTCTCGTAACGGGACGGATAGGGCGAATACCGAAAAGAGAGTGAGAAGACAATGAACGCAACGATACCCGTATATGTATTGACAGGATTTCTGGGCAGCGGCAAGACGACGTTGCTTAACCGCGTGCTGGACGACGCGAAGGCAAGGGGACTGAAGCCGGCGATCGTCATGAACGAAGTCGGCGACGTTAACGTCGAGGGTCAAACGATCGACGCTGCCGTGCCGATGGCCGAATTGCTGGGCGGCTGCATCTGTTGCACGAGCAAAGGGGACTTGGGCCTCGAGCTCGTGCAGCTCGCGCAACAAGAAAAGCCGGACGTTATTTGGATCGAATCGACCGGCATCGCGCAGCCGCTCGACGTCGTGGAAGGCGTCACGGAAGCCTCGCTGTACGCGAAACTGGAACTGGCGAACGTCGTGACGGTCGTCGATGCCCGCCATTTGCTCGACCGGATTCGGATCGGAAGCGGCAAGACGTTCCGTCTTATGAAGGAGCAGATCCGCGCCGCCGACATTCTCGTGCTCAACAAGGCCGATCTGGTCGCACCGGCCGAACTCGAAGAACTTCGCGAAGCGCTCGCGGCATGGAATCCGCAGGCGGTCATTCACGTCGTATCTCGGGCGGAGCTCGATCCGCGGGCGCTGTACGCGTACGCGCCGAGCGGCGGCAAGTCACGCGCCGTCTTCGAAGCGTCGCAGGAGGACGAACTAGAACCAACCGACAGAGAGGCATCCGACGGACGATTCAAATTCGCGAACGCTTCTGCCGGACATGCCCACGTCAACGCGTTTACTTATTTTTTCGGCAACGACATCGACAGCGTACGATTCGAGCGCTTTCTGAAGGAGCTGCCGGAGAACGTGTATCGCGCGAAGGGAATCGTCGGTTTCCGGGATACGGCCAGTCTGTTCCTGTTTCAGCATGCTTACGGCGAATCCGATTTCCTTCGCGTCACGCCGCAGAAATCCGTTAACCGCGTCGCCGTATTCATCGGGGAAGGCTTCTCCCGGGAAAAGCTGGAGCAACGGTTAAAGGAGCTCGAAGCCTAATGCCGAGCGACGGGACAAGCGTAATTCGTTCATTTTGAAGTGAACGGGTCAAAATCCCGCTTCAGCTTGAACATGCCGGTATGCACGACATGGACATTCACATCGATGTTACCGAGAACGATCGGTTTAAGCGGAATTTTACCTTCCTTCGTCATGGCCTTCCAAGTTTTGAACTTCTTGCGGTATAGCTCGTGTTCCAGACCGAATAAATCGGCGTGATTCATGGCGAGACCGGCTTCGAAAGTCGACCGTATTTCGCCGGCGACCGCCTCGCCCGCAAGCTTCGACAGTTCTTTCTCCGACAATTGCTTACCGAGTTCATACACGGCCGCATCGACTTTGACGTCGATATGAAAAACGGGTTCCCCTTTTTTTATTTCGATTTTCACTTTCGATTTCGGTTTGTTCATTCTCAACGTGGCTAGCATCTTGTCGTTTTCCTTCAGCAGGATGCGTCCTCCGGGCGATTGGTTGACGAGCCAACGGAGTCCCGTTGCCTGATTTTCCCCGATCCAGCCGTTACAGACATCGTTATGCAAGACGAACAACCCGTCGACGTCCAGCTTCGGGTCTTTCTTTTTGTTTCTCATCCACGTATCGTCGGATACGCCGAGAGAAGGCACGAACGTCGTTTGTCCGGGTTCGCGCATTTCGCGCGCGAACTTGTACAACCGCATCGGCGCGATGATCGGCCTCTGGTCGTAATTCGTTTCCGGCGCGTAGAGGATGGAATTCATCGGCGACAGATTAAAGAATGGCTTGGTCGTGAACAAATCCTCGATATTCGTCTTCGTTCCGTAGACCCATGGGGTGTACCGGATTTCGGGCGAACGGATGATATTGTCGAACACGCTGACCAAGTCGCCCGACTTGAGAACGGCTTCGGACAGGATCACGCAGCTCAGATGTCCCCAGAAGACGGTTTGCTGCGTCGTCTGGTACAGCTTCATAACGGCGTCGGACATCGATAACCCTTCCGCTTGCCCGATCCACACGGTCGCCGGATTCGTGGATTTACCGGATTCTGTTTTGGCGACGTTGGCGAAGTCGAGCTGTTGAACGTAAATGCGATATTTCCCGTTCTCGTAATCGATTCCGATGCCCGTGAAATAGTTCACGTCTTGCAAAGATTTGATGTCCCAGCATCCGGTCAGAGGGAACGCGAGCACCGCGTACAACAGTAAAAGCAACGTCCGGCCTTTCATGATTTCTCTCCTTGCCTGTCCGAATCTTTGGGTTCGTATATGCCGGGCCTTTTTTTCGCCATTTTACGCGGAAACCGGAATAAAGCGAACAACGACTCGCGAAAGCGAATAGGAGACAACGGGGATAAAAAAGGGACTCCGAAAGAGGTTAGCGACGAGAGATAGACGACGATGCCGAACAGGCTCATGAAGAAGCCGAGCATGCCGAAAACGCAACTGAACGTCAGAACGACGAAGCGGATGACCGTGACCGCGCCGCTGAGCGATTGATTCACGAGCGTGAACGTGGACACCGCCGTCACCGCGGAGACGACAAGCGTCGTCGGTCCCGTGAATCCGGCGGAGATCGCCGCTTCTCCGACGATCAGTCCGCCGACGACGGCTACCGTCTGCCCGACGGCTTTCGGAAGCCTCATGCCTGCTTCGCGGAACAACTCGAACAAGCCGAGCATAAGGAACAAATCAATCGGACCGGACAAGGGGAGTCCGAGTCTCGAGATGACGACCGTCGCGAGCAACGGGAACGGAATTTGATCCAAGTTAAACGCCGATATCGAAACCCAGAAGCCGGGCAGGAATAGGGCGACGGCGAGTCCGAGAAGCCGCAGTATTTTTTCCATGAATACGTAATAATACGGCAGATGCATATCCTCGGGCGATTTAATTAATGACGTTAAGTTCGTAGGCGCCACAAGCACCATCGGCGAACCGTCGACGACGATCGCGAATCTGCCTAGAAGCAAGCTTTCGGAGATGTAATCCGGACGTCCCATATATTCAATCAAAGGGAAGAATGAAGAGGACGCATCGGACAACGCCTCTTCAAGCTGCTGACTTGACAGCAAGCCGTCGATTTCGATCCTCTGAATACGTTCCGACGCTTCCCGGACGAGATCGTCGTTCGCGATGTCCGTCATGTAGACGAGCGCGACGGAAGTGGCGCTGCGCCGGCCGATTTGATAGTAGCGGATGGCGAGCTTCGGCGTTTTTAATCGCTTGCGTATAAGGGCGATATTCGTCTCGATCGATTCGGTGAAGCCGTCCCGCGGACCTTTGACCGATATTTCCGTGTTCGATTCGCTGGGGGTCCGTTGAGGCGGATTGCACATTTGAATCGCGAACGCTTCGCGTGAGCGCGCGAAGAACAGAACGAGATTGCCCGACATCACTTGCCGGATGAATTGTTCGACGGCGTTCGGTTCCCGGATGCGGTAGATGTTCTGGGATACGAACGACGGAGCGCCATCCGCCGACGGGCGGTCGTCCGAAGGCTCGGCAAGCAATCTATGCAGTTTCGTATACAGGAAGTCGTTCAGCAATGCGCCGTCGATCATGCCGTCGCAATAGACGAGCAACGGATTGAGCTCGCGCGAGGATTCGCCGTTCCTATAATGGTACACGTTGACGTCCCGGGAATGCTCGAACAATCGGAACACGCCTTCGTCGTCCAATTGTTCGAGCGTGACGGACGGTTCGCCGTCGCGATCTTCGCCGCCTTCTTGTCCTTCGCCGCCGACGTACAGCGCTTCTCGGAATAAGTTATCCATGCTCATGACGACTCCTCCCGTTTCATAGCGATCAGCAGCAATAGGGCGAACGGGAACGCGTAGAAGAATGCCGTTTCCCAGGGGAAATAGGCCTGCAAAAAGTAGAAAAAGTTCTCGTCGCTAAGCCGATGCTGACTGACGAATGCGACCAGAAGAACGCTGAGGCCGATCATCAACGCCGTTCTCTTATTGCCGGCTTTCAAACGAAGCAAATCGAAAAACAAAAACAGAGACAGCGAAATGCGAATCAACGAACCCGACAGCCATTGGTAGATCGAAAGGAAATCCAGGTGAGAGATGAACTTGCCGATCAATACCATTCGCCATTGCTCGAAAGCCGGGTACCGCTGGTCCGATGCTTCGTAAGGGCCGAAAATCGCGATCGAGGCGATAATCGGACCGAACACGAGCCCGGTCACGCCGAGCGTGAGAAGAAGTAACGAAGAATACCGGAACGGCTTGCTCAAGTGCTGTTGGAAGCCGAGCAGGAGCACGAATTCGACCAGTCCCCCCAACGCGTATACCATCCCCTTCATGACGGGTTTCTGGCCTTGCGTGAAAACCGGGAACAAATACGTATAATCTTTGAATTGAAAATTGACGGTCATCACGAACAAGCCGAACGCGATGACGCCGGGAAGCAGGATGCCCGCCGCGATCGTAATCGTCCGCAACCCTTTATGGGCGGCGTAGAAAGCGAACAGCATGAATAAGGAGGCGGTTAGGGGCAACGGCGTTTTGGGCAAATACGTCGTTTTCGTCCATGCGCTCGTATCCCGCAAAGTAACGAAACAGATCATAAGCGTCAAGATCAACAGCGGCATGACGACGATCCAAGCTATGGCGGGATGATAACGGGCTTTGAACCATTCGAACAGCGATTGTTGCTTCGTTGTTTTCATGATGAAATAAATCAGGGACGTCCAGAGGACGAGCGGAGGAATGGCGTACAGGGCGCTGATCCACGAATCGCGGTGGGATGCGTTAAGCATCAGGGGTACGATGAGGACATGATTCGTGATGCCGACGGCCAAGATCAACAGAAACATCGATTGGACGACGTTAATGCGGGAAGCGATCATGCGACGGAAACCTCCTTTTTTTCGGTCAGGTTCCCTTATTATGCCAAGCGGCGCGCTCGTTTATGCCTGAAAATTCCATTGTGAAAGCTGGCCATCGCCCTTATGCTTGAAGAAAGCGAACGCGATAGAGAGAAAACGTCCGGCGAAGTCGCCCGCGAAAGGAAGGTCGAAGATGGAAATCGTGAAAATCGAAACGGTGGAGAGGCTTGGACTAGCGTTCGGCATCCGCGTGAAAGTGTTCGTGGAAGAGCAAGGGGTTCCGAAGGAACTCGAAATGGACGAGTACGACGTTTCCCCGGAGGCGTGCCGTCATTTCCTGGCGCTGGACGGCGGCGAGCCGGTCGCGACCGGCAGGTATAAGACGTTCGAGCCGGGCACGGCCAAAATGCAGAGGATCGCGGTTCTCTTGAGCCGCCGGGGCCAAGGCGTCGGCAAGGCCCTCCTTCTCGCGATGGAGGAAGACGCGATAAAACAAGGGTTCGCATTTTCTTTGCTGGACGCTCAATGCGCGGCGGAAGGGTTTTACGAGAAATTGGGATACGAGACGATCTCGGATGAACCGTTCCTGGACGCGGATATCCCGCACGTTCGCATGAGGAAAAGCTTGTAAATAACGAAGCCGGGCCGAGGGCGTTGCTGCCACGGCTTTTATTAAGTTTGCCTAAAATTCTAGCAAACTAGCAACCTTACTCCGCTAGAAGCGTTATTAATGATGAACAATCTCGGATATTTCGACAGCATGAGCAGAAGGAGAAGGAAATGAAGAAAAACTGGATTTCGTTATTGACCGCTTTATCGTTGTTCGTTACTTTGACGCTTCCCGCTCGCGCGGGCGCCGCTGCGGCTCCGGGAACGGAAGTGATCGTTCTCGTTCAACAGTCCAAGAAAATGGTACATAACGGCGTGGCCGTGAACGCGGTCCAACCGCTCACGCTGAAGAACGGCGTCACGTTCGTCGCCGCCAAAGCGCTGATGAAGGAGTTGTCCGGCTCGATCTCGTACGACGCTAAGACGAAAGCCTACAAGCTGTATTTCGGCAGGATGACGCTCGCGTTCACGGCGGGGAAGACGACGTATTCCCTCAACGGAACGTTGAAGAACGGGGCGCAGGGAGCGCCTTACGTGCTGAAGGGCACGTTGATGGTGCCGATCCGAACGGTCGCCAATAGCTTCGGCATGACGCTCGTCGCCGCGCAAGGCAGTAAGCAATTGACGTTGAGCTGGTCGATGAAGCCGATCGCGAAGTTCGAAGTCTCGAACTTGAATCCTTACGCGGAACAAAGCGAAGTGTATTACACGGACTTATCCTATCATCCTAGAGGTTACAAGATCGTTAACGAACGCTGGGAGAACAACTTGTCGGTATTCGAAACGGCGGGCGCCGCCCAGGTTACCCACTGGGTGCAAGACGAATCGGGACTCTGGAGCGAGCCTTACACGGTCACGATCAACGTCAAGCCGCCGAATCAGCCCCCGGTCGCGGGGTTCGCGACGGACAAGGACGTCTATAAAATGGGCGAACCGATTCAATACGAAGACGTCAGCACGGACGACGAGAACCGGATTACCGGACGGAAGTGGACGAACAAGATGAAGGGCTTCTTCGTTCCCGGGCCGCAGACGATCACGCTGTCGGTCACCGACGCGCACGGCGAGACGAACGAAATCTCGAAGACGATCACGATTACGGACGCGACGCTGTATCCCGAAGATTCTTTCCATTTGCTGTATACCGATATCGGAGACAAGTTCCCCCTCGTCGGCAAAGACGTGCTCGGTTACTCGGTCATTCCGTACGATATCTCGAATCAGGGAGTGACGCTCGTCCGTTCGAACAGTCCGGAGACGATCGTCGACGAGGGCATCTATTACGCGGACCGCGTAACGGGCAACGTGCGGTTCATGACGCATAATGCCAACGGCCGCTCCGCGCCGGTGAAGATCTATATCGTCGCGACGAATAACAACGCGGCGGATGCGACCGCTAAGATCGGACCCGTTGGCATCGGGGGGCCGAACTTGTACGTGCCTAACGTCGCGAGATCCGTGTCCGCCAAGTATTTGGACGCGAGACTGAATCCGAAAGCAACGACGGTTAAGATTCCCGCCGGCCAAAGCCGCATTCTCATTCCGGCCGTCAGCGACAAGACGCTGGCACCGGGAGACGTATACGCGAGTCTGGCGGATGTATTCATCGATCAACCGCTCGATATCAAGGTCGTCGTCGTGAACGCCGACCGCGACGTATTCAAGACGCTGCCGACGCTGAGCGTGCTGCCCGTCGTCGCGCACGTCAGAGGCACGTTCGACGACGCGAACCGGCTCATGATCGTCAATCGGACGATCGGCGACGTGAAAGGCCGCATGATCTTAGCCGACAATACGGTCGATACCCGCTTGTCCGGCATCGATAAGACGACCGGGACGCCCGTGCTCAATTCGGGCAATTACGGAGCGATGTACACGATACGCATGAATTCGGTTCAACCGAACACGGCGATCGTCGTGAACGGAAGAGGCGGGTACTACGCGGGGGCGTTCCTCGTGAACGGCAAACTCGTCTACGCTACGAATACCGGATATTTGGCTAACGCCAACGAAGGCGCGATGCTCTACAGAACGGGAAATTCGGTCGAATCGGTCACGATTCAATTTACGCCCGCTCCGGGCAGCAACCTGCCGATCAATTTGCTGTTCTTCCCGGAACCGCCCGGCGCGACGCCGGATCCGGAACAACCGCCGGAAACGCCTCTAGAGAATATCGAGCCTTGAACTAAGAATCGACATACCGTGCATGATGTCCCCATCTTGGAACTGGAGTAAAATAAGGCTGCGGCATAACGTTAATCACGCCTATTTCGGATATTGCCGGAAAATAAGATGATGCAGTAACGTTAAATCCCGATTATGGAGCTAATTCAGGCTATAGAAGAGAAATTAGCGTTATAGTAAAGCTCTATTTTCTTGAAAGCGAAGAAAATAATCACAATAGCGTGATCCCATAACGTTAAGCCGTTCCAACTCTAGGTAATCTTTGGTTCAACCAACATAGACGGAAATTCGACGACCAACAAGCTGCCCTCTCCGGGGCGGCTTGTTGCCGTTACGGAACCTCCGTGCAGCTCGACGATCGATCGGGAAATCGACAGTCCGAGTCCCGCCCCGCCATGCTTGCGCGTCCGGGACGAGTCTACGCGATAGAAACGTTCGAACAGATGGGGGAGATGTTCCTCGGCGATGCCGCATCCGTTGTCCTCGACTTCCAAGGCCGCTCCGGCATCCGTTCCGCGAACGGCGATCCGGATGCGGCCTTCTTGCGGGTCGGTATGCTGTACGGCATTGTGGAATAGATTCAAGAGCACTTGCTTGACCTTGTCCCGGTCGAGAGGAACGACGGCCGGTTCGGCCAAATCCAGTTCGATGCCGCGTTGTCCGGCGAGGATGCGCAATTGCGGTTCCGTTTTCCTGACGAGCTCGGCGAGATCGTACGGTTCCGCGCGAAGCTCGGACTCCCGGTCGAGCTTGGCGAGTTGAAGCAAGTCGTTCACGAGCTTGATGATCCGTTCCGACTCGCCGTGCATGCTGTTGAGCGCCCGGTTCAATTGTTCGGGCTCCGTCGCGGCGCCTCTCAGCAGCACCTCGAGGAAGCCGTGAATCGACGTCAGCGGCGTTCTGAGCTCATGGGAGGCGTCCGCGACGAATCGTCGCATCTGTTCCTTCGCTTCTTGTTCCGCCTGGAACGAGCCTTCCAACCTTTCTAACATCCGATTGAACGAGTGGGATAACCGATCGATTTCCAGCGGCGTTCCCGGTTCTGGAAGTCGCTCGCTCAGCTTGCCGGAGTCTATGCGCTCCACCGTATCGATCATGCGGGATAGCGGCGTCAGCGTTCTGCGGATGACGGGCAGGAAAGTGAGCAGCCCGCCGACGATCGCCGCGAGCGCCAATCCCGCGAATAGAAGCAACTGCCTGTACAGTTCGGTTTTTAATGGTTTCGTGCTCATGTTCACTTGAACGACGCCTTTAATGCCGTTAATCGTTCTGACCGCTTGCAGGACGACGAGTTGTTCGCCCAATCCGGGCTCGTTAACGATCCGATAGGTCGCCTTCGATTGGCGGGGCAGTCGCATCGCCTCTTCGTATCGTTCTTGGTCCAGATGGGGAACCGTTACCGTCGACGCTTCGCCCGGCGGAGACAAAACGTTGAACTCTCCTTCGAGGTTAATGAACGCGACGGACGCGGACGGGAAGAAGAGAATCGAATCCTGCGGTCCTCTTCGCATATAAGGACGAAATCTTTCCCACATCTCGCCTGGTACGGACTGGATTTGCCGCTGGACGGCCGACGCCCGGTTCTGATATAGAAACTTCTCCATGAACGCGAATTGAATGAGACCGACGACGATAAACAAACAGGCAAGAATAAGCAGCAGACGGGCGAGAAGCTGCGATCGGAGCGATCTCATACGAGGTCGACGCGGTAGCCCGCGCCCCTGATCGTCCGGATGACCCGGTGCTCCCGATCGTTCAACTTATCCCGAAGCGAACGGATGTACACTTCCACGATGTTTTCTTCCCCGCCGAAATCGTACCCCCATACTTGGTCCAAAATAGCGCTTTTGCTCAGCACGTATCCGTGATGGAAGAGAAGGTGCTTCAACAGTTCGAACTCCGTCGGAGACAACTCTAGAGGACGGCCGTGATAACGCAATTCCTTGCGAACGGCGTCAACGGTGAACGGTCCGATCGAGACTTCGTCGAGAAGCTGCGGGAATTGGTTGCGGATTCGCGCTTGGATGCGGGCGAGAAGTTCTTCGAAGCTGAACGGCTTCGGCATGTAGTCGTCGGCTCCGATCGATAGGCCCCGCACGCGGTCGTCGACGTGCTCCTTGGCGGTCAGCATGATGACCGCGACCGGCTTGCCGTCCTTCAGTTTGCGGCATACTTCGTACCCGTCCATGCCGGGCATCATCACGTCGAGAATGACGACGTGAGGAACGAACGTTTCGGCGACTGCCAGCGCTTCGGGGCCATCTTGAGCCGAGGCGACCTGAAACCCTTCGTTAAGAAGACCCAGCTCGAGAAATTGAACGATGTTCGGTTCGTCGTCGACGATCAGTACTTTGATTCCTTGGCCTGACGGCTTCGTTGGCGGTTGCATCATAACGTGTTACCTCCGGATTGCGAATGAATGGCGACTCTTTCCTACCATTATCGCCGAGCGAACTTAACTTTGTCTGAACGGAAGCTGAAAAATTGCTGAAATGAAAATAAGACTGTCTTTCAAAAGTGGTTACTGCTTCCGTTTCCTTAATCCAACTAAGGAGACGTAGTAATGACCAACTCTCAAACTAACGCAGATTGCAATTGGGTTTGACCGGACTACGGAGATACTTCGAGGAGATTTGCGGACTGTAATTCGGTTTGACCGGACTACGGAGATACTTCGAGGGGATATGTGGACTGTAATTCGATTTGACCGGACTACGGAGATACTTCGAGGAGATTTGCGGACTGTAATTCGGTTTGGTCGGACTACGGAGATACTTCGAGGGGATATGCGGACTGTAATTCGGTTTGGCCGGACTACGGAGATACTTCGAGGAGATATGTGGACTGTAATTCGGTTTGAGCGTAGGCAGACCTACGTGAGAACCGGAAGAGCCTGCAGCATTCAAGATTTGACGCCGAATAGGCTACCCGAGCTACATCGTGATCAAAAGCGGTTACGTTCAGGAAACATTCAGCGGCGTCTCATGTTCGACTAAGGTTCCCCTTGCATAATGATTCCATATCAGTTGGGGGAGGCAATGTCGTGGCAGCATTCATTCAGGATCGTTCCGGGAGGGCAGAACGGAAAGGGGGGGGCTCGCGATGAAACGCAAAAGCTTGTGGATCGCGGGGCTCGTCGTCGTTCTCGCGGCCGGTTCTTGGGGCGGATATGCGGTATACGGAAAAAAGGACAAGCAACTCGCGGCGACGCTGAATACGACGCAAGTTCGTAAAGGCACGCTCGAGGTGAAAGTGAGCGGAACGGGAACGATTCAGCCGTACGCGCGCGAGACGCTGAAGTCGGACGTATCGGGGACGGTGGCCAAAGTCAACTTCAAGGAAGGGGACACCGTCAAGAAAGGCGACGTGCTAGCGACCTTCGAAGAAGAAGACAATTCGAGCCAAGTGAAAAGCAAACAAATCGACATCAAGAAGAAGAAGCTGGAGCTAGGTGATCTGCAGACGAAGTACAAGGAGGCGGCGGACGACGAATCGCGCGAGTCGATCGCCTTGAATATCCAGAAGCAGCAGCTAGACATCGAGCTTGCCGAAGAGGATCTCGATTCCTTGCAAGACGATGAAGGCATCGATCCGCTCGTCGCGCCGATCGGAGGCGTGCTGTCGACATTCGACGTCGCCGTCGGGGATAGCCTGAATCCGAACGCGGAGCTCGGCGAAATCGTCGACTTCTCGAAGCTGCAAATGGTCGTCGGAGTCGACGAGCTCGACATTCCGAAAGTGAAAGTCGGCCAGACGGCGAAGATACTCGTCGAAGCGTTGCCGGAAAATTCGTACGCGGGCAAAGTCGTGACGATCGCGGACGAAGGCACTTCCAGCAACGGCGTCGCTTCGTTCGACGTGACGGTCGAGCTGGAAACGAAGAATGATTTGAAAGTCGGCATGTCGGCCGAAGCCAGCATCATGACCGCGCAGAAAGCGGATGCGTTGTACGTGCCGGTAGCGGCCGTGCAATCGTCGCGCGGCAAGTATTACGTTATGGTTCCGGGATCCGGAACGGAAACGGAGAACGGCGCGACGATGACGGGGCAAGGCGGAGCGGCTGGCGGTCAAGCGGCTGCGGGACAAGGCGCTGCGGGTCAAGGCGCACAGTCCGGTCAAGGCGGCCAGTCGGCAGCAGAAGGCGGGCAAACGGGGCAGCAAGCGCAGGGAGGACAAGCTGCGCAAGGCGAACAAGCCGGCCAAGGCGGTCCAGCGGCCGGACAAAATGGCGAGAACGCAAGCCGGTTCCAGAACATGACGGAAGAAGAACGCGCGGCGATGCGCGAGCAATTCATGGCGGCGCGCGAGAACGGCGGAACGGCCGGCGGATTCGGCGGCAACTTCGCGAGCGGCGGTACTTCCGGCGCGACGACGGGGGTCACGACGACGTCCCGTGTCGAGGTCGAAGTCGGCATCAACAACGAAGATTACATCGAGATCGTATCCGGCTTAAAGGAAGGCGATCTGGTCGTACTTCCGACGGTGGCGAGTTCGAGCTCCTCCAACAATCAAGCGGGCGGTTTTGGTGTTCAGGGATTGGGCGCGGGCGGCCTCGGAGGCGCGGGAGCGTTCCCGGGCGGAGCCGGAGGCTTCGGGGGCGCGGGAGGCATTCGTCAACAATCTTCCGGAAGCGGCGCGGCGGGCGGTGGTCGTTAATGTCGGCTGCCGAACAATTGATCCGTATCCAGAACTTAAGCAAAACGTACAAGATGGGCGGCGAGACGCTCAAAGCGTTGGACGAAGTGATCTTAACGGTGAACAAGGGAGATTTCCTCGCCATCGTCGGCCCTTCGGGATCCGGCAAGTCGACGCTCATGAACGTCATCGGTTGCTTGGATTCCCCGACGTCGGGCGAATATTGGCTGGACGGAGAAGAAGTCAGCAAGCTGAAGGAGAACAAGCTCGCGGACATTCGCAACCGGAAGATCGGGTTTATTTTCCAAGGATTTAACTTGCTCGCGAAGATGACGGCCATCGAGAACGTGGAGTTGCCTCTCATCTATAGGGGCATTCCGGCCAAGCAACGGCGGGAATTCGCGGCCGAAGCGTTAAGGAAAGTCGGTCTCGAGGAGCGACTGCACCATCGTCCGACGGAGCTGTCAGGCGGACAACAGCAGCGCGTCGCGATCGCGCGGGCATTGGCCGGCAACCCGCCGATCCTGCTCGCGGACGAACCGACCGGCGCGCTGGATACGAAAACCGGCAAAGAAGTGATGGGATTCATGCGGGAGCTGAACGGCATGGGGCATACGGTCGTGCTGATCACCCATGACCCGGGCATCTCGCGCCAAGCGGAAAGAGTCGTGACGATCCGGGACGGTCGGCTGAACGAAGAGGGGGCGGGGCGGATTGAACTTCTTGCAAGCGATTAAGATGGCTCTCAAGAGCATTCTGTCCAACAAGCTCCGCTCGCTGTTGACGATGCTCGGCATTATTATCGGGGTGACGGCGGTCATCGCGCTCGTCGCCCTCGGGCAAGGCGCGACCAAATCGGTCACCGAGCAGGTGCAAAGCCTCGGCACGAACCTGCTGACGGTCAATATCGTCGGACGCGGCTCCACGAACGCCTTGAAAGCGACGGACGCGGCGGCGATGACGGATAAGGTCGAAGGCATCAAGTACCTTGCGCCGACGACGACGTCGAGCACGTCCGTAAAATACGGCACGAATAGCGTCGACGTGAGCGTAATCGGCACGAATGCCGATTACGCTCCGGTCAGGGAATACGAAGTGGCCTCCGGCCGTTTTCTCGCCCAGATCGATCTCGACGTCTACCAGAAGGTAGCGGTCATCGGATCGACGACGGCGACCGACCTGTTCGGCTTCGCGGATCCGCTCGGGGAGTACATTCTCATTCAGGGGACGCGATACAAGGTCGTCGGCGTGCTCGCTTCCAAGGGCAGCTCGACGACGGGGTCCAACGACGAGGTCGTCATGATTCCGGAGACGTCCGCGGAACGATTGTTTAAGACGAAAGGCGTGCGGACGATCTACGTGCAGGTCGAGACGACCGAGCAGATCGACGCCGTCGTCGCCGGACTGGAGAAGGAACTGGCTTCCCATTTCCGCGGCAACACGAACAGCTACCGGGTATTCAACCAGTCCGACGCGCTCGACACGTTGTCTTCGGTATCCGATACGTTGACTCTCGCTCTAGCCGGCATAGCCGGCATCTCGCTCCTCGTAGGCGGCATCGGCATCATGAACATCATGCTCGTGTCCGTCACGGAGCGTACGCGGGAAATCGGCATTCGCAAGGCGATCGGCGCGAAGAGAAGAGACATTCTCATGCAATTCCTCATCGAATCGATGGTGTTGAGCGGACTCGGCGGGCTTCTCGGCATCGCGATCGGCGTCGGGGCGGCGCAAGGCGCTTCGAAGGCGCTGGACATGGAAATCGTGTATTCGATCGACGTCATCGTGATCGCATTCGCGTTCTCGGTCGCGATCGGCGTCCTGTTCGGCATGTTCCCTGCCAACAAGGCAGCCAAGCTGAAGCCGATCGAAGCGTTACGTTTCGAATAGGAGGGATCCCTATGGATGCCATGACCGATTACGAGGCGCTGATCGTCCCTCATCTCGGAGATTTGCAGAAGTATTGCTATTATTTAACCAAGTCGAGATGGGACGCGGAGGATCTGTGCCAGGAAACGCTGACGAAATCTCTCGTGTTTTTTCTTCATACGACGCCGCACGTGGACGTGAAGCCTTTTCTCGTCAGAGTGGCCCGCAACCTGTGGATCGACGAGTGCCGCAAACGCAAAAGAAGGCGGCTGCACATCGCGGACGATTCGCGCGCGTACGCGACGGACAACGATTACGTGGAAGTGCGGAGCGCCATCGAATGGCTGGCGGAACGGTTTCCCCGCAGGAATATCGAGACGTGGCTTCTGTTCAATTACTTCGGCTACACGATGCAGGAAATCGCCCGCGCGATGGATTGCTCCGTATCCGCGGTCAAGTCGGTGCTCTTCCGCACCCGCGACCTGCTGCGGAACCGTCACAGCCTGAACGACAGGCGCAACGTCGTCAGGCTCGACGTCGAAAGATGGTCTCGGGCGATCATGCAAGACCGACCGCAAGGACTGCTTTCGGAAAGATAACGCCGCGCATGACAAGCGCCCCGGCCATTTCGGTTCGGGGCGTTATCTATGCTATAATTCTCCTAGTTTATCGGATAGAATCAGGGGGAGTATCGCCGGGATGAAATTGAAAACGCGTTTTGCCATCATGTTCGCCGTCATCTTCGTTATTTTAGCCGGTTTGACGTATTATTTGGGCTGGAACATTACGTATTGGTTGGCATCTATGGGCGTCGACGTCGATTCGGCCGCGTTCTGGATTCCGTTCGTCGTATTCGCTTACGGCTATTTGATCGGGCGGTTGCCGTTGCCATCCCTGCTGAAGCCCGTATTCCGATTGTTGAAGGTGCTAGGTTCGTTCTACATTTTCTTGATGGAAATCGGTTTGTTGCTCGCGCTGGCCGCGGACGCCGTCGGGATCGTCGTCGGGCTGGCCGGTTATTCGGTCCGCGATTACGCGGAAGTCGCGGGATACGTCGTCTGGGCGATCGTGGTCGCGTCTCTCGCGGTCGGTTCGCGCAACGCATGGAGTCCTATCGTGAGGACGTTCGACCTGGAAATCGACAAGAGACCGAAGGAAGGCGCCTCCCGCGTGTGGACCGTCGCCGTCGCCTCGGACATCCATTTGGGCAACGTCGTCGGGCGAAGGCATCTTCGCCGTCTCGTCGATCGCGTGAACGCGATGAAGCCGGATTTGATTTTGTTGCCCGGCGACGTCATCGACGATTCGGTAGAGCCGTTTCTCCGCAATCGGATGAGCGAATTGCTGGCGGAGATGAAGTCGACTTACGGCGTTTACGCCGTGCTCGGCAATCACGAGTATTACGGCGGCCATGTCGATCAGTACATCGAGGAAATGGATCGCATCGGCATTCGCGTCATGAGAGACGAGACGGCGATCGTCGCGGACGCCCTGTACGTCGCCGGGCGGAAGGACAAGACGGCAGAGTCCGCCGATCCGAACGGAAGAATGCCGACCGCGGCATTGCTCGCCGGCTTGGACAAAAGCAAGCCGATCCTCCTGCTCGACCATCAGCCGACTCAATTCGCGGAGGCGGCCGCGGCGGGCGCGGACGTCTTGCTCAGCGGTCATACGCATCGGGGTCAATTCGCTCCGAACCATCTATTCACTCGCAGGCTTTTCGAGCTGGACTGGGGCTATATGCTCAAGGAAGCGATGCATGTCGTCGTCTCGTCGGGCTTCGGCTCGTGGGGTCCGCCGATCCGCCTCGGCAGCAGAAGCGAAATCATCAGGCTGAATATTCGCCTCTCTTAACAATCAAAAGAGCATATGACGTCACAAAGCCTCCGAACGAAACGTTCGGAGGCTTTTATATGTATTCATATACCTAATAATAAATTATTTATTGTATCACAAATGAATATATGTTATACCATAAATAAAGAAAAATGCTTATTGGAGGGTTTTATATGGAGAGAGAACTGGCATTAGAGCTTGCGCGCGTTACGGAATTGGCTGCCTTGGCGTCCGCGCCTTGGATGGGCAGAGGAGATAAAATCAACGCGGACGGGGCCGCGACGTCGGCCATGCGGGCGATGTTCGACTCCGTATCGATCAGAGGCACGGTCGTTATCGGCGAGGGGGAGATGGACGAAGCGCCGATGCTCTATATCGGCGAGGAAGTCGGCAGCATGAACGGGCCGGAGGTCGACGTGGCCGTCGATCCGCTCGAAGGCACGGAGATCGTCGCCAAGGGGTTAAACAACGCGATGTCTGTTCTGGCGGTCGCCAGCAAGGGCAACCTGCTGCATGCGCCGGACATGTACATGGAAAAGCTGGCGGTCGGTCCTCAGCTCGTCGGCAAGCTCAGCTTGACGGACCCGATGGAGACGACGCTCCGCAAAGCGGCGGACGCGCTCGGCAAGAACGCGTCCGAGCTGACCGTCATGATTCTCGACCGCGTTAGACACGAGTCTCTCGTCAAGACGCTCCGCAAAGTCGGCGTTCGAATCAAGTTTCTCTCCGACGGAGACGTCGCGGGAGCGATGGCTCCGGCATTCCCCGAGGCGGGCATCGATCTTTACGTCGGATCGGGGGGCGCGCCCGAAGGCGTGCTCGCCGCGGCCGCGCTGCAATGCTTGGGCGGCGAACTTCAAGGCAGATTGATGCCGTCCGATGCGAACGAATACGCGCGCTGCTTGGAGATGGGCATCGACGATCCGTACAAAGTGCTGACGATGGCGGACATGGTCGGCAGCGACGACGTCATCTTCGCCGCGACGGGCGTCACGCCGGGAGAATTCCTCGGAGGCGTGCGGTACTTGCCGGACGACCGCGCGGAGACTCACTCGATCGTTATGCGGGCGAAGACAAGAACGATCCGTTTCATTCGGGCGTTGCACTACTTGCCGAACAAGTCGCATCTATAAGTAATCACGAAAAGGAAGATCCCGCTTACGCCAATGCTGGCGTAAGCGGGATCTTTTCCATTTCCGGGCACCGAGATTCCGGAGCGCGAGCGTGAATATCAAATTTGGGAAACATAAGACGAATTAGAGCGGCACGATTGCACCTAACGATCTTTGTTTGTATTTGAATTATGTGTATTCAAACACAAACGGATATGTTATAATACAAACAAACAGAAATAATCCAAACATTCGGAGGTATGATCATGGTACAAAGCTTGTGGGATTCTTCGAAAGCGGCAGGACAACAATCGGGTCTGGATCAGCTCGTTTACCGTTCCAACATCATCGGCGCGGATCGCCGGGTATGTAATTTCGGCGGCGGCAACACGTCGTCCAAGACGGTCGTCCAAGATTTCCGCGGACGCGACACGGAAGTGATGTTCGTGAAAGGAAGCGGCTCCGACCTCGCTTCGATGAAAGCGGGCAACTTCACCGGCTTGCGTCTCGACGACATTCGTCCGCTGTACGAGCGCGACGAAATGTCCGACGAAGACATGGTCGCTTACTTGGCGAACTGCATGATCGATGCCAAACACCCGCGCGCGTCGATCGAGACGCTGCTGCACGCGTTCCTGCCGTACCCGCACGTCGACCATACGCATCCCGATTCCATAATCAGCCTTTGCTGCGCGGACAACGGCAAGCAGCTCGCGGAACAGATTTTCGGCAACCGGTTCGTCTGGGTTCCTTATATCCGTCCGGGCTTCAAGCTGTCCAAGATGATCGCCGAAGGCGTCCGCAATAATCCGAACGCCGAGCTCGTTCTCATGGAGAAACACGGTCTCGTCACTTGGGGCGATACGTCCGAAGCTTGTTATGCGCAAACGATCAAAATCATCTCCGAAGCGGAAGCGTTCATCGAAGCCCGCATCGACGAAGCGAAGACGTTCGGCGGCGCCAAATACGCGACGCTCGACGCCGAGACGCGCAGAAGCGTCGCTTCGCAAGTGATGCCGACGATCCGCGGCGCCGTCAGCGACGCGAAAAAAATGATCCTGAGCTTCGACGACGCGGACGACGTGCTGCAATTCGTCGCGGGCCGCGACTCCGCGAAGCTGTCGCAAGTCGGCGCCGCTTGCCCGGATCACCTCGTCCACACGAAAGTCGTTCCGCTCTTCATCGATTGGGAGCCGAACGCGGAGGATATCGAAGGGCTGAAAGCGAAGCTTAAAGAAGGCGTGGCCGCATACAAAGCCATGTACGCCGCCTACTTCGAACGCAACAGAAACATCGGCGACGTTATGTTTGAAGCCGCTCCGCGCGTCATCCTGATTCCGGGCGTCGGCATGATCAATACCGGCAAGAGCTGGACGATGTCCCAAGTGAGCGGCGCGCTGTACCACCGCGCGATCGCCGTCATGAGAGGCGCGACGGCGCTCGGCGATTTCGTCTCGCTGTCCGAGAACGAATCGTACAACGTCGAATACTGGCCGCTCGAATTGTATAAATTGTCTTTGGCTCCGGCCGAAGCGGAATTCTCCCGTAAAGTCGCCTTCATAACGGGCGGAGCGGGCGGCATCGGCTCCGAAACGGCTCGCAGGCTCGTAGAGGAAGGCGCGCATGTCGTCTTGGCGGACTTGAACCTGGAAGGCGCCGAGAAAGTCGCGTCCGACATCAACGCCAAGTATGGCGAGAACCGCGCGATCGCGGTGAAGATGGACGTGACGAACGAAGAGATGGTGCAAGCGGCTTATGCCGCTACGGCGCTCGCATACGGCGGCGTGGACATCATCGTCAACAACGCGGGTCTGGCGACGTCGAGCCCGTTCACCGAAACGTCGCTCAAAGAATGGAACCTGAACATGAACGTGCTCGGCACGGGTTACTTCCTCGTCGCCCGCGAAGCGTTCAAGCTGATGCAGCAACAGGCAATCGGCGGCAATATGGTGTTCATCGGCTCCAAAAACTCGGTATACGCCGGCAGGAACGCCACCGCGTACAGCTCCGCTAAAGCGCTGGAAGCGCATCTGGCGCGCTGCATCGCGGCGGAAGGCGGCGAGTTCGGCATCCGCGTGAACACGATTCTTCCGGACGCGATCCTGCAAGGTTCGGCGATCTGGAACGGCAGCTGGCGCAACGAGCGCGCGGCGGCGTACGGCATCGAACCGGACCAATTGGAAGAATACTACCGCAAGCGCACGACGCTGCTCGTCAACATCTATCCGAGAGATATCGCGGAAGGCATCGCGTTCTTCGCTTCCTCGAAATCCGACAAAACGACGGGCTGCATGCTGACGATCGACGGCGGCGTGCCGGCGGCGTTCACTCGCTAAGCGGAGGGGACGAACATGTATAAACAGCGCGGCGAGAAGTTATGGTTCATTCCCGACGGGTACATTCCGGAGATTAGCTCCGGCGGACTGACGAGCCACGAATCGATCTGCGTGCTGAACACGTCGTCCGAAGAAGCACTGCTACGCGTCACGATCTTCTTCGAGGACCGGGATCCGATGGAGGATCTCATGGTCGTTGTCGGAGCCCGGCGAACGAAGCATATCCGCACGAGCTCGCTGCATAAGGAAGGAACGCCGATTCCGGTCGGCGTTCCTTATGCAATCGAGATCGCAAGCGACATCCCGATCATCGTGCAGTATAGCCGGCTAGACAGCACGCAAGCGGAAAACGCGCTCATGTCCGTCATGGCTTTTCCGATCAAATAACGAAAGCGACCAAGGAGGGGAAGACGTGCAACCAAACGTATTGAGCAATTACGAATCCGCGAAACAGCAATACGCGAAACACGGCATCGACGTCGACCAAGCGTTGGACAAACTGCAAAACATCAAAATTTCGATGCACTGTTGGCAAGGGGACGACGTTCGAGGCTTCTTGAACCGCGGCCAAGACTTGACGGGCGGCATCTCCGTTACCGGCAACTATCCGGGAGCGGCGACGACGCCGGACGAGCTTCGCGCCGATCTGGAGAAAGCGTTCTCGCTCATTCCCGGCAAACATAAAGTGAATCTTCACGCGATTTACGCGGACACGGACGAGAAAGTCGAGCTCGACCGCCTGGAGCCGAAGCACTTCCAACGTTGGGTCGATTGGGCGAAGGAGCAAGGTCTCGGGATGGACTTCAACCCGACCTGCTTCTCCCACGAGAAATCGAAGGACGGCTTCACGCTAAGCCACCCGGACGAAGACATTCGCCGCTTCTGGATCGACCACTGCAAAGCGTCTCGCAAAATCGGCGCTTACATCGGCGAACAGCTCGGCCAGACTTGCGTCACGAACGTATGGGTGCCGGACGGCTTCAAGGATACGCCGGTCGATCGCCTCGCGCCTCGCCAACGGTTGAAAGCGTCTTTGGACGAAGTGTTCGCCGAAGAACTGAATCCCGCGCACAACCTTGACGCGGTCGAGAGCAAGCTGTTCGGCATCGGCTCCGAAGCTTACGTCGTCGGATCCCACGAGTTCTACATGGGCTACGGCATCGCCAACAACAAGCTGATCTGCCTGGATGCCGGACACTTCCATCCGACGGAAGTCATTTCGAACAAGCTGAGCTCGCTTTCCCTATTCGCGGACGGCATCCTGCTTCACGTCAGCCGCCCGATGAGATGGGACAGCGACCACGTCGTCACGCTCGACGACGAGCTGATCGATATCGGCCGGGAGCTCGTCCGTGGCGAACTGCTCGGCAAGACGCATATCGGCCTCGATTTCTTCGATGCGAGCATTAACCGCGTCGCGGCGTGGGTCATCGGCACGCGCAACACGATCAAGGCGTTGCTTCGCGGCATGCTCGATCCGGTCGACGCGCTCAAGAAAGCCGAGCTGGAAGGCGACTACACGACGCGCCTCGCGCTGACGGAAGAGTTCAAATCGTATCCGTTCGGAGCGGTGTGGGATTATTACTGCGAGAAGATGGGCGTGCCGGTTCGCGAGGATTGGCTCGCCGACGTGAAAGCCTACGAACGGGAAGTGCTGTCGCAACGCGGCAACTAATTCATTCGCGCAAGGGTGAGGGACGATGTCGAACATAACCGAACATGAGGATCGCGAGATCGGATCGGGAACGTTGAGCATTCTCGCGTTCGACCTCGGCGCGAGCAGCGGAAGGGCGCTGCTCGGCCGCCTTGTCGGCGGCAAGATCGAAGTCGAGGAGCTTCACCGTTTTCCGAACGACCCGGTCCAAGTCGGGGACAGGCTGCATTGGGACGTTCTTCGGCTGTACCACGAGATCAAGCAAGGCCTGCTGAAAGCGAAGCATCGCGGCATAACGCTCAAGAGCATGGCGATCGATTCGTGGGCCGTCGATTTCGGCTTCTTGGGCAAGGACGGAGAATTGATCGGCAATCCATACCATTACCGGGACCGCCACACGGAAGGCGCGATGGAAAACGTGCTCGAGCGCATTCCGGCCTCCGTTATTTTCGCCCGTACCGGCATTCAATTCCTGCCGTTCAATACGATCTATCAGCTGGCCGCGCTGAAGCAAGCGAATTCGCCTTGGCTAAACAACGGCGTTCGCCTGCTCATGATTCCGGATTTGCTGCGCTATTTCCTCACGGGCAATACGCACAACGAATTCACGAACGCGACGACGACGCAACTGTTCAACCCGTTGACCGGCGATTGGGACGCGGAGCTTCTTCGGTTGCTCGGTCTTGAACGGAGTTGGTTCGGCGAAGTGCTGAAGCCCGGACAATTGGCCGGATACCTGCAGGCGAGCGTCTGCGAGGAGCTGGGCGTGCCGTCGATTCCGGTCTACGCCGCGGCGGAGCACGACACGGGTTCCGCGGTCGCGGCCGTACCGGCGACGGAAAAGTCGTTCGCTTACTTAAGCTGCGGAACGTGGTCGCTCATGGGGACGGAAGTCGACAAACCGGTCATGAACGAGCTAGCCCAGAAGCTGAACTTCACGAACGAAGGCGGCGTCGCGGACACGTACCGGCTGCTCAAGAACATCATGGGCCTCTGGATCATTCAAGAATGCAGGCGCGAGTGGGAGAGGGAAGGCCTCTCGCATTCATTCCCCGAGCTCGTGCGGATGGCGAACGATGCCCGTCCGTTCGCGGCGTACATCGATCCCGATGACGACCTGTTCCTGCCGCCGGGAGACATGCCCTCGCGAATCGCGGAATATTGCCGAAGAACGGGACAGCAACCGCCGGAGACGACCGGTTCGATCGCGAGAACGATATTCGAAAGTCTGGCGCTCAAATACCGTTACGTGCTAGAGTTGACGGAGAGGCTATCGGGCCAGCGGTTCGGCGGGTTGCATATGGTCGGAGGCGGCATTCAGAACGAACTGCTCTGCCAGTGGACGTCCAACGCGATCGGCAAGCCGGTATGGGCGGGACCCGCGGAAGGCAGCGCCATCGGCAACCTTGCCGTCCAGTGGATCGCGCAGGGAGATTTCGCCAACATTTGGGAAGCGAGGCGCGCGATCCGCGAATCGTTCCCGGTGAAGACGTACGAACCCGAGGAAGGGCTACGTTGGAACGAAGCTTACGCCGATTTCGCTAGGACGACCGGTATCGCGCAAGCTTAACGTTCAGGATACGCATAGAGAGAGAGAGGACGCCGTTATGCTAGTTGCGGAACGCTACGAGAAAATCGTCGGATGGGTGAACGAGAGGGGAAGCATCAGGGTATCCGAGCTTAGCGAGTTATGCCAGGTGACGGAAGAAACGATCCGCCGCGATCTCGACCGCCTGGAGCAATCCGGACGGTTGCGGCGGTCGCACGGCGGCGCGGTCAGCGTCAGGGACGATAAGCTTGCCCATCCGGAAATTCCGTACTCCGTCCGCGAAATCACGAATGCGGACGAGAAGAGGCGAATCGCCCGCGAAGCGATCAAGCTCATCCAGCCGAAGGACCGGATCTTGCTCGACGCGAGCTCGACCGCCTGGTACATGGCTTCGGACGTGCCGGATCTCTCGTTGACCGTTTTGACTAACTCGATCAAAGTGGCGACGGAGCTGAGCGGCAAGGAGAAGATCGAGGTCATCGCGACCGGAGGCATTCTCGCGCAACGCTCGCTGTCGTTCGTCGGTCCGCTCGCGGAGCGTTCCTTGGACGCTTACCACGTCGACAAAGTGTTCCTGTCTTGCAAAGGCGTCCATCTCGAGCGCGGCATCAGCGAATCGAACGAACTTCAAGCGCGAATCAAATCGCGGATGATCGGCATGGCGGATCAAGTGATCCTGCTTGCGGATTCCAGCAAGTTCGGCGTCCAGGCGTTTACGCACGTCGGCGACTTGTCCCAAGTGGACGTCATCGTCACCGACAAGCGGATGCCCGCCGATACGATCCGTCAGCTTGAGGATCTCGGCATACGCGTCATCGCGGTATAATCGGGCGGAGCGGCTAGCGATAGCCGCTTTACTCCTTTCAACTTGTCTGATAACCTGATAGATATGAACGATAAACGGAGGAGCGACTCGGCTCTTCTTCATGAGAGGTGCGACATGAAAGTATCGTTGTTCATTACATGCCTAAGCGACGCGATCTATCCCCGCGTCGGGGAAGCGATGGTGCGGCTGCTGGCGAAGTACGGCGTCAAGCTCGAGTTTCCTTCCATGCAGACTTGCTGCGGCCAACCGGCATTTAATAGCGGGTACTGGGACGAAGCGCGCGCAGCGGCCAAGACGATCATCGAATCATTCGAAGATTGCGACTTCGTCATTTCGCCTTCGGGCTCTTGCACGGGCATGATCCATCATTATCCGAAGCTGTTCGAGAAAGATCCGGTCATGTTAGAGAAAGCGCTCTCTCTTCAATCGAAGTCTTACGAATTCACGCAATTCCTCGTTCAAGTGCTCGGCGTCACCGACGTCGGAGCGACCTTTGCGCATAAAGTGACCTATCATCCGTCCTGCCACGGCAGCCGGATTCTCGGCGTGAAGGACGAACCGATGGCGCTTCTGAACAACGTGAAGGGCTTGGAATTCGTGCCGCTTCCGCACGCCGAAGATTGCTGCGGCTTCGGCGGTACGTTCGCGGTGAAGATGTCGGATATTTCCGGCGCTATGGTGCAAGAGAAAGTGGATCACGTGAAGGAGACGGAAGCGGAAGTGCTCGTCGGCCTCGACATGGCTTGCTTGTTGAACATCGCGGGCAATCTGCGTTATCGCAACGAGCCGGTCCGGGTCATGCATTTGGCCGAGCTTCTGTACGAAGGGGTGAAAGCATGAGCGGCAACTCGCACGGACACGTTCATGGAGACGGCGCGACTGTGAAGGAACGCGCGGAGATCGCGTTGAACAACGATTTCCTCCGCAAGGCGGTCAAGTTCACGACGGAACGGCTGAAGAACGGCAAGCTCAAGGCGACCGAAGAGCACGGCAACTGGGAGGAATGGCGGGAAAGAGGCCGCCAAATCCGGTTGCATACGATCGCGCATCTCGACTATTACTTAACCCAGTTCGCGGACAACGCGAGGGCGAACGGCGTTCACGTGCATTTCGCGGAGACGGCGGCGGAAGCGGTCGACATCTCCATGGCGATCGCCGAACGCAAGCAAGCGAAGTCCGTCGTCAAATCGAAATCGATGGTCACGGAAGAGCTGCACTTGAACCACGCGCTCGAATCGAAGGGCATCGAAGCGGTAGAAACCGATCTCGGGGAATACATTATCCAATTGGCAGGCGAAGCGCCTTCCCATATCATCATTCCGGCCATCCATAAGAACCGGTACCAGATCGCCGAACTGCTTTCGAAGGACGCCGGAGAGACGTTGGAGCCGGACACGACGGTGCTCGCCGGATTCGTGCGGCGCAGGCTGCGGCAGAAGTTCCTCGACGCCGACATCGGCATGACGGGGTGCAACTTCGCGATCGCCGAGACGGGCTCGATGGTGCTCTTCGAGAACGAAGGCAACGCCCGCATGGTGACGACGGTGCCGAAGACGCAAATCACGCTCATGGGCATGGAACGGATCATTCCGTCCTGGACCGATCTCGAGGTCATGGCGACGTTGCTGCCGAGGTCCGCGACGGGTCAGAAAATCACGATGTACATGTCCGGCATTACGGGACCGAAGCGGACGGAAGACGCGGACGGACCGGAAGAGATGCACATCATCATCGTCGACAACGGCCGTTCCTTGCAGCTCGGAGATCCCGAGTTCCAGGAATTGCTCAACTGCATCCGGTGCGGCGCTTGCTTGAACGCCTGTCCGGTGTACCGCCATATCGGCGGACACGCCTACGGCGGGACGTACAGCGGCCCGATCGGCGCGGTGCTTACGCCGTCGTTGCAGAAGAACGTCGCCGAGTGGGACGACATCGCCAACGCTTCCAGCTTGTGCGGCGCCTGTTACGAAGCGTGCCCGGTCAAGATCCCGCTGCACGACATGCTCGTCTACTTGCGCAGGCGCAAGGTCGAAGCGGGCCACGGCAACAAGATGGAAGGCGCGGGCATGAAGGGCTTCGCCCAAGTGATGTCGAAGCCCGCGTTGTATAAGTCCGCTTTGAAGATGGGCAAGTTCGGCCAGAAACTCGTCGCCCGCGGCGGCGAGATTCGGCTCAAGGTCGGTCCGCTGAAAGGCTGGAACAGTTATCGCGTGACGCCGAGCTTGCCGAAGAAATCGTTCCGGGACGGCTGGCGCACGTTGGAAGCGGAGCTTCGCGGCGAGCTCGGCGAGTTGTCCGCGGAAGCGAAAACGCGCATGGAGAAGCTCGTCGCCGATCGGGCGAAAGGAAACGGAGGCGGACACGGCCATGGCCATTAACGCGAATCAACCCCACGACGAATGGCTCAAGATGATGGAGGCGCAATCGCGCGTCAAACAGATGAGCTTCATCGCCGGCATCTCCTCCAAGCTACGCCGTCCGATGGTGACCGAAGCGCCGTCCCATCCATACCGAGGAGCACCGGATTTCTGGAATGCTTATGAATGGACGGAAGAGCAGCGGGTCGAACGGTTTACGGAGAACTTCCGCAATAACGGCGGTCACGTCGAGCGGCTGTCTTCGATGGAGGAAGCGAAAAGCTTCATCGCGGACAAAGCGAAAGCGCTCGGAGCCCGTTTCGTCGTGCGCCAGAACGAAGCCGAGCTGGCGGAGCTGGATTTGGAAAGCGAGCTGCCGGACGCGAAAATATCGGTATGGAATACCGATGAGGATCAAGTCTGGATGGCCCGTTCCGCCGAAGCGGATATCGGCGTCGTCATGGCCGATGCGGCCGCGGCGTATACGAGCTCGATCATGGTTCGTTCTTCGGCCGGCAAGGGGCGTTCCGTCAGCTTGCTGCCGACCGTGCTCGTCGTCGTCATTCCGCTGGAGCGACTAAAGACGAGACTCGGCGAAATCTTGAATCGGTTCGACGAAGAGGGCAGGGAGAGCTTGCCCGCGGGAATTCACTTCATCTCGGGGCCAAGCCGCTCTTCGGACATCGAGAACGACTTGACGATCGGCGTTCACGGCCCCGGCGTCGTATACGCCCTCATCGTCGGATAAGGCAGCTTCATTAAACGAACGGCATACGGAACGGAGGGCGAAGCGCGGCGCATGGAGATGACGAGACTGACGAAGCGGAACCATTACGAAGAAATCAAGGACCAGCTTGCGCGGATGATTATGGACGGCAAGCTGAGGGTCGGGGATAAACTCCCTTCCACGAGGGAGATGTCCGAGAGCTTCGGCGTCGGCCGGTCGACGACCCGCGAAGCGCTCAGCGCGCTGAAGGCGATGGGGCTGATCGAGATTCGCCAAGGCGGCGGCTGCCGCGTCCTACGCAATACGCCCGCCGAGCTCGAAGTCGCCATGCCGGAGCTTTACTCCCTTCGCATGAACCGGGAGACGCTGCTGGAGCTGCTAGAAGCCCGTCAATCGCTCGAAGTGTCCAATGCGTCCGTCGCGGCGGCCAAGAGGACGGAAGCCGACGTCGCGGAGCTGGCGTCCATTGTCTCGCAGATGGAGCTGACGATCGGCTTCGATCTCGAAGGGGAACGGACGGACGTTTGTTTCCACCGGGCCGTCGCGAAAGCGACGCGCAATTCGATATTGGCCCGATTGTTCGAGTCGATCGCGAGCCAGCTCGAGGAATCGATCCGCGACGTTCGCAGGGTCGAGCTCTATGCGAACAAGGCGGTCGCGGAGCGGTTGTTCCTGGAGCATTCCGCCATCTACGAAGCGATACGGAACCGGGACGCGGAAAGGGCCGCGCGATCGATGCGCGAGCATCTGCGGCACGTGGAGCACATCTTGACGAAGTACATTTAAGGGAGGGCCCGACGACGGGATCTCAGGTTGTCGAGAAAATCCACATCTACAGATACTCGAATCGATTTTGTATCGGCCGCCAATGCGAAACCATGATTGCCTCGCTGGACCAGACAAAATGCAAATGTGCAGTTTATTGGGCTCGTACTTTCAAAAGTTCGAGGGCAACCTGCATATATGCAGGTTGTTTGCCGATTTTTGTGCAAAATGAACCCTTTCAGCTCAACAAACTGTAGTGGGTGCAGGTTGTTACGCTGTGCTGCCGATTCGGAAGGGATCAACCTGCACTTATGCAGTTTGTCAGGCACGGCAGGCACGGCAGGCAAGGCAGGCAAGGCAGGCAAGGCAGGGCTATTGCGACGACCGAGCCCCGAGAGATAGCGTTTAATCAGGTCCGTTTACGCCATACTGGTTTCTCTACATACTAAAGGCCCGGCGACGGGCTTTTTCTATTTCGTGCGAGCGCTACAACTTTTGGAAATTCCGATCGTCTAAATGCGTAGTAGTAAGCAATCGCGAATAGGACGGTGAAATGACAATTATGCGTTATTTGTATATTTTTCTCGTGGCGGCGGTCATCACGCTATCGGGTTGCGGCAAGTCGCCGCCCGAGCCATCCGCTACTTACGCCGAACCGACATCGACTCCCGCTTCATACGAAGAGGCTTTGCCTCGAACGATCGAAGCGGCGACGTCCGCCAAAGAAGCGATCGCTATATTCGAGAATCAGTTGCCGCTCTTAGATGCCGATGGCGTGGACACGATGTTCATGGCGTTGGAAGCATTCTACCGCGCGGACTCGGAGAAAATGGAAGCCTCGATTAGGGATGCGAACGATGAGGGTGTTTTTGAGCTCTTTCAGAATCCGGTCGACGATGCCCAGATCGCGACGATCGCGGACGAAGGGCTACGCTCGGTAGTCAAAGGCGCCATCGAAGGCAAATACAAGTTCAATGCGGGGGAGGGCGTTCTCGAGCCCATCGTCGATTATCGCGCACTGCAGGCTTATAGCGGCTACTTAAGCCCGGCGATGGTCGACTACGTCTCCCTCATGGCGACCGAATCCGACGAACCGTCGCTGGCGGACGGCAGCATCGTTATCCCATGGGAACAGTTGGGCGAAAGGGCGTTGAAGGCGGAAAACTATTTGCTCGAGCATTCGGATTCTCCTCGCTTCGACTTGGCGAAGAGCGTTCTGTATCGTAATTTGCTCGGTTTCCTTAACGGGTCCAGCAACGACGGCGTGTTCGAGAATCGTCGATTCGCTCCGGAAAACGCCGAAGCGTTCCAACGAATCATCGAAGCCTACGGGAACTCATTCACCGCCCGGGTTACGGAAGAGTATAGAGATGAAGTGAACAGGCTCGCGAAGGAACTTCCTGCCGCGGAGGAGTCTTATAACGATCCGATTTACGAGAAGATCACAAAGTTGCTGGAGAACATCGAAGCACTCATTGACGCCGAGTTCGTCTCCCGCGGCGTTGAATCCGGGTCGGCGGCAAGTCCGTCAGCGTAAGCCGTGGATAGACAGGGAAGGGGCCTTCGAGCACCCTTCTTTTTCGTTTTTCGGCTCCGAGGCGCGTCGTTTGCCTTCCGCTTTCTCGCGTTTCGCCGCTTTGCGGTCCGAAGCGTCCCGGATGCGACGTTCCCATTGTTCGTGGCGTTCGGCCGACAAAATCCTCAAATCGTGTTCATGAAAGTTCATTTCTTTTTCCTCCTTGCGTTTCGTTCTGAGCTTCATTATGCTGTTGTCAAAAGAGGAAAAAAAGGGTACAGTTTGCTCTTCGTATTTCCCCTTTTCGACGGGAGGGCATGAAGATGAACGCGCTTTTGGATAAGTATTTGATGATCTTAAATAAATTAGGTCCGAACAGCGAGACCGGAGCGGAAATCGAAGCGACGACGGAGGAAGTGGCCGGCGCGCTCTATTGCACGACACGGAACGCGAAGCTCGTGATCCGGAAGTTGGCGGACGAAGGGCTGATCCGGTGGCGCGCGGGAAGGGGCAGGGGCAACGCGTCCCGGCTTGCTTTTCTCGCGGAGAAGGACGATCTGCTGTTGGATTACGCGCAGCGGCTTTCCTCTAAAGGGGAGTACAAGCAAGCGTTCGAGCTGTTTCAAGCTTACGACGCGCGCGACGGCGGAGGCGTCCATGAGAAGTACCTTCAATGGCTGAACGGCCATTTCGGCTATTCCGTGGATTCGTCTGAAGGGAACGAAGCTGTCGATATTTTAAGATTCCCGGTTTATTATCCGATCTTGAGCCTCGACCCCGCGGAAATTTATTGCGCGTTCGACGCCCATATCATCCGGCAATTATACGATTCCTTGATTCATTACGACTACTCGTCCGACAGGGTCAGTCCCGGACTTGCCCACGCGTGGGACATTAACGAGGATTGGACCGAATTCACGCTGTACTTGCGCAAGGGCGCCCGGTTTCACAACGGCCGGGAAATCTCGTCTGAAGACGTCAATTTCTCGCTGGAGCGCTTGAGGGGAAGTCGCGCAATGAGTTGGATGGTTCGAGGCGTGACCGAGATTGAACTGCTGGGGCCTCGCTCGTTGCGTATTCGCTTAGCCCGGCCGAATCGGATTTTCCACCGTTATTTGAGCTCCGCGGGCATGTCGATCGTCCCCCACGACCTCGTGGAGAAGGACGAACGGTTCTTCATCGATCGTCCTGTCGGCAGCGGACCTTTCCGACTGAACAAATGGACGGCCGATCGGTTGGAGCTGTCGTCGAACAAAGACTATTACCTCGGCCGAGCGCACTTGGACCGCGTCGTGATCGCGTTCATGCCGGAAGGTTTGCCTTCCAAGTATTCATTCTCCAACTGGAGACGGTTCTTGTTCGACGACACGTCGAGCGTCGAAGAGCCCGGTCCGGAGTGGACGGTCATGGAAGAGCTCGATAAAGGCTGCCTGATGATGACTTGGAACTTGCGCAAGCCCGGGCCTCATCAATCTTCGGCGTTCCGCAAAGCGGTGGACCTTCTGCTTAACCGTCGCAAGATGATCGAAGAGGTCGGGGGCAATCGGGTCTATCCCGCGCGCGGGTATACGCCGACAGAACGGACGCCGGTGATGGAGGACGTGCTCGACGAAGAAGAAGCGAAGAGGTTATTGCGGGAATCCGGTTACGACGGGGAGACCATCACGCTCAGCATTTATGGCATGCATGGGGCCGACGCCGAATGGTTATCGCGAAGACTCGCCGAATTCGACGTCCGGTTGACGGTGAGGAAGGACGCCAAGACGAAAATCGGCGATCCTGCGCTGATCGCGAGCGCCGATTGCATCATGTTCGAGGTCGTGATCGCGCGGGACGAAGTGTGCGAAGTGGAGAATTATTTCCAAGAAGGCAATTTCATCAAGGAAAGCCTAGGCGCCGACGCGCTCGCTTGGGTACAAGGGCAGGTGGAAGACGCGCTGGGCAGCGATAGCGCCAAGGAACGTACCGCCGTGTTCCGCCGCATCGAAGACAAAATCCGGGACGACAACGAGGTTTTGTTTATCCTGCACAAGAAGCTGGGCACGCTCGCTCATCCGACCGTCAAAGGAGTGGAATTGAACTACCTGGGCTGGATGGACTTCAAAGACATTTGGCTGGAGCCGGGCGCGTCGTCCCGCTCCCCGAGCGTTACCCTATGAAAAACGGCACGTAATCCCTATAATAAGAACAATACCTAGAGAGACAGAGAGGACTGTGCCGATGAATTTCGCCGCCAAGCTCGTACAGAAGGTCAAGAGCCGTTTCGTACAGCATAAATTAAAACCTTTCCAAGATATCGCGCAGGCCGTTCACGGCCAACACGTCGAATCCTGGGACGACGCGCGGTTGCAAGCGGAGTCCCTCGCGCTGAAGAAGAAAGCCCAAGCGGGCGCTCCCTTGAGCGATCTGCTGCCGCTCGCGTTCGCGATCGCGGGCGAAGCGGCTCGCCGCACCCTCGGCATGAAACCTTTCGAGGTGCAAGTATTAGCCGGCGCCGCCCTTCACGAAGGTTATCTCGTCGAGATGAGGACGGGCGAAGGCAAGACGCTCGCCGCCGTCATGCCGGCGTATTTGAACGCTTTACAGGGTAAAGGCGTCCACGTGCTGACTTTTAACGATTACTTGGCCGGACGCGACGCCGAATGGATGGGGCCGGTCTATCGCTTCCTCGGCTTGACTGTCGCCTCCGTCAAAGAAGGCATGACGACGGAAGAAAGACAGCAAGCGTACGCCGCGGACGTCACGTACGTGACGGCGAAGCAGGCCGGATTCGACTATTTGCGCGACACGATCGCGATTCGAGCCGCCGATATCGTCCACCGTCCGTTCCACTACGCGATCGTGGACGAAGCCGATTCCCTGTTGATCGACGAAGCGCGCGTCCCTCTCGTCATCGCGGGGGAAGTCGCTTCGACGGGAGGCGACGGCGGGAGAATGGCGCAGCTAGCCAGGGAGTTGACCCAAGGGGACGACTACGACTTCGACGACAATAAGCGCAACGTGTTCCTGACGGAAGCCGGCGTAGAGAAAGCGGAGAAGTCGCTGCGCAGCGGCAACTTGTACGAAGCGCACAATTCGCATTTGTTAACGTCGTTAAATTGCGCGATCCACGCGGAGTCGCTATTGAAACGCGACGTGGATTACGTCATCCGCGACGGCAAGCTGGAGCTGATCGATCCGTTCACCGGCCGCGTCGCCGAGAACCGGCACTGGCCGGACGGCTTGCAGGCCGCGGTCGAGGCGAAGGAAGGCATGACGTCGAATACGGCGGGCAAAATCCTCGGAACGATCACGCTGCAGCATCTGCTCAGCCTGTATCCGAAGATCAGCGGCATGACGGCGACGGCGCAGGATTCCGCCGACGAATTCGAAGAGACGTACAATTTGCAAGTCGTCGAAATTCCGCCGAACCGTCCGAACATCCGCATCGACCACGAAAGCCGGATTTTCACGCACAAGGAAGCGAGATTAAAGGCGCTCGTCCGCGAGATCGCCGAAGTGCACGCGACGAAGCGCCCGATCCTGATCGGCACGAGCAGCGTCGAGGAATCCGACCAGCTCGCGGAGGCGCTCGGGAAATCCGGCGTGGCGTGCCACGTGCTGAACGCGAAGAACGACGAGAAGGAAGCGGAGATCGTCTCGAGGGCGGGAGTGCTCGGCGCGGTCACCGTATCGACGAACATGGCGGGACGGGGCGTCGACATCCGCTTGGGCGGAGGCGATCCGGATCAAGCCGGGAAAGTCTCCGAGCTCGGCGGCCTTTACGTCATCGGCACGCATATGAACGAGAGCGCGCGTATCGATAACCAGCTTCGCGGGCGCGCCGGCCGCCAAGGCGACCCCGGGTCCTCGCGCTTCTACGTCTGCCTGGAGGACGAGCTCATCGAGCGGTTCGGCATCGAGAAGGCGCTGCCCGCGTCTTACCGGAACCGCAAGCAGGACGAGCCTCTCGAAGAGAGCATTTTCAACAAGAAAACCGATCATATCCAGCGCGTCGTCATGGGACAGAACTTCGAAATCCGCAAAACGCTCAACAAATATTCGGACATGGTCGAGGAGCAACGGCGCATTCACCAAGAGCAGCGGGAAGAAGTGCTATTCAACGAAGATTCCCTCGGCTCCGCGGAACGGCGCGCGACATTGTTCCATATGGATAAAGCATGGGCCGACCACCTGGCCTACGTGTCTTACATCCGCGAAGCGATCCATCTAGAGAGCTTGGCTAACCGCAACCCTGCCGACGAATTCCACCACCGGATCATCCATGCGTTCGAGCAATTGCCGGAGAAGATCGAGAAGGAGACGGCCGCGACGATGAACAAGCTGAAGTCCGGCGCGTACGGCGACCCGATCGACTGGGAGAAGCTCGGCTTGAAATCGCCGACCCGGACGTGGACTTATCTCATCCAAGATCAATTTATGGAGAAGAAACAAAGTTTCTTCGGCCTGTAATGCTTTGGAATGAGCAGAATTGGAACGAAAGAAAGAGGCGGCTGGCATGAACGTACGCAAAATGAGACTTTACGACACGGAGAACATCCATTCCGGCGAAGACCGCGACGAATACGAGAAAGATTACGCGAGGTTGATCCAGTCTCCCGCTTTCCGAAGGCTTCAGGGCAAATCGCAAGTGTTCGGCGCGGGCTCCGGAGACTACTACCGGACGCGGCTGACGCACTCGCTCGAGGTGTCGCAGATCGCCCGCGAAGTCGCGCGGAGACTGCTCAAGACCGATCCGTCCCTTTCCCTGAAAGAACATCCCGGGCTCATGATCGATCCCGAGGTCGTCGAATGCGCGTCGCTCGCGCACGATCTCGGCCATCCGCCGTTCGGACATAAAGGCGAAGAAGTGCTGGATAGCATGCTTCGGAAGGATCACGGGCTCAAGTACGAAGGCAACGCGCAGAACTTTCGCATTCTCATGTTTCTCGAGAAACGGGCGGGGAGCGGCAGCGGCTTGGACTTGACGGCGGCCGTGTTGCTCGGCATCAACAAATACCCGTTCTGCATCGACGAGCCGGGCAGGCAGAAGGGCGTCTACCGCAAAGAATGGGAAGGCATCGAATCGTTACGGGAAGCATGGGGCATGCCAGTCGGATGCGCGACGCTAGAGGCTCAGCTCATGGACTTATGCGACGACATCGCCTATTCGACGCACGACTTGGAAGACGGCATCCGCGCCGGAAAAATCCAGATGGACCGCCGCTTCTTCGAGGACGACCGCGTCGTCGCGAACGTCATTCAGGAAATCACGAGCGACCCGAGCTATTCGCCGGCGAATTGGGAAGGCATCGACCAGGCGGCAATGGTCAAGCAAGTCCTCATTCATTACTTGGAGCAGTGGGAGATCATCTACGCCGAGTGCGACCGCGAGCCTTCGCGCACGCGCAGGGAAATGAAGGCGAGATGGGTTCGCAAGTTCGCGAGCGAAGTCGGCATTATCGACGATCCGAACAAAGGCTGGAAAAAAGTAACCCTCGTTCGCGACGGCAAGGAAAACGTGGAGCTGCTGCGCACGATCGAAATCTTGAAGAAGCTCGCGTGGGTGACTTTGATCAAGGATTTCCGCGTGCAACGGTTGCATAAACGAAGCGAGGTCATGATCGAACGGCTATGGGGCAGCTTCAAGAGCTACGAGACGGGACGCCTGATCATCCCGCCGGATTGGCTGGAGAGCTACGAAGCGCAGAAAGACAAGTGGAGCTGGGAGAGGCTCGCGGCCGATTACATCTCCGGCATGACGGACGCTTACGCGGAGAAAGTGTACGCCGAATTCTTCGCCAGCCGTTCGGGCTCGATCTACGAAAGAGATTAACGTCGCCGCTTAGCGACTTCACAATGAAGAGCCTCTTGACCCTGACAGTAATGTCAGGGTTTATACTGTTCTCGTATCGATCGTAGGAAAGGAGTGTTCGTCATGAGGATCGGAGAACTGGCCGCGCGAACGGGCGTGAGCGTCCGTTCGTTACGTTATTACGAAGAGATGAAGCTACTATCGTCGGTCCGGGCGGATAATGGTTATCGCGATTATTCGCCCCTGGCGGAGGAGCAGGTGAAGACGATCCAGCTCTATCTCGCCCTCGGCATCTCTACGGAGCAGATCGCGGGTTTCCTGAACTGCGTGCTCATCAACGAGGAAGCGTTCTGCGAGCAAGTGCTTCCTGTATACGAGAGCAAGCTGAAGGAAATCGACGATCGTATCCACCAGTTGTCCGAGATCCGTTCGAACTTGCTCGACCGCATCCGATCGATACGGGAACGACGATAAAACCGTAGGAGGCGACGACTCATGTTGATCGCGAACGACGAAAGCTTGCAAAAAAGCATCCGGCAACAAGGCATTACGCTGGTCGATTTCGGCGCGAAATGGTGTCCGCCATGCAAAGTATTGAAGCCGATTCTGGACGAGCTGGCGGAAGAGAGGGGAATGGAGGCTGCGTTCATCGAGGTCGACTGCGACGATTCTCCCGGCGCCGCTTCGACTTACGGCGTCATGTCGATGCCGACCGTACTCGTCTTCCGGGACGGGGAGCCCGTCGAGAAAATCGTCGGTCTTCGGCCGAAAGCGGTGTACGAGGGATTGATCGCGAAGCACCTTTAACGATCAAATCCAATAATCGGTACGGAACACGCTTGAACCCGCGATCCTCGCGGGTTTTTTCGTTGCGCGGATGCGTCTCTATTCACGTTGTGTTTTCTCGCGAAATTGCCTATCATTACATTCATATCGCGGAGAGGGGCATTCGAGGCATGCACATCGATTTGACCAATAGAACGGCACTGATTACGGGAGCAACGGGGCAATTGGGCCGCGTCATGGCCAGAACGCTTGCAAATTGCGGCGCGAACGTCGCCGTTCACTACAACAGCAACTCGGCGAGAGCTTCGGAATTGATGGACGAAATTCACGGTTACGGCAGACGGGCCGCCATCTTTCAAGCGGATATTACGAGTCTCGAAGAGATCGTCGCGATGAAGGATCAGATTAAGGAGCAGCTCGGCTCCGTCGACATCGTCGTCGCGAACGCGGTCGCGCAATACCAGTGGACGACGATATTGGAACAAGCGCCGGAAGATTACGCCAGCCAATTCGACACGTGCGTCATGCAAAGCGTCTACTTGGCCAAGGCGTTCGCACCGGACATGATCGCGCAGAAGTGGGGGCGGTTCGTGGGCATCAACACCGAATGCGTCATGCAGAACTTCCCTTCGCAATCCGCTTACGTCGCGGGCAAGAGAGGCATGGACGGCGTCTATCGCGTGCTGGCGAAGGAAATCGGCGAGCACCAGATCACGGTTAACCAAGTGGCGCCGGGGTGGACGATCAGCGACCGGGATCGCGAGAACCATACCGAAGTGAGCGAATCGTACCAGCTTAGCGTTCCGCTCAAGCGTCGCGGCACCGATCAAGAGATCGCGAACGCTGTCGCGTTCCTCGCGTCGGACCTTGCCAGCTTTATTACGGGAGCATACTTGCCGGTGAGCGGCGGCAACGTGATGCCGGCTATCTAACGGATGCGGGGCAAATACCGGTACGTCTGGATAACCGTCGCCGCTTTGCTCGTTTTCTATATCGTCTTTCTGCCGTCTCCGACGCCGCAATTCGCCATTCGCAAGCACTTGCTCTTTACCTTTCATCCGATATTGGCGTTCAGCGCGCCGATCGACGAAAGAAGCTAAGGGGAGTCGTATATCGTATCGAAAAGCGACAGTCCCTTCTTCGAATTGAAGAAGGGACCGCTCGGTTGGAGAGTCAAATCGGCGAATCCGGCCCCATGAGCCGGGTCGCAGCGATCGAGGCCGGCGAGCGTTAATCGGAGGCCGCGAATCCGACGGTCGTCAATCCAACGATCCGATCTTCCATTCGCCGTTCTTGTCCTTCAAGTAGGCGACTTGCATTTGCCGACCGGTCCATTTCACTTCGGCGATGATGCGCGGCGACTTGCCGACGATGTTCTCGGAAACGAAATCGATCCTTCGGAGCTTCAGGGGCTGTTTTTCGGCGTCTAACCAGACGAAAAAGCAAGGATTGTATTCGTCGACCTCCTTGAGCTTAGGGAGCAGCGTGGAGAGATACTTGGCGAAATCCTTGTCGTTGGCCGCTTGGATATGTTCGTTCGTGAGGGCGATCAATCGATCCGCGTTCGCCCGGGCGATAACGGCCGTATTCGCGATGACCATCTTTTCTTCATGGTTTGCTTTCGAGATTTGGATCGTTTTGTTCTTGTCGATCGACAGCTTGAGATGATAGTAATGCGCGATCCCCCGAAGAGGGATATAGAGACGATCGCCGATCGCGACGATCGGGTCTTGCAAGGCGATGTCGGCTTTCCCGATCTTGAACGACTTCGCGTCCTTCTTGAAGATAAGCGTGTCGCTCTTCAAATCCGGATAGCTCTCGCCGTGGACGTAAAGCGTGTGACCCTTAGCGTCCCGCGTCACGTTGTCCTTGTCCAATCGGTAAGGCAGGATCTTCAACAATCCATCCGCGTCGACGTAGGCGCGGCCTTTCTGGATGAGCGCCGCGAAAGTCTCGTTCCCGTTCACCGCGGAATGGACTTGCATCGTGGGCGTCGTCTGGTCGGCTTTTCCACCCGCGATTAATGTAACGGCGAGCATCAAGGAGAGAAAGGCATTCATCTAAGGCACGCTCCTATTGGAAAATGTAGCCGCTCTGGGCATGCCTGTTTAGACGTCGCGAATTGGAAAAAGTTGCAAAAGGGAATGCTCGTTAAGGAGTTATGACCGGGTATAACTGTCCGTCGATCGCGAAGGACGCGTTGCCGGTCTCCTCCGACACGACGATGACGATGACGATGACGATGGCGTCGCATTGCTCCGACAAGCCTACGGCGGCGCGATGCCTCGTTCCCGTTATGCGTTCGTTTCCTTGCGCGGACGTGAGGGGCAATACGTGCTTCGCCGAGACGATCAGGTTCGAGCGGATGAGCACGGCGCCGTCGTGAAGCGGATTTCCCGGATAGAAAATCGCTTCAAGCAAAGAATGGGACACCGGCGCGTTGATCGGAATGCCGGGTTGGACGAACGGCGAAGTCGAGTCGGCGCGCTCGACCGCGATGAGCGCGCCGTGCCTGCGTCCGGACAGCGAACGAATCGCAAGCGACAGGTCCATGTATCGCTCCATGAACGGAGAAAGATAACAATTCAAATAAAACGTCGCCGCCCGGGATTCGATGTCGAGGAAGTTCTTTTTGATATTCTCGAATTCGCCCAACGTGCACCGTTCGTCTTGATCGAGCCGGGCAAGGAGCTGCTCGAGCTTCTCCATCGTCGACCGGATATCCTGTTTGATCAATTCCTTCATCGGGGAAAAATCGCATTCGGGGGATTGCGCCGCCATGCCGCTGCATCACCGCTCCTCTGTCGTCCTTCCGGTTAGCATGCAGAAGGGGATGGGAATGTATGCAAGTTTCCGTTAAAATAAAGGGAATGTTACCCATTTTACCATCATCCGACCATGAGGAGAGACGAACGTTGCAAACAGTCCAATCCGAGAAACAGCAGAATGAAGAACCGGTATTATTCAAGAAAGCAGCCAACCTCTTTAGAGGAATCGAATCGGTAGGCGGTTGGTTACACGCGTCGGAAACCCGAATGAAGTTCGTTCCGCACGCTCTCAACATTCAATCCGCCCCGCTCGATATCCCGTACGCCGATATCGCGTCGATCGCCAAACGCAACACGATGGGTATCGTTCCGAACGGCATTCTGTTGACGTTGAAGTCGGGCGCGCGGCATAAATTCGTCTTGTACAAGCGTTCTTCGTTCATCGCGTTCGTGAACGGCAAAATTTCCGGCGTTCTGTAATCGACGACTGCGCGATTTAAGATCATGCGGAAGGTGCGGCTCAATTTATGGATTTATGGCTTAAGGGCTTTATTATCGGCTTGTTGAAGAGAACGGTGACGGCGAATGCGCTCCGGCTGATCAACTACGGTTCGGCGATCGTGTTATTCGCTTTCGGAGCTTACAGCTTCTATCGTTTCTTATCCGAGATCGGAGGTTAGAGATGAAGGTACTTATTCTAGGGGGAACGGTATTCCTTGGTTATCACGTCGCTCGAAGCGCCTTGGAGGCGGGGCATGAGGTGACCGTCTTCAGCAGGGGGTTATCGAAACCCGCTGGGCCGTTGCCGGGCGCCGAACGACTGACGGGAGATCGGGACGGCAACCTCGACGCGCTCGGGGAACGGAAATGGGACTTCGTCATCGATACGTCGGGTTACGTGCCGAGAGTCGTACGACAGTCGGTTGAGCGGTTAACGGACGCCGTTGGCTTATACGTCTTCGTTTCCAGCATCTCCGTCTATGATGGATTTCGCGAGCCTCGCAAAGATGAGACGCATGCCACGGGCACATTGGACGACCCTTTGACTGAAGATGTCGCGAAAGCTTATGGCCCGCTGAAGGCGTCGTGCGAGGAAGTCGTACGGGAAGGCTTTCCGGGACGCGCGCTTATTGTCCGACCGGGCTTAATCGTCGGGCCGAACGACCCGACGGACCGCTTTACCTATTGGCCGGTACGCTTACGCGAGGGAGGGGAGACGATTGCCCCCGGCCTGCCCGACGCGCCGGTGCAATTCATCGACGTTAGGGATCTCGCGGAGTGGATCGTGCGAATGGCGGAAAGCCGGAGAACGGGCACCTATAACGCGACGGGACCGGCTATTCGGACGACGATGAAAGATTTCCTTGAACGAACCAACCAAGCGTCCGGCGGAGGCGCGGGGTTCGAATGGGTCGATAACGAATTCTTGCTTGCGAACGGCGCCGGGCCATGGATGGAGCTTCCCCTATGGATACCCGGAACGGGAGAGACGGCGGATGCGCGTTATATGCTGGACGTCGATATCGATCGGGCGCTCGCGGAAGGGTTGACGTTCCGGCCTCTGGAGGAAACGATCGAGGCGACGCTCGAATGGGACGACGCCAGGACGGACGGCAAAGTCCGGAAAGCGGGCATGAACGCGGAAAAAGAAAAGAAGATTCTCGATTTGTGGCAAACGAAACGTTCGAACGGCAACCAATAGACGATTAGACGAGTTAAACTCCCAGAACAAACACCGCGGAGGTTATCGTATGGAATCTTATACAATCGCGCATGCAACGAGGGGAGACCTGGAGACGATCGTGGACATCTACAATTCCACGATCGAGAGCCGGATGGTGACGGCGGATTTGAAACCCGTCACCGTGGAGAGCCGCATTCGTTGGTTCGAAGAGCATAATGAGGAGCGAAGACCGCTATGGGTCATGAAGCATGCGGGCCGGATCATCGCCTGGCTTAGCTTCTCGACGTACCATATCCGGGCCGCGTACGACGCGACGGCCGAGATCAGCATCTACATCGCGGCGGACAATCGGGCAAGCGGGGTCGGCAGCCGACTCCTCGCCGCGGCGCTGGAAGCTTGTCCGGGTCTCGGCATTCGCACCATCGTCGCCCTCGTCTTCGGCCATAACGGTCCGAGCTTGGGGCTGCTGAAGAAGTTCGGCTTCGAGCAATGGGGGCTGTTGCCCGGCGTGGCGACTCTCGACGGCATCGATCGCGACGTCGTCATCATGGGGCGCAAAGCTTAAAACCGCATACCGGCGAACGAAAACCTGCGAAAGTGCAGGTTTTTCTACGTTAGATAGAGGGCTGAAGTTCTATTCCTGCATTTGTGAGGCGGGGAATAGCGGACGAGACGGACAAGTCGTTCGACAGGAAATTCGAACACATGCGATATCCGGACGACCGGACATCCAGACGACCGAACATCCTAACGTCCGACATCCGAACCTTGCACGGTCTGCCGCGCAAAAAAAAGACCGAACGGCGGGGAAGCCCGCGGCTCGGTCCATTCGCAAATCCGACTACTCTTAGAACACTTTCGTCGTCCACGACTCGCAGTTCCACACTTCGGTCGCCACTTCGCGATAGAATTCCGGTTCGTGGCTGATCAGCAGAATGCTGCCTTTGTACGCTTGCAACGCGCGCTTCAGTTCGTCCTTGGCGTCGACGTCCAAGTGGTTCGTCGGTTCGTCGAGCACGAGCAGGTTCGTTTCCTTGTTGATCAAGTTGCACAACCGTACTTTCGCTTTCTCTCCGCCGCTCAGGACGCCGATCTTACTCTCGATATGTTTCGTCGTTAATCCGCACTTCGCGAGCGCCGCGCGTACTTCGAATTGGCTCATCGAAGGGAAGTTCTTCCATACGGCCTCGATGCAAGTTTCGTCCGCCGCGCCCTTGATCTCTTGCTCGAAGTAACCGACGAACAAGTTCTCGCCTTTTTTCGTCTCGCCGGACAGGGCGGGGATCTCCCCGAGAAGGCTGCGCAGCAACGTCGTCTTCCCGATGCCGTTCGCGCCGACGATGGCGACTTTCTGTCCGCGTTCCATAAGCAGGTCGATCGGGCGGCAGAGAGACTCCTCGTAACCGATGACGAGATCCTTCGCCTCGAATATCATCCGTCCGGACGTGCGGGCTTCCTTAAACCGGAATTCCGGCTTCGGCTTCTCGCGGGCGAGCTCGATAACGTCCATGCTGTCCAGCTTCTTCTGACGGCTCATCGCCATGTTGCGCGTCGACACGCGGGCTTTGTTGCGCTGCACGAAATCTTTCAGCTCTTCGATTTCTTGCTGCTGGCGCTTGTAAGCCGACTCGAGCTGTTGCTTCTTCGCTTCGTGAAGAAGAACGAAGTTGTCGTAGTCGCCGACGTAACGATTCAACTCTTGGTTACCCATATGGTAGATCAGGTTGATGACGCTGTTCAGGAACGGAATGTCATGGGAAACGAGAATGAACGCGTTCTCGTATTCCTGCAAATACCGCCTGAGCCATTCGATATGCTGTTCGTCCAAGTAGTTGGTCGGTTCGTCGAGGAGCAGGATGTCGGGTTTCTCGAGCAACAGCTTGGCGAGCAGAATCTTCGTCCGTTGGCCGCCGCTCAAGTCGTGAACGTCGCGGTCGAGGCCGATGTCGGCCAGACCGAGTCCCCGGGCGATTTCTTCTACTTTGGCATCGATCATATAGAAGTCGTTGTTCGTCAAAATATCTTGAATCGTGCCGACTTCCTCCAGCAGCCGTTCGAGTTCTTCGGGAGAGACGTCGCCCATTTTCTCGTACATGCCGTTCATTTCCGTCTCCAGATCCATCAAGTACTGGAAGGCGCCGCGAAGCACGTCGCGAATCGTCATGCCTTTCTCCAAGACGGAGTGCTGATCCAGATAGCCGACGCGCACTTTGCGCGCCCATTCGACTTTGCCCGCGTCAGGCTCGAGCTTACCGGTAATGATGTTCATGAACGTAGACTTGCCCTCGCCGTTCGCGCCGATCAGGCCGACGTGTTCGCCTTTCAGCAGGCGGAAGCTGACATCGTTGAAGATCGCGCGGTCGCCGAAGCCGTGCGTTAAATTTTTGACCGTCAAAATACTCATCTATTGGCACCTATTTTCCATTGATATCGTCGGTTTGCGCGCAAACGCGCCAAAATCCATTATAAATCGCGACCGGGTCAAAACTCAACGGTTTTCGTCGCCTAATCTTCGTTCCGACCGCCCAGCGATCGCTCGCTAGACCGACCGCCGAACGACGCTGTATAATCAAGGAAGCGGAAGAGGAGGGCCAACCATTGAGCAAATATTGGAGCAAGCTGGCCGCGTCGCTGACCCCGTACGTGCCGGGGGAGCAGCCGAAGGACCGGCGATATATTAAGCTGAACACGAACGAGAATCCGTATCCGCCTTCGCCGAAAGCGATCGAGGCGATTCGCTCGGCCGCGAACGACGACCTCAGGCTATACCCCGATCCGACCTGCGACGACTTGCGCGCCGCGATCGCTCGGCGGCACGGCCTGGCGAAGGAGCAAATCTTCGTAGGCAACGGTTCGGACGAAATTCTCGCGTTCGCTTTCCCGGCGTTCTTCTCGCCGGAACGACCGATCTTGTTCCCGGACGTAACTTACACGTTCTATCCGGTGTACGCGAAGTTTTACGGCATACCGTACGAAACGTTGCCGACCGACGACGAATTCGGAATCGACCTGAACGACTACGCGAAACCGAGCGGAGGCGTCGTGATTCCGAACCCGAACGCGCCGACGTCCCGATGCTTGGATCTGGATTCGCTGATACGCATTTTGGAGGCGAATGAGGACCGCGTCGTCATCGTCGACGAGGCGTACATCGACTTCGGAGGACGCTCCGCCGTATCGCTCGTCGGCGATTATCCGAACCTGCTCGTCGTCCAGACGTTGTCGAAATCTCGTTCGCTCGCGGGACTGCGCGTCGGCATGGCTTTCGGCCATCCGGATCTGATCGAAGGCTTGAACCGGGTGAAGGATTCGTTCAACTCCTATACGCTGGATCGTCTTGCATTGGCCGGCGCGCTGGCTGCGATCGAGGACGAGGCGTACTTCGAGGAGACGACGCGCAAAGTCGTCGCCACGAGAGAACGGACGGCGAAAGCGATCGCCGAGCTCGGTTTCGTCTCGATCGAGTCGTCGGCGAATTTCCTGTTCGCGACGCATCCCGCGTTTTCCGCCGAAATGCTTTTTCAAAGATTGAAGGGCAAGGGCATCCTCGTGCGTTATTTCAATAAGCCGAGAATCGACCGTTATTTGCGCGTAAGCATCGGAACCGACGAAGAGATGGATCAATTCGTTAGAGCGCTTGCCGACATCGTAGATGAAGCCGGAAGGATCGACCAGTAACCGATCGAAGGGGATGGCGAGATGGCGGATACGGGCAAGAAGGAAGATTGGCCGAAGTGGGCGAACGAGGAAGTCGAACTCTCGGACGCGAATCCGAGATGGGCGCACGAAGGGGAACGACTCGCCGAACGTCTCGGCGAGAAGCTTCGGGGCATAGGCGTGACGGATGTCGAACATATCGGAAGCACGGCGATTCCGGGATTGCCCGCGAAGCCGATCATCGATCTGATGGCGCTCGTCGCCGACTACGGCCAACTGCGCGCAGTCGCGGAAGCGCTTGCTCCCGACGGCTGGCATTACGTGCCGCCGGAGCTCGATTTGCGGCCATACCGGCGATTCTTCGTGCTCGCGCCCGGCGATAGGCGCGTCGCGCATTTGCATTTGTTCCGGCAAGGCGAGCCGCGGTACAAGGAGCAGCTTGCTTTCCGGGACGCCTTGCAGAGCCGAAGGGATTGGGCGATGGCTTACGGGGAGCTCAAGGTCGAATGGGCCGAACGCTACCGGCATGACAGGGAAGGCTACACCGAAGCGAAGTCGCGTTTCGTGGACAGAATACTCCGAGAATTGAAAGTGAAGGTGACAACCGAGGTGAATACGGATTTGAGATATCCGGTCGGACGTTTCCATCAGGCAGGACCGGTTACGGCGCAACAAAAGGAACAGTGGCTTTCCGAAATCGAAGAGTTGCCGGAGAAGCTGAAGGCGGCATTGGACGGATTATCCGATGCGCAATTGAACGAGCCTTACCGTCCGGGAGGCTGGACGGTCAAGCAAGTGGCTCACCATCTCGCGGATAGCCATATGAACAGCTTCATCCGGTTCAAGCTTGCGTTGACCGAAGAGAATCCGGCGATCAAGCCGTACGAGGAACAGCTGTGGGCGGAGCTTCCGGATACGCTGGATACGCCCGTCTTCGTTTCCGTCGCGTTGTTGACGGCCCTTCACGAGAGATGGACGGTATTGCTCCGGTCGATGAGCGAGGGACAATACGCAAGGACGTTCTTCCATCCCGCTTCGAAGCAAATTTCCCGGCTCGACGTCGCGCTCGGCATGTACGCTTGGCACGGACGTCATCACGTCGCGCACGTAACGTCGTTGCGCGAGCGTATGGGCTGGCAATAAAAGCCATCTAGCGTAATAGCAAAGCCTCGTTCGTTATCGTTAACGAACGAGGCTTTTTTCGTCGGCTTAACCGATATGAACCAAGGCGGCGATCTCGTCTTCCCGCAACGGCTTGCTGAAGAGATGGCCTTGCGCGTAATCGCATTTGCGCTTTTTCAAATAAATGAGCTGTTCGTAAGTCTCCAAGCCTTCGGCGACGACGGAATAGCCGAGATGTTTAATGAAGCCGATCATTGACCCGGTCAAGTCTTGTTCCTTCGCGCTACCGATATCTTGGATGTAGCTTTTGTCGATCTTGATCGTATCGAACGGAAACATACGCAAGAAATGGATCGAAGAGCCGCTCGACCCGAACTTACCGAGCGCGAGCCGGATGCCCGCGGCCTTCAATTCGTCCATTTGTTTCGACGCGTTTTCCATGGACGACAGCAAACTGCCTTCGGACAGCTCCAATTCCAGTCGGTCGGGCGATAGGCCGAATTCGCGCAGCACGTCGACGACGAGCGCGGCAAAGCCGCTTTGTTCGAGCTGCACGCCGGAGACGTTAACCGACAATTTCAAAGATTCCGGCGCTCCTTGAGCCGCGATCCTCGCGTAAGCGCCGCACGCCTGGCGTAACGTCCATTCGCCGATTCGAACGATCATCTTCGTCTTTTCCGCGATCGGCAGAAACTCGCGCGCAGGCACTTCTCCGAACTCCGGATGCTCCCAGTGCAGCTGCGCTTCGATTCCTCTTAACGCGCCGTCCGAAAGTTCGAATTGCGGCTCGTAATGAATCGAGAGCCGATCGTCCTCGATTGCCGTCTTCAAGTGCTCTTCGATCTGCGCAAGTCTGCGGATCCGCTCCGATAGCCGTTCGTTATAAAGTACCGCTTCATTCACGCCGGTCTCTCTCGCATGCTGCAACGCCGCGTAAGCGCGGGGGAGAAGCTGGTCGACGGACAAGCCGTCCCCGGCGTAGGCGGTCGTCCCCGCCTCGATCGCGACGTGGCAGCGCTTGTGCTGAATGACGTAAGGTTCGGACAACGCCGCTTGCAACTGTTTCCAGAAGCCGGGCGGCAACAAAGGGAGGGCGCCCGATTGCGGATCCGGATCGGCGACGGCGACGACGAATTGATTCGCTTCCATTCGGCAGGCGGCCGCGTTATCGGGAAGCCAACCCGTCAGCCTGTCGCTGATCTCCTTCAACAATTCGTTACAGGCCTTCGCGCTATTCAACGTCACGATCGTCTTTAATCCGTCGACGTTTAATATCGTTAAATAAAAAGGGGTCCGGGCATCCATCTTTTGCTGCATTTGATGCCAGAACAAGTCGGGAGGGGTGAGACCCGTCGCTTCGTCGGCAAGGGTTTCCCGACTTTTGACCCATTCCGGGTTCAAGCAGTAATGGAACAGGATCGCGGCCGCCGGATACAGGACCGCGAGCACGACGGTATAATTCCTAATGATGAAGACGCGGTCGTGTTCCGGCAGCAGCATGCACCAGGCGGTTCCTTCGGCCCATACAAGCAAGCCGATCAGCGTCGGCCTCGCGAGTCGGAAAGAACGGAAGATCGTCGGCCTTCGGAAATAATAGAACACGAGACCGATCAATGACGCGGTAACGCCCGACGCGATACTCGGCCACGCTCCCGCTCCCCCGATGGCCAGCCGGGCTACCGTGACGAGCGTCACGGAAACGCCGGCGGCGATCGGACCTCCGAGCCAGGCGGAGAGGGCGGTCAATATGTTTTTCATGCTGACGATCGATTCTTCGCCCGAGAACAAAGGCAACAGCATCGAGACAATGCCCGTCGTGCCGAACAGCAATCCGAATGCCGACTTGCGCATCGGCGGCTTCCACTCCTTGAAGGCGGGGATCAGCCTGTGGCAGAACATGAGGAACAGGACGACGACGGCGATATTTTGGATGAAGTTGACGATTCCGGTCACGTTAATATCGATCAAGGGATGCCCTCCGCGTAGGTCTAAGTTGTCCAATCTTCGTTAGTATGAAGGGAATTCGTTTGTAAAGTTGCGGGTTGCGCGCTGGGTATATTTGGACGTAAAAGAGAAGGCCCGGTATTCGGGCCTTCCGCCGAGGGATTGCGATTCAATTAATGAACTTATAACCGACGCCCCATACCGTTTTTATGTATTGCGGTTCTTTTGGATTCTTCTCCAGCTTGCGCCTCAGATTCGTGACATGAACGTCGATCGCTCTGTCGTTGATGAAGGAGTCGATGCCGCGCACGGCGTTGATGAGCTCCTCTCGGCTGAAGACGCGGTTCGGATGCTGGTAAAATAATTTCATGATTTCGTATTCGGAGAAAGTCGTTTCGATGTGCAGCCCGTGAAGAACGATCGTGCGCCGTTCCAAGTCCAACGAGAGCCCAAGCTGCATTCCGGACGAGGCGCCGACGCCCGCGCCGACAGGTTGGGCAACGACGGGTCGCCCGGCGTTCGTGCGTCTCAAGACGGCATCCATTCTAACCTTGAGCTCTTGCATGCTGAAGGGCTTAACGAGGAAATCGTCGGCTCCCGAGCTGATCGCTTGAATTCTGACGGTGACGGAAGGCTTCGTTGAGATGACGATGATCGGGATAGCCGTGAGCTGTCTGAATTCCGCGCAAAGCTCCGTTCCGCTCGCATCCGGAAGCATAAGATCCAAAAGCAAAATGTCGGGATTAAAAGAGCTAAGCGCAAACTTCCCTTCGCGTGAAGTTTCGACGCGTTGGACTTCGAACATTTCTTCGGTCAAGTAAAGGGTGAGCATTTCTCCGATGATCGCATCATCTTCAATAACAAGAACTCTCGTCAAACTTCATCACACCTTATAAGAGTTTGTTAGGGATGCTCATACTTTGCTAACATTTGTCGAGATAATCTTATTATAATATGCGACACCCATATTCGTCTAACTGCTTTTGTGCTTTAAAAGATTAAAAATGGAGTCGAGCGCGATCGCGAGGGATTCCTCCAGCTTTAACCTTTGTTCATGGCCTTCTTCATGCCGTTGAAGGGCTTGCTGGAGCGCCGATGCATGCTCCAGTACATCCGCCATGCCGAGATGTCCGGCCGCGCCCGCGAGAGAATGGGCCAGGCGAACGGCTTCGTCCCGATCGCCGGCGGCGAGCATGTCTGACAGGCGTTGCGCGGTATTCCCGTGTTGGTCCTTGAACTTATCGAGCAGTTGTCGGTACAGCTTGGTTTTGCCGTCAAGCCGCTCCAACGCGGACGTCGTATCCATGCCCGGCATATCCCGGAAATCCGACCATCCGTCGCCTGAAGCGACCGCGGAGTCGGCAGCCCCAATCTCGCCGCCGGTTGGAGCGGAAAGGGAAGAGGACAAGGGCGAGACCCACTTCCTCATCGCGGCGTACAGCTTGTCGGGCTCGATCGGTTTCGTCAAGATGTCGTTCATTCCCGCCGCCAAGCACTTCGCGTGCTGTTCCGGCGTAACGTCCGCGGTAAGCGCGATAATCGGCAATTGACGGGCGTCGAATAATTTACGCAGCTCGATCGTCGTCTCGAGACCGTCCATGTCCGGCATGTGCAGATCCATCAGCACCAAGTCCGCAGGAGCGTCCGAGAGCGCTTCGAGCGCTTGAACGCCGCTTTCCATGAGTTCGACCTCTATGCCTTGATGGTCCAGCAATTGCTTGACGACGAGTCGGTTAACGACCTGGTCGTCGACCGCGACAATGCGAAGCTTCTCGGATCGGGCTCGGTCCGAGACGGTGCCGAGTACCTCTTCGGGAGATCGTTCTTCCGGCAAGTCCAATCGGTGGCAGACGGCTTCAAGCGTCTGACGGACCTGCAGCGGGGAAGAGGGCTTGACGAGCACGGCGGCAGGTTTCAATCGCTCCGGCAGCTGTTGAAGGGCATCCCTGCCGAGAAGCGTCGTCGAACATACCGTCTTTATGCCTTTGGCATCCAACGACTCTTTCCAATTCGACCATGTTTCCTCTCCGTGCATGTCGCCGCATTCCATGTCGACGATAAACAAGTCCGCCTGTCGACTTTCAAGACATTCGGCTGCTTGCGTCCAGCCTCCGACCGCGACGGCATCGCAACCGAGCGAGTAGAGAAGCGTGCGCCAATGCTCGGCGACGGCAGGCTCGTCTTCGAGCACGACGACGGAAAGTTCAAGCGGTTCGGCCGCTTCCCAGACCGGATTCGACGCGTCCGTCGCGAGCGGAAATTCCAGTTCGAATCGGAAAGAGCTGCCGACGCGGTAGCGGCTTTCTACGGTTAAAGTGCCGCCCATCCATTCGACGAGCGTACGCGAGATGACAAGGCCGAGTCCCGTGCCTCCGAATTTGCGGCTTGTTTTCTCGTCGGCCTGAACGAACGGCTTGAACAGACGTTCCAATTGTTCGTCCGTCATGCCGATGCCCGTGTCGTCGACCCGGAACGCGAGCCGGGCGTTGCCGTCGCGGCAGTCCAGTAATTCGACGCTTAATTCGATTAACCCGACGTTCGTGAATTTGATCGCGTTGCTGCACAGATTCAGTAAAATTTGCTCGAGTCGGGTCGAATCGCCGACGAGCTTCGGGATGCGCGGGTCGGAGCGCAAAATGAAATCTACCGGTTTCGGCCCGAGCAGCACGGAGAATATGCCGCTTAAACGATGCAACGATTCGGCGGGGCAGAAAGGCTCCCGTTCAAGAACAAGCTTGTCCGCTTCCAGCTTGGAGAAATCGAGAACGTCGTTCAGGATGTGCAATAGCGCCTGGGACGAATCGGTTATTTGCCGGATGTAATCGTGTTGGATGCCCGATAATTCCGTTCTCCGCAGCAGATGGGTCAGACCGATGATGCCGCCGAGCGGCGTGCGGATCTCATGACTCATTCTCGCGAGGAAGGAACTCTTCGCCAAATTCGCTTCGTCGGCTTCTTCTTTCGCGAGAAGGAGCTGGCGTTCTGTCTCCTTATGAGCGGAAATATCCCGTACGATCGCGGAGAAATAAGCGTCGCTATCGTCTCCGGGCCGATGAGCCACGACGATGATCGAGACGATCTGGCTTGCCCCGTTCTGGCCGCCCGGTGCGTAAAATTCGGCTTCGCTTTGCCAGAAGCCTTGTTGCTGGGCGATCATCAAGCCGTCCGCGAACGCGACCGTCATCGGAATCGGCATGTACCGGCTCACCCGGTTGTTGTCCTCGTTCAGACGGTCGATCCCGAGGAAATCGTGGCCCGCTTGGTTCAAATAGAAGATGGTGCCGCGCATGTCGAACGAAGCGATCGCATCGTGGGCGCTTTCCATGATTTCGAACAGCCTCGCGTTCGTCTCGACCGCTTTCTTGATCGCGCTCACGTCCCGGGCGATCAATACGTATCCTTTCGTCGAGCCGTCGGGATGGCGCATGATGCTCGTATTGATCGAGACAAGCATGCGGTGCCCGTCCCGATGGAGCCAATGCCATTCCCAGTCGGGCAGGAAGCCCATCTGCGGCAGCACGAACAGTACCGATTCGTCGGGAGCTATGTCGCGCTTGAGCTTGTCCGAATAATAACTCGCCCGATCGCGCAATTGGGCCGGGTCATGCCAGAGCAATAACGCCTTGTGCCCGACGACTTCGCGTTCGGAGTAACCGAGAAGCTCTTCCGCGCGTTTGTTGAACGACGTGACGAGGAACTTCGCATCCGTAACGATCATCGCGTACTGGTTATGCCGTATGAAAGCCTGGAAAGGCTCGAACAGCTCCTGCAGATTCTCGATCATGCCGTTGACGGAAGTGGCAAGCATGCCGAATTCATCCCGCGCGCGGAGCTGCAGCGGCTTCGGATAGAAGTTGCCGGCGGCGACGTTCTTCGTCACCTCGACGATTTTCTTCAAGCGATCGAGAATCATCCTCTGCGTGATGAAGAACAACAAAGCGCCGATGAGCACCTCCGCGACCGCGACGAGTCCGATGTTCATCCAGATCGATCGCCGCAAAGGCGCTTCGAATTCCGACTTGCTGACCGTGAATACCGCGTACCAGTCCATGCCGGGCATGCGAACGTAGAAGATTTTGACGACGCGGCCGAAAGCGGGAGATTGTGCGTAGCCTTCGTTCGACGTGCGTAGCTTGGCGACAAACGGACCGAGACGCGGCTCGTCGCGCAAGTAATTCAGCTTCAGAATGAGTGACTCGTCTTTGTAGTACAGCAGGTTGGTGTCCCAATCGACGAGGAGGATGGAGCTGTCCTTGTAGTCGTTGGCGTGCAACGTCAATTGGGAGCGGAATAACTCGGCCGAATCGAACGCCATGCCGATGACGCTGTCGATCGAGCCGCTGGAATCATAGTAGGGCACGATCAGCCAAAGGACGGGAACGCCTTTCTCGTCCAGCATCAAGTCGGCATAGGAGGAGATCCCTTTCAACGCGGCATGGTAGGCTTCCATGTTTTTCATGTCCACCGAGTTGCCGTCCAGCAGATGCATAATGCCGTCTCTAGCCGCCACGCCGACGTGTCGGGTCGTCAGGCTCGCGAGGGGGACGTCGAAGCGCAAGTAATTTAATTTCTGTTCGGTCGTAAGAAAGTAGTGAGGCAACGAATGCGCGATCAGCTCGGCTTCCTTCATGCGAAGCTGGAGCATCGCGTACAAGCTGTTCACCGTAATCTTCAAGCTGGATAGGCTGTTGTTGAGGAGCTGCCTGTTCATCTGTTTGTTGGACGTCTCGTAGTTGATCAAAATCATCGCGACGAAAGAGACCGTATTGACGAGGACGAGAATGACGACGATTTTGAAGCGCAAAGAACGCAACATTGGGGTAGGCTCCCTCGCATAGAGTGGGAAATGTTAGCTTTTTCAATTCCGCGACGGAATTGCGCTAATACTTTAACTCTATCATAACGAAAGACGGCAACGTTCGACAATTGACAATTCCAACTTGCGAAAATGAGGCGGCAGTCGATCAACGCTAGGTAAAACCAGAACGTCCGTCAAGAACCGGAGGGGAGCGATACCGCGAACTGGGCGCCGCCCTTCGGACGGTTGCTGGCCGCGATGTCGCCATCGTGCATGTCGACGATTTTCTTGACGATGGACAAACCCAATCCGCTGCCCCCGCCCGCGCGTTCGCGGGCTTTGTCTTCTTTAAAGAACCGCTCGAACAGGTGGGGCAGCGCTTGCGGCGAAATATCGGGGCCGCTGTTATAGACGACCGCGTGAATCCGGTCGTCCGAGGTCGTCAACCGAACGCCGACCGTGCCGCCTTCCGGCGTGAATTTGATGCTATTGTGCAGCAGATTAATCCATACTTGGCTCATTAAATCTTCGTCGGCGACGATCGTCGCTTCCGGAAGATCGACGTCCATCTCGATATTCTTCCGCTGCCAAAGCGGCTCGCAAGAAAGGATAATATGGCGCAGTTGCCGGTCCAACCGATAAGGCTTCGGTTCGAACGGATGGTGCTTCGATTCGAGCGAAGTGAGCTTCAGCAAGTTGTCGCTGAGCCGGGATAAGCGCTTGCTTTCCGTCTCAATGATGTCCAAGTAATGGCTAGTCGTCTCCGCCGGAAGTTCGTCCGTCCGCAATGCTCTCGCGAAACCCGCGATGGAGGTGAGTGGGGATTGGAACTCGTGGGAGACGTTGGAGATGAATTCCTGGCGCATCCGTTCCATTTGATGAAGCTCCGACGCCATTTCGTTGAACGTCGATACGAGAGGACCGAATTGCCCCATGTATTTCGGATTCGACTTGAACGTCACGTCGAAATTGCCTTTGGACAGCTCTTTCATCGCGATAATCAAGTTAAAAAACCATTCCATCTGCCTGCGCAAGGGACGGTAAAACAATCGAACGAGGTGTATGAACCCGAGCAACAAGAAAAAGGCGAGCTCGATCGTCAGGAATTGCCGCCAGATCGGCCATTCGAGCTCCGGATAAGCCGATTGGAAGACGGCATGCATGATTAAGTAACTCAATCCCCAAGTCCCGGCGATGACGAGGTGCATGCCGATAATACTGAGCCAGATGTACTTGGCCGGCGGACGCATCTGCTTGCCTAATTCCCGGATTCTTTCCCGCTCCTCCGGCGTCTGCCAGTCGTCGCCGGCGAACAACCGCAAGTCTCGGAGTCGGCGTCTTTCGCCGCCGCGTCCCCCGCGACCCTCGCGCCCGCGTCTGCCGCCGGCGAGATGTCGATGCGGCCGCTCTCCGGGATCTCTTCCATCATCGCCCTGCCGCCTCATTCGCACACCTCCAGTCGGTACCCTAGCCCGCGAACGGTAGCGATCCGAATGCCGTATTCTCCGTCGGGAAACCGCTCTCGAAGCCGCTTGACGTGCACGTCGACGGTCCGTTCGTCTCCTTCGTAATCGAATCCCCAGATTTGTTCGATCAACTGGTCGCGCGCGAACGTCTTGCCCGGATAACTGGCGAATTTGAACATCAGCTCGAATTCCTTCAACGGCAATGTGAGGGAGGCGCTAGATGCTTGAACGGTGAACGTCTGGCGATCAAGCGTCAGTTGGCCGATCGACACTTGCTGGGAGATAGAGATGCGATACCTTTTCAAGAGCGCCTTGACGCGCGCGACGAGCTCGACCGGCTCGAACGGCTTCACCATATAGTCGTCCGTGCCGAGCTGGAACCCTTTCAGCTTCTGCGACGTTTCTCCTTTGGCGGTAAGCATGAGAAGCGGCATCTCGTAATGCTCGCGGAGTTCTCGGCATAAGTCCCAGCCGTCCATATGCGGCATCATGACGTCAAGAACGACGAGATCGACGGAAGCCCCCGTCAGCACTTCTAATGCATGGACCCCGTTCGCAGCTTCCAACACTTCGAGACCTTCTTGGACGAGAAAGACGCGAACGAGCTCGCGAATATGCGGATCGTCGTCGACGACAAGAATTTTGGTCATGGGGATCCACTCCTTTAATCGAGTAGGGTCTGTTCGTCGCTTAAATCGCGGCGACCTCCCGGTAGTTCAACTGCTGCTCCGCGAATTCGCGGTAGAGCGAGTGGCTCGAGACGAGCTCGTCGTGCGTGCCGACGCCCGTAACGACGCCCTTCTCGAGGAAGACGAGCCGATCCGCGCCGACGACCGTCGACAACCGATGGGCGATGACGATCGTCGTACGGTCCTTCATCAGGTTGTTGAGCGCGTCCTGAACGACCCGTTCCGACGTACTATCCAGCGCGGACGTCGCTTCGTCGAGCATCAGGATGCGAGGATTGCGCAGCAAAGCGCGGGCGATGGCGATTCTTTGCCGTTGACCGCCGGACAGCTTCATGCCGCGTTCGCCGACCTCGGTATCGTATCCGTTCGGCAATTCCTCGATGAAGCCGTCCGCGTAAGCCATTGCCGCGACTTGCTTCAACTCTTCGTCCGAGACGCCGCGTTCGAGTCCGTAAGCGATGTTGTCGCGGATCGTGCCCGACATAAGCGGGCTTTCCTGAGAAACGTAACCGATCAGGCCGCGCCAATCGCGAAGCGAGAAGCCGTAGATGTCGTAACCGCCATAAGTAACCGAACCTACTTGAGGCTCGTAATAACGCTCAAGCAAGGAGAACAACGTCGTTTTGCCGCTACCGCTAGGTCCGACGAGCGCGGTCACCTTGCCCGCGGGAACGGCGAAGCTGACGCCTTTCAAGATCTCGTCCCCGGCCGCGTATCGGAATCCGACGTTCTCGAAAATGATATCGGCATCCGCGGCGGGAACGGGAACACCGCGATCGTGGTCTTCTTCCTCTTGGCCGAGAATGTCGATCATCCGTTCCGTCGCCCCGATCGCTTTCTGCAACTGGGTGACGAACGCCGTAATCTGGCCGAGAGGCATGACGATCTGGATGAGATACAAGATAAAGGCGACGAGCTCTCCCGCGCTGATCGAGCCGTTAGAGACGCGCAGACCGCCATAGCCGATAATGACGACCATGAGCGCCATGACGACGATGCCCATCAGCGGCGAGATAATCGCTTGGATTTTGCCTTCGCGAACGCCAAGCCCATATAGAGACGTAATGCCGGACTTGCCGCGCGCATACTCGATTCTCTCCGCGTTGGAAGATTTCACGAGCCGCACTTCGGATAACGCTTGGGTGAGCACGGAAGTGAAGTTCGCCGTCTCGTTCTGCATGCTTCGCGATAGATCGTACATTTTCTTGCCGAGGGGCACGAGAACGATCAATGTGAGCGGCACGGCGACGAGAAGCATGAGCGTCATTTGCCAATCGAGCGTGAACAAAATGACGACGGATCCGACGATCGAGATAATGCCTGTAATGAATCCGGACAAATGCTCGGACACGACTTGCTTGACGACGTTCGTGTCGTTCGTGATTCGGCTGATCAGGCCGCCGGTCTCCTCCGAATCGTAACGGGATACCGGCAAGTAGAGCAGCTTGCGCCACAACAGATCGCGAAGACCGGACAGGATTTGCTGTCCGAACTTGTTCAAGAGGTAGATCGATAATCCGCCGGTCAGCGTTTGGGCGATGAATACGCCGACGAGAAGGACGATCTGACCCGGTTCGAGGGAGTCTAACGTAAAGCCGTCGACGAGGCTTTTGGTGAATAGGGGAACGAACAAGCCGACGACCGTCGCGATCAAGCTGAACGTAAGCGCGACTGCGAGCATCGCCATCGACGGCTTTGCTTGACGGATCAAGGAGACGAACGGTCTCCAATTTTTCTTTCCCGGGAATTTCTTGTCGTTCGACCCCGAGTCGGCGGTAGATTCTCTGCTCATAGAAAATGTCCTCGTTTCGTGGGAGTATGGCGATGTTTATTCGGGCTTAACGGTTACGTTCTATTATGAAGTTACGTTCGCGGTAAATCCATCGGTTGCGAGTTTCCCGCTTCACTATCATGAGTGATGGATATGAACTGAATATGAACGGAAAGCGGACGCTCGCGATTTCATGCTACAATGTTGAAAAATAGAAGCGTTCGATAGAGGACGCGGGGAGTTGGCGAGAATGACGAAACCGACGGACAACTGGCTCGGAGACGAGAAGCTGAGCGGACAATTGGCGTTCCTCGCGGAAATAGACAAGCTAAAGAACGTGTTGCGCAAAACATTCCTGATGGATCGAAGCCGGCACGAGAATACGGCCGAGCATAGCTGGCACGTCGCGGTTATGGCGATGCTCTTGCTTGAACACGCGAACGACGGGACGATCGATCTGAATCGAACGATTCGGATGCTGCTTCTGCACGACATCGTCGAGATCGACGCCGGCGATACGTTCGCTTACGACGTTCAAGGCTACGCCGACAAAGAAGAACGGGAGAACGCCGCGGCGAACCGGTTGTTCGGCATGTTGCCGGAGGCGCAGAAGGACGAGTGGATCTCGCTATGGCGCGAATTCGAAGAAGGATCGAGCCCGGAAGCGGTCTATGCGGCGGCGTTGGACCGACTGCAGCCGGTCATTCATAACTACTACACGGGCGGCGTCAGTTGGCGCGCCAACGGCATCGTTCGTTCGCAGGTGCTCAAGCGGTTAGCGCCCGTGCGCGACGCATCGGACAAGCTGTGGGCGTTCGCGCAAGAAATCATACAGAAGTCGATCGACCAAGGCCTTCTGAAAGACGATCCGAAAGAATAATGAAGGAGATGATCCCGTGTCGAGATTGTTGGGTGGCCGCATCATGCTCCGGGAATACAGGAAGGACGATTTGCCGTGGATTCGCAAATGGGTGAACGACCCGAACATCGTCGAACACTTGTCCGATATTTTCCTGTATCCCCATGCCGAGCAATCGACGGAGGCGTTCCTCGACGCCATGCTGGCAGGGGACGAAGACAGCAGAGGGTTCGTCATCGCCGATCTCCGCACCGAGGCTTATATCGGACAGATTAATCTGGATTCGATCGATTGGAAAAACCGCGTAGGCAAAGTCGGCATCGTCATCGGCTCGACGGACGACTTCGGCCAAGGCTACGGCACGGAGGCGATGCGGCTGTTGGTCGACTTCGCTTTCCTCGAGATGAATTTGAACCGGCTGGAGCTCGAAGTGTACGAATTCAACGAACGCGCCATCCGTAGCTACGTCAGCAGCGGGTTCAGGGAAGAAGGACGGTTGCGGGAACGGTTCTATAAAAAGGGACGCTACGTCGACGTCGTGCAGATGGGCGTTCTGAAGTCCGACTGGAAGGCGGCGCGACAAGGATGACGATGCCCGAATTGAGACCGATCCCGCGTTCGCCTCTCAGGCTGAAGGCGGGAAAGTGGGCGTACACGGGAAGACGATATTTGGAATGGCTGTTCGGAGGCGTCAAGTTCGCGAAGACGAGAAGCGGGACGGCTTTGCCGTTCGGAACGGCCGCCCATCGCACGCCGCTTCTTCGCGAGCTTTCCAATACGGACATGCAGCTGCAGCGCAACAAAATCGTGAATTTGTCCGTAGCCGTTCCCCGGCTGCACGGGCTTCTTCTGCGTCCCGGCGAGACGCTGTCCTATTGGCGGCTGATCGGCAAACCGACGCGCCGGAAGGGCTACGTCGACGGCATGGTGCTATTCTGCGGGGAAGTCCGCTCCGGCATCGGCGGCGGGTTATGCCAATTGTCCAACTTGATCTATTGGATGACGCTTCATACGGAGCTGACCGTAACGGAAAGGCACCGTCACAGCTACGACGTGTTTCCCGATTCGGGACGGACGCAACCGTTCGGCAGCGGGGCGACATGCGCTTACAATTACCGGGATTTGCGGATCGAGAACCGCACGAACGCGACTTATCAACTTCGCGTATGGATGGATGACGGGCAATTGCGAGGCGAATGGCTTTCGGATCAGCCGCGCAGATATACGTACGAAGTCAAGGAACGCGACCATCGCATCACGTCCGAGCCTTGGGGAGGTTACGTCCGCCATAACGTGCTTTATCGCGACGTATTCGCGCTAGACGGGGAACGGATAAAGACCGAAGACGTTACGGCTAACCATGCGCTTATGATGTACGCGCCTTTGCTTCGCGAAGTAGCGGATAGAGTTCGATGACCATAAAGATTATCTATAACGCCGTCCATAGGACGACGTTTTTTTGTTCCGCGAGTCTTCGCCGTGATATAATTCTCCTATTCTATTAATCTATTATCCACAAATTAGGAGAACAACATGAACAAATGGATCAAACCGTCGCTCGTCTCACTCGTCGCCGCAACGTTTGCCGTCAGTCCGTTGGCCTCTTGCGACACCGTTCGCGCGGCGCCCGCGCAGCCCGTCATTCAAGTCGTCTTGGACGATGTTCCCTTATCGTTAGGATCCAGACCGGTTATCATCAACAATTCGACGATGGTTCCTTTTCGCTCGTTCGCCAAAGCTCTCGGCATTGACGTCGTGTGGGAGACGAAAACGAAATCCGTGCTCGCCGAAGCACCGGTTAACGGAGTCGTTCGGAAAATCGTTCTGACGCTCGGCAAGAAACAAGCGCTCGTCGACGGCAAGCCCGTCGCCATAACGGTCGCTCCCGTCATCGTCGACCAACAGACGTATATCCCGTTATCGTTCTTCGGCTCCCAATTCGGCGCTACGGCCGCTTGGAACGGGACGACGAAGACGGTCAGCATCGTCTCTCAGAGAAAAGCGATGCATCTTCGCGCGTTCTACGCGCTGAAATCGTACCCGCAGCGTGCGCGGATTCCCGCCATGGATTCGGTCGCGTTCGGTTGGAGCCGAATCGACTCGAACGGGGAACTGACGCTGGAAGGCGCGGAATATTACTGGCCGGAAGCGGCTGGCGAGGATACGCCCGAAGCGATCGTTCGCGGATCGGCGGATGCTGGGGCCGATCCGTACTTGATGGTCTATGCTGTAGACGGCAAGGGAGAGTTGACGAAGATGCTGAGCGATGCGGCGCTAGTCGCCAAGTCGATCGACAACATCGTTCGTCTCGTCTCGGACAACGGGTTCGCGGGCGTTCAGTTGGATTACGAAGGACTTGGCTTGAATCTGGATGCCGCAAGCCAACAGAAGCTACTAAACGATTACGCCAAGCTTCTGTCCGACAGGCTGAAGGAGAAGCAAATCAAGCTCAGCCTCGCCGTGCCGCCGCCGAACGGCAGCTACAAGGGCTACGATTACAAAACGCTTGCGACGCTCGCGGACGATCTCGTGCTTATGGCGTACGATTACAATCCGAAGGGAACCACACCGGACCGTACGCCGGAACCGAACGCGAAAGTCGTCGCCGCCATCGAGCAAACCTTGCAAGCGGGAGTGCCCGCGAACAAGCTCATTCTCGGCGTTAGCCTATGGAACGAATCGACGTCGACGGTCGACGATAAGCTCGGCCTGGCGAAACGTTACGGCCTGAAAGGAGCATCGTTCTGGCGGTTGACATTCTATAACGACGCATTCGCCGTAGCGATCGACAAAACGGCGTTCAAAATAGGGGAGTAAACGCATGTTCAAGCAAGCGTTAAAGCATTATTTTCCGGAAAGCTCATGGACGATCGAAGAAGGGGCTTCCGGCTGGAACAATACGACGCGTTACGTGAAGGCGGACGGCAAACGCTGGGTGCTGAGGGTATACGAGACGCATAAGGATCCAAGCAAAGTCCGGTTCGAACACGAACTGCTGCTGGCACTGAACGGACTCGAGTTGCCATTCCGCGTTCCGCAGCCGATCCTCGCGACGAATGGGCAATCATACGTCTTATTGGAAGACGGGACGGACAGATTGGCCTGTCTCTTTCCTTATATCGAAGGCGAGCGTCCGCAAGAGAACGACCCGGGTATCGCCTATCGGCTGGGCAAGGCTTCCGGTCGGCTGAGCGTGGCATTGCGAGGACTGACCGTAACGACGCCGTCTTCGTATCCTCCTTACTACGAGATGGATTCGGCCCACCCTCAAGCCGGCGCAAGCAAAGTCGAAGCGTTTTGCGTAAGTGCCCCGGAACCATTCGAACGTCTCCGGGAGCCGCTGTCGCGCATCGGAGACGAGCTGCGGCGATTCCGCGAACGGTTACCCGAACTGCGGTCATTGCCTCATCAGCTCATCCATGGCGACATTAATTGCTCGAACGCGCTCGCCGGAGGGAAAAACGGCCGTGAGATCGCCGCAATCCTTGACTTTGAATTTGGAACTTGGGATTTGCGCGCGATGGAATTCGCCGTTCTCGTCGCCGGTTATATGAACGAAGAGGAAAGCGGGACCGAGGCGGCCGCGATCGGTTCGTGCGTCGAACCGTTGCTGAAGGGCGCGGGGGAGGAAATCAAGCTGGAGCGGGCGGAAGCGTCCGCGATCCCGCTTCTCGTCAAGCTGCGTATGCTGGACGTGTTCCTGCACTTCCTCGGACGATACTGGGACGGCGTCGACGGCGCGGATGTGCTGGAGGAACAGATTACATCCGTCGGCAAAGGGCTGAAGTCGCTCGCTCGCGCGGATGGCGAATTGTCTCGCTTGTGCATGCGTTATTTATTTGAAAATTAACGACATTAATGACCGGTGCGTCGAATGTTGCAAAATAACCGATTGTTCCGCTGGGTATTTACATATCTATAAAAATAGATATAATTAGCGCATGGATACTTTATCGATGATCAAAGCGCTATCGAACGAGACGAGATTCCGCATATTGGAGTGGTTGAAGGAACCGGAGAAGCATTTCGGATCCTCGAGCGTCATGCATTCGGATTGCGACTTCGCGGGCGGAGTCTGCGTCGGTTCGATCGCGGAGAAGTCGGGGCTAGCGCAATCGGTCATCTCCGGTTATTTGGTCAAGATGCAACGCTCGGGCCTGCTCGAATCGAAGCGGCATTGCCAGTGGACGTATTACCGCCGCGACGAGAAAGGAATAGAAGCGTTAAAAGAAGCCATTCTAAAGGAGCTGTAGCCGGCGGAATGGATTCTTTTTTTGAAAAGTTATATCTGTTTTTATAGATATATAGAAAAGACCGAATAGATCTAACCTTGGAGGGATTGGAATGGGAAATCAACCATCGCCGGTATCCGGCAAATCAAACGCGAAGTCGTTGTTCGAGCCTTTTACGCTGGGGACGTTGACGCTGCAAAACCGGGTCGTCATGGCGCCGATGACGCGCAGCTTCTCCCCGGAAGGCGTGCCGGGAGATAATGTTGCCGGGTATTACAGGCGCCGAGCCGAGAACGGCGTTGGATTGATCGTGACGGAAGGGACGTTGATTAACCATCCCGCGGCGACGAACGATCCGAGTATACCGAATTTCCACGGAGAACGGGCGTTGAAAGGGTGGAAGAAGGTCGTCGAGGAAGTCCATGCGGCCGGAGGCAAAATCTTCCCGCAATTATGGCACGTCGGCATGACGCGTAAGAACGGGGCGCAACCGCATCCTGAGGCTCCGTCGATCGGACCTTCGGGCTTGAACTTGGCCGGCGAACCGGTGAACGAGCCGATGACGCCGGAAGAAATCCGCTCGATCGTGAGCGCCTTCGCGCAAGCGGCGGCCGACGCGAAACGGATCGGCTTCGACGGGATCGAGCTTCACGGCGCCCACGGCTACTTGATCGATCAGTTCTTGTGGGAACAGACGAACAAGCGGACGGACGAATACGGGGGCAATCTCGTCGCACGCACGAAGTTCGCGGCCGATATTATTCGCGCCTGCCGCGAAGCGGTCGGCCCCGACTTCCCGATCCAATTGAGGCTTTCCCAATGGAAATCAGGCTATTTCGACGAGAAACTCGCCAAAACCCCGGAACAATTGGCGCAATTGCTTCAACCGCTCGTCGATGCGGGCGTCGATATTTTCCATTGCTCGACCCGACGCTTCTGGGAACCGGAATTCGAAGGTTCTTCGCTTAACTTCGCGGGCTGGGTGAAGAAACTGACGGGCAAACCGACGATCTCGGTCGGCTCCGTCGGGCTCGACCAAGAGTTCACGAGCGCGTTCCGCGGGCAGGCCGCGGGGAATTCGGATATCGGCGAGCTTCTCGAACGCCTGAACGACAAGGAATTCGATCTTGTCGCGATCGGTCGCGCCCTGCTCGTCGATCCGGCGTGGGCTGCCAAGATCCGCGAAGGCCGTTACGACGAAATCTTGCCTTTCACGCCGGCGGCGTTATCGACGTTGAGCTGACGGGAAGGGTATGTAAGATGAGAGCCATCCTCACGGATGGCTCTTTATCGTTCGTAATCGTTGCCTGAACTAGCGCTCCCATGTAAGATAGGGACATAGGTTTTCCGCACGACCGCTTACAGAAGAAGGAGCAGGACTGTCGCATGAACATCAAAGTACGTTTCGCCGACTTGAAGGATATCGCCGCGATCGCGGACATGGACGGCGGCTTATCGACCGCGCAGCTCATCTGGAAGCTGCAGCATAAAGAAATCATTATCGCGATATCGAAACCGGAGGGGCGGGCGATCGGCTTCATCCGTTTGGAGTATTTGTGGTCGAAGCAGCCTTATATCAGCCTTATCCGCGTCATTCCGGACGAACAACGCAAAGGGGTAGGTAAGAAGCTGCTGGCGTTCGCGGAGAGCTTCCTCGCCGGACGCGGCCTAACGAAGCTATATAGCTCGTCGCAAGAAGACGAAGCCGAACCGCAGCAATGGCACCGGCACGTCGGATTTACGGAATGCGGAATCATTAATGGCATTAATGATGGCGTCGGAGAAGTGATGTTCGTTAAATCACTGCCCGCCGGATAAAGCAAAGCGCCCGCTTCTTCGCGAAGCCTGGCGCTTTTTTCTTGCGAGTCGAGGGCGACGTTCAAGAAAGAGACGACGAAGATGAAGGTTTGCCCCATTTGTTCGCCCATTTGTCCATCTCCTTGAGCACGTCTTGGAAGTCGACGCCGCTATCGGTCAACGAATATTCGACGCTGACCGGAACGGTCGGGAACACCTCGCGCTTCACAACGCCTGCTTGCTCCAATAGCCGCAACGTGTCCGTCAGCGATTGGGTGGCGATCCGTTGCGTGTTGCGTTGCAGTTGCTTGAATCGGGTAGGGCCTTTGCTTAGCTCCGCGATTACGGGGAACGCCCATTTTGATCCGAGTATGATCAGCGCGTTGCAAATGTGAGGATAGGGTGCCGCCGCTTCTTCGCTAGAGGCGGAAGGATCTATTGCCGCTTGCAGTTTTCTCATCGCGTTCCCTCCCTCGCTATACAATATATAGTAGGTCATATACTTCGTGTTACGTCAATTTCTTTTGCCTTCTTACATTATGTAAGTAGATCCCTTAATATGTCAATCAAGAGGAGCGGATCGTACATTCGCGACTTGGAACTTAGACATCGAAAGGGATGGGGAAGATGGCTAGAATAGGTATTTTGTTATTGACATTGGGAGCGTTCGTCACGGGAACGGCGGAATTGATCGTCGTCGGCATTCAGCAACGGATCGCGGACGACTTGAACATTACGATCGGAATGGCGGGCCAATTCGTCTCCGCGTTCTCGCTGGCGTTCGCGATAGGCACGCCGATCGTTATCTCCATAACGTCCAGGTTACCCCGCAAGCAACTTCTCGTCTACGCGTTGGCGTTGTTCGCTGCAGGTTCCGCCGCCTCGTTCTTTAGTACGACGTTCGTCCCGATGTTGATCGCGAGAGCCGTCGTGGGCTTAAGCGCCGGCGTCTTTACGGTCGTCGCGTTCGGCTCCGCCTCCAAGCTCGTTCCCGCGGACCGGATCGGGAAGGCGGTCGGCACCGTATCGCTCGGAATCAGCACGTCGATGGTCGTCGGGGTGCCTGCCGGTATCGCCATCACGGACGCCCTCTCGTGGCAAGCGGCATTCGGCTCGTTGGCGGTTCTCGCCGTTCTCTCGTTGCTGCTCGTCCTCAAGTATTTACCGGATATCGAGGGAGATCGGCAAGTTCCGTTCCGCGAGCAATTCCGCGTGCTGCGTAACCCCGTCATCGCGATCGGGATGATCGCTTCCTTCTTCTTCAGCTCCGGTTTCTCGTCTCTCTATAGCTACATTACGCCGTACGTTCGAACGGTTCTGCATTTTAGCGTATCGCAAGCTTCGGCCATGATGGCGGCTTTCGGCATCGCAAGCGTGCTCGCTTCCCGGATGGGCGGCGCGTGGGCGGACCGATGGGGAACGTCCCGTACGATCTACGCCGGGTTGATCGGCGGCATTGTCTCTATGGCCATTCTTCAAGGGCTGCCCGATTTCTCTAAGACCGGTACCGCTTTGTTATTGATTTGGCTCTTCTCGATGAGCGTCGCGATTCCGGCTATCCAAACGTTCTTCATCCGGCAATCCCCGGGCTTTTCGAACCTGGTGTTAGGCTTGAACACGTCGGTGCTGCACTTGGGCGTCGCAGCGGGAGCCGGCATCGGAGGCGCGTTCGCCGAATCGTCTTCATCTGTCGCGCATCATCCGTCGGTCTCGGCGGCCGCGGCATTGCTCAGTCTGACGATGGCGGTTATCGCGGTACGCCGCTCCGGATCGAAGACGTCGGCCGACGCGAAAGAAGCGACCTAATAGGCCGCTTCCATTCGTGAATCGATCGTGACGGGAGATCGGGGGCGCTTCGTTTAAGCGGCTACCGACTGGGCGACGCGGGAACGCGAGCGCAAGTAATGTAGGACGCACAATAGCGATAACGCGACGATGACCGCGAGCCCCCAGTAGATGTTGCTGTAGGCATGGGAAAGCTTGAATTCCTTCTGCCAGCCGACCGCGGTCGCCGACATCGCGACGCCGAAAGCTCCGCTGAAAAATTGCAGCAGCTGCAGAAGTCCAAGTCCGGAACCGATCTGCTTCGGCGGCAAGATGCGCGACATTTCGTTCGATACGCTGCTCGTGATGAACGTGAATCCGACGCTAAGCAGAATGTAGATGAATGAGATGGCCGCGTAACCCGCTCCGTCGAACAGCGCGAACAAGATGACGGCCAAGAGCACGAGCAGAGGGACGTAACGGATAATCGGCAGGTTGCCCTTGCGATCGATAATCCGCCCGACGCGCGAGGAGATGAGCATCGATAACAACGATCCGGGGAAAATGACGAACCCGGCTTCGATGGCGCTTAACCCGTATTGCTTCACGAGAAGCTGAGGCATGAGGTACAACGTCGAGAAGCTGCACAAGTAAGCCGCGATGCCGACTGCGCTCAAGGATAAGTAAGGCCTGTTCGCGAAGAGGGCTGGCAAGACAAATGGAGAGGCCGCCATCCGGATGCGGACGACGAACAAGAGAATGGCCGCGATACCCCCGAGCAGCGCGATCCAGGAATGATTCGTCAGGAACAACAGCAGTCCGGTCGTTCCGACGCCGGACAGAAGAGCGCCGAGAGCGTCGAAGGAACCTCGAACCGGTTTCTCGCGGGGAACGGTCACCAGGAAGAAGGGAACGAGAACGAGCGTCGCCGCGGTGACGAGGAACAAGTCGTGCCAGCCTAAGTATTCGACGATGGCGCCGCCCGCGACGGGACCCAATCCTAAGCCGAGAGCGGCGGCGGACATGATCGTCGCCATCGCTTTGCCACGGCGTTCCAGCGGCACGTATCGGGAGCAGATAACGAGAGCCAAGGCGGGGATCGAACCCGCGCCGGACGCTTGAACGAACCGAACGGCGAGCAGCATCGCGTAGCTATCGACGAAATAACCGATGATCGCGGCGAGGCTGAGCGACAAGATGCCGACGATGAGCAGCCGGTGGATCGGCACGAAGTCCGACAGCCTGCTGTACGTGATCGACGAGATGGCGAAGATAATCGAGTACCCCGTGACGATCCACGACGTGGCGACCGCGCTTAACTCGTAGGCTTTCGCGACATCGGGCAGGGCGAAGTTAAACATCATCGTATTCATGATGACAAGGACGACCGAGACGCCGAGCAAAGCGATCAGTAACCCTTCCCTACGGGAAACCGATCGGTCAGGGGCAAGGGATGTCGTGTTTGTTGGGTTGGACATGCATGGACCACTCCTCTATGTTCTATTGTTCGATTGTAATCGAACAATTGGAATATAACACGGAGTATGGTAAAATGCAATCATTGACAGCGAAAGGGGACACACCATGAAAATTCTCCATCATCCGGACAGAGACGAGTTGCATTTATCTTCCGTGCTCTACGCGTTAAGCGACCCCATTCGGCTATTCATCGTATCGGAAGTCAGGAAGGCGGGGGAGAGATCCTGCGGCGACATCTGCGTTCCCGTCGTCAAGTCGACGTTATCCCATCACGCCCGCACGCTGCGCGAGTGCGGAGTCGTGAACACACGCGTTCAAGGCACGCTCAGGCTGTTGTCGCTTAGGGAAGCGGATTTGGAATACCGGTTTCCAGGATTGCTACACGCTATCTTAGACGCATATGAGAAGTCCGACGATAAAATAACCGTCGACGATCTCGCCCGGCAAGAGGAAGAGGCCAAGCCGCGTTAATCTCGCACTTCGCCTTTTCTTTGTGAGTAACCCGTTTAGCTAGGGAAAATCATCTTTTCCGGTCTTACGACTTCGTCGAATTTCTCTTCCGTGATCAAGCCGCTCTTCAAGGCGGCTTCTTTGAGCGTGAGCCCTTGCGCGTGCGCCGTCTTCGCGATCGTGGCGGCATTCTCGTAGCCGATATACGGATTGAGTGCCGTAACCAGCATCAGAGAGCGGTCCAGGTGCGACTTGATAGCGGCTTCGTTCGCTTCGATGCCGACGGCGCAATGGTCGTTCCAAGATCGGATCGCTTCCGCCAGCAAAGTCGCCGATTGCAGGAAGTTGTAAACGATGACCGGCTTGAACACGTTCAGCTCGAAGTTGCCTTGGCTGGCAGCGAAACCGATCGTCGCGTCGTTACCCATTATCTGGGCGACGACCATCGTCAGCGCTTCGGATTGGGTCGGGTTTACTTTGCCCGGCATGATCGAGCTGCCCGGTTCGTTCGCGGGAATCGTAATTTCGCCGATTCCGCTGCGAGGCCCGCTGGCGAGCCATCTGACATCGTTGGCGATCTTCATCAGATCCGCGGCGAGCGCCTTGAAAGCGCCGTGCGCGTGAACGAGTTCGTCGTGGCTCGTTAAGGCGTGGAATTTGTTGTCCGCCGAGACGAATTTCTTGCCGCACAGCTCGCCGAGCTTGGCGGATACGCGCGCGCCGAACTCGGGATGCGCGTTGATGCCGGTGCCGACCGCGGTCCCTCCGATGGCGAGTTCCCTGAGGTATTCCGCGCTATCCCGAATCATCCGGGAACACTTGTCCAGCATGGCGACCCAGCCGCCGATTTCTTGGCCGAGCGTCAGCGGCGTCGCGTCCTGAAGATGGGTTCGTCCGATTTTGATGATGCCGGCGAACTGTTCGCTTTTCTTCGCGAGCGTGCTTCTAAGCAATTCGACGGCGGGCAACACCCGGTCCTCGACGGCGATGAGCGCCGCGACGTGCATCGCGGTCGGGAACGTATCGTTGGAGCTCTGGGACTTGTTGACGTCGTCGTTCGGATGGACGCGCTCTCCGGTTACGCCTTGCTCGTCCAGCAGCGCGTTCGCCCGAAACGCGATCACTTCGTTCACGTTCATGTTCGATTGCGTTCCGCTACCCGTCTGCCAGACGGCGAGAGGGAAGTTGTCGTCCCAACGGCCGCCGATCACTTCGTCCGCCGCCGCGACGATCGCGTTCGCCTTGGCGTCGCTCAGCTTGCCGAGCTCGCGGTTGACGATAGCCGCGCTTTTCTTGAGCAAGGCGAAGACGCGAATGAGTTCCGGCGGCATTTTCTCCGAGCCGATCCTGAAGTTGTCCAAGCTCCGCTGCGTCTGCGCGCCCCAAAGCTTATCGGACGGGACGCGGATCTCCCCGATTGAATCCTTCTCGATGCGATAGTCCATCGGAACCCCTCGACTTTCGGCATAAGTTCGGACTGAAGCCGTTCGCTTAGTAGCATATTACGACGGTTGCGAAATTAAACATGCCGACTCCGCTTTCGCCTATTCGTCCTTGCGCCGGTCGATCGCTTCCGCCATTGTCTTGTCGGTCAGATGGGCGTAGATTTGCGTCGTCTCCGGGGAAGCGTGGCCGAGCTGCTCCTGCGTTTTGTACAGGTCGTTGCTCATGTAGTAATCGGTCGCGAACGAATGACGCAGCTTGTGAACGGAAAGATAAGGCTTGCCGAATCGCTTGGCGTACTTGATGACCATCTCCTGAATGGCTCGCTTCGTCATGCGCGAACCTTCTTTCTTGCCGTTGGCGATGGCGAGGAACAACGCTTTCTCCCGCTTGGGCGCTTTATAACGCGTCTCGCGAAGGGCGAGATACGTCTCCAGGTCGGCGATCGCGTCTTGCCGGAAGTAGACGGGCGTCTTGAACGTGTCGTCGTTCTTGCCTTTGCGGTACACGTACACGAGCTTCTTCTTGAAGTCGACGTCGTCGCCGTTCAAGTTCACGAGCTCGGACACCCGCAGGCCGGAATTGAGAATGAGACTGACGATGCAGCAATCCCGCACGCTGTTCAGCTCGTGGGCGTATATCGCTTGCTTGTTGGCCGCGACGTCGTGGGCGTAGTCTTGTTTAATGTAGTTAATGAATTCGATGATTTCTTGTTCCTGCAGCAACTTGCCTTCGAGCTTAGCGGCCGTGTCCTTCGGTTTGTGCGTGCGTTTGATCGACACTTTGGCCATGACGTTGCGCTTGAGAAGAGGGTAAAATTCGTCGTCTTCCGCGATCTGGCTCAAATAGTGGAACAGCGAACGGAGGGAGCTCAGCTTGCGCGATATCGTCGTTCGCGTATTGGCGTTGTCCCTCTTCGTCGCCAGGAACATCCGGAAGTTGTCGACGCTGTCCATATGAAGCTTCTCCAGATCGACGAGCGGGATTTCGGTGATTTTATCTGCGGAAGTGAGTCCTTCTGCCTTGAGCCACGACAGGAACGTCTCGTAATCCCTGACGTATTCGAGCAGGGAGGAGGGAGACAAGTCCGGCAGCTTATAGTTGATGAATTTCTCGACGTACCACGGCATGCCCGGAATGCGCCGGTCGAGCTCGATGCGGTCTTTCTTTTTCTGAAGGTTCATGCGGCGATTCCCCTTGTCGTGCCGAGATGAAGTCAACTCGATTATAGCAAATCCGCGGGTGCTAATGCTTGGTAATTGACAAGAAAGAGGAGGAGGGGGAGGACACGCGACCAGTCCCGAACAATTGTTCGCCGCGGGATACGCCGTCTGCTTCGATAGTGCTTTGAAGCTGGTCATCCGCACGAAAAAGATCCAAACCCGAAGGCACGCAAGTGACCGCGCACGTTTCGATCGGCAAGACGCGGACGGCGGCTTCGCGCTGGCGGCGAGAATCGACGCGGCCGTATTCGGCGTCTCGCCCGAAGTGGCGGATGAACTAGTGGCCGCCGCGCACCAAGTGTGCCCGTATTCGAAAGCAACCAGAGGGAACATTCCCGTAGAACTTAACATCGTCGCGTAAGAGAGTAGCGATCGAATAGCGCGTTAGGCGAGTTCGCCTCGTTGGCGGGCTCTTTTGCGTTTACGCGTTATTTTAGCTGGGGTTATTCGGCAATGCGGTCCGCGAGGGCTGCGTTGTTGCAATTTTGTGACGCGCTTCGTTCGGATGACGAATTTTGGTACAATGGGTTCATGAGGCGCTCGGTCAACATTTTTACATAACTATAGTTATGTCAACCAAATGGGGAATCGCAAATGATTAATGTCGTAAATGATATTTCGATCGAAGAAGAGGCGCTGTCGTTCATTCGATTGTTTTACGAAGAAACCGGCCGTTCGGCATCGGAAATGATTCATCGGTTGGAATACGTGCGCGCTTCCGTGGGAGAAACCGGCACGTATTCGCATACGTCGGAAGAGCTGACTTTCGGAGCCAAGGTCGCTTGGCGCAACAACGCCAAATGCATAGGGAGATTGTTCTGGGACTCGCTCGAGGTCATCGATCGCCGTCAAGCCCGCACGGAAGACGACATTGCCGAGGCGTCGTTCGCCCACATCGCGTTCGCGACGAACGAAGGGCGCGTTCGCCCGACGATTACGGTGTTCCGCCCCGAGAATCACGGGTCGGGCGACGAAACGATCCGCATCTGGAACCATCAACTCGTTCGTTATGCCGGCTACAGGAAAGAAGACGGCAGCATCATCGGCGATCCCGCGTCGGTCGATTTCACCGAGCAATGCCTGCGGCTCGGTTGGAAGGGTAAAGGCACGAAATACGACGTGTTGCCGCTCGTCGTCCGGATCGGAGACCGGGAGCCGCGTCTGTTCGAATTGCCGGCGATTCTCGTGAAAGAAGTCGAACTCGTTCACCCGAATAACCGTTCGTTCGACGAGCTCGGCCTGCGTTGGTACGGCGTGCCGATTCTATCGGACATGGCGCTGGAGATCGGAGGCATACGCTATACGGCCGCACCGTTCAACGGCTGGTACATGGGCACCGAGATCGGGGCCCGTAATCTGGCGGACGCCGACCGATATAACGAGTTGCCCCGGGTCGCGGACGCGTTCGGGTTCGACCGTTCCACGAACGCGAGCTTGTGGAAAGACCGCGCGCTCGTCGAGTTGAACGCGGCCGTCATCCATTCGTACAAGGCGAACGGTTTCAGCATCGTCGACCATCACACGGCGGCCGAACAATTCATGAGGTTCGCGAAGCGCGAGCAAGACAACGGCCGCGACGTGAACGCCCGTTGGTCTTGGCTCGTCCCGCCGATGTCGCCGGCCGCGACGCCGGTCTGGCATCAAGCCGAATTGACCGAGAAGCGTGTCCGTCCGGATTACGTGGCGCAATCGCGCCCTTACTAATCGTTGTTTCGTAGAGAGGCGGAATGAGGAATGGCAATCGCTCAAGTCACGATCGTGCCGCTCGGCACCGGAACGCCTAGCGTCGGCGATTACGTCGCGGCCGTTCACCGCGTGCTGGAACAAGCGGGAGACAAGGTGAAGTTTCAATTGACGCCGATGAGCACGATCATCGAAGGCGAGCTCGACGATCTGCTCGCCTTCGTGCGCCGCATGCACGAAGTGCCGTTCGAGAATGGAGCGTTACGCGTGTCTACGACTTTGACGATCGACGATCGAAGGGATAAAGTCGGTACGATGGAGCAAAAAATGCGCTCCGTCGAGAGCAAGCTGAATCACTCGCGAGAATAAATCGTCGTTCCGGAGAGGGAGAAAGCTCATGCAGATCAAAATCGGAATCATCGGCACGGATGCGATCGTGAACCGCATCTTGAGAGTGCTGAAGTCTTTCCCGACTTTCTTGCCTTTAGCGCGAATCGCCGACCGGGAGAGCGACGTGCTGCGAGCCGCGGAGGAACTCGGAGCGGAAGCGGAAGTGTTGCTCTTGTCCGGCCCGATTTCCCATCGCGCGGTCAAACACGGCGCGACGCTGTCCGTTCCCGTTCACTACGTGCCGCTTACGGGCGCGGGCCTATATAAGGCGCTCTTCAGCGCATTCCGCGCGGGGCGCCTCGATGTCGGCGTCTCGGTCGATTCCCTGACGAAAGCAATGGTCGCGAGAACGTTAGCCGACCTCGGCTTGGAACATACGCGGGTCGTCGTCTACGACGGTCCCGCTTACTCTTCGCCCGACAAGCTTGTCGCGTTCCATCGCCAGTTGGCCGAATCGGGCCATTGTTCCGTCGCGCTCACGGGCGTGGAGCAGGCGGCCGAACAGCTCGGACGGTTCGCCGTCCCGAACGAATGGATCGTGCCCTCGGACCAGGACATCATCGTCACGCTGGAGCGCGCGCTTCTGTCGACGGAATCCCGGCGGGGAAAGGAGTCGCAGATCGTCGTCGGCATGATCAACGTGGACGACTTCGGCAAGCTCGCCATGCGAAGAACGAACGAGCACGAGGTGCAGAAGCTGAAGCTGGACATTCACCGGATGGTACTCGATTACGTCGAGTCGCTCGACGGTTATTTGACTTCGCTCGGCGGTGACGAATATTTGTTCTTCACGACGCGGGGCATCTTCGAGAGGGAGACGAGCGGATACAAGACGATCCCGTTAGCGAAAGACGCGAATAAGTCTTACGGCTTATCGCTCAGCGTCGGCATCGGCTTCGGCGCTTCCGCCAACGACGCGGGCACGAACGCGAGAAGCGCGCTGCGCAAAGCGAAAGAAGCGGGAGGCAACGCCTGCTTCATCGTCCGCGAGGACGCGACGCTGATCGGACCCTTGGAGATGGCGGACCCCGTGCAATCGATCTTGTCGCCAACGGACGCGTCGCTTATCAAGCAAGCGGAAGACGCCGGCATGACGAGCGCTTATTTGAGCAAGCTGCTGCACCATATGGCGCGATTCAACAAGTACGAGTACAAGGTGCACGAACTGGCGGCGATGCTTAACATTACCATACGTAGCGCGCACCGGTTGCTGCTCATGTGGATCGACGGCGGACTCGTGGACATCGCGGGCTACGAGAAGGTGCCGAAGGGCCGTCCGCGGCAAATTTACCGATTCACTTTTTTGATGGACAAGTCTCTCTAGCTTTTTTGACAACATATAAAGACGATATAAAGACCTGTCCTTTAATCCTTCGCCGCCGTATGCTTATGTTGAAGCACGACGACGAAGGGGGCTTTTTCATGAAAACGGTGGAACAATTGGAAGCCAAGTTGGCGCAGCCGAACGAGGCGTTGATTCAGGATTTGGCGAAAGTAAACGGCGATATCGTCCTCTTGGGCGTCGGCGGGAAAATGGGGCCGAGCTTGGCGAGACTGGCCATGAACGCGATTCGCGAAGGCGGCTTGAACAAGAAAGTCATCGGCGTTTCCCGGTTCTCCAATGCGGAAGCCCGGCAAGAGCTCGAAGACGCGGGCGTTCAGACGATCTCTTGCGAACTGCTCGAAGACGACGCGCTTCGCGCGCTGCCGAACGCCGAGAACGTCATCTACATGGCGGGCAACAAATTCGGCACGACGGGCCGCGAGCATTTTACGTGGGCGATGAACGCTTACTTGCCGGGTCGCGTGGCGGAGAAATACAAGGAATCGCGCATCGTCGTGTTTTCCTCCGGGAATATCTATCCGTTCTTGCCGGTATCCGGCGGCGGCGCGACCGAGACAGTCGCGCCGGAACCGATCGGGGAGTACGCGCAATCGACGCTTGGACGCGAACGGATTTTCGAATACCATTCCCACAAGAACGGAACGCCGATGGTCATGTACCGGCTCAACTACGCGATCGACATGCGATACGGCGTCTTGTTGGAGCTGGCGAGAGCGATCAACGAAGGACGCGAGATCAACCTGGCGATGGGCTTCGCGAACGTCATCTGGCAAGGGGATGCGAACGCGATGGCGCTGCGCTGCCTGAGACATGCGAGCACGCCGCCGAACATTATCAACATCACGGGGCCCGAGACGCTGTCGATTCGTTGGGCGGCCGGCGAGCTGGCGGCTCGTTTGGGCAAAGAAGCGCAGTTCGTCGGTTCCGAGTCGGAGACGGCGCTGCTCAATAACGCGTCGAAGTCGCACCAACTGTTTGGTTATCCGCAAGTGTCGTTGCTGCAGATGATCGATTGGACGGCGGATTGGGTGCTCGAGGGCGGGGCGACCTGGAACAAGCCGACCCACTTCCAAGAGAGAAAGGGGAAATTCTAATGGCCGCTTCTAAGCACAAGTTATCCCCTTCGCTCATGGACGCGCTGCACGACGGCTTGGTGATCCCCGCGCATCCGCTCGCGTTGGACGAGAATCGCAAGCTCGATCCGGTCAGCCAACGCGCGCTTACGCGGTATTACATCGCATCCGGAGCCGGCGGCATCGCGGTAGGCGTGCATTCTACCCAATTCGAGATTCGCGACCCGGAGCACGATCTGTACGAGACGGTGCTAGCGATGGCGGCCGAAGAAGTGGCCAAGGCGCGCATCGAACGTCCTTTTATCCAAGCGGCAGGCATCTGCGGTCCGACCGAACAGGCGCTACGCGAGACGGATATCGCTCTTCGGCTCGGTTACGACACGGCGCTGCTGAGCATGGGCGGCCTCGCGGATTGGACCGAAGAAGATCTGCTGGCGCGCACGCGCCAAGTGGCGGAGAAGCTGCCGGTCATCGGCTTCTACCTGCAGCCATCCGTCGGCGGACGCATCTTCACTTACGAATTCTGGCGCAAGTTCGCCGAAATTCCGAACGTCGTCGCGATCAAGATGGCGCCTTTTAACCGGTATCAGACGCTCGACGTCGCCCGCGCGGTGTGCTATTCTTCGCGTCGCGACGAGATCGCCCTCTATACGGGCAACGACGACAACATCGTAGCGGATCTGCTGACGACGTTCCGTTTCGACGTGGACGGCGTGCGCGTGGAGAAGCAGATCGTCGGCGGTCTGCTCGGTCATTGGGCCGTCTGGACGCGGAAGGCGGTCGAGCTCATGGAAGAAATCAAGGGTATTCGTGGCGACGAGGCGATCGCTCGGGAGTGGATGACGCGAGCGATTCAAGTGACGGACACGAACGCGACGTTCTTCGATCCCGCGCATCACTTCGAGGGATGCATTCCGGGTATACACGAAGTGCTCAGAAGACAAGGACTCATGAAGGGCATCTGGTGCCTGAACCCGGAAGAGACGTTGTCTCCGGGACAGTCCGAGGAGATCGACCGCGTGTACGCGCAATATCCTCATCTCAACGACGACGATTTCGTCGCGGCCGGTCTGTCCGAATGGTTAGCGGTTGAATAAGCGATGAGATTCAAGGACGTATTCTCGATCATCGGCCCGAGCATGATCGGGCCTTCTAGTTCGCATACGGCGGGCGCCGTCCGGCTTGGCAGGACGGCAAGGCAAGCGCTGGGCACCGCTCCGTTCGAGGCGGACATTCATCTGTACGGCTCGTTCGCCGACACGTACCGGGGGCACGGCACGGACTTGGCTCTCGTCGCGGGATTGCTCGATTTCGATACGGACGATGCCAGGATCAGGAACGCGCTCGTAGTGGCGACGGAAGCCGGCGTAACCGTCCGGTTTCATCCCGAACGGCCGCCCGTCGCCCATCCGAACACGGCGACGATCGCGTTGCGGCGGGGAGAAGAAGGCATTCGCGTGACGGGAAGGTCGATCGGGGGCGGCAATATCGAGATCGTCGGCATCGACCGTTTCGACGTGAAGTTCACGGCGAACTATCCGACGCTGCTCGTCTTTCACGGAGACCGGGCCGGCATGATCGCCGAAGTGACCGACGTTCTCATGCGCGCGCAGGTGAATATCAGCCATATGGAGGTCGACCGCGAATCGCGGAACGGCGAGGCGTTGACGGTCATCGAGTGCGACCAGCCGATTCCGTCGGCGGAGTTGAACCGAATCGGCAGGTTGCCGAACGTAAGCAAAGTGCGTGTAATCAATTTGTCGGAAACGTCTAGCTACGCGGATACGGAAGCAAGTCCCGGAGGAGTGGATAGACAGCCATGAGATTCACGAGTCTGAAGCAACTGTCCGACTTGTGCGAGCAAGAAGGCGCTACGATCGGCCGAATGATGGTCGTCGAGCAAGCGCGGGAAACCGGCCAAAGCGAAGAACGGATCGTCGCGCAGATGGCTTCCTATTACGAAGTCATGAAAGAAGCGGTTCGCAAAGGCTTGCATGATGATACGAGATCCCGCAGCGGATTGACAGGCGGCGATGCCAAGCGCGTTCGAGAGAGCGCATTGTCCGGCGTTCGGCCGCCTTCTCTCGGAGGCGAAGCGAGCGCGGCGCTCGCTTACGCGCTGGCCGTCTCGGAAGTGAACGCTTCGATGGGACGCGTCATCGCCACGCCGACGGCTGGATCGTGCGGCATTATTCCGGGCGTGTTCGTCAGCTCGCAGGAGCGATTCGTCTGGGACGACGAAACGTTGGTGCAAGGATTGTTCGCGGCGGGCGCGATCGGATATGTCATCGCTAACAATTCGTTCGTGTCCGGCGCCGAAGGAGGATGCCAGGCGGAAGTCGGCTCGGCGATCGGCATGGCGGCCGGCGCTTTAACCGAGATGCGCGGCGGGACGCCGGAACAGGCGATGCACGCCGTCGGGCTCGCATTAAAGAATTCTCTCGGCCTCATCTGCGATCCCGTCGGCGGACTCGTCGAGATTCCGTGCATCGTGCGCAACGGCTTCGGCGCTGTGACGGCGCTCGCAGCGGCGGACATGGCTCTTGCCGGCGTCCGGAGCGCGATTCCGTCGGACGAAGTGATCGGCGTCATGCTGGAGGTCGGCTCGGCCATGCCGGAGAAACATCGCGAAACAGCGAAAGGCGGCCTGGCGCAGACGCCGACGGGACGCAAAATCATGAAGGAGTTATACGGCAAGGAGGGCAAATCATGAGCTTATTGGAAAGAGCGAAGTCGCATTCGGCGGCATGGATCGACTTCCGCCGGGAGTTGCACCGGAAGCCGGAGCTGAGCTTCGAGGAAAGCGAGACGGCGTCCGCGGTGATCGCGCGGCTGGATCGGCTCGGCGTGCCCTACCGCGCCGGCGTCGGCGGGCATGGCGTCGTCGCAGAGCTAGCGGGCAATGGGCCGGGGCCGACGATCGCGCTTCGCGCGGACATGGACGCGTTGCCGATTCAAGAGGACACCGGATTGCCGTTCGCCTCGGAGCGGCCGGGCGTCATGCACGCCTGCGGACACGACGCGCACACGGCGATTCTTCTCGGCACGGCGGAATTGCTCGTTCGCGAGAAGTTCGGCGGAACGATAAGGTTGTTGTTCCAGTCGGCCGAAGAGATCAATGCCGGAGCAAGAGCGATGATCGCCGAAGGCGTGCTGGGAGGGGTCGACGAGATCTACGGCCTGCACAATCTGCCGACGTTGTCCGCGGGATTAGCCGCAACTCGCGTCGGTCCGATGATGGGATCGGTTGACCGGATCGAGATCATGCTGGAAGGCCGAGGCGCGCACGGTGCCATCCCCGATCAAGGCATCGACTCGATCGTTTGCGCTTCGGCGATCGTCCAATCGCTTCAGAGCATCGTCAGCCGCGAAGTGTCTCCGTTCGCTCCGGTCGTCGTTACGATCGGTAGCATCCATGCCGGCGAAGCGAACAACGTCATTCCGCAATCGTGCGAGATGACGGGGACGATACGTTCCTTCGACCCGACCGTGCAGAAGGTGCTACCGGAAGCCGTCGAGCGTATCGTGAATGGAATCGCGGAGGCGCATCGGTGCCAAGCGAAAGTAAACTACGTTCGCCAAGTACCCGTATTGTCCAATCACGGCGCTAACGTCGCCCATGTGGATGCCGTTATCGACGTCCTGATCGGTTCGGAACGAAGAATAGAGGCGTCGCCGACGCTCGCAGGCGAAGATTTCTCTTTGTACTTGGAAGAGGTGCCGGGCTGTTTCTTCTGGCTCGGTTCCGGTCCGGCTGTCGGAGCGGAGAAGGCTTACGGTTTGCATCATCCGAGATTCACGCTGAACGAAGCCTGCATTCCGCTCGGCGCTTCGTTACTTGCGACCATCGCGCTGAGCAGGCTTAACGCCTTCCAAAGCGAAGCCGAAGATGCCGCCGGCCGATGAGGAGCGCCCGATGAAGGTGCTTAAAGAAAACGCCGTCTACTCGAGGCGTTTTCGTCGTTGCGGCAGGAAAATGGCGTCTTGAAAAGAACTTTTATCATAGGAAAACGAACTCGAATGCAGGAGGATCTACATGAAAGTACTCTATGAACATAATTGGCAGGTAAGGGAAAAATGGTATCAATGGTGCGAAGACGTTCCTTACGAAGAACTGATCCGGCCGCGTATCGGCGGCGTAGGCGGCATTCTTCAGACGCTCTTTCACGTGGCGGACGTCGAGTGGAGTTGGATTCGCGCCCTTCAAGGGAAATCGGACTTCCAAGAAAGCTTTGAGAGCTACAATACGTTGGAGAAAGTCAGGCAGCTCGATCGTCAATTGCGGCCCGAGGTCGTGGATTTCGTAGTGGCTTGGGACGATCCTCTCGAACGTAAACCGTTCTATAACGAACTGGCGAACGGAGAAGCGGAAATATTCGCATGGGGGGAGGTCATGCGCCACGTATTCGCCCATCAAGTTCATCATTTTGGTCAATTGTCGGTATGGGCGAGGGAAATGGGTAAAACGCCGGTATCCGCGAATCTGATTCGAAACCGTTTGATAGAGCCGATCATTTAATGTCATTAAAAAATTCTATCTCATTGGTTTACATAACTTAAGTTATGTTAATTCATTCGGGCGTCAAACAGCAACTTAACGATAACGGCGACAAAAGCGACTGGAATAGCACGTCGTTCAAAACCGCCGATCACTGGATGACGGCCAATGAGATCGACGCGAATTCGATCGACGTCGACGAAGCCAAAGCTCGATTGCGCGACTGGGTGCAGCCGCGATGCAAACCCGAAGCAAAGTTATATTTGCAGAAGCTTAAGAGTTTGTAATGGGACGAAGCTGATCTGACGTAAAAAGGTAAGTACGCGAAAATATGCGCCTTTGAAGTCGTAAGAGTTGTTTTGTTGCTACGAATGATATAGGGATGTTGGGGAAAAGATTACTTAAACCAACATCATATTATCAAGGCGGGAATCGGTTATCATGTCGGATTGGAAAAGCAAGCAACGATTAAATGACGCCTTCGAAATCGTCTTATACGTCATCTGCGTCTTTTGTATCGTTTATTTTACGATCAAAAGCCAATATCCCAAAACACTTCAAGCCATTCTAATTATTTCGGTGTTGCTTCTTATACGAGGATTGGTCAAATGGACGAAGAGCGTGTTGTTTCCCGCCCTTCGTTTTTCTGTGTTGTTTTTTATTGCTTTGGCCATGCTCCTCGCCAACTTGTTCGGGCTGTATGGCATAATCCCGTTCTTGGACAAATTCGAGCATGTGCTCTCCGGCGTCATCCTTTGTTTTATCGGACTGTTGATCGTTCGGAAAATGATCCGTAAGCAAAAATTAGACGGATTCCCTTCTCCAATCGCGATTTGGATTGCCTTATACTTTTCCGTAGCTATGGCAGGTTGCTGGGAAATATGGGAGTTCGTCACCGACCTGGTGTTTGGGCTTTCAAGTCAGGCGGGTTTAACCGATACGATGGTTGATATCATATGCGGAACCGCGGGTGCCGCAGGTACCGCGTTTTATTTGGCCCGTAAAGCCAAAAGACATCCTCTGTCGATATTGTCCGTTGACGAAACGGAATGATGATATCTTTAAAAGTATCCGACGGGGTACAATCTTTGATAACGGAAAGATATCCCGACGCTATCTTTCAGTATCGAAAAAAGCCGATGATTCCCTATTTAAGGGAACCATCGGCTTTTATTCAGCAGGTGCCTAAACTTAGAAACCTTTATATTGCGGTTCCTCGGCTTCCAATTGCTGAACGCGGGTGTCTAATATGTTTTCGCCCATCAGTTCATCATTTCGGCTAATTGTCAGTATGGGCGAGGGAAATCGGCAAAACTCCGGTATCCGCGGATTTGATCCGGGGCGGACTGATAGTCCCTAATATTTTATGTACTTAAATAAAATCAATCCATTAGTTTACATAACTATTATTATGTTAACAAATAATTATGGGGGGATAACGCATGCAGGGGATAGCGACAGTGGAAAATTACGAGGAGGCCGTACAGGCCATTCAACAGTTTGGCATATTGCCGCTTTCTCCATCCTTCATTGGGCAGTCTGACGAACCCAAGCGATTGGCATACGGACAGCGATCGCGATCCATGGCTGTGGAGCGCCAGGTTTCCCGCGGACGACGTCGCCGCATACGGGAAGTTCTTCAAAAAGAAATCGATTCTGATCGCCCGCGAACTGGTCCCGTTAGTGAGGTCGATCATCGGACATTCGTCGGACATGCAGCAGCGGTATGCGGACGGATTGATTTCGGGAACTGTGAAGAATTTGAATCAGTTAATCGCGGAAAATCTGGGCATCGAAACTCGGGCCTTAAGAAAGCTAGCAAATCTGCAAGCGTCGGATCATAAGAAAGATTACGATCAAGCGATTAATGAATTGCAAGCCAGCATGGATATCGTCATATCAGGCGTCAAACAACGGCTTAACGAAACGGCGATCAAAGCGACTGGAATAGCACGTCGTTCGAAACGATTGATCATTGGATGACGGCCAATCGGATCGACAATCATGCAAATGACGTCGACGGCGCCAAAGCTCGATTACGCGACTGGCTGCAGCCGCGACTTAAACCCGAAGCCATGCAATACATGCAGAAGCTCATGAACTTGTAATGGAGTGCAAACTGTAAACAGAGTCATGATTAGAAAGAGTCAATAAATGAAGTTTTATAAATGCAGTAGTGTAGCCAATTAGCTATTAAGGCTTACGAAACCCGGATAAGCGCACATGGGCTACACCGCCGGCTTTTAACCCGCGCTACTTATTCACAAAACCCGTATTTTATACAGATATCTTTAGATTAATGTTTTACCTTGGCTTTCTATCTACATCATATTGACTTGACCTTTTGACAGTTGGGCAATAAATATTCTTCCGTATTTTTCTCTTGTATGAAATAATTATCATAATGATCTAGTACTGTTTTACCAGCCATATCACCAGCCACTACTGATGCAACAATCTCATTATGAGCTGATATAGGGTTGAAAAATGTCGTTTCAAATCGTTGTAAATACATCATTTCTTTCTGTCCAGCAAGTTCAGCAGTTGACTTCGCCACTTCTTGACGTTGTAACTGCAGTTCTTTTCGTTGTAGTCTGAGTTCTTCGCGCTGAATTACAATGGTGTAAATAATGCCTGCGAATGCCAATCCCGAGAATAGGGAATTAACAGCTCCAAATAAGTCGCTGGCAATGCCTCTGTATGAATTAGAAACGAAGGTTATGATAATGACCGCGGATAACGCCCATAAAACAATGAAAATTATGCTGCAAGTATTAGTGTTTTATATGGCTGACTATCTCTATCTCGCTTATTATCAATTAGATCATCAGTTTTTATCAATTAACTCCCCCCTGTTACCACTGTACAAATCTTATTCATTTTAATGTTTTACGATAATAAGCCGTACTCCAGTAATATTCTCTATATCTCTGCAAAACTCTACTTCATCCCTTATAATTCCTACATCATATACAACAAATAAGATAGTATCGTACTCTTTTGAATATGCGGTTATATCTGCATTGATTTCTTCAATGACTTTCGAGCGTTTAGATGGCTCTTTTAACAACTTTACTTCAATACAAGTTCTTAGCTTAGGAAGAATAAAATCGGGAATGTATTCTCTTCCAGAAAAATTGAATTTCCCTGATTCTCTGTCATAATCAATTCCCTTTGTAAAGTTTCTCCCGATAAATAAAAATTCAACAGCATTCTGAATATCTTTCTCTTTAAGAGGAACATCAGTGATTAGACTACGAAGTTTTGTTTTAATAAAGTTCCCGATATTGTCCATTTCAACGAAAGCGTAAGGGGCTGTCGCGTCAGCTCCTCCCCTCCAGCTTGAAGCGCCGTATTTATGGGCATTGGTGCTATAGAGGAAACCCATATTCGGCGGGCTTGAAGATGCGTGCTTATGGGCACGCCCATACGGCAAAAACAGTCCCGCCTAATCAGCAGAGACTGCCCAAGAAAGTGTGGAGCGCAACAGGTCCCCCCATACGCATTCACACCTTAAACCGATACCCCGCGCCCCATACCGTCTCGATAAACTGATGCTTTGCCGGGTCCTTCTGAATTTTGTCGCGGATCTTCCCGACGTGGACCGTGACCGTGGCGGAATCCCCGAAGTTATCGATACCCCACACCTTATCCAACAGTTCCTCCTTGGAATAGACCCGATCCGGATTTTCCGCGAGAAAGAGCAGCAAGTCGAATTCTTTAGCGGTCATCGTGATCTCTTGCCCGTCCAGCGTCACCCGTCTGGCATCGACCTGAATCGCAAGTCCGCGAATGTTCAGCTCACGCATCTTTCGCACAGGTGAAGAAGAACCGGCGCCTGCCGCGGTCCCGGTCAACCGGTCATACCGTTCAAGATGGGCCTTCACCCTCGCCACGAGTTCCGACGGGCTGAACGGCTTCGTTACGTAATCGTCAGCGCCCAAGCCGAGTCCGCGGATCTTGTCGATATCCTCCTTGCGGGCGGACACCATAAGCACCGGAATGAACTTCGTCTCGCGAACCCGCCGCAAAATGTCGAAGCCATCCATGCCCGGGAGCATGACGTCTAGAATAATAAGATCGTACGCTTGCTCCAACGCTTCTTCCAGCGCTTGTCGGCCGTCTGCCCGAAGGGTCACCTCATAGCCGTGTACCTCAAGGTAGTCCCGTTCCAACTCGGCGATCGCTTGATCGTCCTCGACGATTAACACTTTCCGCTTCGTCATCTTCTTACTCTCTCCCGTCACGCTCGAGACCGATTCATCGGTATCGTAAACATCACCGTCATAGATTGCCCAGGCTCGCTTCTTGCGGTAACCGTCCCGCCATGAAACGCGACGATTTGCTTCACGATGGCCAAACCTAACCCGGAGCCCGCCACGTTCAGATTCCGATTGGCGTCCGCCCGATAGAACCGGTCGAAAATCCGCTCTATTTCTCTCTGCTCCATGCCGGGACCGTTATCCCTCACCGCGATAACCCACGTCTCCGATTGCCGGCCGAAATACACATGGATATGCGGTTCCTTCTTATCCATGAACTTCACCGAGTTGCCGACGATGTTCAGGATGGCTCGCTTGATCTTCTGGGCATCCATCGTCGCGACAGCATCCGATCCGGCTTCGTATTCGCCCGTCAGCCGTATGCCCGCTCTCTCATATTCGATGTACAGCTCGCTCATGGTCTGCCGGTAGAACTCCTCCAGCGACACCGCATCGAAGTGGAACTTCTCTTGCTCGAGATCCAGCTTCGACAGCAGGAACAGATCGTCGATCATCCGGTCCATGTCGAGCGTCTTCGTATAAATAACGTCGATATACTTCCTCAGCTTCTCCGGGTCGTTCGCGATGCCTTCCCGAATCCCCTCCACATATCCCTTAATCGAGGTGAGCGGCGTCTTCAAATCATGCGAAATGTTCGAGATCAGCTCTTTGCGGTTCTCCTCCAGCGCCAGTTGCGCTCCAATCGATTGCTGGAGCTCGCTGCGCATTTTCTCGTACGAGTTGATCACGTTGCCTACTTCGTTGCGCACCTTCGATTGCAGGCTGAAGTTCAGATCCCCCTCCGCGATTCGGCGGGAACCTAGTTCAAGCTGCCGCAGCGGTCTGACGATATCCTTCGTCGTAATCCAGATCAACGGGACTAGAATGATCCCAAGTAAGATCGCAATGCCAAAAAGCACAAAAAACGGGAAACGGTTGCCCTTCGTCCACGTCTCCGTCACGTCGATGACGAGATAATACGTTAAGGGATCGTCGATTGCCGGAAAATCGTACCGCAGCGCGAGCAAATCGCGTCCTTCCCACGTACTCTCCGTGAACGCGCCGTCCGCATGCTGTCCCGGCTTCGAAACGTTCTTCCGCAGCTGCGCAAGGAACGCATCCTCTTCCTTGAGCGCGCCGTAGCTTTCCCATCGCTCGCCTTCCTGGACGACGAGGAAGCCCTCGAACGGCCTCAGTCGGTCTCCTATCAGGCTCGCGAATGCGGGAGAGACCAACTCCTCCGGCTTATACCGCTCCGTATAGCGCAGGTCCACGATCACATCGATGCCCCGCTCAAACGCCTCGCGCGGGGTTTGATCCTTCGCGATGCTGCTTGCGAAATACGAGACGACCCCCGTGACGATTCCGATGCCCGTCACCGTGACGATCGCCGCGGTCAGCACAATGCCGATGAGATACGTTAAAATGAGCTTCAGTCGAATAGACATCTATTAGATCTCTTTTCTTTGGAAGGCTAACAAGCCCAATATAGTGCCAATGATATAGTAGGCTGTTATAAATAGCAATGCCGAGACCGACGCGCCGGCATCGCCTGCGTACAGAAACGGCCGCACCCAATCCGTGAAGTCGGTGACGAAGAATCGGCTTAACTGCGGTTCGAGTAAGCCGACGACGCCCATCGCCAGCCACAGCACAACGCATACCAATAGCCCGACTCCGCCGCTCCCCGTCCATAAAGACACGCAGTTAACCAACACCACTAGTAATCCGCAGAACAGAATCGCGCCGCCGAGTTCAGCCAAACTCGCCCCCAGCTCGGAGGGGGCTGGCACCCCCTGTAGCACCATGCTTCCGATCAACGTCGGCACGAACACGCTTAACACGATCAAAGCACCGGCGGTCCACCCTGCGAGCATTTTCCCCATATAGAGGGACTCTCGGCTGACCGGCAGCTTCAGCGCATGCTTGATCGTACGGTCCTTAAATTCGCCGACCATGAGGTCGCTGCCTAGCGACACCATGAATAAGGGGAACACGATCGCAAGCAACAGTTCCAACGAGGTCGACGGGAGGTTGTCGTCCAGCCCGATACGGTCGCCGATGAAGACGAAGAAGACGCCGATCAGGAAGGCGAGCAGCAGCAGCACCTTCAGCTTGCCTCCGCGAAGCAGCTTACGCAGTTCTTCGCCCGTGAGATAGTTCAATTGCGCGATCATGCGGCCCCGCTCCTTTCTTGCGCGATACCGTGCAAATAGTAATCCTCTACGCTAGGGAACGATTCCCGAATCTGTGCGACGCTCGAGGTACCGACATGCCGCCCTTCGTAAATAATGCATGCATGCGTAATCCAATCCTCGATGTCGTGCACCTGATGCGACGAGACGATGATGCTCATCCCCGTCTCGGCTACGAGATTGCGCAATATCTTGGCCATCTCCCGCCGACCCTCAATGTCCATGCCCGAGAACGGTTCGTCGAGCAGCAGCAGCTTCGGCCGATGGAGCAACGCGCTAGCGAGCTCAATCCGCTGTTTCATACCGGTGGAGTACTTCTTGATTTTGAGCTGTTGGTGGTTCGACATGCCCACAAGCTCTATCGTCTGCCGAATACGCGTTTCGTCAATGCCCGGGTACAGCTTGTGATAGAGTTTCAAATACTCGTAACCCGTGAGATAGGGGTACGGCGTCGGCTCGCCAATCATCAAACCCATGTACGGCCTCGTCTGCTCGGGCTGGTCGGCGACGGAAGCGCCGTCCAAACGCGCATTCCCGCGGTCGCTTTCGAGCCAACCGGCCATCGCTTGCAGTGCTGTCGTCTTCCCGGCGCCGTTCGGCCCCAATAAGGCGACAACCTCACCGGGAAGTACGGTGAGATTGAGCCCTTGGATCCCGCGGCCGCCGGGGTAGACCTTCGACAAATCGTTCACTTCGAACATAAGACAGGTCCTCCCGTTATCGTGATGTTAGCCGCGATCTTCGAACGTTGCCGCGTCGATGATTTCGATGTTCTTTCCGGCAGGGTCGTACACGTCCGGCGTCGTCGCGTTAATGCCGCTGACATCACCCGCGCCTTCGATCTCCACCGTGTGGGCAACGCCCGCTTCGTCCTTGCCGCTTACTTCAAGCTCGCCTTGCACGCTCTGAAGCTCGTTGTCCGCATTCACCGTGAATTGGAGCATCACGTGCTCAATCGCGAAATCTTTCGTCAGCTCCGGCACTTGCTCTTCGAAGTTGATGTCTTTAAGTCCTTGGAAGAAAGGCAGCTCCTTGATTCGCTCCCATTCTGCCGGCACTTCCTCCGCATGCTTGCGCTCAATCCCGTCCTTAGACTCCGCCACGTCCATCAGCAGGCGAATCGGAAGCGGAATATCCTTCTCGTCAATGTCAGCCGTAATCGTCTTCGAGCCGTCCGCATGGTTCGACACGCTGAAATTATCCTTGAGGTCGCCGACCATGAAATCGAGAAGCACTTCTTCCGCTTTGCTCATCGAGCGGCCATGGAAGTCGTCCTCATCAGGCCGCTCGCGGTGCTTGCCAGCGTTCTCCTTGTCAAGGTTGATCACCTGATAGTGTAGATCGTGCGTGCGGTCGACCATATAGATGCTTTCATCGCCGCTGCTGTACAGACTGCCGCTGCGCGCGACGCCCATGAGGGTGAAGTCGAAGTCGCTGCTCACGATGTGTCCGTCTTCCGCGTCCGCCACCTTCGTCTTACCGTCCGCGATCAGCACGGACTTGCCATCGACCGTCACGGTGAAGTTTCCGTTCATCGTCGCGCTCTCGAAAGCTTTGCCCGACAATTGGTTCGCCTTCAGCACCTCTTTGAACGCGTTGTACCCCTCCGTATTCGGGGTGTACGCGAACGCCGTCGCCGTAAACAACGTCACCGCAGCAGCCGCTCCGCCGATCATCAACCATTGGTTTCTCTTCTTCATATCTTACTCGCTCCTTTAAGATTGTATGGTTTCTCTTGCTTACAACCTTAGTCTAAAGGAGGAGTCTAAACTCCCTCGAAACCAATTCGAAAATATTTCTAAAATGTGGGTTGGCGAATAGGCGCATACGATTGATCCCCGCATCATGCGATATAAACGTGAAAGAGCCTCCTTCTACTGAAGGAGGCTCTACATTACATGATTTCAGCGCTCGCCGATACTGGTAGAGAGGTGCATAATAAGGGCCAAACAGGTCACCAACCAGCAACCTGTCACGGCCTTCCATCTCGCTATGAGCAGGTTTTATTCAGTATCCGTCCGAATTTAATACACAATTAAACCGGCCTTGAAGGTAGTGCTAGCGTCTATACGCACGACTTCTCCTGCCGTCATATTTAAGGAAATGACGGAAACGCCATAAGTTACGCTAGAAGCAATTAATTGATTCTGATTACTATACAGCTTAAGCGATGTTGTCATTGAAACGTAAGCGTCAAACCTTCCCCACCTTCAAGCCCGCTAATCGCTATGAGATAATCCTCCTCAGAATCAGTCAGGGGAGGATTTTTTATGGCCAGAAAAGAT